>NZ_JALQCW010000043.1 GCF_023241715.1 Pseudomonas morbosilactucae
CCAGGTGATGGCTGAACTCGATGCCGCCTTCGGAAATGATTACTCGCTGCGGTTCGCCAAACTTGCCGAGCACCGTCTGGGCCACCACCTGGCCGAGCAGATCGATGCGTTTGTTCATGACTTTCAGGTAGGCGGCCAGCGTGCGATCACGCTCGCTGACTTGGCGCAGCAGATGCTGGGATTCGAACTCGCTGAGGTGCAATTCGCTGAGCAAATTGAACAGCGGCGACTCATCCAGCAACACTTCCCTGCTCGCCGCGGCGGGGGCGGACAGGGGCCTAATTTCCAGTGCGATCGTGTCCTCGATACGGTAGTATTCGCGGCGATCTTCTTCATCTAATGTCGACATGGCGAACCCATGGTAGAGGCAGTGGTCTGAGTGTAAAGCTGCTTACCAGGCCCCGCCACAAGGACGTCTTCTTTTCCTCCGAACAAGCCCCGACATGTTCAGACCTCTGTTTGTATTTATTGGCACGCGTTATACCCGTGCAAAGCGTCGCAATCATTTTGTGTCATTCATTTCCCTGACCTCGATGATCGGACTCGCCCTCGGCGTAGTCGTGATGATCGTTGTGCTGTCGGTGATGAATGGCTTCGACCATGAGATGCGCACCCGCGTGCTGGGCATGGTGCCCCACGCGACCATCGAGTCCGGTGAGCCCATCGGCGACTGGCAAAGCCTGGCCGACAAGGTCAAGCAGAACCCCAAAGTGCTGGCGGTGGCGCCCTTCACCCAGATGCAGGGGTTGCTGACCAATAACGGCCAGGTGCAGAAGGTCTTGCTCAATGGCATCGACCCGGCCAGAGAACGGCAGGTGTCGATCATCGACAACTTCATGCAGCAAGGCCAACTGGACGCCCTGGCGCCCGGCAGCTTCGGCATCGTGATCGGTGACAAAGCAGCGGCCAAGCTGGGCGTGGTCCTGGGCGACAAGGTGACCTTCGTCGCGCCGGAAGTCACGGTGACGCCGGCGGGGATGTTCCCACGCATGAAACGCTTCACGGTGGTCGGCATCTTCCACGTCGGTGCCGGTGAGATCGACGGTTACCTGGGCGTGACCAATCTCGATGACCTGGGCCGCTTGCATCGCTGGAAGCCGGACCAGGTCCAGGGCCTGCGCCTGAAGTTCGACGACCTGTTCCAGGCGCCGCGCACTGCCTGGGAAATCGCCCAGCAGTTGGGTGAGAACCACTATTACGCCCGTGACTGGACCCGTACCCACGGCAACCTGTACCAGGCCATCCGCATGGAAAAAGCCATGATCGGCCTGCTGTTGCTGCTGATCGTTGCGGTGGCGGCTTTCAACATCATCTCCACCCTGGTGATGGTGGTGAATGACAAGAAGGGCGACATTGCCATTCTGCGCACCCTGGGCGCCACACCCGGCACGATCATGGCGATCTTCATGGTCCAGGGCACGGTGATTGGCGTGGTGGGCACCCTGATCGGCGCCTTGGTCGGGATGTTCGCCGCGCTGAATGTCAGCGCTGCGATCTCCGCCCTGGAAGGCCTGATCGGGCACAAATTCCTCAATGCCGACGTGTACTTCATCGACTACCTGCCGTCCCAGCTGATGGCCGAGGACGTGTTGATGGTCTGTGGCGCGGCCTTGGTCCTGAGTTTCCTCGCCACCCTGTATCCAGCCTGGCGTGCCGCGCGCACCCAGCCGGCGGAGGCGCTTCGTTATGAGTGAGTTGGGCATGAGTGAAAAAGCAATCTTGAGCTGCCGCGACCTGGGCAAAGCCTACGAGGAAGGCCCGGAGTCGGTGGTGGTGTTGTCTGGCCTGCAGTTGGAGCTGCACCCGGGTGAGCGCGTGGCGATTGTCGGCACTTCCGGTTCCGGCAAAAGCACCTTGCTCAACCTGTTGGGCGGGCTGGACACACCGTCCAAGGGCAGCGTCTGGCTGGCGGGTGAAGAACTGTCGGCCCTGGGTGAAAAGGCCCGCGGCCAACTGCGCAACCGCTCCCTGGGCTTCGTGTATCAGTTCCACCACTTGCTGGCGGAATTCACGGCCCTGGAAAACGTCTGCATGCCGCTGCTGATTGGCCGCACGCCAATCCCCGAGGCGCGCCAGCGTGCCACGGCCTTGCTGGAGCGGGTTGGCCTGGGGCATCGCCTGGAGCACAAGCCGGCCGAATTGTCCGGCGGCGAGCGCCAGCGTGTGGCGATTGCTCGAGCGCTGGTCAACCGGCCCGGGCTGGTGATGCTCGACGAGCCCACCGGCAACCTCGACTCCCACACCGCCCAAGGCATTCAGGATTTGATGCTGGAACTCAGCACCTCGATGCGCACCGCGTTCCTGGTGGTGACCCACGACATGAACCTGGCCCGGCAGATGGATCGCGTACTGCACTTGCAAGAAGGCCATCTGGTCGCGATTTGATGCGGCCGCACACGGCGCTGGCGGCTTGATCCGCGGGCGCCGGGTTTCTAATTTTTCTACGGTGCCTCGCTAATGTTCAGACCGTTATCGATCTTTATCGGCACGCGCTATACCCGCGCCAAGCGCCGCAACCGCTTTGTCTCGTTTATCTCCATGACCTCGATGATCGGCCTCGCCCTGGGCGTGCTGGCGATGATCGTGGTGTTGTCGGTGATGAACGGCTTTCAGCGTGAGATGAGCTCGCGCATCCTCGGCATGGTGCCCCACGCCACCATCGTCGGCGTCAAGCCGATCGACGATTGGCAGCCGGTGGCTGCTGCGGCATTGAAAAACCCTGAAGTCACCGCTGCGGTGCCCTTCACCGAGATGGAAGGCATGCTGTCCTATAAAGGCTTGATGCAGCCGATCCAGATCAGCGGCATCGACCCGGCCCAGGAAGGCAAAGTCTCCATCGTTACCCAGCATATTGTCCGTGGCAGCCTGCAAGACCTGAAACCCGGCGAGTTCGGTGTGGTGATCGGTGAAATCACCGCGCGGCGCTTCGGTTTGAGCGTCGGCGACAAACTGACCCTGATCGTTCCGGAAGTCAGCTCGGCGCCAGGGGGCATTACCCCGCGCATGCAGCGTCTCAACGTGGTCGGGGTATTCAAGGTGGGTGCCGAGCTGGACGGCTCCATGGGCCTGATCCACGTGGCCGACGCCGCGGAAATGCAGCGCTGGCAGCCGAATCAGGTGCAGAGCGTGCGCCTGGCGGTCAAGGACTTGTACGCCGCGCCGCTGGTGTCCAGTGACATCGCCAAAGGCTTGGGTGCGGACTTCAAGGCCGACGACTGGACCCACACCCAGGGCAGCCTGTTCAGCGCGATGAAAATGGAGAAGACCATGATCGGCCTGTTGCTGCTGATGATCGTTGCAGTGGCCGCGTTCAACATCATCGCCACCTTGATCATGGTGGTGAACGACAAGGGGGCGGACATCGCCATCCTGCGCACCATCGGCGCCACACCGCGGCAGATCATGGCGATCTTCATGGTTCAGGGCACGGTGATCGGCATCGTCGGCACGTTGGTTGGCGGCGTGCTGGGGGTGATTGCGGCGTTGAATGTCAGTGAACTGGTGGGGTGGCTGGAGCGCGTGACCGGCCAGCATATCTTCAGTTCGGATGTGTATTTCGTCAGCAATCTGCCGTCCGAGTTGCAGGGCGGGGACGTGGCGCTGATTTGCGGCGCCGGGTTTGTCCTGAGCTTCCTGGCGACGGTTTACCCGGCCTGGCGGGCGTCCAAGGTCGAGCCGGCCCACGCCCTGCGTTATTCGTGATTTTTAAGTAGGGTTTCGCCGGCAAGCCGGCTCCTACCGCGAGGTGTGGGAGGCGGTTTAGTTGGGTTTTGGCAGCGTGATGACGAAGCGGGTCCAGCCTGGGTCTGATTCGCAACGGATCTGCCCGCCATGGGCGCGGATGATCGACTGGGTGATCGCCAGCCCCAACCCGGCATGCTCACTGCTGCCTTCGCGCCGCGCCGGATCGGCGCGGTAGAAACGATCGAACAACCGTGGCAGCACTTCCTTGGCGATGCCTTCGCCGGTGTTCTCGATGCTCAGGCTCAATTCCTGTGGGCCGTCGCTGATCCGCACCTTGACCGAGCCTCCGGCGGGAGTGAAACGCAGGGCGTTGTCCAGCAGGTTGGACAGTGCTCGCCTGAGCATGCTGCGATCCCCGGCAACATCGGCGTCGCCTTCCCAGCTCAGGCTGACGTCGGCCTCTTCCGCCAGCGGGCCGTAGAACTCCAGCAGCATGTCAGTCTCTTGGGCCAGGGCCAGTGCTTCACGTTTCGGGCTCAGCAGGCCATGGTCGGCTTTGGCCAGATAGAGCATGTCGTTGACCAGTTGCGCCATCCATTGCAGTTCTTCCAGGTTGCTGTGCAGGGCTTCGCGATAGTCCTCAAGAGGGCGTGGGCGGGTCAGGGTGACTTGGGTGTGGGTCAGCAGGTTGGAGAGGGGCGTGCGCAGCTCATGGGCGATGTCTGCCGAGAACGCCGACAGGCGCTGGAACGAGTCGTCCAGGCGCCCCAGCATGGCGTTGAACGTGCCAGCCAGCTCGGCCAGCTCCTCGGGCAGTTGTGCTTGTGGCAGGCGTTGGGTCAGGGAGTTGGCGGAGACGCTGGCAGCCACCTCGCTCATGCGCCGCAAGGGGCGCAGGCCGCTGCGTGCGGCCCAGGCGCCGAGCAGCGCGGTGGCCAGGGCCGAGAGACCCACGGTCAGCCAGATCAGGTGTTGCATGCGTTGCAGAAAATGCTGGTGGTGGGTGATGTCCAGCAGCAGGGTCAACTGAGGCGAGTCTGCCGTTCCTGGCGCCAACTGAGTGCGGTAGACCCGGTAGGCGGTGTCGCCAGCGTGAAACTCATGCAGGCCGAGTTCCATCGGTTGGACGGCGGCCAGGGCCGGAGCGCTGTCGAACCAGACCTGGCCATCGGCGCTGCTGATGCGCAGGCTCAGCTCCGGTTGCTGGCTGAGTTCGGCGCGTAATTGCGCCGAGCGCGCGGCAATCGCAGTGGCACTGTCGGCCCCTCGCAGGGTGCTGCGCAAGGCGATCAGTTTGCCGTCCAGCAGTTGCTGGTCGAGTTCGACAAAGTGGCTGTCGCTGGCGCGGCTGAACAAGACGCCCGCCAGCAACGAGACCACGGCGGTGCAGGCGGCGAACAGCAAGGCCAGGCGGCTGCTCAGGGACAGGCGGCGCATCAGGCGGGGCGCTCTTCAAGCACGTAGCCCATGCCGCGCACGGTGTGGATCAGTTTGTTGGGGTAATCGTCGTCGATCTTCAGGCGCAGTCGGCGAATCGCCACTTCGATGACATTGGTGTCGCTGTCGAAGTTCATGTCCCAGACCTGGGAGGCGATCAAGGATTTGGGCAGCACTTCGCCTTGGCGTCGCAGGAGCATTTCCAGCAGCGAGAACTCCTTGGCGGTCAGGTCGATGCGCTGGCCGCTGCGTTCCACCCGGCGGCGGATTAGGTCCAGGCGCAAGTCGGCCAGTTGCAGGCTGGTCTCCTGGGGGCTGGCGTTGCCCCGGCGCAGCAGGCTGCGCACCCGGGCCAGCAACTCGGAAAAGGCGAAGGGCTTGACCAGGTAGTCGTCGGCGCCCAGTTCCAGGCCGTGCACCCGGTCTTCCACGGCGTCGCGGGCGGTGAGAAACAGCACCGGCATTTCCAGCCCGGCATTGCGCACCGCCTGGAGAATCTGCCAGCCGTCACGGCCGGGCAGCATCACATCGAGAATCAGCAGGCTGTAGTCGCCGGTCAGCGCCAGGTGCTGGCCGGTGGTGCCGTCGGCCACCAGTTCGGCATTGAACCCTGCTTCGCTCAGGCCTTGGCGCAGGTACTGGCCGGTTTTGGGTTGGTCTTCGACGATCAGCAGTTTCATGGATGACTCATGGCTAAAGGAACCCAGGCTTTATACCTTGGGCGGCAGCGGGCAGGCGCAAGCTGACAAAGTTGTAATTTAGCAGTCAGTTGGCTGGCAGCGAGCGGGCGTTAGAGTTTCCCACAGGCTCGACCTTATTCTTGTTGGAGTGTTGTGATGATGAATGTGGGAAATCTGTTGTTGCGCAGTCGTGTGTGGCTGGCGGCTGGCTGCCTGGTCTTGAGTGCGCCGCTGTGGGCCTCTCCTGCGCAGACTTACGATTTCGGCCAGCCGGCAGCGGCGGCCAAGGCCACGCGCACGGTGGAAGTGGTGATGGGGGATATGTCCTTCAACCCTCAATCACTCACCATCAAGGCCGGTGAGACGGTGCGTTTTGTGCTGGTCAACAAAGGGCAACTGTTGCATGAGTTCAACCTTGGCGACGGGGCCATGCACGCCCGTCATCAACAGGAAATGCTCAAGATGCAGCAGAGTGGCCAACTGACCCCGACGGCGATGAATGCCCAGGGCGCGATGAGTCATGGCTCGATGGATCATGCAGCGATGGATCACGGCTCTATGGACCATGGTTCTATGGATCATGGCGCGATGGCCGGCATGGATCAGGGTTCAGGCATGGCGCACGACGACCCCAACAGCGTGTTGGTGGAGCCGGGCAAGACCGGTGAACTGACCTGGACGTTCAGCCAGGCCGGCAACCTGGAGTTCGCCTGCAACGTTCCCGGGCACTATCAGGCGGGGATGGTCGGCAAGCTGACCGTCAGTCCGTAAGCGGCGGGGCTCAAAGGTGCAGACAAAGGCTGGTAGAATCCGCTGATTCTTCAGTCAGGTTTCCGCCATGCATCCCGCAGCCGAACACTCGCCGCTGGGCAAATCCAGCGAATACGTTTCCACTTACACCCCGTCCTTGCTCTTTCCCATCCCACGGGCAGCGAAATGGGCCGAGCTGGGTCTGAGCGCCGACACCCTGCCGTATAAAGGCGTGGACTTCTGGAACTGTTTCGAGCTGAGCTGGTTGCTGCCGTCTGGCAAGCCGGTGGTGGCCATTGGCGAGTTCAGCATTCCGGCGGACTCACCGAACATCATTGAGTCCAAATCCTTCAAGCTGTACCTCAACTCGCTGAACCAGACGCCATTCACTGATCGTCAGAGTTTGGAGGCGACCCTGCGCGAGGATCTGTCGGCTGCGGCAGGCAAGCCGGTTGGAGTACGTATTCGCAGCCTGGGCGAGGTCGAGGCCGAAGGCGTGGTGGCCTTGCCGGGGGTGTGTATCGATGAGCTCGACATCAGTGTCAGCAGCTACGAGCACCCGCGTCCGGAACTGCTGCGTTGCGACGCTTCCCGGGTGATCGAAGAAAGCGTCCACAGCCATCTGCTCAAGTCCAACTGCCCGGTGACCAGCCAGCCGGATTGGGGCAGCGTGGTGGTGGAATACCGCGGCGCGGCCCTGGATCACGCCAGCCTGTTGGCTTATCTGGTGAGTTTCCGCCAGCACTCGGACTTCCATGAGCAGTGCGTGGAGCGGATCTTCCTCGACCTGCAGCGTCTGCTCGCCCCGGAGAAACTGACGGTGTACGCGCGTTATGTGCGCCGTGGCGGGCTGGACATCAACCCGTACCGCAGCACCGAGATGGTGGAATTCGCCAATGGCCGCCTGGTACGCCAGTAGATAAAACCCTTGGCCACGATAGGTGGCTATGGGCTGGATAAACAAAACGCCGCTACCTGGTTTGCAGGTCAGCGGCGTTGTTGTGTCGCGGGTAGGGTCAGATCCCGATGTTGCCCAGGGTTTGCACGATGTTGCGCAAGGTGCCAGCGATGGCCGGGTGTTCCAGTTCGAAGCGTTCGACGGCGAGGTTGACGCCATCGGCGAGGCTGGTGTCCTGAGTGGCTTTTTCCAGTTTGAGTTCCAGCTCGATCTGTTGCATCAGGTCCTGCAAATTGGCGCGCTCGGCTTCCGACAGCGGTGGGTTCTGCTCCAATTGCTCGCGCAGGGTGTTGAGCTGTTCTTGCAGTTCGCGGGCAGGCATGGCGTTCTCCCTTTATTGATAGGCACAGGGATGGACCACGACGTTGTGCCAAAGATCCATGCCCACGCTTTAGAGTAATCCACGGCCGGGCCGCCTGCATGATCTTGATCAACCGGCCTGTATCAGGGTTTTTCTCCCTTGAGTCGACGCCGTTCGATGTCTGCCAGGCATGTGCCCAATTCTCCCAGGTGATCGATGACCGAGTGCACGCCTAGGCTGAATAGCTGAACCGTGGCCTTGCCGCGCTTGAGGTCCCGTTCCTGTCGGGGCAGGGCCTGCCACTGGCTGGGCGTCAAGCCGCACAGGGAGCCGCATGACGCCAGGCCGATGGTCCAGAGTCCGGCATTGAGGCCGGATTGCAGCAGTTGTGGCTCGCCACTGATCAGCACGCAGCCGTCAAGGCGCTCGACCTTGAGGGCCATCAGCGCGTGCCAGCAGGCATCGGGTGCGGGCCAGGGCGCAGGGGAGGGGGGCGCGGCGCGGATCCAAGTGGGCAGGTGGGTGGCAAGGCCTTGGCTGAGCGCTGGTGGCAGTTCGTCCAGCCAGGCACAGGGCACGCCTTGCTGCTGGAGTTGATGCAAGGTGTCCAGCGCCCCAGGTGTGGTTTGAGCCTGCTCGGCGTTGTGCGCAGTACTGCCGTGCAGACGGGTCCGTGCGCCGAAGTCCACCAGGCAGCCGCTCAGGCCAAAGAGCACGGCAGTCAGGGCCGACGAAGGGAGGGGTAAAACATCGGCGTGGGGCATGGCAACGTCCTTGAAGTATTCTCCAAGGCTATCCATGGCTCATGACGCTTGGGTGACAGTGGCGTGAATGGGATCGAGAGGCGGTCGCAATGTGTCAAGAGCCCTGCGGCATGACTGCCTAAACCGGCTTATCCGCTTTATACTGCTGCGCTTACCGCCAGGGCATAGCGCCCGCGACAGTACTATCCAAGGAGTTTCTGCTATGCGCTGGAGCAGTCATCTAGTTCAGCTCTGCCTGTGTGCCGGCGTAACGCTGGCGCCTTTTGCCGTTCAGGCCGCCGAAGATGATCCGTGGGAAAGCATCAACCGCCCGATCTTCACCTTCAACGACACCGTTGATACCTATGCCCTCAAGCCTCTGGCGCAGGGCTACCAGGCGGTGACTCCGCAGTTCCTGGAAGACGGCATCCACAACATGTTTCGCAACATCGGCGACGTCGGCAACCTGGCCAACGACCTGCTTCAGGCCAAGCCGCGGGCGGCCGGTGTCGACACCGCGCGCCTGCTGATGAACACCACCTTGGGCCTGGCCGGCTTTTTCGATGTGGGCACCAAGATGGGCCTGCAGCGCAACGATGAAGACTTCGGCCAGACCTTGGGTTACTGGGGCGTAGGCAGCGGCCCTTACGTGATGCTGCCGTTGCTGGGGCCGAGCACCCTGCGTGATGCGCCGTCCAAGTACGTGGACAGCTACACCGAACCCTATCGCTACATGCACGATGTTCCGGCGCGCAACACCACCATGGGCGTCGATATCATCGATACCCGCGCCAGCCTGCTGTCGGCTGAAAAGCTGATCAATGGCGACAAGTACACCTTTATTCGCAATGCCTATCTGCAGAACCGCGAGTTCAAGGTCAAGGACGGCAAAGTCGAAGACGACTTTTAAACCCTGCCCTGCGAATGAAAAAGGCGGCCGATGGGCCGCCTTTTTGGTTGTTGTGCGGGTCAGCGCATCTTCAGGATTGTAAGCCCAAGTTTCTGACCTTCAGTGGCCAGCTCCTTGACCCAGACCACTTCGGCGTCTGCCTCCAGTCCTTTTAGCGCCGCATGGTCAGAGTCGATATGCACTTTCAACTGGTCGCCGACCTTGAACGAGCGAGGCGCCTCCAACTGCATGCCCGTGCTGGAAAGGTCGATGCAGACGGCTGGAATCACTTGTCCCTCATGGATCAGCGTAACCTCGGCATCCACCCGCATGCGGATGTAATCGCGCTTTTCACTGTAGTCCCGCTCGTTTTGGCTCATGGGTCCATCCTGCAATTGAGTTGCTGTTTTAGCGGTTTTTATAACTCCCGGTGATTTGCCGTGTAAAGACGCCAAGCGACCATCGGCATGAGCTTGAAACGCCCCGCGGATGGGAGTACCGTCTGCGCCTTAGAAGGGCACCTCTGAAGGGCGAACAACGTAGGGCGCAAGCGTCCTGGTTACAACTCCAGAGTGGCTAGAAAGCGAATCCAGTAGTGTGTGCCGGCGCAAGCCCAGCCACCTACGCCAACCTAATTCTGGCGCCGTTTGCCCACATGCAAAAAACCAGTGCCACGCTGCTGATAATCGATGACGACGAAGTAGTGCGCGCGAGTCTCGCGGCCTATTTGGAAGACAGTGGCTTCAGCGTTCTGCAGGCCGCTAACGGCCAGCAGGGTCTTCAGGTATTCGAGCGCGAACATCCCGACTTGGTAATCTGCGATCTGCGCATGCCGCAGATGGGCGGCCTTGAGCTGATCCGCCAGGTGACCGAGCTGTCGGCGCAAACACCGGTGATTGTGGTTTCGGGCGCTGGCGTGATGAACGACGCGGTCGAAGCGCTGCGCCTGGGCGCGGCGGACTACCTGATCAAGCCCCTGGAAGATCTGGCAGTGCTCGAGCATTCGGTGCGTCGGGCCCTGGATCGTGCGCGCCTGCTTCTGGAAAATCAGCGTTATCGGGAAAAGCTCGAAGCCGCCAACCGCGAGCTCGAGGCCAGCCTCAATCTGCTGCAGGAAGACCAGAACGCCGGGCGCCAGGTGCAGATGAACATGCTGCCGGTCAGCCCCTGGTCGATCGACGAGTTCGATTTCGCGCACCAAATCATTCCGTCCCTGTATCTATCAGGGGACTTTGTCGATTATTTCCGTGTCGACGAACGGCGGGTGGCGTTTTACCTGGCGGACGTTTCCGGGCATGGCGCCTCATCGGCCTTTGTCACGGTGCTGCTGAAGTTCATGACCACACGCTTACTCTTTGAGTCCAAGCGCAATGGCACCCTGCCTGAATTCAAGCCCTCGGAAGTCCTTGGTCATATCAACCGGGGCCTCATCAGCTGTAAGCTGGGCAAACACGTCACAATGGTCGGTGGAGTCATCGACGAGGAGACCGGTTTGTTGACCTATAGCATTGGCGGACACCTGCCATTGCCTGTGTTGTACACACCCGAGAGCGTGCGTTATCTGGAAGGCCGTGGTTTGCCGGTGGGGCTGTTCAGCGAAGCCACCTACGAAGATCACATTCTGGAGTTGCCTCCGGCGTTCAGCTTGACGCTGATGTCTGATGGCATTCTGGACCTTTTGCCAGAACCCACACTCAAAGAGAAAGAAGCCGCCTTACCTGAACGGGTAAGAACGGCAGGCGGCAGCCTGGATGGCCTGCGGCAGGTTTTTGGATTGGCCACGCTAGGGGAGATGCCGGATGATATCGCCCTGTTGGTGTTGAGCAGGAATCTTTAATGAGTACCGGTAGAATCCAATTCGCCGAGCAGGACGGCACCTTCGTCCTGAAGTTTGTCGGTGAAGTGCGCCTGACCCTATGTTCGGCGTTGGATGCGACTATTGAGCGGATTTTCACAGCGCTGAACTTCTCGGCCATCGTGATCGATCTGACCGAAACCCGCAGCATCGACAGCACCACCCTCGGGTTGCTGGCGAAGCTGTCGATCCTTTCGCGGCAGAAGGTCGGACTGTTGCCGACGGTGGTCACCACCCACGAAGACATTACCCGTCTCTTGCAGTCCATGGGTTTCGATCAGGTGTTCAACATCGTTGACCGCCCTATCCCTTGCCCTGAATGCCTGACCGATCTGCCTTCCCAGGATCAGTCGGAAGAAGTGGTGCGCATCAAGGTGCTGGAGGCTCACAAGATCCTCATGGGCTTGAATGACTCCAATCGCGAGGCGTTCCACGATCTGGTGAACGCCCTGGAGCGTCACTGATCCGCTAAAGCGTCTAGGCACAAAAAAGGGCGAACCTGATAAGGGTTCGCCCTTTTTGCGTTGGCTGCGAATCGATCAGCGTCAGTTGATCAGAGCTTGGCTGTCAGCAAGGCTTCGAGTTTTTCCTGGTCGCGGGCGAACTGACGGATGCCTTCAGCCAGTTTTTCGGTGGCCATGGCATCCTCGTTGGAGGCCCAGCGGAACTGCGATTCGTTCAGGCTTTGACGCGCTTCGCCAGCATGACCCGGAGCCAGTTTGCGCTCCAGCTTGCCGGTGTCGGCGGCCAGTTTCTCGATCAGGTCCGGGCTGATGGTCAGGCGATCACAGCCGGCCAGTTGCTCGATCTGGTTGAGGTTACGGAAGCTGGCGCCCATGACCACGGTTTTGTAGTCATTGGCCTTGTAGTAGTTGTAGATGCGGGTGACCGACTGCACGCCCGGATCATCGGAGCCGGTGTAGTCAGTGCCGTTGGCTTTCTTGTACCAGTCGTAGATGCGGCCCACGAATGGCGAAATCAGGAACACCCCGGCTTCGGCGCAGGCAATGGCCTGGGCGAAGGAAAACAGCAGGGTCAGGTTGGTCTGGATGCCTTCGCGCTCGAGCTTCTCGGCGGCGCGGATGCCTTCCCAGGTAGAGGCGATCTTGATCAGCACGCGATCACGGCCAATACCGGCCTTGTCATACAACTCGATCAGGCGGTGGGCGCGCTTGAGCATGGCCTCGCTGTCGAACGACAGGCGTGCATCCACTTCAGTGGAAATGCGCCCGGGAATCACTTTGAGGATTTCTTGGCCGACCGCGACACCAAAACGATCGCTGGCCAGGCCGACATCGCCTTTGCAGTCGTTGACGCTGGCGTTCAACAGCTCGGCATACGCCGGAATGGCGGCGGCTTTGAGCAGCAATGAGGGGTTGGTGGTGGCATCCACCGGCTTGACCCGAGCGATGGCTTCAAAATCGCCGGTATCGGCGACCACGGTGGTGATTTTCTTGAGTTGTTCCAGCTTGGAAGTCATGAGGGTGCTCTGTCCTTTGGGTCGGTTGACATTACCCGAGCGCTGGCAAGCGCTCAAGGGCGCGGAGGGCTGTCGACGGCCCAGGAGGCCACTCCCTGAAAACAGGTGTTTGAATGCCAGGGCGCTGTGCAGGTAATGGTGCAGATAACTACGATGCCAAAAGACCTTTCAGGTTCAACCCGCCTGACGGTTAACGCCCCTCCAGCAGTTGCCCGGCCTGATCCAGCAGCGCCAGCGGGTCCTTGGCTTTATGAATATCCACCGACAACAACTGGCGAAACTTGCGCGCGCCCGGGAAGCCCGTGCCCAACCCCAGCACGTGCCGGGTGATATGGTGCATGGCGCCGCCGCTGGCCAGGTGCTCGGCGATGTACGGACGCAGCGCGGCCAGGGTTTCGGCCCGGGAAATTACCGGCGCGCTGCTGCCGAACAGTTGTTGATCCACTTCGGCCAGCAGGTAAGGGTTGTGATACGCCTCACGACCGAGCATCACCCCGTCGAACGTCTGCAGATGCTCGTGGCAGGCCTCCAGGGTCTTGATTCCGCCATTGAGGATGATCTCCAACTCCGGGAAATCCGCCTTCAACTGCGCCGCCACGTCATAGCACAGGGGCGGAATGTCGCGGTTTTCCTTCGGCGACAGGCCCTCCAGAATGGCGATCCGTGCATGCACGGTAAAACTGGTGCAGCCGGCGTCACGCACCTGGCCCACGAAGTCGCACAACTCGGCATAACTGTCGCGGCCATTGATACCGATCCGGTGCTTCACCGTGACCGGAATCGTCACCGCATCGCGCATCGCCTTGACACAGTCCGCCACCAGCGCCGGATGGGCCATCAGGCATGCACCGATCATATTGTTCTGCACCCGGTCGCTGGGGCAGCCAACGTTAAGGTTGACCTCGTCGTAACCGTGCTCCTGCGCCATACGCGCACATGCAGCCAAATCCACCGGCGTACTGCCACCCAACTGCAACGCCAGCGGATGCTCGGACTGATGGTGACGCAGGAAACGCTCGTGATCGCCATTGAGCAGTGCGCCGGTGGTGACCATCTCGGTGTACAGCAACGCGTGCTTGGACAGCAGACGCAGGAAGAAGCGGCAGTGACGGTCAGTCCAGTCCATCATAGGTGCAACGCTAAACCGCCGAGACAGCGTAGGGCTTGAGTTTGCTAAGGCTGTAGCTGAATTCTGGACCATTTTGCTCTACGTGTTTATGGCGTGTTTTGGGGCGTTTTCAGGCTTTTTTTAAGGCTCGGTGGTACGATGTACCACCCAAAAACTGACGCGTACCACTTTCTATATGGCGACTATCAGGGCAAGAAAACTGGCAGATGGGAGCGTGAGCTACACGGCTCAGATCCGCATCAAGCGCGACGGAGTGCAAGTTTACCAAGAGAGTCAGACCTTCGCGCGAAAACAGGCGGCTCAAGCCTGGGTGCGGCGCCGTGAGGCTGAGCTGGATCAACCTGGTGCAATCGAGCGAGCCAATCGCAAGGGTGTTACGGTCAAGGAAATGATCGCTCAATACCTAGTGGAAATTGAGAAGGTTAGGCCGCTTGGTAAGACTAAGCGAGCTACTCTCAGCGCCATTGCCGAAACAGAGTTCGGTCAGACGGCTGACTCGGATATCAATAGTCAACGATTGGTTGATTACGCTCTTTGGCGTATGAGCAAAGAGGGTGGCGGCGTACAGCCTCAGACTGCTGGCAATGACTTGGCGCATCTCGGCGCTGTTCTATCAATAGCTCGACCAGCTTGGGGCTATGAGGTCGATATTCATGCAATGGCGGATGCCCGCAAGGTTCTGAAAAAACTGGGATATAACATGAAAAGCCGTGAAAGGGATCGACGGCCTTCAAAGGACGAGCTCGATAGGCTTCTGAAGCATTTTACCGGCATCCTCGATCGGCGCCCCAGTTCAATCAACATGCTTAAGGTAGCTGGATTCGCATTATTCTCGACGCGACGACAAGATGAGATCTGTCGAATTCTCTGGGCGGATGTTGATGAAGATGGAAAAAAAGTGCTGGTGCGTGACATGAAGAATCCAGGGCAGAAAATCGGCAACGATGTCTGGTGTCACCTTCCTGATGAGGCGTGGCGCATCCTGCAGAGCATGCCGAAGACCTGTAGTCAGGTGTTTCCATATAACTCGGCATCTATTTCGACGTCCTGGGCAAAGGCGTGCAAGTTTCTTGAGATCAAGGATCTGCATTTTCACGATCTGAGGCACGAGGGAGTGAGTCGATTGTTCGAGATGAACTGGGATATTCCCAGGGTGGCCAGTGTTTCAGGTCATCGCGACTGGAACTCGTTACGGCGATATACTCATTTGCGTGGCCGAGGTGATCACTACGAGGGTTGGGAATGGTTGTCGAAAATTATTACGATTTCAGTGGTGTTGAGTGCGAGAGTTTAGAGTAAGGAGGTGGCTCAATGACGAGTTTCAAGTTTAGCAACTTAAAGTTACGCTGGCTGATATATACTGTATTGTTTGGGATGGCGCCGATATTTCTGCGTTTGCTAGTCGGCTCACTTGTTGTTGGTGATAAGGTTGTAGTCTACTTTAGTGCGTCCGATTTTATTGCGTTTGGGATTGTGCTGCAGGTTTCAATTTATAATGAGATTAGGTATCACGATCTTTCGGACGCGGACTGGAAACATAGAATGATGGGTGTTTCCGCTCTTTTCATGCTTTTTTATTCTGGTTTGTATGTGATGCTTCTCATTTCTGAAGTCTTTGAGGGCATAAATTTAAGTGCTTTATTGTATTCGTCAATGATATCTTCGATGGTGTCGCTTTTGCTTTGCCTTTGCTTCTATGATAGGATGTCAAGATCCTCTGATGAAATAGGGTAGAGGTTAAGAGTATGACTGCGGCTATTTATATTTTTACAGTTGTTTTTGCAGTCATCGGTGTTTCTTTTGCTGTTTGGACGTTTGTTGATACAAGAAAGAAATACTACGATGATTTTTTGAAAAGGAAGTCTGAGCGTGAAAAGCTTCATTTACCTTGATCGCTTTAAGATGTACTCACTTTCATCTCAATTGATGGAGGGTGTAACTGATTATATTCTTGAAGAGACTCATGGCTCTGTCGCAAACGAAACGACACAAAAGGGGCCGGTGGCTAGTGGAAGAATTATCGCTGAAATTATTGAAAAAGCGTCTTCCAGCTTTGAGAAAAAATTCCTACACGACTATGCCTATTCGGTCTTTGAAGATCGACTGGTAGAGTTATCTAAGTTGGTGAAGCTTGATGCTTCTTTTTCTAGGGCTGATGTGCTTGGTTGCTTGCAGCACAGCCAAATAGCGAGAATCAAAGGTAAAGCAAAGTTTGTTGATTATCTTGAAGTTGTAAAAACTTTGCGCGCAATGAATACCATTCGTCAATCATTAGGGATTGTTACATCTAATGGTGAAAGGGAGGAGCTGATTCAGAAGATTGCTAATCTAAACTCAAGCAAGAAATCGGAAATTCAGACTTTGCAGAATGAGTTGAAAGTTATTTCTGATCCAAAGACTTTTTCCCAAAGTTCAAATGATAATTTATATCAAAAACATCTTGGGGACGTTCTTGAGTTTTCGTTTGGGAATACTTTAGAACTTTCAATGGAGTTTTCAGATTTTAAGGTTGCAGCTGATCTTAGTCGGGAAAACTTGCGTGAGTCTGAAAGTTTGATTGTCAAAAAGTATTCGAGATTTACTGAGGTTGAATTTGTATTGCTTGGTGTAGTGACTCAGATAGGTGAGCTTGCTCCTAGTCCCGAACCAGGGGAAATTACCGAGAATCATACGTTTCGTGAAGCTATTAATATAAATACAGCAGCCCTTGCTGCGGTTGAAAGCTCATTTAAGCAGCGCACAAGCGATGAGATTATTATTGATCCGATTGCTGTGTATGTTGAGCTATGATGTTGTTTAAGACTTGATATTAAAGGCGCTGATCGGCGCCTTTTTCGTTTGTGGGATTTTAAATCCTAGTTTATTATTCTTTGATTAAAATCCCGTAATCAACCGACCATTAGATACCTTAGCCCGCCTTTCGCAATCCGTTAAGTTGACGGCATTCTTTCACCGCTGCCTCCCTTTGTAGATCCAGATACATCCCCAGATCCGCGATGTGGATTCCTTTGGCTGACTTCTGGCTTGACTCCAGTCGGGTTATTGGGATTCTGATCTGGCCGCTCATCACCTTTCGCTGGAACATATCTGGCGTGAGGTGAGTGAAGTAGTCTCTGCAGACTTGCTCTAGGGGAATGATGGCCTGACCGTTGTATTGGGCCATTAGGATAAATGCAGTGTTCATGCGGCCTCCTGGACTACTGCAACCGAATTGAGCCAGCTCACATGTAGCTGTGGGTCCTTATACTCCCTAACAGGCTGCGCGAGCGGGCGTTTCTGAGCATCTAGCGTTGCATCAGTGAGCGCTGCCCCGCGCAGCTTTTCGTGGGGTATAAGCGCCTCGGAGGTGCTGCTGGAAAGAGCAGTAATGCCTGCTGCTACGCAGCAGAGACTCTTTGTTTTCTGAGTGTCGACGCTGATCGAGTTGCAGAGCAAAGCGGCTCCTGAGCCTGCTGTGTGCCGGCAGGTTTGGGTGCCGCTTTTCTCTGGGGAGTGAATGGGCGTCGGTCCCGCGGTCGCTGTTGCGTTGCGGCTGATATCGCTGGAGTGTTTCATGCCGCCTTCTCCTGATCTGCAGGAAGCATTGCAGCCAGTTCGAGCAGTTTCTCCCGGTGGGCGCGAGCGTCCTTCTCCAGCTTTTTACCTGTGCGGAATGCACTGAAGGTTTTGGCGGCGATTCGAAGTGTCTCGCCAGCGTCCAGCAGGGTCTGGCGCTCTGGCGCGCCTAGATTGGCTGCTGCTGTGGCGCGCTCGTAGGGGCTATAGAGCGACTTGTAGTGATCTCGGGCCTGGTCGAGCTGCAGCCCGCGGAGAGACTCCGCGCTGTCTGCATGTTCGATGGCTTTGCCTTCTTCAACCCCGGTGGCGCGCCCATCGTTCAAGCCGTTGCGATAGCCGGCGTAAAAGACGATGCCGACAAGCAGGATGAAAACGATCAATGCGCAGATTTGGTACTCGGTCATGCGGTGTGCTCCTGGTGATTAAAACCGGCTGGTGGTGGCAGCGGTATTTGTGGTGGCTCATTTTTCGTATAACGCCCCGCTTTGCTGGTAGGCCAGCGCCTCGTCGGCTTGGTAGGCGCGAATATCGATCCATGCCGCGAGGTGGCGGACGTGGATAAATTTTGAGGACTTGCGGCTGTCCTTCAGTGTGGTGACGGGTAAGGGGATGCGCCCGGCATCGAGGTCGGCGGCAAAGGTGTTTTCGTTGAGGTTGCGAAAGTACTGCACGCGCAGCTTTTCCAGGGGGATCAGCACGTCGCCGAAGGTGCGGTAAAGCAACTCGACGGTGGTTGAGTCCGGTGCAGGCATGAGCCGTAGCGGGTTTTGGTTGGCGTTACTCATTTGTCTGTTGGCTCTCCATGCGTTTCAGGCGTGCCGGGTGGTTCCAGGCATTGAGGCAGTGGCGTTTGGTCAACTCGCGCAGGTGCTCGGGTACCTCAAGGAGCGCAGCGTTGCGCTCCTCTTTGGTCCGCATGGCAAGGATCTGGCGAGCGTATTCCCTAGGCCACGTCACGGTGGTCAGCCGGGATCTCCGGCAATGGGAGTCCTAACTGCTCGGCCAGCCAGTGCAGCCCGGGTTGTTTTACCCGCGCTGAGCGGCTGTATTGCATGCCGAGTTTCGGGTGCCACCATTTGCTTTCTTTGATGCCCAGGTACTCGCGATCCTGAGTAGGGAAGGTGGGCAGGTTCTGCTCGTTGAGCAGGCCTTTTGCACGCATCAGCTTGATCAGTTTCGGCCGGGTGGTGCCCAGGTACTGTGCTGCTTTCGTGAGGTTGCGTTCCATGGCTGCCTCCTCACGCTGCATGCGCTGCAGGTGTTGCGAGTTCAGCCAAATGCTGGATGGATTCGACCAACTTCTGGTACATCTCGATTTCAGTGCCGCTCAAGGTGAAGCACTTGGTGCGTGGTCGCTTCTTGCCAATGCTCATGATGGTGGTCACGGCATTGCGGGTGCTGCAGCGGTGCAGCGCCACCTGGATGGGGAGATCAAACCCCATGTACAGGTCCAAAACGCCGCCACGGCGAACAAGCTCAAACAGCTGTTGCTGATGTGCGGTCTCGAATACGCCGTATTGACGAGTCGCATGGGGGAGGGGGGTGAGGTCAACCACGCCGCCCAGGTCGCTGGTGCCGTTGGCGATTTCCTCGATGAAGTCCGCCAGCTTGAGGTGCGTCTTCGGGCCGTTGTCCAAGGTCAGCGTGTGGCGCTCGCTGCCGAGTTCAACGGTGAAGATGGTGTCGGTCTGGCCGCGGTCGACCTTCAAACGAAAGGTCATAGCTTCACGCTTCGGGGCCGAGCGGATCGTGTGAACGAATGTCTCGCTCAAGTTCACTTGGGCGTTGAGAAGTTGCAGCGTACGGTTGTCGAGTTTGAACACGTTCATGCTGCGTGCCCTCCGCCGTTAGGATCGACAGGGGGAAACGCCGTGTGGGTCTTGAGGCGTGGTTTGGATGCAATGAACGCGCACCCGAATTGAAGCGCCAGGCGGCGTACTTCAAAAATCCGGTCGGGTGTGGCGGCTACTGGGTGGACGTGCAGGGTAGCTGTGGTGTGCATGGTGTTACCTCGCTCTGTGGTGGAAGAGTGAGGGAAATATCAACCATCAGTTGTCTTATGTCAACCGATGGTTGTTAATTGAGCGCCCGAGGGGGGGCAGTAGTAATTTGACAGTGATCTAAAACAAAGAAGCTGAGCAATAAAAAGCCATAGAAAGTACAAAATTGGTGTAACTATTGGCATAGTGTGTCCCTTTTAGGTGAGGTGCCCCAGAGAGCTAGGGTCAATATTTCTGACGTTTTTAACATTTGGTATGTGTTCTCTGTTAGCGCAGGAGCATTATTCTTATTCTTAATTTAGCAGGAAGTCATTATATGGCTGAGGTTAATGTTGTGGACTCTATATTGTCTGTCAGCTTTTGGCTGGGAGGCGCTGTAGGCATGGTTGTTGTGTATAGTAAGTCTTATCTTGGTGAGAAAGGGAAAAATTATGCCAATAAAGAGGACTTTAACTTACTGAAAGATCAATTGAGCCAAAACACAAAAGCGGTTAAGGAGATAGAGGGCGCTATTTCAGAGCGGGGCTGGATTAACCAACAGGTTTGGCTCAGGCGCCAAGATAGTTACGAGAAGATTTTCACCTATCTTTCTATCGTTTTGAAATATGTGACTAAGGAAGCCGAAGGGTATTTCGAATATTATGAGTTGTATCACAATTATCCGGGGGTTCATAACTCACCCTACAACTATGACCAGGCAGAGGAATGGTCTCTGGAGATGAGTTTGGAAAATCTCGCAAAGGAGAGGGCCCAGGCTGATTGGAAGGCTGATAAGGAGGCATACGAAGCTAAAAAGAAAGATGTTTTTGAAATTGCTAAAAGTAAAGAGTTGAAATCAAGTTATGAGCAAGCAATGATAGAGTTGAAAGATTTTGTCGAATTAAAGGCTATCTATCTTAACGAAGATATTCCAAGGATAGTTAGTGAATTAGACTCTTCATTGATTACAATTCATGAGTATGAGGCCTGGGGAGATCATTTTGAAAGGTTATATAGTCATACGGCTGGGTCGATCAAAAAACTACGTGAAATATGTAAGTTTGAGTTGGGTATAGTAAAAGTTTTATCTACTCAGGAATGAATGATCCGACAACCTTGCCGCAGATGTGGGTTTCTTCTGTGATTTCAATTATTGGGTATTGGGGGTTGATTGGTCGTAAGAACTGTCTCCCCGCATCCTCCACCAAAACCTTAAATGTAGCTTCATTGGTACGCGGGACTCTGGCTATTACCCGATCACCAGTTTTAGTCTCGGCCTCAGGATCTACAAAAATAATGCAACCGGTGGGATAGCTTCGCCCGGGAGCAGGATTCGTCATCGAATCGCCGAGAACTTTCAGCGCGTACCCATGTTTGCTGATCGCAACAGGGCAAGATAGCCATGAGTCGGCCTCATAAGATTCAAAATTCGAAATCGCTTCGCTCCAGGCACCTGCCTGAACCCACGAGATCAATGGAACCTTGCCAAAGCGCTGGTTAATCTCACTAACGTTACATTCATCACTGACCACCAGATGGCGCACGTTGCCTTCGCCGATCTGTTCCTTCGGCAGTACGCCGTATTCAAGCCACTCTCTGCGTACTTTTAGCCAAGAGCAAAGGGCAACCATGCTGTCTGCCTCAGCTATTGCTTCTCCGTTCAGCCACTTGCTGATGGCCTGAGTCGTCTTATCGACCCCCAAACTCTTCAACTTGCGATGGATGTCCACGCCACGGCCCCGGCTGCGAACGCCGGCATCATCGAGTGCTTCGTGTAGGCGCGAGCTGAAAGCGGCGCGGAGTTCATTTTTATCAACCATAGGTTGAGAGTGCCACGGGACTTGCGCAATAGTCAGTTGATCTTTAATATCAACTTCGAGTTGATAAAAGGAGGTTGCCATGTTGGACCCCGAAGATTTTCCGAATGCCATTGCGTTCGCCTTTGAGGCCGTAGGCGGCATTGGAGCCGCTGCCAAGGTTTGCGATAGAAGCTATCAGGCGCTGAATAAGTGGCGCCTGGCGGCATGTCTGCCACGAACCGATTACACCGGTGAAACCCAATACGCTGTGCTCTTGGCATCAGCGGCAAAGCAGAAGGGCAATGACTTCGAATCGGCTTGGCTGCTTAGCGCATCTTCACCGCAGAGAGCTGCCGCCTAGGCAGAAAAAAGGCGACCTTAAGGGCCGCCTAGTTCCTCCCGACACGCACCACCACAGCGCTGTCGGGTCGCGATAAAGATAGGCGGGCACACCACATGCAAACCGTCGATCTTTACCGCGCTTTCCAAGGCTCGGAAGCCTTGGTGTTGCTGCCTTTTCCACCACAGATTGGGCAGCTGTTGCGCCAGAGGTGAACAACGGATTGTTCGCCTCGGCACGGTGCCGGTATCGGTCTTGCGGACCTAGCCGGCGTTTGGGCCCTTTCAAGCCACGCGGCAAATGTATCACCACTGCATGCCGCGCGGCACTGGCAACTTATTAGGATTAATGCCATGAGCCGAATTGCTCTCAACAGCCCCGACCGGGCTAAGCGGGAAGTCCTGCCGCTTGATCTCGCGCTTTACCACGCTGCCCGGGACTATCCCGGCGGTGCCGCCGCTATTGCCGCCACCACCGGCCGTAACGCAACCACCCTGCAGCACAAGCTCTCTCCAACCCATCCTAGCCATAGCGTGAACATTCAAGAGTTCGGCGAGATCCTGGAGCTGACCAAAGATCGCCGCATCCTCGATGCGGTGCACGCGTTGGTGGGCGACACGATCTGGCAGGAACTGGCTGAGGCGTACACCCAAGACATGCCGGAGACGCTGACCTCCGGCATCGCTTCATTCTTTCGCCAGGTGGCTGATCTGTCCGAGACCTGGGCCAAGCACATCGGTGATGGCAAGGTCGACGACCGTGAGCTGGCTGAGATTCGCCAGCTCGTATTTCGCGGTATCCAGGGTCTGCTAGGCATGTACAACCGCGCTAGCTACGTCAACCAGACCACTCGGGGGGCTGAACGTGGCTGATATTGCTGATTTTGCTAATGACCTGGTCCAGGAACGTCTCGATCAGGCGCTGGCGGCACGTAATGCCAGCAAGCCCGAGGTAGCCCCTCACTCCTTTTTGTTCTGCGATGAGTGCGACTCGCCCATCCCTGAAGCGCGGCGCCTGGCGTTGCCTGGGTGCATCTGCTGCGTGTCGTGCCAACACATCAACGAACTGCGGGAGGCGCGTCATGCTCGATGAAGTGTTGTGTCAATTTGCTGATTACGGCCTGGAGCCCGCGCAACCGCTGGTGTTCGGCAAGCTCACTCGCTGTAAGACCACCCAGGACCAGGGCAAGGAAAAGAATGGTTGGTACGTGGTGCATGAGCATCGCACCGAGAAAGGCGTAACCCTGATCTTCGGCAGCTTTGGCGACTGGCGCTCGGGCGAGACGCAGAAGATCAAGGTCAAGGCCGGTCGCATGAGCGCTGAGGAGCGCGAGGTGATGCGCGCTCGACAGGAGGAGGCCAAGCGCCGTGCTGCTGAGGTGGCTGCCAATGCAGCGCGTCGAGCGGCGAACCGTGCGGCCGCGATGTTCAAACGTATGCCCGAAAAAGGCCGCAGCACCTACCTGGATCGAAAGCAGATTGTCGGGTTTGGCGTTCGTTACGCACCGCGCTCCGGCGCGTTTTTGGTACCGATGAGCAACGTACGTGACCAGATTGTTGGCCTGCAGGTGATCTTCCCCGAGAAACAGCAAGACACCGGGCGAGACAAGTCCTACTGGCCTTACGGCATGTCGAAGGAGGGCGCTTTTCACCTGATCGGGCCGCGCCCTGAGCCGGGCGAGGCCATCTTGGTGTGTGAGGGCTACGCCACCGGCGCCAGCCTGCACATGGCGACCTCGCTAACGGTCGCCATTGCTTTTGATGCTGGCAACCTGATGCAGGTCTCTAAGGCTATGCGTGAGCGTTTTCCGGGGCGCCCGATCATTCTGTGCCGGGATGATGACTGGAAGACCAAACGCCCAAATGGCGAGCCTTGGAACCCGGGCAAGGAGCGCGCGGAAAACGCTGCAACTGTCGTGGGTGGCCAAGTGGTTGGGCCGAACTTCGCTTGTGAGCGAGAGGACAAGTGGACCGACTTCAACGACCTGCACTGCGCTGAAGGTTTGGACGCGGTCCGTCGCCAGGTACTCGCGGTGGTCAAGCCTTCAGCAGCTGGTGGCTGGAAGGATCTGTTGGCCCGGAGCGAAAGCGGCATGCTGATTGCTCACATGCAGAACGTCGAGCTGATCCTCAGTAATGACGAGCGCTGGGCCGGTGTGATCGGCTTCAGCTCGTTCAGTTCAAAGATCGCGAAATTGCGCGTTCCACCTTATGGCGGTGTAACCGGCGATTGGGCAGACATCGACGATATGCTGGTCATGAAGTGGCTCGCGCAGCAGTACAACCTACGGGTCAAGGCCAGTCACGTGATCGAGGCCGTCAGTGTTGTAGCTCACGACAACTCATTTCACCCCGTACGCAACTACCTTCACGGACTGGAGTGGGACCGCGTGCCACGGCTCAGTTCCTGGCTGACCGACATCATGGGTGTGGAACCCTCTGACTACAGCTCGAAGGTGGGCAAGCGATGGTTGATCTCGGCTGTGGGCCGGGTCATGTCGCCCGGCTGCAAGGCCGACTCCGTGATGATCCTGGAAGGTGCCCAGGGCGCTGGTAAGTCCACCGCCATGAGTATTCTCGGTGGTGAGTGGTTCATGGATACGCCGTTTACCCTAGGTGACAAGGACGCGTTCCAGGCGATCCGGGGTAAGTGGATTATCGAACTGGGTGAGCTGGACAGTTTCAACAAGGCCGAGTCGACCAAGGCTAAACAGTTCTTTTCGGCCTCGATTGATACTTACCGCGAGAGCTACGGCCGAAGAACGATGGACGTGCCACGCCAGTGTGTTTTCGTGGGTACGACCAACCAGGATGAATATCTGAAAGACGCCACGGGCAACCGGCGTTATTGGCCGGTGGCGTGTACTAAGGTCGAGCTGGAGCTGTTGCGCCAGGTACGTGACCAGCTCTGGGCTGAGGCGATGTTCAGCTACTTGGCGGGCGATATCTGGTGGGTTGTTCGTGATGAAGCGCCCCTGTTCGCCGAGGCCCAAGAAGAGCGTTTTGTGGTGGATGAATGGGAGGGGCCGATCCTCACCTGGCTGGAGGAGTCGCAGATCGGTGAAACCGCCACTGGTAGCGATATCCTGACCGGCGCGTTGAAACTTGACCCCGGGCACTGGGGCAAGCCTGAGCAGATGCGTGTCGGCGCGATCATGCATCGCCTGGGGTGGCGCAAGGTGCGGCTGCCCGCGCTGGCCAAGAGCGGTGTGCGGCCCTGGGCCTACAAGAAGCCTGAGACATGGGGCCGGCACTCGGCGCTGGTGGTCGAGAAGATCGAGGAGCCTTGTTTTGATTAAGGAGATCGATGCGCTGTTGAGGCTTTGGGCTCATGAGTTGCACAGCGATCTATCCAGCGGCGGGCTCGCCGGCGGCAACATGGTCGCGATGATGATGGAGAGCAACGGCCAGCTCAGTCGCGGCAGGCGCGCAAGCAAGGCGCCGCTGGAGGGCTCGCTGGACATGGAACTGATCGTGACCAAGCATCTGGATGCCGAACTGGCGTTGGTCGTGCGCGAGCACTACTGCAACCACGACGCCAACATGGCACTTCGTTACGCCCATTGCGGCTGCGGTCGCGACACCTACTACCAGCGTCTGCATGACGCTCACCTGTGCATTGATGCGTTGCTGATGGGGAAGGCTGCTTGATCCTTGCGCTAGCTTCGTTCCTTGCTGTCCTACTGTCCCGCCTTGTCCAACTGCAAATGGGTGCAGTTGGACAAGCGCGGGCCATGTCTTTTGTGGTCTGTCCTACTGTCCTACCTTCCCGCACGTCACACACATGTGTGAGCGCAGCGGGCGTACATACGCGCCATGGGCGCGCACGCGTGCTTTTAGCTTTCTCTCTTTACACGAGGAAGGATAAGTAAAGGTAGGACAGTGAGGCACAGCCTTTAATCTCGGAGCCTGTAGCTGTCCTACCTGACTCAATATAGGTTGGACAGGTAGGACAGCGCCAAAGGCGCTGATAGCCGAAGTAAAGATATTCGCCGACATTGCCTAGGCGTTCACCAGACATTCACCGGGTGGCATTAAAACAGGCTTGCTGCCACCGGAATCGACCTGTAAAAAGTAGCCATCTTCGATAGGTGCGACCGCATAGAGCGGCAGGCACCCACACACCAAACCCGGCCCTTGCGCCGGGTTTTTGCGTTTAAGGGGCAGTGAATGACGAACGAGCAGCAAGCGCTAGTTGAGATGCCGATCTGGATGGTGGTTCTGCTGTCCCTGGTCGGTGGGGTGTCCGGTGAGATGTGGCGAGCGGACAAGGCGGGGGTGCATGGCTGGTCGTTGATTCGGCGCCTGGCCCTGCGGTCTGGTGCCTGCGTGGTCTGCGGGGTGTCGAGCATGATGCTGTTGTACGCCGCGGGCATGTCGATCTGGGCAGCCGGTGCCTTGGGCTGCCTGACCGCGATGGCCGGCGCGATGTAGCCATCGGTTTGTACGAACGTTGGGCCGCCAAGCGGCTGGGTGTGTGCGAGATGCCGCCCAACGATGGCGGTCAAGCATGACAGTGCCGGGCGGACCGGGGCGGGGGGCCGGAATTTTTGGGTCCGTCCCCCGGGGCCGCCCCCTACCAGGGTTACCGGACTCGCGGGTTTCCTGCAGCTGAAAATTGTGCAGGGATGTCCGTCTTTTCAAGGGCTCAACGATGGGCAAGACAGTCAGCAAACCTGAGCTAAGTGAGATCGTCGGTCGTGATGAACGCACCCTGAGCCGGTGCAGAACGACGGGATG
>NZ_JALQCW010000044.1 GCF_023241715.1 Pseudomonas morbosilactucae
CATCGCCGGAAGCCGGCTCCTACACGGTGTGTGATGGTCGGCAGGGTAGCCAACACAGTGCCCGACCTGTAGGCGCTGGCTTGCCAGCGATGGCGTCCGCAAGACCACCCTCAGGGCATGGCATACCGCAGCGTTATCGGCGGTGCATCGGCCAATCGCCGTGCGGATTTTTCCATCAGATAACCGACGATGTCCTGGGGCGTCAGCTCAACGTGGGACAGGGTTGGGTCGTTGAACCAGTCGTCGGGCCAGAAGATCAGGTCCGACGCATTGGCGTTGGCAAAATTGCTTTCCAGCAGTTGCAAGGCGTAGTTCACATCCGAGTCATCGCCGCCACTGGTGCAGACAAAATCAGCCAAGGCGCAGGCCTCGTCGAAGCGTAAGTCCTGAACGTACTTGTCCTGGTGAAACGCCGAACGGATAAAGTCATCGGCGCTGGTGTAACTGTGGAAGTCGCGAAATTCGTGGAACTCGTACGGCCGGCTGGCGAGGCTGTTCCACTGCTCGATCAGCGCGACAATCTCGGCGTCCTGTTCATCGCGATTTTGCTCGATCAGGTTATCCAGGGTCTCGAGCAAGGCGTTCATGGTTAACCGTTGTTGCTTGTTCGGACGTAGCGGTTGCAGCCGTTCCGGAAGGGCCATGGATTTTCCTGTTCTGTAAGCGTGATAAGCACCTCGGCTGCCTGCCTTGGGCGTTAGCCAATCCGATCGCCACCCAGTGCATCGCGCTGCATCGACTGCAGGTTTTTCTCGATGGTTTCGCAGATGGTTTCCATCTGGATCTGGTGTTCGCTGGCGCGAAACGGGCTTTGCAGGTCGGTGCCGATGCGTTCGATGGCCAGCAGCATAAAGCCCACCACGGTGGATGCAAGGGGCGTGAACCAGCCCAGGGATTCCACCAGGCCCACGGGCACGATCAGGCAGAACAAGGTGATGAACAGCCGCGGGAAATACACGTAAGGGTAGGGCAGCGGGGTGTTGGCGATCCGCTCCATGCCACCCTGGCTGTTGGACAGTTCCACCAGGGTCGATTCCAGCCGCGCCAGGCGAATGCTGTCCAGGCGCCCGGCCTTGTATTCCTTGGCCAAGAGGGCGGCGGAGCCGTTGATGATGTCGTTGGCAAAGTTGTTGGTGCTGGGGTGGCGATCGAACTCTTCGGCGGGAATGAACGCCTGCACTTCGGCTGGGCAGGGCTCGCCCTTGAGGTGCGCGGCCAGGCAATTCACGTAGGCCACATGGCGCCGCAACAGGGTGGATTTCACCGGGTTGACCTCGCTGCCCGGATCGTCCAGCAGGGTCAGCACTTGCCGGGCGAAGCTGCGGGAGTTGTTGACCATCGCCCCCCACAAGGTTCGCGCCTCCCACCAGCGGTTGTAGGCGCTGCTGTTGCGAAAGCTGATCAGCACCACCAGCGCCGAACCCAGCAGGGTCAGGGGCATCAGCGGCAGGTTGATCTTGGCGTTGAGAAACAGCATGAAATCCACGGTGACCGCCACATCCCAGATCAGCAGCCAGAACAGGGACCAGCCCACGTAGCCCAGGGTCTTGATGATCAGGCGGTATTTTTTGACGATGGCAGCTTTCAAACGGGAACCTCGCGGCGAGCAGTAAGCATCAATGCCCTAGCTCGGACGCCGGTTGACGGTGAAAGGTTCGCTGCCGCCGGCAATCAATGATCCCGAGGCCTGAAACGTTTCAGGCTGGTGCCGGTGCCGGATGCAGCACCGGCCGGGTGCTGGCCGGCAACAGCAACTGCGCGCACAGGCCACCTTGCGCCCGGTTGTGCAGTTCCAGGCGGCTGCCGATCTTGCCGGCGATCATCTCGACGATGGCCAGGCCCAGCCCGGCGCCATTCGCATTGCCCTGGCTGTAGAAGCGCTCGAACAGCCGCGCGCGCTCCTGTTCGTTGATACCGGGCCCGGCATCCTCCACGCACAGGTGGATCGTCCCTGAAGGCTGCGGCCGGATGCGCACCCAGACTTCGCTGCCCGGCGGCGAGAAGTTCAGGGCGTTGGTCACCAGGTTTTGCAGGGCAATGGCCAGGGCCACCGGGTCGGTGTCGACCAGGCAGGCCTCGTCGCCTTCCAGCACCAGCTCGACGTCTTTTTCCAGGGCCAGGGGCGTCAGCTCCGCCAGCTCTTCGCGCACCAGGGCGGTGAGTGACACGGTGCTGCGCTGGGGGTTGTTGAGCTGGGGTTCGATGCGCGCCATGGTCAGCAACTGGCTGCCGATGCGCGTGGCGCGGTCGACCCCGCTGACCAGGAAGTCCAGAGCCTCCCGGCGCTGTTCCGGGGTGCCGGCGCTCTGGGCGTTTTGCGCGTGGATACGCAGGATCGCCAAGGGCGTGCGCAGTTCATGGGCGGCATCGGCGATAAAGCGCCGCTCGCGTTCCAGCAGGCTGTCGATCTGCGCCAGCAACTGGTTCAAGGCGGTCTGCATGGGCTCCAGGTCCACCGGCAGCGGCTTGAGCTGCAAGGGTTGCAAGGTCGCGGTGTTGCGCCCGCGAATCGCCCGGGCCATGGCTCGCAGCGGCTTGAGCCCCCAGCCGATGGTCAGCCAGATCAACAGCGCCAGCAGCGGCACGCCGATCAGGGTCGGCCACAGGGTGTGGCGCATGATGCGCTGGATCAGGTCCTGGCGAATGTCGTCGCGCTCGCCCACCCAGATCAGCAGCCCTTGTTGCTCGTCGGCCAGGAGGAAGGCGCACCAGTCGTTGCCATTCTCGACGATGTCGTGGGAGCCCAGGGTGGTGGGGGGCGCGGCCAGGGTCGGGGCCTCGGCGGAGCGCACCAGCAACTGGCCGTCGCGGCGCCAGACCTGGAAGGTCAGGCGGGTTTCATAGGGATGGGCCACGCCGTCTTCGCCGACCCGGCTCATGGCCTGGTCGAAGGCCTGGTACAGCTTGTCCCAGTCGGCTTCGCCGGGGTCACGCTGGCGCAACACGCCTTGCAACAGGCGCGCGCTCTGCGCCAGTTGGGCGTCGTACACCTCTTCGATTTCATGGTGGCTGTCGCGCAGCACCAGCCAACTGATCAGCACATCCCCCAGCAGCACCAGGAGCAGCACCGGCAGCAGAATCCGCGCCCGTACCGAGTTCATGGCTTGAGCTCCACCACGTAGCCGACGCCGCGTACCGTGCGGATCAGCTCGGCGCAGAGTTTCTTGCGCAGGTTGTGGATCAGCACTTCCAGGGTGTTGCTTTCGACCCGGTCCTGCCAGCCGTACAAAGCCTGGGACAGGCGTTCGCGGGTCACCACCTTGCCCGGGCGCGCCATCAACTGGTGCAGCAACTGGTACTCCATGGGCGTGACCACAATGTCCTGGCCCTGGTAGCTGACTTGTTGGGTGGCCGGGTCGAGGCTGACCCCGGCGTGCTCCAGCAACGGTTGGGCCCGGCCCTGGCTACGGCGCAGCAGGGCGCGGACCCGGGCCTTGAATTCCTCGACGTCGAACGGCTTGACCAGGTAATCGTCGGCCCCGGCGTCCAGCCCGGCGATGCGCTCGGCGGTGCCGTCGCGGGCGGTGAGAATCAGCACCGGCAAGTCGTGCTGTTCGGCACGCAATTGCTGCAACAGTTCCAGGCCGTCCAGGCGTGGCAAGCCCAGGTCCAGCAGCAACAGGTCGAAGTTTTCGCTGCGCAGGGCGTGCAGGGCGCTGAGGCCGTCCTCCAGCCAGTCCAGGGTATAGCCCTCGGCGCTCAAGGCCACGCGAATGCCTTGGCCTAGGGCACGATCATCTTCGACAAGGAGCAAGCGCATGGCGGGTTCTCGGTAGGGCAGCGGACGCTGGAACGGCGGCATGATGACGCCCGCCGCGGGGCTCTGGCAGTGCCTTGTGTCGGGAAAATGTAACCGCTCGTTGCCAACTAAGGTTGCCCTAAGCTTGGTTTTGCACAGTGGGATCTCCCTCATCCGACGAGAGTGTTTCCATGCGCAAAATTCTTCTGCTGTCCCTGGTCATCGCCAGCCCCCTGGCCGTCGCCGGCCCGCAATGCACCACCGCCGAACGCTCGCAATGGCAAGACCAGAAGGCCTTCCAGGAACAGCTCAAGTCCCAGGGCTACGAGATCAGCAAGTTCAAGGTCACCGACGGCAACTGCTACGAGATCTACGGCTTTGACAAAGACAAGCGCAAGGTCGAGATCTACCACGACCCGGTCACCGGCAAAGCCGTGAAGACCGAGATCAAAGGCTGATGCCGACGCAATCCCTGCGCCTCTGGGACCCGGTGGTCAGGTTGTTTCACCTGTCCATCGCCGGGGTCTTCGTCGCCAACTACTTCTTCAATGAAGCCGGTGACGACTGGCACATCTGGCTCGGCTACTACGCCATGGCCTGGTTGCTGTTACGCACGGTGTGGGGATTCATCGGCCCGCGCAGCGCCCGCTGGGCGGACTTCTGGCCGACGCCAAGCCGGCTCAAGGCCCATGTACGCTCACTGCTGGCCGGGCACCCGGCGCACCGCCTGGGGCACTCGCCCCTCGGTGCGCTGGTGATGCTGCTGATGCTCTTGGCGTTGCTGATCATCGGCCTCAGCGGCTGGGCCATGGAGGAAGTGGATGCCCTGTGGGGCGCCGACTGGCCGCTGTTGGTGCATGAAACTACCGCCAATGTGCTGTTGGGCCTGGTGTGTCTGCACGTCTGCGCCGCGTTGTTCGAGAGCTTCCAGGTGCGCGACAACTTGCCGTTGTCGATGCTCACCGGTCGCCGTCGACGCCTGCCGGATGATGCTGCGCCCTGATCGTTCTTTCCCTGATTCCCACCCTGCATCTGCAACGGGCTCTTTATGCGTGCGCTTCCTTCTCGCCTGATGTTTATCGGTTGTGCCTTGCTCCTGATGGCGGTGTTCCTGGCGGCCTGGCGCAGTCATCCGCCCCATGTCCTGGCGCCGTTTGCCCAGGCCGGCCCTGTCGCCACAACCACGCCGGCCGAGGCCCGCCCGCAATACAGCAGCCGCTTTGTGTCTTCGGAGCTGAAGGATTTTGTCCACTCGTCCTCGGTCACCGCCTTGCCCGGCGGCGACCTGATGGCCGTGTGGTTCGCCGGCTCCCGAGAAGGCGCCGCCGACGTGCAGGTGCGCACCGCGCGCTTTGACGCCAAGAGCGGCGAGTGGGGTGCCGAACAGGTGCTGGCCACCCGGGAAAGCACCCGCTCCGGCACCCAGCGTTACATCCGAAAACTGGGCAACCCGGTGATCGCCCTGGCGCCGGACAATCGCCTGTGGATGTTCTATGTCTCGGTGTCGGTGGGCGGCTGGGCCACCAGCGCGATCAACGTGATGGTCTCCGACGACCTCGGGCAACACTGGGGCGCGCCGCGGCAACTGATCACCTCGCCGTTCTTCAACATCAGCACCCTGGTGCGTGCCGCGCCGGTGTTCCATGCCGACGGCTCCATCGGCCTGCCGGTGTACCACGAGTTCATGGGCAAGTTCGCCGAGTACCTGTACCTCAGCGCTGACGGCCAGGTGATCGACAAATTCCGCATCAGCCGCGGCAAAAACTCCCTGCAGCCGACCATCGTGCCCCTAGACCAGCGTCGCGCCGTTGCCATGCTGCGTTATGCCGGCGACAACCATCATCGGGTCCTGGCCAGCCGCACCGAAGACGCTGGGCAGACCTGGAGCGAGCCCTATCCGCTGGAGCCGTCCAACCCCAACTCGTCCCTGGCCGCCGTGGGCACTGCCGACAACGGTTTGCTGGTAGCCCTCAACGACCTGCAGGACGGGCGCTTCAAGCTCAGCCTGTACGGCACCGATGCTGAGCTGAATGAATGGCGCAGCGTGGTGGAACTGGACCAGTCCCCCGATCCCCTGGGCCAGCCGTTCTCCCCCGAGGCCTACAAAGAGATCATCGGTGAAGGCTTCCGCGCGTCCAGCGGCGCCCGGCGCCTGCCCCTGGAGCAACGTTTCCTGAGCAACCTGGATTACCGGGTGTGCAAGCCCCAAGGCTGTGATTTCGAGTACGAGTACCCGTACTTCAGCCGCAGCCCGGACGGCATGTACCACTTGGTGTACTCGTGGAATAACACCTTTATCAAACATGTCAGCTTCAACGAGGCCTGGCTGGCGGAGCGCCTGTGATGATGTCCCTGTGGCAAGCCCACCTGAGTTTTATCCTCCTTGGCTTTGTGCTGCTCGGCAGCCTGCGGTTGACCGCGCCCTGGCGCCCCTGGCTGTTGCCGGTGCTGGCACTGGTGAGTTTTGTGCCCATTGCAGAACTGCCCCTGGCGGCATATGTGCGCAGCTTCACCGATGACTTGGCCATCAGCACCCTGGTGTTGCTGGGCTGGGTCGGCCTGCAACGCCTGGGCGTGCTTGCGCCGCTGCAACACCGGCAGCGGGCCCAGGTCCTGCTGCTGTTTGCACTGCTGACCCTGAGCCTGTACCCGGCGACCCTTGGCCTGACCTATTTCGATCCCTATCGCTGGGGCTTCAACCCGCGACCGATGATTGTGCTCATGGGCGCAGCGGCCTTGCTCATGCTCTGGCTGCGCAATGCCTTGGGCGTGTGGATGCTGGCGGCCGGCACCTTGGCCTTCGCCCTGCGGCTCAAGCCTTCCGAAAACTACTGGGACTACCTGATCGACCCGTTGCTGGCGGGCTATTGCCTGGTGGCCGGCTGCGGGCTGTTGCTGATGGCCGGCTGGAACAGGCTGCGGCCCAGGGGCGTGCCGAGCCCGCTGAAACCTACTTTGACCACACAGAGGTAAACCATGGGGTGCTTGCAATCACGCCGCCTGCGCTACGGCGTGGGCGCGATCGGCTTGGTATTTGCGCTGCTGGCGCTGTTGCGGCTGGTGTTTGTGCTGGGCTTTTCCGGCGTTGATCCGGTGGCGGCCGAGGACAAGGGGCCACTCCTGCAAACCCTGGGCATCGGCCTGCGTTTCGACCTGCGCCTGGCCCTGTTGCTGATGCTGCCCCTGGCGCTGCTGGCATGGCTGCCGCGCTGGAACCTGGTGCGCGTGCCGGCCCTGCGTTGGCTGGCTCGGGGTTATCTGCTGCTGGCGCTGGGCGCGGTGGGGCTGGTGTACATCATCGATTTTGGCCATTACGCCTACCTGGGCGTACGCATCAATGCCACGGTGCTGCGCTACCTCGACGACGCGCAAATCTCCCGGCAGATGGTCTGGGAAACCTACCCGGTGATCTGGATCAGCCTGGCATGGCTGGCCGGCGTGGGGCTGTGGTGGTGGGCGCTGGTCAAGCTGGAACGCGTGACGTTGGATCGTCCGCCTCAGCCCATCGGCACCCTGGCCGTGGTCTCGGCCACGCTGGTGGGTGGGGTCGCGGTGCTGCTAGCGCTGCTGGGACGGGTGGAAAAGCTCAACCTGGAAAACCCCGTGCCGCTGCGCTGGAGCGATGCGTTTTTCTCGGGTAACAGCCAAGTCGCGGCCTTGGGTCTCAACCCGGTGCTGTTTCTGTACGACACCCTCAAGGCCGGCCAGGCGCAATACGACGAAGCCCAGGTGCGCCAGCATTACCCGGCCGTGGCGCGCTACCTGGGGGTGCAGCAGCCGGATGCGCAGAGCCTGAATTTCATCCGTGAGCAGGGCGTGCAGCCCTATCGAGCAGAAGGGCAGCGGCCGCCCAATGTGATTTTCGTCATGCTCGAATCCCTCGGCACCAGCGCAGTCGGCGCCTACGGCAACCCGCTGAACCCGACGCCCAACCTCGACAAGCTGGCGAGCCAAAGCTGGTTCTTCAAGCACTTCTACGTGCCGGTCACCGGCACCGCCAAGACCGTGTGGGCCAGCATTACCGGGGTGCCCGACGTCACTCGCCAGGAGACCGCGACCCGCCACCCGCTGATCACTCGCCAGCACAGCCTGATCAACGCCTTCGAGGGTTACCAGCGCTTCTACATGATTGGCGGCAACGCCGGCTGGGCCAATATCAACGCGCTGATCCGCCAGAGCATCGACGGCGTGCAGCTGTATGACGAGGGCTACTGGAAATCGCCGCTGGTGGACGTCTGGGGCATCTCCGACCTCGACCTGTTCAAGGAAAGCGACCGCCTGCTGCGCGCCGTGCCCAAGGACCAGCCGTTCTTCGCCTACCTGCAAACCTCGGGCAACCACCGGCCGTTCACCATCCCCAAAAGCAACGACGGTTTCGAGGTCAAACAGCTGACCCTGGAGCAGGTGCAAGCCGCCGGCTCCCGCAGCCTGGAGCAATACAACGCGGTGCGCCTGCTGGACTTCAACATCGGCCGGCTGATGGACATCGCCAAGGCGGGCGGCTACTACGACAACACGATTTTTGTGTTCTTCGGCGACCACAACACCCGCATCAGCCAGATCCCGCACATGGCCCCGGCCTTTGAGCAGTTGGGGCTGGAGAGCAACAACGTGCCGCTGTTGATCCACGCCCCGGGGCTGTTGCAGCCACGGGTCATTGAAGAAGCCGTGGGGTTGGCCGACTTGCTGCCCACGGTGGCCGGCATGGCGGGGATGCCCTTCACCAATGGCGCCATGGGGCGGGATATCCAGCAACCTGCGGCGGAAGGGGAGCGGGTGGTGCCGTTGGTGCTCAGGGAAGGCACCTTCCCGGTGATCGGCGGCGTGACTCAGGATTTCCTGTTGCAGATGCAGCATGACGGCAGTGGGCCGACCCTGCACGATTTGGCCTCGCCCACCCCGCGTGACAACGTGGCCCAGCAACACCCCGAGGAATTTCAGCGCTTGCTGGAATTGACCCGGGGGCTGCATGAGAGTGCGCGGTTGATGCTGTATCGCAATGTGCGCTGAGGCTGAGGCTTAGGCGTCCAGCACCAGCCGTGGGCTGCGGGCCCCGGAGACGCAGGGCGCGATCCATTCGCCGCTCTGGCGTTGGGCCTCGCTCAGGCAGTCGTCACGGTGTTCCGGCTGGCCTTCGAGCACTCGGCAGATGCAGGCGCCGCAGATCCCCACGCCGCACGAATAGGCCAGATCCACACCGACCCGTGACGCGGCCTGGAGCAGGCTTTCTCCGGGTTGCACCTGGGCTTCGGCACCGCTGCGTTGCAGCACCAGGGCGTAGCGGTTTTGTTCATCGACGGTGGTGGGCGCGGGCGCCTGGAAGTGTTCGCGGTACAAGGCGGCTTGCGGCCAGCCGGCCTTGAGCGCCGCCTGTTCGACGCTGCGCATAAAGCCCGCCGGGCCGCAGCAATAGAGACCGGCGTCGGCCTGCCATGCCGGGAACTCCGTGGCCAGTTGTTCGGTGATCTGCTCGGCTCGAAGTCCGCCGTGCCACTGGATGTCGGCGCCCAAGCGCTGGAGAAACGGCGCCTGGCGGGCATCCCGGGTGAAATACAGCAAGCGCACCGGCCGGCCTTCGGCCTGGCATTGGCGATACATCGGCAGCAACGGGGTAATGCCGATGCCTGCCGCCAGCAAGGTCACCGGCCCGTTGCCCGGTTGCAGGGCAAACAGATTGCGTGGGGCGCTGACCTCGATCTGCGCACCCAGGCGCAGTTGTTCGTGGAGCCAGCGCGAACCGCCTCGGGAGGCCGGTTCGCGCTTGATGCCCAGGTACAGGTGGCCTTCTTCCGGCAGGCTTAGCAGCGAGTATTGGCGCACCGCGCCGTTGCCCAGGCGCAGGTCGACATGGGCGCCGGCGGCCCAGGTGAAGGGCAGGGGCGTGGCGTCGGCGGGGGCCAGTTCGATGCCCAGCACATCCTCGGCTTCCAGGCGCAGGCTGCGCACTTGCAGGGCGGTCCAGCTCATGCGCGTACTCCTGCAGCCTGTTGCAATCGGTGCACGGCGTCCCGGGCCTGGGCGCCGAGTTCGGCGAGGTCGAGGTCGGGCAACTGGTCGTTGTCCACCGTCAGCCGTCCGCCCACCAGCAAGGCCCGCAAGGTCGGGCGGCCGCCGCCGACCACCGGGCCGATGGCCGGGTCGTGCAGGCCAAAGTAGCGCGGTTGGTCCAGGCGGTAGATCGCCAGGTCCGCCGCCATGCCCACCTGCAGGCTGCCCAGCGCATCCAGGCCCAACACCTTGGCCCCGCCTGCGGTGCCCCAGCGCACTACGTCTTCCACTGTGGCCGCGTGGGCGCCACCTTCTTCGTCACCGCCGGCATAACGCGGACGGGCCCGGTCACCGGCCTTGGCCCGCTGCATCAGCCAGGCGGCGTGGGTTTCGCTGATCATGTCGCAGGCCTCGTTGGAGGCCGCGCCGTCCACGCCGATCGACACCTGCATCCCGGCGGCTTCCATGGCCACCACATCGGCGATGCCGCTGCCCAGGCGACCATTGCTTTGTGGGCAGTGGGCGATGCCGGTGCCGCTGTTCCCCAGCAGCTGGATTTCTTCGGTGCTGAGTTTCACCAGGTGGGCGAACCACACATCCGGCCCCAGCCATTCCTGTTCGGCGCAAAACGCCACTGGCGACAGGCCGTGGCGCTGCTGCACCTCGTTCTGATATTCCACGGTTTCGCTGAGGTGGCTGTGCAAGCGAATGCCCAGGCGCCGGGCGACCCGGGCGGTTTCCCGCAGGTGCTCCGGGGGCATGGAATAGGGCGGGCTAGTGGGCGCCATCACCACCCGGCGCCAGGCGTCGGCGGCGGGGTCGTGGTAGCGCCGCACCAGACGCTCGACGTCGTCCAGGTACTGCGCCAGGGTTTCCGGACCGGCAGCGGCCTGGCCTTCGGCCTGACGTACCTGCGTCGCCCCGCCCCGGCACAGCACAAAGCGCAGCCCCAGGCGTTCGGCTTCCTCGAACAAGACCTCAGCGCTGTCGAACTGCATGCCTGGCAGGTACAGGTAATGGTGGTCGGCGACGGTGGCGCAGCCGGAGCGCGCCAGCTCCACCAGGCCGATGCGTGCTGCCAGACGGAAGCTCTGCTCATCGAACAGGCTGCGGTAGCGATAAGGCACCGCCCCCAGCCATGCCCCCAGGCTCTGGTCGATGCCGGCGGGAATGCCCTTGAGCAGCGACTGGAACAGGTGATGGTGGGTGTTGACCCACGCCGGGTAGACCACGCAATCCCGAGCATCCAGCACGCGCTCCCCAGGCAGGGGTGGCAGGGTGCCGAGGGCGGCAATGCGGCCGTCGATGATGCGAATATCCGGCCCGGCATGGCGCGCGGCGGCGCCGGGCAAACCGGTGAGAATCGCGCTGGCGTTGCGCACCAGCCAGCTGTGTTGAAGGTTCATATGAAGCTCCATGGGCCGCGTCTGCGGCGGACTCAAAAGGTTAGCCAATCTCGCTGTCGTGCCAATTGCGCAGGCTCAGGCGGGCGAGCAGCGCCATCAGGCTGAACAGCGCGACACCGGTCAGGGCGATCAGCACTAGGGCGGCAAACAGCCGGGGAATATTCAGTTGAAAGCCGGCCTGGAGAATCTGGTACGCCAGCCCGGCGCCGGTACCGCCGGTGCCGGCGACGAACTCCGCCACCACCGCGCCGATCAGCGCCAGCCCGCTGGCAATCCGCAGCCCGGCAAAGAAACACGGCAGGGCACTGGGAATGCGCAGGCGCAGCAACACCTGCCAGCGGCTGGCGCGGTTCAGGCGGAACAGGTTGAGCAGGCCGGGGTTGACGCTGCGCAGGCCGAGCACGGTGTTGGCGATGATCGGGAAGATCGCCACCAGGGTCGCGCAAATCACCAGCGCCACCGTGGTGTCGCTGCACCAGATGATGATCAGCGGCGCCACCGCCACCACCGGGGTGACCTGCAACAGAATGGCGTAGGGAAACAGGCTGGCTTCCAGCACCCGGCTCTGCACAAAGACAAAGGCCGCCAGGGTGCCGATCAGCACCGCCAGGGCGAACGAGAAGAAGGTGATCTTCAGGGTCATCCACAACGCGCCAAACAGCATCGAGCCATCGCTGACCAGGGTGCGGCCGATGTCGGCCGGGGACGGCACCAGGTACACCGGCACCTGCCAGGCCACGCAAGCCAATTGCCACAGGCCCAGCAACACGGCGCCGAGCAACAGCGGCGAGACGATGCGCAAGACCGTGGGGTGACGCAACCAGGGAGTAAAGGATGGGCTCATGATCGGGCTCTCGAATTGGACTCAGCAAGGGTCGCCATTGGCCTGGGCCAGCAGCCGGGACAGGTGGGCGCACTGTTCGATAAAAGCCGGGGAGGTGCGGTAGGCCTCGTCACGATGCAGCGGGCCGTCGATCGGCACATCGGCGATCACCCGCCCTGGGCGTGCGCCCATCACCACCACCCGCGACGACAGGTACACCGCCTCGAAAATGCTGTGGGTGACAAACACCACGGTCAGGTCGCGGCTGGCCCAGAGCTGGCGCAGGTCACTGTCGAGCTTGTTGCGGGTGAACTCGTCCAGGGCACCGAAGGGCTCGTCCATCAACAGCAGGTTGGGCTCGGTGGCCAGGGCCCGGGCGATGGAGGCGCGCATCTGCATGCCGCCGGACAACTCCCGTGGGTAGACCTGGCTGAAGCCACCCAGGCCCACCAGCGCCAGGGCCGCATCGACCTTGGGCTGGCTCTGTTCCTTGGGCATGCCGGCAAGATCCAGGGGCAGGCGCACGTTGTCGCTGACCCGGGCCCAGGGCATCAGGGTGGCCTCCTGGAACACCATGGCCAGGCTGCGCCCCGGGGTGTGGGTGGCCGGGCGGTCCTTGCCCCACCAACGCACGTGGCCGGCGGAGGGTTGCTCCAGGCCGGCGAACATCTTCAGCAAGGTGCTTTTGCCACAGCCCGACGGGCCGAGCAGAGACACGAACTCGCCGCGCTGGATCGCCAGCTTGACCCTACTCAAGGCGTGGGTGCCGTTGCTGTAGGTTTTTTCCACTTGGTTGGCGAACAGCGGCGTTTGTACGCCAACGCTGTCGGCCGCGGGTAACGCCTGTGGCTGGGCGTTGGCCGGGGTTATGGTCTGCATCAACATCGCGCTCTCCCCTGGGGTCATGAGCGGCTGGAAAAGCCCCGGCGCACCGGGGCGCGGTCAGTGGCTGAGGAACACTTCGCTTTCGCCATGGGCTTCGAGCAAGCCCAGCAGTTGCCGGCGAATCACCAGCCCGGGCTTGTCCGAGGGCATGTGCAGCTCCACCCGGCGCCGAGTGTCGACACAGGCGTCGTAGTCGGTGGCTTCGAGAATGTCCCGGTCCTCGGCGGTGATCGCCGCGTCCCAGTCGATCAGCTCCTGGGTCGAGCACTGCTCCTCGCTGTCATTGCGATACAGCCACTGCACCAGCATCAGCCGCCCGTCTTCCATGGGCGTGGCGCAGTTGTAGATGATGTGGTGGATGCCGCTGTCCGGGTACATGCAACCAAAGCGCCGGGAGAAGGGCAGGTAGTAGCGGTTAATCAGGTGGCGTTGGGTAATGGGCTCGGTGCTGCCGGTGATGCGAAAGCTTTCTTCGGGGTTGCGGATCGGCACCCGGGTTTCCGCCTCGAAGCCGTAGTCGGTTTCGCGGAACTCGTAGCCCGCTGGCTGCGGCTGGTCGAACAGGCCGAAGTTGGCCTTGTGCACGAAGGAAAAGTGCGAGTTGTCGAAGGAGTTTTCCATGACCCGCAGCGGGCTGGTTTTCCACTCTTCATAAAACTGGAAGATGCGCCGGTAGCCCGGGGCGCCGTCCTCGGGGAACTCGGGGATGGGTTGTAGTGGGTCGTCGAGGGCGACCCAGGCGTAGCCGTACTTTTCCTGGCAGTGAAAGGCCTGCACCGAAGCGCCCGGGGGGATCATGCCGGCGGGGTTTTGCGGGATCTTCACGCAGGTGCCCGTGCAGTCGTATTCCCAGCCGTGGTAGCCGCAGGCGATGTTGCCGTCTTCGCTGACAAAGCCCTTGGACAGCTTGGCGGTGCGGTGGCAGCAGCGATCGCGCATGGCCACCGGGGTGCCGTCGGGGCGCTTCCACAGCACCAGGGCTTCGCCCAATAACGTAAAGGGCTGCGGCCCGGCGTCCAGGGCGGACATGGGCAGCAGGGCGTACCAGAAACGGCGCAATACAGGTTGTTTGGTTACCAACATAACAAGTGTCCTCAGGGTCATCGTCGAGCCGGCTCTGGGGCCTGGCTTCGGGGGCTATTGCGGTTGGCAGGGCGTGGTCAGCGGCTGGCGGCCTGTTCGGCGGCGGGCAGCACCTTCAAGTCTTGGACGAAGCGCGTGGTGTAGGCCTTTTGCCAGGGCGCATCGGCGCCGAGCAGGCCGGCTTCCACCATAAAATCGCGGGTGGCTTGCCAGCGCGCATCGCTCATCACCCCGATGCCCTGGGTGGCGGCATCGCCCCCGGTCACCAGGCGGTATTGCTTGAGGGTCGACAAACCCCAGGCCAGCAGCTCATCGCTCATGTTCGGGTTGTCGGCCTTGATCAAGGGGTTGGCGCTGGGGTTGTCCAGGTAGCGCTTCCAGCCCTCCATGGACGCCCGGACAAACGCCTGGACCCGCTCGGGGTGCTGGTCGATCACGTCCTGGCGAGTGACCAGTGTGGAGCCGTAGGGCGGGTAACCGGCATCGGCGAACAGATAGAACTTGGCCTGCTCCCCGGTCTTCAGCGCCTGGAACAACTCCGAGCTGGCGTAGGCCTGCTGGGTGGTGTCGGCGCCCGCCAGGAAGGGTTGCAGGTTGAAGGTGTAGGGCCGGGCCTGGCTGTCCTGCAACTGGTACTTGCCCTTGAGCCACGGCCACCAGGTCTGCTGGCCGGAGGTGGACACCAGCACCTGCTTGTTCTGCAACCCGTCCAGGCCGCTGACATCGGCATGGGTCAGCAAACCCTGGGGGTCACCCTGAAAGGGCGCAGCCACCGCCACCACCGGCAGGCCCTGCTCCACGCTCTTGAGGATTTGCAGGTCGTAATTGACGATAAAGTCCGCCTGCTTATTCACCAGCAACTGCATGCCGTTGACCTGCGGCCCGCCCATGCGAATGGTCACGTCCAGGCCTTCTTTTGCATACAAACCGTCGGCCAGGGCCTGGTAAAAGCCGCCCTGTTCCGCCTGGGCGTACCAGGATGTGAGCAGCACCACCTTGTCATTGGCCAGGGCCAGGGAGGGCGCCACCAGGGCCGCGGGCAACAGCGCGGTGGCCAGCAGCGAACGAAGCGGATGACCCAAGGCAAAGCGAGTTTTCATGATGTGTTCTCCACAACGATTCGAAAACCGCCGCGCGCCAAAGCGGCACGCCAGCGAAGGCCGGTCGGAGAGAACGTGGGAAGAGAAAGGGCGCCAGGGCGCAACGACGTGAACACACGGCTGACACTTCTCTCTTGCCCGGGGCGCTGGCGCCGCGTTCAAGCATCCGATCGGATGTACGCCCCACAGGGGGCGCAAGAGCAATGTCCTATGCCATCGCTGGCACTAACCGCTTCTACTCGCCAGGAGCCAAAGCCAGAACTGTGCCAACTCGTCGCAGCCGCTCAAGCCCGGGTCTTCGGCCATCGGCGTGCAAAGCGAGGCGGGGCGGGATGAATCGCGACGGTGCGAACAGCGGCGAGCGAGCTTCAAGTTGGTGCGTAAACGCCTAATGTTTAGTGTTCATTCTGTCTGTGGATTGTGCTGAATTGGTGTTTCGGATTGTATTCGATCACTTGGCACGACCCCTGCTAAGTCCCCAGTCGAGTAGAAGCGGTCAGCACTGAACGGGTCCGACACCGGACACCTCAGCGTAGGGCATTGCTCTGGCGGCATCACGCCGCGCACCCGGCAGGGTCGTGCCTCAGCGCAAGCTGAGGGCCAGAACAGTGGTCTGTCCGCAACCTGGGCGTGCCTTGCCGGTGATATCCCCCGATCACCTATCAAGGGCCGTCCATGAAAGCACTCCGCACCGCCAAACCTGTACCTTCACGCCTGCGCCGCAGCCTGCTGCCACTCTGCGCCTTGGCCAGCGTCGGCGCCGAAGCCAGCCCCCTGCTGTGGAACGACAACAGCCTGAGCTACCTCTACGGCCAGCACTTCAAAGTCGACGGCACCGGCGACGACACCCAGCAAACCATCACCTTCGAACACGCCAGCGGCTGGACCTGGGGCGACGTGTTCCTGTTCGTCGACAACAAATGGTCCAACGGCCTCTCCGGCAACGACGGCCACACCTACTACGGCGAATTCTCCCCACGCCTGTCCCTGGGCAAAATCAGCGGCCAGCCCCTGCGCTACGGCATCGTCAAAGACGTGCTGATCGCCGCCACGTATGAGCGCGGCGAAAACCGCAACCGCAAATACCTCCTCGGCCCCGCCGTCGACCTCGACCTTCCGGGCTTCGACCGCTTCTCCCTCAACACCTACTACCGCCAACCCGACGGCATCACCGGCAAAGCCGCCGGTCAATGGCAAATCAACCCCACCTGGGCCATGACCCTTCCCCTGGGCCGCTCCGACATCCTCTTCGACGGCTACCTGGAGTGGTACGTCAACGACGTCGGCACCAAAGGCACCTCCAACTTCGTGGCCAAAAGCTTGCACATCAACCCGCAGCTTAAATACGACGTGGGCAAGGCGCTGGGGCAGACGGCCAAGCGGTTTTATGCGGGGCTGGAGTGGGATTATTGGTCGGATAAATATGGGATCGAAGACAGCCCGGGGTTTAAGACGGACCAGAATGCGTTGAGTGTGTTGGTGAAGGTGCATTTTTGAGGGGATGCACGGAGGCTGAGAAGCCTTAGGTAGCAGAGCATTCCCACGCATAGCGTGGGAATTGCGCCTAGGTGTTTCACATGCCGCAGTATGGAAAAACCAAGCCGTTTCTTAGTGCTAAAACGCGCAGGAGTCGGGGGCGAGTAGCTGCTGTAAACCTCAGAGGGCGCTTGGTTTTAAATGAGCTTCGTAGCGTGCTTTGACCTCTTCCACACTCAGCCACTTACGCTGTGAATGCACCACGCGATGACAATTGGCACACAACAACGCCAGGTCAGTGAGTTTGGTTTTGTCGCCAGGTTGCAGCGTATGCAGAGGCTTAGTGTGGTGAACGTCAATCACCCCTTCGACCTCAGGACCATAGGTTTTACTGAAGTTGAAACCGCAGGCCTCGCACTGAAGCACCCCGTTTTGCTTGAGCACGTCGTCCTTTTTGCGTTTGACGATTTTTTTGTCTCGTTCCCGAACGCGGTGCACGCGAGTCAGGACCTTGCCTTCTTCGGCCTCGAAGAAGCCCGGATCATCCGCAACGCTTAAGTCTATGGGGGCCGTTGGGGTCGTCTGGACGTTGGCGTTGATGGCCGCCACCACTTCGGCGAGGCGCTCCGGATCACTAGCGAACTCCAGCCACACCAACTCTTTATCTTTATTGCCTTTCGCCAGACCGGTACGACCGGTGCCGGTATAGCTCGGGTCCCAGCGCCGGAAGTTATTGAGCTTCATGCAAACACCATTGGTGTTGCGAAAGCTCTGGTTCTTGCTCACGCCAGTGGCATTGCCGATGAGATTGAGAGCCTGTGATAAAGCCAAAACATCCGGGTGATTGACACCGGGTAAACCGCTGCGGTGAAGCAGATATAGGTTCAGAGCCAGAACAAGCTCGTCGCGGCTCCAAGCAGGGTTGGATTGGTTGCTGGCAGGTGCAGAGGGCATGCGGGGGGCTATCCGTAGGTTTCCCGATTCGCTGTAAGAAACAGCGTAGTGGGCCGTAAGGATATTCTTTTCTTAACGCGTTTGGGAGTTATGCAGTGAGGAGGAAAAGGGGCGTAGCAGGGGCGTTGCGGATTGAGAGTACTTAAGCAATATCGAAGGGCTACAGCGAAGCTAAGAGCAACCTTTAACTGTAGGAGCTGGCTTGCCAGCGAAAGCGGTCTAGAAGAAACGGGATAAGTCAGCCGTTACCCCGTTTCCTTACTTTTCGAACTATCGAGTGTTTAGTCGATTAACAAGGCTTCCCCGGCTTGTGCGCATCCAGTAACGAATCCACCACGGCCCTGGCCATTTCCACCGAATGGATCATCGACCAAATCAACCCACGCTCCACGCCGCTGGCGCGTTCGGTGATTTCATCGCTGACCTGCACCGCGCAATCAAGCAGCAGCGACACATGAATCAAGGCTTCTTCGGCACTGATACCGGCGCGCACATTGAACAACGAGTCGCGGCCGATTGAGGTGGGTGCAGTGTCTTTCAGGGAACTGAGGTTGGATGCCTCGACGTTGTTCGAGGCCAGGGCCAGGCGAATACGCTGGGTATCGCGATCATGTTCGGGGGTTATGAATTGCCCGGGTAAGGTCAGGGGCGGATCGGGGACAAGCTTTTTCATGGTGCATCTCCTAGTACAGCTTTAGGAGCCATCACCGTCGCTGCTAAACGATAGGGTGGCGGCCGTTTGCAGGTTAGCAGACCGGTGTACTAGGAACCCGGCGCACCCGAAGGTGCCCTGCGCACGGCCACCATAAAACTGGGGCCGAAAAGAAGCGCCTCTTAAGAGGAGGCACTTTGCGCCTAGTACACGAGCTGCTAAACCCGGTCACTGATATGCAATGACGAACCGAGCCTAGACAGCGCTTCTCATAGGCGCAAGCGGTTCGGATTCTCTAGGAAAAGTCGCTCAATGGAAAGCGAATCGCCTTACATGGAGTGGCGAATGGAGGTGGGTTTTGGGTTTCGGGATGTTACGCAAACCTCATCTTTTCCTTGTCAGCACACCCGTGATTGCGGCATTGAAATTACCGTTGCCGCAACCGGAAATGTGCCCGTAGCGCAGCTAAAAAATCGCCGTTTCAATCGCAAGCCGACTGGAAAAATACTGCGCCGTCTCTGGATCGGTGCAGTACAGATAGCAGCCCTTCATGCCACGGGTCATTAACGTTCGATAGGTGTTCTTGATGATCAGGTCGGTCTCCTGCTGCGCCAAGGCTGGCTTTTCCTTCATCAACTTCTTCCAGCCACGAATCGACTTGTCGTGCTTGTCCCGAGCATGGGGCGAGGTCACCACTTGCCCATCGCGCACGATGAGATCCGGGCCAATGATCACCCCGATGTAATCCACCTCCAGGCCCTGGCAGGTATGGATGCAGCCGACCTGTTCCACGGAGTTCGGGGCGATGATCCACAAGCTGCCGTCCTGATCCAGGTTCCATTGGCGTGCGTAGTCATTGCCGATCACGATGTCGGAGGCCTGGGAGTCTTTCGTGAGTTGCCATCAGCAGTCAGTATTTCGATGTGCAGTCGGACGCGACTTCCTGAATCGGTGATAATCGCCAAATAAAAAAGGAGTGCCTCTGTAAAGGGCACTCCTTCCTGTTTACTCGCAATGCTAAATCGCTTGGTTTTGTTCAAGCGCTGTGGCTTACCGGTGCGAACTCCGCTTTCACAAAATATGTTTTTTCTCCGGTTTCGAGATTCGATATACCGGCCTGCGCACCAACCTCTACTAGCTTTGCCTTGACTGACAGTTCCAAATTTTTGTCTGTGGAGAATGACGTATTTTCTTTAATCTCTAGGGACGCAGTCAGACAGCCGCCCACTTCGCGTGCAAACACGACCGCCTTCCACGAAGGCTCATACGACAGCCAAAAGAAGTTCTCACGATCGACTTTGCTATCTGCTTTCCAAGGCTTGCCGGTTAACGAGAATTCACGTGTATCGAGTGAATCAGTATCGCATTCAGTTTTACCTGCGTAACTGACTGCGCCTCCACCCATAGGGCCAACTTGCACCGATGCTTCTGCGCTGATGGAGCCGCGGGTTTTATCGGATACTTTCTTGGTGATGCTGATTTTGGTCGCTCCGAGTTGAACCAGTAGCTTGACCAGTTCCGATTCGCGCTCCTCCAGCAGGATTACGTCGTAGCTATCACTGGGAATGTAGAGGTTCCTGTTATCCGGGTTCGAGTAGTCGGACAGTGGGTGTTTGCGGTAAGCCTTGCCAACGACTGGGTGCCCTGGCTGGAAACGATAGTCAGCCTCTTTGGCTTGGGTGCGGGAAAGCGAATGGCGTTGTACGTAAGCAGTGAGCAAACGTGTTTCTTCGGCTATGGCTAGAGCTGGGGCTGATTCATCGGTTGTGGCGCTGCGATCTTTGGCGATTAGTGATGCACCCGCGCCTGTAACACCGGCAGCGGTGGCCGCTGCGCCAATAATCATAGAAATAGGCAGAATAGGAATCAGGAATGACGATGCTGCAGCCGCTGCGGCAGTAGCTACCGCTACGCCGGAATATGCAGTTTTTCCAGTCAGCGGTGTTGTATTTTGGCCAGGAAGTGTGAAGTTTGGGGTGTAGCCGCTGTCATTTGGCTGGGAGGTGTCTGAGGCGAAATGATCTTCTACGATGTAAATGAGATCTAGCATTGGGTAACGCTCCTTGTTGGCCAAACACATGGTTGCCAAGCCGGCATTTAGTGATCGTTCCTTGCCAGGGAAGTGTGTATTGAAGCTTTTGTGTCGGCCTTGCTCGATGATTCTTGAAACGACCCTGATTTCCTAGACGCTTTTGACTGGCTGCTTCTGGCCGTTTTCTGCCAGTCACGAAGGGTTAAAATCGGCCAAAAGCAGCCACTCAGGATTCACCCGATGAGCGGCCATACAGGCCAACGGTTGAACACAAAGTCATCTTGCCTCATTGAGCTAGGCCAGAGCCTCGCTGATATAACTTATCTGACTCTCCCTTATCGCGCACAACTATATGGACTGACTATCCCTCATGCTGGCTTTGCATGAGGGAAAGGAATGGTCTATAGCTTTATGGCTACTTGCCATGATCTGCCATAAAAAAGAAAACAAGGAGGTACTATGAGAAAACATATAGCAGCATGTTTTAGTCTGATTCTTATAATTGTAGTTACACCCGCGCATGCGTGGGGAAAGAAAGATGTTTCTATATACTTTGAATTATCGGAACCTGTGCAATCTAGGGATGATCAGTATCAAGTTATAGCCATAAATACATATGCAATGCCAGCGTTCTGCGCTGATAGCTTCAAGGGTTCGGTGGTGCGTAGCTTGATCGGCAAGAGCAACAAGGCATCGCTCTTGGTTACTTTGGATAAGATCCCCGTGCTCAATATGAGCTATGACGACAAAACTGGTAAGTGCGCCATACATGAGTATCGCGAAAAAAGCTTAAATGGCCAATTGCTAATTGCTTCAACTAAGCCAGATCACCAGCTTGGTCTTATCTATGTGTCGGAGGAGAGAGTTGATGGAATAACTAACTTGGTTAATGTGGCGAATACAATCCTTGGTGCTCAGTCTAACCTTGTCAGTGCTCCTGTTACTGATACTTTACTGCCGTTTCTAGTCAACGCATACGAGCAAGCAGCTAGGTCAGGTGTTGATTATGTGGTTGACTTTGATATTCCTGGGGTTCAAAACCACGAAAGCAAGGCGACGCTTAAAGGAGTAATTGGCGATTCTGCACCCAGAACACTAGTTACCTTTCAGCGTATTACCAAGGATTCTGTCCTAGATACCTCTGCTTATAGCCAAATACTGGGTAAGACTATTAGCGGTGGAAAGTCACCTAATGAGGTGCTAATCGCGCGTAGAGCTACTGAGGGAGGGGCGTTTAAGGCTGGAGGGTTGGCAACAGTTACAAGGGAGTGCGATCTTCTGGGGGCTGCATATAGGGATAGTCTTAATCAGGCTGACTTGCAGAGGCTTCTTGAGTCCTATCTATTAACCAATCATAGGAAGTACTTGACCATAGGTATGGTCGAAGACTGTTTAGGAAAGCCTCTGCCGACGCCTACTAAGCAGTTGGCATTCAAAATCCTAGCTGATGAGATTGTTGAGCCATTAAGCGAGTACGACACGTCGTTTTTGAGGAACTTATTTAATGGTCGTTCCGAGAAGATTCTAATGGCTAATGCGAAATTTTCTGACAGGAGTCGCGAGCTTGGTGTGTCTACTGTATCTGAATATATTAATGTGAGTGATTCTATGCCTCTTTGCCATACATTCATGACATATGATGAGGCGGCTTTTGTTCAGATCATAAAGTCCAAGCCTTACTACGTCTATGTGGCGGTTGATCGTCTTTATAAGGTGGGAGAGACTACTGCGGATAAAAGTTCAAAAATAGAAAGTATAACTGTGTCAAAGAATCAAGATGATCTTTACGGAGAGAAAGATGGCGTGAGTCGCTGCTTAAATGCTGAAATGCAAAAGACTCGACTCGCGGGCTTATGGACTCAATAGAGTTTGGCTGAGTCTGTATCTTGGCGCAGGCTCAGCTATCCTTTTCGTGCAACCGTATTTTGCCCCATGCAGGGAGGCTCAAGTACGCTATTTAATTTCAGTTTTGGTTGCTTTTCTTGTGAGTGTGAATGCAATTGCGGTAAGGCACTAGTGATTCGCACGGTGAAAGCCGGCCCGGAGGTGGTGCAGCAGTTCGTGGGTTGCTCGGGACTCCCCCGGTGGCGAGTGACGCAAGGGCTTTAGTCAATACCCTCTTCCCGCTCAGACTGCCTGAGCGACTCGATGCTCAATGCCTCTAACAGTTGAACTGCACCTTCAAGTGCAGAAGCTAATTTCAAATGTCTGCTTCTGGCCCAGAGTGTGTAAAAAACACTTTTCGTATCTGGGATGCCTAAGCCTAGCGCTCTTGGGCGAGGCGTTCACCTAAACATTTGCCATGATTAGCACCGGTAGCGCTGCAAAGTGTTTATTGAAGCGCTTTAGCGCCTCTTGGAGCAGCAAAAGCTGGGCTTTTACGCCGCCATCGCCTTCAGCAAGCCTTCTGTACCGATGATTTTCATGACTCGTTTCAATGTTGTAGCG
>NZ_JALQCW010000045.1 GCF_023241715.1 Pseudomonas morbosilactucae
GAGGCGAATTCTACAGCGTTACGCACGACCGTCAACCCCCAATCTGAAAATTCTTTTCCCTGATCAAAGAGCCTGGATTTCCCCTATATAAAGCTGCCGACCCCCATACAAAGCACCAGGGCAACGGGCAGCATGCCCGCGCCACCATAGAGGCGTTTCTTTAATAGCACCGCTCAGGACACAGCGCTTAGCCGACTGGGCAGATGAGGCGGTGCTGCGCCTCTTATATAAGGCAAGAGAAAGCCGACCATATGAAAACACCGACACCGACTTAATAGCGGTGCGTGCTCACCCGCCACCCAGACTAAGAAAGGCCCTACTCAGCAAGGCCTTTTTTTTCACCCACGGAAAAGTGATGATCGCCGCCCAACCGCAACAGCAGAGGAACCTGGACAATGGAATTGACGCTGGAAGCCATTGCGCTTTTTGCCCTCAAACTGACTTATGAGACCGAAGGCGCCAGCCCAATCTTAAGGGACGATCAGCTTATGGCCGAGTATGAACGGGAAGTCTTCGGCTTGCTGGTGCGCGCCGCCGATGTCAAAGCCATCCAACTCAAAGTGGATGTCCCCCTGAGTTTGGCGTTGAAGACAGTGGGCGGCACAGATACCGTACTCGGGCGCGAGCTACAGCGGCTGGCCGAAGACGTTCGTAAGGCACAAACGATGGAAGCACTGAACGCTCCACTTGGCCTGCTCAAGGATTACCTGAAAGACATTCAGTGAAGGCTTTTCAAACACAAGGACTGCCCCATGATCGACTTCAACAACAAAGGCTTCTTCAAGCTCAAGCAGAACCATGAGTACGCCGAACGCGTTAGCTCCCTGCTGCTGGACGACGAGCAAGTGGTTGACGCTTACAAGTCCATGCGCGATGGCGTGGTGTTCACCACAAAGCGGATCATCGCCGTGAACGTGCAAGGCATTACCGGCAGTAAAAAAGACTTCACCTCTCTGCCCTACAAAAACATCGTCGCGTACTCCGTGGAAACCTCAGGCACCTTTGATCTGGATTCAGAACTGGAAATCTACTTCTCATCCCTGGGAAAAGTGAAATTCGAGTTCACCGGCAAGACCTCAATGGTTGAGATATCGAAGCTGATTTCCAAGCACCTGCTTTGACCTCCCCCCGGCAATGATTGCGACCTGAAGGCCTGAACCCAAGCAACGCCCACTCAACCCAGGTCGCTAATACCTCACCCACGCTCTGTGCCTTCCTTACATTTTCATCTTATAAGGCTTGGACTTCGCGACGATCTGGAACTGCCGACTCTTCTCGTGCCACACCACCACGCCGTCAGACTGCTGCATATCTGTGCCGACATACCCCAGGCTCGACATAAAAATCAGATTACTGTTGGCCTGGTAGGCCTGACCGCCACTGGCCTTGGGCAAGTCCGCGCCTTCGCTGGGGAACTGCATCGGTGATTTATAGATCTTGCCGTCGTTGACGTCGACGAATGCCGTGGCCTGGCAGCCAGCGCCGCAACCAAACGATGTCACCACAAAGTGCCCAGCGAAGTCGGCCTTTCGCCCTAACGCCCATTGCACAGCATCTTTGGCCTTCAGGTCCTTGGCGTAAGCCGGATTCGATTGCCAATCAATCCTTGCCAATGGCTTGCTGACCACCACCGACGCCGGATAAGCCTCAAACCTGAAGCGCTCATCAGCACCTGCGTTCAGCGCTACCGCAGCACAGCCTGCCAGGAGCCAACCACATAGCTTACTTTTCATTCATCCTCCTCTAATGACATTGATAAGCCTAGAACCCACTTCAACTGATTCACGCAGCACAGCTCACATCGTAAAGAACTCCCACTTCCTATTGCACCATCCGCGAAGTACAAAACGCCAAAAAATCATGTTAGCCGTATTTTTTCGAACAGCTGACATTTAACCAACCATCCCACTCAGACTTTCGAAGCATAATCTGCCACATAAATCCCCCCACAACAACCCGAGACGGATTACCCACCCAAATTAACAACACAACGAGAATAATATTTTTCCAAAATATTCAAATACCTCGACCCATCTAAAAATCAAAAAACATGTGAAAAAACTTAATACAACATTCATCAAAATTGTTATAACCGCCCACTAGAGGCGCCTTTTTACACGACATAGCCGTGCAGCCCTAAAAACACAAACTGCATCGCCCGACAGCCAAATGAAACATTTAGAAACATTCAGACCAATTAAAAAAATGACAGCATCTTCAGCTTTTTACTCACAAAATCGCCAAAATCAAGCAAAATACTGGATCCAACATCATGCTAAATCGTCAATCTTCTGAGAAAGCCGTACAACTCGACACATTAAGAAATCATACAAACAAGCAATGCATCTGACCTTTTTGGACTGATCAACGCTCTAGCTTTTAACTAACAAACTGATACTATTTCCCAAGGATGCCATAGTGCTATCACGGAAGAATTAAAACCCTCATTTATTAAAACTCAATCTTTTATCTCGACTCGCAAGCGCCACACTCGGCCTTGCTGGCCGGTAAACGATTGCCTTCAGGAAAAGGGGTCAGTGACTGAAAAGTTGCTGTTGCACATGGTTCAGACTTGGAAGTCACTTGTTCGGTTGATGGTCATTTAACTGCATAAGGACTCGTTAAATTGAGCGCTTTCTGGCGTCCAGGTATGTGGCTTTAGTTGGAATCTAAACGTGCACTAACGCATTGAAGCACTTGTTCTAAACAGTGAATCCAATGCGTTCCCCCTCAAGGCAAGGAGCAAGAAATGGCTGTGATCAAGACTGGCAATACCGCAAATCTGGTGGAAAAACTGTTCAACCAGATCGCCGATGCCGTGCAAGTGACCGATGAAGTACAGTCCGCGGTGACCAACACCGTTGGAAAAATCACCGACAGCAGCCTGCCGACCACAGGCATCACCGAGCAGCTGACCACCACCGCCAAAAACGCCACCCTGACCGAAACCCTCAAGGGAGTGGCCAGCGAAGGCACCGGCACTATCGACGGCACCAATAAGTTCTCGTTGACCGGGACTGGCCTCAATGCAGGCCTGACCACCGGCACCGCAACCGACCTGAGCGTGACCGGTAGCACCACCACTACCGACAAGGGTGCGGCGTACCTGAACAGCAACAGCGACGTCAGCAGCTTGACCGCCAAAATCAACCTGAGCCTGGCCACTGGTAACCTGACCGTTGGCAATTTCACCAGCAGCGAAACCGACAAGCTCAATAAATCGGGCTACTCCTTCGGTTTCACGGGTCTGCCAGTGGATGGCGCGACCACGGTTAACAACGAATCCGAAAAAACCGCATTCACCGGCAGCGCAACCTATGTAGGTGGCACGCTGCAGTCCAGCACCATCAAGTCAGTAAGCGTCAGCGTCAATGACAGCGGCACAAGCGATGGCGGCCCAGGCTCCTCGGCCATCGCCTCAAACAACGTCGAATCCCTGACCCTGACCAGCAAGGTCGGCCTGAACCTCACCGGCACCGGCGCGACCGGCTCGATCGACAGCCTGAACTTCAGCCAAAAGACGTCCTACAGCAACGTCGACCAGGGCTTCTCGATCAACGTGGAAGACGCCTACCAGTCCACCAGCCTGGGCAATACCGTCAGCGTGCTATCGGACTCCCTGACCCTGAACCTGGCTCATAACGCTGTAACTGCCGCCACCACCGCCGTTGCCAATGCCACCACTGCCCACAGCAACGCCCAGGCGGCCCTGGTCACGGCTGAAACCAGCAAGGATGAAGCCGCTGCTGCCTTGCTGGCTGCCAATGCCAACGCCACCAACGCTCAGACAGCGGCCAGTACCGCAGCGGGTGTTAAAACCGCCGCCGATCTGGCACTGACCGAAGCTAATGCTGAAGTCTCTGCGGCCCAAGCGGACCTGAACACCGCGACCACTGCTAAGAACGCAGCCGACCAGGCGCTGGCGGCCGCCAATGCCAAGGTCACAACAGCTCAATCCGCCCTGACCACCGCCACAGGTGTAAAAACTGCAGCCGACGACGCCGTAATCGACGCTCAAGCGGCTTTTGATGCCGACGGCAGCCCAGAAAATCAGACCGCTCTTACCACCGCAGAATCCACGGCCACCGCTGCGCTGACGGACTTCGACCTGAAGACAACAAACCTGGCCAACGCGATCAGCGAGCAAAGCAGCGCCACCACTACTGCGACCAACGCCGCCGCTGACCTCAGTACTCAGCAAGGCATACTGACCGATGCTCAAGCCGACGCTAGCGACGCTCAAGAAGCCGTAACCCTCGCCGCCCTCGACGCCGCCAACAAAACCGCAGCCTCGACCGCCGCGGCCGCTGCCGCAGCCGCCGCACTGCTGGCTGCCAACGCCGCCACAGCAGACGCCGCGACCAAGCAAACCGCAGTCGAAACGGCTGGCAATGCCCTGGAAGCCGCCACCAGCAAACTGGGCGACGCCAACGATGCGCTGGACAACATCGGCACCATCAACCACAACACAGTGATCCAGCAGTTGACCGACGAGCTGTTCAAGGGCAACGACACCATCACTGTCACCAGCACCGACAACAGCAGCCTGATCCACGGCGGCGCGGGCGACGACCGCATCACCGGCAACATCGGTAACGACACCCTGTACGGCGATGCCGGCGCTGACACCATCAACGGTGGCAAAGGCAACGACGAACTGCACGGCGGCCTCGGCAACGACAAGCTGTATGGTGGTGAAGGCAACGACACCCTGTTCGGCGACGAAGGCGATGACCTGCTGGACGGCGGTGACGGCAACGATTTCCTCTACGGTGGTGACGGCAACGACACCCTGCTGGGTGGCGCAGGCAACGACTGGCTGGAAAGCGGTGACGGCAACGACAGCCTCGATGGCGGCGCAGGCAACGACGTGTTGCTGGGTGGCGCAGGCAATGACATTCTCAAGGGCGGTGCCGGCAACGACATCCTCGCGGGTGGCATTGGCCAGGACACGCTGACCGGTGGTGCTGGTCGCGACCTGCTCATCTTCGAAGCCGGCGACTCGGACGTGGATGCGACGGGTAAAACCATCGATACCATCACCGACTTCAACGTCAACGAAGACACCATTGCCTTCAATCACCTGGGCTTCGACCTGGACAGCGACTCGGTCAAGACCTTGACCACCGGCAACGGCGCGAAAGCCACCTATGCTTCGTTACTAGAGGCCGCCAACGCCCTGTTCACCGCCGACGGCAGTACTGTCAAAGCCGTGATCGGCTACGACGGCGGCAACGCCTACGTGTTTGTCGACACTGACGCCAACGCTGGCGCCGATACGGCCATCAAGCTGGTCGGCGTTAAAACCGACGCAGCAATCAACGCCATCAAACTGATTGACGTTGACTACAGCCTCACCATGGCCGTTTAACTGCAGTTGCCAAAGAGCACCCGGCGAGGGCTTTAAAGCCTCGCCAATCAGCCCGCGACCTTTGGTTGCGGCCTGACTTTTTTTCGCCACGAGAGTAATCTCCCGCGGCCAACGTTTTTTCGGACTGGCCCAGGGCGGGTCTGAGGTTATAAATCCATGTCAGCACTTCAAAAAACCGAGCTGGAACAAGCGCTTGCCGTGTGCAAAGGGAGCTTTCTTTCAGTCGGTTTCTTCAGTTTCTTCGTTAACCTGCTGATGCTGGTTCCCTCCTTTTATATGCTTCAGGTGTATGACCGCGCCGTGGGCAGCGGCAGTTTGTCGACCCTGCTGATGCTGACCCTGATCATGCTGTTGTTGATGGTGACCCTCGGCAGCCTGGAGTGGGTGCGCTCGCGGATCATGGTGCGCATCAGTACGCGCCTGGAAACCCTGCTCGGACAACGGCTGTTCGACGCCAGTTTCAAGCAGGCCCTCAACACCGGCGGCATGAACGCTTCGGCCCAGCCGTTGAGCGATTTGAGCAGCCTGCGCCAGTTCCTCACTGGCAACGGTCTGTTCGCCTTCTTCGACACCCCGTGGATTCCCATCTACCTGGCGGTGATGTTCATGTTCCACCCCTGGTACGGCTGGATGGGCGTGATCAGTGCCCTGTTGCTGGCCGGCCTGGCCTATATCAACGACAAGCTGACCAATGGCCCGCTGCATGCCGCCAACCGCGAGCACATGACCGCCACCAGCTTCACCAATAAAAGCCTGCGCAACGCCGAGGTGGTCGAGTCCATGGGCATGCTCGGTCACCTGCGCCAACGCTGGAGCGCCCGGGTGCACAAGGTGCTGTCCCTGCAAAGCTCGGCGAGCGACCGTGCCGGGGCGATCTCGGCGATTTCCAAGACCTTCCGCCAGATCGTCCAATCCCTGGTTCTCGGCCTGGGTGCCTACCTGGCGATCCAGCACGAGATTTCCTCGGGCCTGATGATTGCCGGCTCGATCCTCCTGGGCCGAGCGCTGGCACCTATCGACCAGTTGATCGGGGTATGGAAAGGCTTTGTCGGCGCCCGTTCGCAATACGCGCGTCTGCATGAGTTACTGGAAAAGATCGCCGCCGAACCTCCACGCATGTCGCTGCCGGCGCCCCAGGGCGCGATCTCCATCGAGAACCTCGGCGTGGCTCCACCGGAAAGCCGCAAGCCGACCCTGCGCGGCCTGAGCCTGAGGGTCGCCGCGGGTGAAATGGTGGGGATCATCGGCCCCAGCGGCTCCGGCAAATCCACCCTGGCCCGAGCCTTGCTGGGCGTCTGGCCGCCCCTGACCGGCAGCGTGCGCCTCGACGGCGCCGACGTGACCCAGTGGCGCCGCGACGAGCTGGGCCCGCACATCGGCTACCTGCCCCAGGACATCGAGTTGTTTGAAGGCACCATCAGCGAGAACATCTCGCGCTTCGGCGACCTGAACGCCGAAGCCGTGGTGGCGGCCGCGCGCATGGCCGGGGTGCATGAACTGATCCTGCAATTGCCCAACGGCTACGACACCCTGATCGGCGCCAACGGCGGCGGGCTCTCCGGCGGCCAACGCCAGCGCATCGGCCTGGCCCGCGCGGTGTATGGCCAGCCACGCTTGGTGGTGCTCGACGAACCTAACTCCAACCTCGACGACGTCGGCGAAAAAATGCTCGCCCAGGCCCTGCAGAAGCTCAAGCAAAGCGGCGCCACCGTGTTTGTGATCACTCACCGCCCCAGCGTGCTGTCCAATGTCGACAAGCTGCTGGTGCTGAGTAACGGCGAGCTGGCCTTGTACGGTCCGCGGGACCAGGTCTGGGCCAAACTGCAAAACACGCAACAGGGTGCCGCCGCCACGCAACCTGCCCCTGTGCAACGATAAGGTCTAGAACAGTCATCCCATGCAAAACTCCACGTCCTTATCCACTGAAACCACCGACCTGCCAGTGGACGACCGCCCGACCCGGCGCGTCGGCTACCTGATCCTGTTCCTCACCTTCGGCCTGTTTGGCAGTTGGGCAACCCTGGCGCCCCTGGACAGTGCTGCCCTGGCCCCTGGCGTAGTCACCGTCAAAAGCTACCGCAAGACCGTGCAACACCTGGAAGGCGGCATCGTCCGCGAGCTGCGGGTGCGTGACGGCGATCAGGTCAAGACCGGCGATGTGCTGCTGGTGCTGGACAACACCCAAGCCCGCTCCGAGATGGAGATGATGCGCAGCCAGTTGATTGCCGCCCAGGAACTCGAGGCACGCCTAGTAGCAGAACGCGACGGTTTGCCCGAACCTCTCGCGGTGCCCGGCCTGAACCCCGAGGACTCGCGGGTGCGTGAAGCCCACGACAGCGAAGCACGGATCTTCCAGACCCGGCGCACTTCGCTGCTGGGTGAAATCGGCCTGCAGGAACAATCCATCGGCCAGATCGAACAGCAAATCCGCGGCTTCAAGGCGATCATCGCCAGCAAACAGAGCCTGGCCCGCTCCTATGAAGAAGAGATCGTCGACTTGCGCGCCCTGCTCGCCGAAGGCTACGTGGATAAGTTGCGCCTGCGCGACCAGGAACGCAGCCTCTCCCGCTTACAGGCCGAAGTGGCCGAACAACAATCGGAAAGCGCCCGCGCCGCCGTACAGATCGGCGAAGCCAAGCTGAAGATCCTGCAACTGAAAAAAGCCTTTGCCAGCGACGTCGCCGGCCAACTGGGGGAAACCCGGACCAAGGTCTACGACCTGCGCGAGCGCCTGGCTACGGTGAAGGACCGTGACCAGCGCACGGAAATCCTCGCCCCCGAGTCCGGCATGGTCATGGGCATGACCGTGCACACCCTGGGCGGGGTCATCAGCCCTGGCACCCCGCTGATGGACATTGTGCCGGCCAGCGAAGAACTGATCGTCGAAGCCCAAGTATCGCCTATGGACATCGACCGGATCGCAGTCGGCCGCCCGGTGGATATCCGCTTCAGCGCCTTCAAGAGCAGCACCACGCCGGTGATCGGCGGCACCCTGGTGCAGATCTCCGCCGACCGCCTGACCAACAAAGACAACGGCGTCAGCTACTACCTGGCCCGGGTCGCTGTCACCGAAGAAGGCCGCAAAGCCCTCGGCAACCTGGCCCTGGTGCCGGGCATGCCGGCTGAAGTGCTGATCAACACTGGCGCCCGCACCCTGCTGCAATACCTGATGCAACCGGCGACCAACGCCTTTGCCCGTTCGCTGATCGAGGACTGACATGAAGCGTTTTCTTGCTCTGTGCCTGTCCCTCAGCACCCTGCCCGCCTGGGCTGCCAGCGTCGCCGAAACCGACTACCTGGACCTCTGGCAACTGCAACAGGAAGCCCGGGGCGCCGACCCGCGCGTGCTCAAGGCCCAGGCCCAAGTGCGCAGCGGCGAGGGCCGCAAAGACGCGGCCTTCGGCCAAATGCTGCCTCAGCTCAATGCCAGCGGCAGCTTCAACCGCAGCCGTCGCGACGATGACCTGAGCCGCACTGAATACAACGGCAAGCGTGCAGCCCTGGCCCTGAACCAAGTGATCTACGACCCGCAGGTGTGGCGCAGCTATCAGAAATTTTCCGAGCTGGCGCAGCAGAGCCAATACGAGTCTGCCGACGCTCAGGTGCTCAGTAGCATCGACCTGACTGAACGCTACTTCACCGTGCTGGCCGCCGAGGACGAATTGTCCTTGGTGCGCCAGGAGCTGGAAATGACCCGGAAGAACCTGGACCGGGCCAACCACCTGTATGCCGCGCAGATGATCACCAAGCCCGAGCAGTTGGACATCAAGGCCCGGGTGGACAAGCTGGTGGCCGACGAAATCGAAGCACAGAACAAAGTGCAGATCAGCCGCGAAGCGATCTCCGAGCTGGTGGGGCGGGATATCCAGGAGCCCCTCAAGCGCATCAGCAAGACCCCGTCCTTCAACCTGCCTGCCCAGGAAATGGACTACTGGGTCGACGCCGCCCTGCACAACAACCCGGCCCTACGCGCCCGCGAACACAGCCTGAATGCCGCCGAAGCGGCCGTCGGCGAAGCCAGGGCCGGGCACCTGCCGCGCCTGGGCCTGAACCTCACGGCCCAGCGCAGCGACATCGGTTACGAAGGCACCCTGACCCCGCGCTCGGACAACTTCGTTGCCTCCCTGGACCTGCAAGTGCCGCTGTTCAGCGGTGGCTCCACCAGCGCCCGGGTGGCGGCTTCCGAAGGCGACAAGGACGCCGCCCAGCAAGACCTTGAAGCCCTGCGTCGCCAAGTGCGCAAGGAAACCCGCTCGGCCTACATCGGCATCACCGCCGGGCTGAGCCGGATCAAGGCGACCCGGGTGGCCCTGAGTTCGGCCAAAGCCTCGCGCAAGGCCACGGAGATTTCCTTCAAGTATCACCAGAAGAATGCTTCAGACGTGCTGGACAGCATCCAGAACGAGTTCCGCGCCCGGCGCGACTTCTACCAGTCGCAGTACAAGTTCATCACCAACCTGTTGGTGCTGCACCGTTGGAGCGGGCGCCTGACCGACGCCGATTTGCGCAAGGCCAACGACTGGCTGGTGGTGCCGCCCATGGCCAGCGCTCAACCGGTGGGCAAGGCCAGCGTGCGCTCCAGCCAGGGCCCGGTCTCGGCCAGTGAAATCGGTGCCGAAAACAGATAACCCTGCACCAGGGTGCAGCCCAGGCTTTCTAGGGCGGCCAGCTCCTCCAGGGTTTCCACACCTTCGACAATGCATTCCAGCCCCATGTCCAGGCTCAGGGCAATCAGCGATTTGACGATCTTGAAACTGGCCGGGTTGTGCTGGATGTCGGTGACGAAACAGCGGTCGATTTTCAGCTTGGTCAGTGACAGCGCGTGAATCTGGCTAAGGCTGGAATAGCCGGTGCCGAAATCATCCAGGGAGATGCCACAGCCCATCCGCCGCAACAGGCCGATGGCCCGCTGCACCTGGGCGATGTCCTGGATCGCTGCGGTCTCGGTAATTTCCAGGTCCAGGCGCGCCGGGTCGAAGCCGCTGCCGTTGATCACCTCGATAATCGCCGCGACCACATCGGCCGACGCGCAGTCATGCACCGACAGGTTGAAGGACAGGCCGATCTCCTGGGGCCAACCCTGTGCTGCCTGTAAGGCTTTCTCCAGCAACGGCAGGGTCAGGCGATTGATCATGCCGATGCGTTCGGCAATGGGGATGAACTGGCTGGGCGGCACGTTGCCCAGCTCCGGGCTGCACCAACGTGCCAGAGCCTCAAAGCCCCGGGTGCGGCGGGTACGGTTATCCACCACTGGCTGGAACACCACAAAAAACTCGGCTTGCAGGTCGGCCCTGCGCAACGCCTGTTCGATCAGGGCATCACCGTGAAGCTGGTTGAGGTGTTCCCTGGAAAACAGGCACTCCCCGCCGCGCTTCTGGCCCTTGCTCTGGTACAGGGCGTAGTCAGCGTATTCGTAGACTTCGGTCTCATTGGCTGCCATGTCCGGGAAGGTGGCTATGCCCAGTGAGGCGCTGATCTGTATCGGAATGTCCACCAGCAGGAAGGGCTCGCGCAACATCGCACAGACCTTGCGCCCCAGTTCCAGCACCTGCTCGTCGTGCACCGCCTCGGTCATGATCAGGGCAAACTCATCGCCGCCCAGACGGGCAATGTGGATGCCGGGGGCACGTAACCCCTGCAGCCGCTGCCCCACCTGAAACAGCAACTTGTCGCCCACGCTGTGACCGTACAGGTCATTCACCGGTTTGAACCCGTCCAGATCCAGCAGCCCCACCGCCAGGCGCGCCCCACTGGCCCGAGCCTGGCTCAACGACTGCTCAAGCACGCTGAAGAACTGCCGGCGGTTGGGCAGTCCGGTCAGGCTGTCGAGGTTGGCCAGCAGGCGGTTCTCGTTGCTCAGCTGTTCCGTATTGGCCTGCATGGTTACCAACTCGGTGAAGGCCTGGTACTGGTTCTGCAGAATCCACAACATGGCAAAGGACACCAGCAGCACGTTGATGGCCATGGCCATGAACGTCATGTTGCGGGTGGAGGCAAAAAACAGAATGAAAATGGTGTTCACCACCACCGCGGTGATCAGCCCCGCAGGGCGCAGGTGCATCATGCTGAAGATGCAGGCGATCACCGTGATCGCCATGTAGAACGCCACGTGGGCCTGGGCGTAACTGTCGCCGTAGGGAAACAGCGACAGCGACCACCAGGCAAAAAATAACGCAATGATCCCGGCCAGGCGATTGGTGCGCTGCAACGAGCGGAACATCTGCTCCGCAGACGGCTGCTGTGCCCGGCTACACCACCACAAGGTCGCCCGATAGGTACACAGCACCGTCATCGCCAGCGGGCAGTACACCACCAGCCAGAGCGGCGCGAGGCCGTAATGGGTGGCCGCCAGCGCCAGGGTGTTGACCACCAGCATGAAATACATCAATGGCAGCTGCCGAGACAGGGCGATGAATTGCGCCCGCAGCAACCGTGGATTATCACTCTGCACCGACATCAGTCCGCGCAGGCGGCCCAGCAAGGTTATTTTCATTGTTGTTGATCCCTGCACTCAGGCTGGCTCATACCCTCATCCCCCACTCGTCATACCGATACTGCTGGAGGGTTTACCCAACTCAACCTGATATCGGCCTGAGCGGGGGCTTCTGCAATCCCGGCGATAAAAAACCCATAGGGCGCCCCACCAGGCAAGGCACCGAAAATCGCGACCAAAGCACCATTGCCCCGGCATTTTCATTGATGTGAGTCTCTGTGGGCGAAAAAGAAAACCGCTATTGATGACGACCAGGCAGCGCCCGGACGCGCGCCCTTCTGGCCAGATGAATAGCCCTCGCTCGCCGCTCACCTATCGGACCGACACCATGAGTTTATTTTCCCGCTTCAAAACCGCCAGCGCCGAGGACTCGGGAGTCGTCTCCCTGGTGACCTGCGCCCGACAGCTGGCCGAGCACGTGGCGGCGCTGAGCATCGTGCCGGTGTACATCACCGGCTTTGTGTCGCCCCACATCGACCTGGACCAAGCCGCACGTTGCATCGCTGCGCGTTTCCCGGGCGCTACCCTGAGCCTGTGCACCAGCGCCGGCGAACTGCGTTCAAGCGCCAGCGGCCTGTACTGCGAGACCGGTCAGCAATGGGACCGCATCGTCCTGGCACTGTTCGACTCCACGGTGATTGCCTCGGCCGAGGCGGTGCATATTCCCTTGCATAGCGAAGACATTCGCGGCCAGGGCCGGCGCCTGAACATGCGCGAACGCATCGCGCAGCTGGTCAGCTCGATCAAAGCCGTGCGCGTGTCCACCGCCATCGACCACCGCGACACATTGGCCTACGTGACCTTCGACGGCCTCTCGGCTTCGGAATCGTTTTTCATGGAAGCGCTCTACGAATCCGGGCGCTTCCCCTGTCTGTTTGTCGGTGGCTCGGCGGGCGGCAAGCTCGACTTCAAGAGCACCTTGATCCACGACGGCCAGCGCAGTTACGCCAACCACGCCCAAGTGGTGTTTCTCAAAAGCGCGAAAAACATCCGCTTCGGTGTGTTCAAAAGCCAGAACTTCGAGAAAACCAATTTCAGCCTGAGCGTGCTCACCGCCTCCCTGGAGGAGCGTTACATCAGCCAGGTGGTCAAGGCCAATGGCGATATCAGCAGCATGGTTGCCGCCTTGTGCGAGACCTTCAGCTGCGCCCCCGGGCAACTGGAAAAGCACCTGGCCCAGTACTCCTTCGCCATCCGTGTGGGCGAAGAACTGTTTGTGCGCTCCATCGCCCGCATCGACCTGCAGAGCGAGCGCGTGCACCTGTTCTGCGACGTGGCCCCCGGGGAAGAACTGGTGATGGTCAAGCGCACCCCCCTGGTGGACGAAACCCGCAAGGACTTCGCCCGCTTCCTCAGCAACAAACCGGGCCAGGCGCTGATCGGTCTGCTTAACGACTGCATCCTGCGACGCCTGAATAACAGCGCCGAACTGGGCCGCATGGGCGGTGTGTTCGGCGATACCCCGGTGCTAGGCTTTTCGACCTTCGGCGAGATTCTGGGCTTGAACCTCAACCAGACCCTGACCGCCGTGTTCTTCTTTCGCGTACCGCCCAAAGCGCACTTTCACGACGAATACCTGGATAACTTCATCGCCTATTACGGCGAATTCAAAGCCTTCTTCCTGCGTCGGCAAATCAAGAAGCTCTCGGGACTGAGCCAAGTGGTAGTGAAGCAAATCGAGCAGTTCAAGCAGAAAAACTTCAGCGCTGCCATCGACACCCTGGGCCTGGACGAGCACATCCAGCCGGTGTTCGCCGGCCTCTCGGACCTGGGCCAGGTGCTGCATCGTGCCGACAGCGACCAGCAGCAGATTTCCAGCCAGTTGCAGCGTTACTCCGGCGAGTTGCACGTCTCGATGGACGAACTGAGCAGCACCATCCAGCTCCAGGGCCAAGTGATCGACAAGGCCGGGAGCACGGTCAAGACCCTGGCCCAGCAAGCCGACGACGTGGTGATCAGCTCCCGGGACCTGGCCCAGTCCAGCCTGCGCATCCAATCGGTGGTGCAGGTGATCCAGCAGATCGCCGGGCAGACCAACCTGCTGGCCCTCAACGCCGCCATCGAAGCCGCCCGCGCCGGAGAAATGGGCCGAGGCTTTGCCGTGGTGGCCGACGAAGTGCGCAAACTCGCGGAAAAAACCACCCAGAACGCCGGCGAAATCGGCGACGACATCGACCGCCTGGCCGCCGAGATTCGCAAGGTGGCGCAGCACATCGAGGAGCAATCCACGGAAGTCGGCACCCTCAGCGAGCTGCTCTCGGAGCTTGAAGGCTCCAGCAGCGCCACCGCCGGCACCTCCCAGCGCACCCGGGACGTGGCCGATACCTTGATCGGCCTGACCCGGCGCTAGGTTGTACGGGCCTGACGCTTGGGCACAAAAAAACCGGCGATGGCCGGTTTCCTTGCGCCCTGGGTGGGCAGCCTGCAATTACTGCGGCTGGATGCCTTTGATTTTTTCCAAACGCATCGGATAGCCCTGCGCCGGCTGCACGACGGTCTCAGTCTCGACGGTCTGCACAACACGACCTTCCGCGTCCTTGGTCACGGCGATACTTTTGCTGTAGGTGCTTTGCACCACGCAGCCATTGAGAGCCATAACCGCTGCGAACAAAGTCAGTGCATGGATGTATTTCACTTGAAGCGTTCCTTCCCTTGGATAATTGGCGGGGCGGACTCTAGCAGCCAACCTGCGAGGGCAAAACCCTCGCCGCCGATCTTTCACGCCGCCTCGCTCACCGCCGGCGTCTTGCTCGGCGGTTTGATCGAGCCGATGTACACCGCGACCACCGTGAGCAGGGCGCCGCCAATTTGCAAGGCAGAGCTGGCCTTGTGCAAGAACGCCACGTCGATGAAGTAGGTAATCACCGGCTCCAACAGCAGGATCAAGCCCGCCAGCCCCAGGCTGATGGAGCCGATGGCGCGGTTGACCAGCAACCAGCCCACGAACTGCACCAGCACGCCATAGATGATTAACATCCACAGGGTCTGTTGGTCGGCGATCACCAGGCTTTCCCCCTGCACCAGGGCATAGCCCAGCAACACCGCCGCGGCCCACAGGCTCAGGTGCAGCATCTGCGCGATTTTGTCACCGCCGCCGTCAGGCAAGTCGGTGTTGACCTTGAGGAAGTACACGCAAATCGCATACGCCAACCCGGACAACACACCAAACACCACACCCTGGATGCCCACCGTGGTGCCCATCTCCGGCAGCAGCAACAGATACAGACCGGCAAACGCCAGGGTGATGGACAGCAGGAAGTACAACGACGGTTTTTCCTTGAGCAGCGAAAGGCCGAGCAAGGTCATGAAGAACACCTGGCAATTGGTCAGGATCGAACCAATGCCCGGGCCGACGATGTAGATGCTCTGGTGCCAGAGGATCAGGTCCACCGCCAGAAACACCCCGGCCAGCGCCGTGTAGCGCCGGGCTCGAGGGCTGGCCAGACGCACCGGAACCCGGCGCCACTTCAGCGTCAGGTAAAACAGCACCGAGGCGAACAGCATGCGGTAGAAACCCACACCGCCGGCGCCCATGTTGGCAAAGGCCACGGCCAGGGCCGACAGGCTGAGCATCAGGCCGCCCAGGGTCAGTTCCACCACCGCTCTATTGGTCGACATACGCGACTCCGAAAAATACTGGTCTATACACTCGGCGCCAGCCCCAGGCCGGCGCCCTCCCTCACACCCCGGCGCCTTCCTCGGCCGCCCGTTGCAGCCACTGTTGCAGCGGCGGGTACTCAAGCACCTGCTGTACATAGCCGGCCAGCTCCGCCGGCACCGCCACGCCATAACGCCGCAAGCGCAACACCACCGGGGCAAACATGGCATCCACCACACCAAAGGTCCCGCACAGGAACTGCTCGGAGCCGCTCAGCGTCAACAACTGGCGCCACAGGGCAAAGATGCGCTGGATATCGGCCTGGGTGTCATCGTTCAAAGGCCCGGCACTCTCCCCCGTGCCCACCCCGAAGGACAGTTGGCTGCGCAAGGGTACAAAGCCGCTGTGCATCTCGGCGCAGGCCGAACGGGCCAGGGCCTTGAGGCGCGCATCGGCAGGCCACAGCCCGGCGTCGGGCCAGGTTTCGGCGACGTACTCGCAGATCGCCAGGCTGTCATGAATCAGCAGGTCATCCAGGCGCAGCGCCGGCACCTTGCCGGTCGGGCAATGGCGCAGGATATTGGCCCGGGTGTCGGGCTCGTCGAGCTTGATCAACAAGGTCTCGAAGGCCACGTCCGCCGCGCGCAACGCCAGCCAGGGACGCAAGGACCAGGAGGACTTGCGGTAGTCGCCGATAATCAGGGTGGCCGTCATTTCATCTAGCTCGCTTCAAGTAAGGGGTGCTAAATTTACCCGCCGTTTTTTTCACCGTATTGCACAAAACTGGACTCGCTCATGGATGCGCCCCGGCTCCCCACCACCCTGCCGCCCACGGGCGACTTCTCGCGGTTCTGGCGCATACCCGAAGGTGACTGCGAGCTGCTGTCGGCGCGCTACAGCCAACAGTCCTTCGGCCGCCACAGCCATGAGCGCTACGCCATCGGCGTGATCACCGGCGGCGTGGAAAAGCTCTTCTCCCGTGGCCGCCAGCACCTGTGCACCGCCGGCAGCGTGGTCACCATCACCCCGGACGATATCCACGATGGCGTGCCCGGCAGCGCCGAAGGCTGGGTCTACCGCATGCTCTACATCGACCCGGCCTGGCTCAACGCCGTGCTCGACCCGCAGCGTTTGGCACCCGGGTACATCCACCGCTTCCAGGAGGTCATGCGCCACGACCCGGCCCTGGCCTGCCTGTTTCTGCAGCGCCACCGGCTGATTGAAAGCTGCGCCCCGAGCCTTGAGCGGGAAACCCTGCTCCTCGACTTGCTGGCCCAGGTGTTCCAGCGCAACGGCCTGCCCATTCCGGTGGTTGCAGGCACGGAACGCCAAGCGGTGATGCGCATCAAACAACGGCTCGAAGATGACTTTGCCCAGCACATTCCCCTGGAGGAACTGGCAGCCACGGTGGACCTCGACCCGCTGTACATGATCCGCGTGTTCAAGCAGCAGGTCGGCGTCTCGCCCCACAGCTACCAGATCCAGAAACGCATCGCCCAAGTACAGAACCTGCTGCGTGCCGGGGTGAGTATCAGCGATGCCTCACTGCTGTGCGGTTTCTTCGACCAAAGCCACATGACCCGCGCGTTCAAAAAAGTGGTCGGCGTCACCCCCGGCCACTTTCGTAACAGCCGCCCCTGAATGGGCGGCCCAACACTCCCTGAAAGGATTCGCTTCCATGTCCCAAGAACACACCCCTGACTTTACCCAGCTCCCGGCCGGCGCCGTGGCCTTCCCCGAGGCCAGCGAGGTGTTCGTCGCCGACCAGCAAGAACTGGCCCGCCACCTGCACCCGCTGCTGAGCGTCGACGCCAGCCGCATCAACCCGCAATGGTCCGGCCACCTGCACCTGCTCAGCCCTCTGGAGCCCGACGAAGGCCTGGTGGGTGAGCTGACCGAAGACTGGTTCCTGCACAGCGACCTGGTGAAAACCAACTGGATCGGCTTCAAGCTGGAAGACGGCCGCTACCGCCTGTGCGGCGACCCGCGCTATTTCTTCCTGCACCCGGACAACACCCAACTGCACGAGGCCGAACCCCGACAGGTCAAGAAGCTGCAAGCATACTACGCCGAACAACAGGCCTCCTTTGAGGCCACGCGCCAGCACTACCGCGAGCACGGGCACCTGGTCCGTACCGACTGGGAGGACGCCGGCCGCTGGAGTTTATCGAGTCTCTGGGCGGTGACCTCGATGGTCGCGCCAACTGGGTGGAAACCGTGGAATTCCCCATGCACATCATCGAAGCCGATGACGACAGCGGTGACTCCCAGGTCTGGCCCCTGAGCCCTGCCGGGCGCCGTTTCCAGCACGTGCTCAGTGTGCCGGGCTGGCACTACCGCAGCGCCGGGGCCGACGCCATCGTCATGCTCTACGAGCCTGAAGAAGGCCTGGTGCTGTTGACCTTCGACTGGTCCTGAACCCTGCCCCTTGACTCTGTCCCTAGGGACAGGCTGCACAGTGCCTGATCTTTTTCAGGCACCGCCGCAGGCGGGCAAGGACACTTATGCACTCCCTCGCCATGGTCACCGGTGCCAACGGGCACCTGGGCAATACCCTGGTCCGGGCCTTGCTGGCCCAGGGGCAACAGGTTCGGGCCGGGGTTCGCGACCTCACACACATGGCCCCTTTAGACGGGCTGACCTGCGAGCCGGTACACGCCGAGCTGCAAGACCCAGCCTCCCTGCGCAAAGCCCTGCACGGCGTGGACGTGCTGTATCAAGTGGCCGCGGTGTTCAAGCACTGGGCCAGGGACCCCGAGCGGGAGATCGTCGAGGTCAATGTCCAAGGCACCCGCAATGTGCTGCGCGCCGCCGCCGAAGTCGGGGTCAAGCGCGTGGTGTATGTCAGCTCCGTGGCGGCAGTGGGGCACAACGGCCAGCCCCTGGATGAGGGCCACTGGAACAGCGACCTGCAAAACCCCTACTACCGTTCGAAAATCCTCGCCGAACAAGCCGCCTGGCAGTGCGCGGAACAACTGGGCCTGCCCCTGGTCACGGTGCTGCCCTCGGCGATGATCGGCCCCCATGCCGAACGCCTTACCGACACCCTGGGTTTTCTCGCTTCAGTGCTGGCGCGCCGGGTACCGCTGGACCCGAACTTCCTGTTCAACTTCGTCGATGTGCGGGATGTGGCCGCCGGCATGATCAGCGCCGCCGAGCGCGGGCGGCCGGGAGAACGTTACCTGCTCGCCAACCGCCAATGCTCGTCGCTGACCGAGATTATCCAGGCCGTCAACCAAGTGGTGCCCGGTTACCAAGTGCCGCGTCGGGCGCCAAAAAGCCTGCTGCTGGCCCTGGCCTGGATCGAGGAACAACGTGCCCGATTCAGCGGCCGCCCCGCCGAACTGCTGCTCAGCCAGGTGCGGATGTTTTATGGGGTGCCCCAGGAATACTGCATCGACAAGGCCATCAACGAACTGGGTTACCAGCCCCGGCCACCGCAGTTGGCGCTGCAACAGGCCTTTGCGTACTTGCAGCAACGCTGAGCGAACCGTCACAGGCGGGCACGGCCCCAGGTCCGAAACGTTGCGCCAGTTCGCCCCGCAGCGCCAACAATTGCAGGTCCTGGGCCTGCAAGGCAGCAATCTGTGCCTGGATTTCCTGACGCTTGGCGTCGATGCCTTGCTGAGCCAGCGCCACCGGAAACCCTTCGGTCGTCTGCTTGGCCTCAACCAGTTCGCGCAATTGGCTCAACTTGAAGCCCACCGCCTGGGCGGCGCGAATCAGCTGCACCACGTCCAGGTGATGGGCACTGTAGACCCGATAGGTGCCCTGGCGCGGGGGGAGGCGCAACAAGCCCATTTGCTCATACAGGCGAATGGCCTTGGAGGTGCAGCCTGATAAGTTCGCCAGCGTGCCGATGTACATAGTCCTCTCCCTGAACCCCTGGTTAGGCCGCGCAGCTTACCGGCAAGCCGAGCCCGGCGTCTTGCCGGCTAACGCGCCAGCACCGGCAGCAGCGCCCGCGCTTCCAGCCCGCCACCCGGGCGATTGTGCAAGGTCAGCTCGCCACCCTGCTCCAGGACAATCGCCCGGGCCGCCGACAAGCCCAGCCCGACGCCGCCGGTGCTCTTGTTGCGGGAGGTCTCCAGGCGGAAGAACGGCGCAAACACCTGCTCCAGGAATTCAGGCGCGATGCCCGGGCCGCGGTCGAGCACGCGGATCAACAACTGGTCCGCCCGCGACTCCAGTTCGATGGCCGGCTCGCGGCCGTACTTGATGGCGTTGTCCAGCAGGTTGCCCATGACCCGCCTCAGCCCCAAAGGACGGCCGCAGAACACCAGCCGTGACGGGCCGCGGAAGTGAATGTCGATGGACTGGTCACGGTAATCGTCCACCAGGGTCTGCAGCAACTCCGCCAGGTCGAACGAGGTCGCCTGCTCAAGCCGCGCATCGTCGCGGAAGAACTCCAGGGCCGAGTTGATCATGGCCTGCATTTCATCCACATCACGGAACAGCCGTTGCTGCTGGTCAGGGTCTTCGATGAACTCACCGCGCAGGCGCATGCGCGTCAGGGGCGTGCGCAAGTCATGGGAAATCGCCGCCAGCATCTGGGTGCGGTCCTGAATGAAATGCTGCAACTGCGCCTGCATCGCATTGAAAGCGAGGATCGCCTGGCGGATTTCATGGGGGCCCACCGGCTCGATGGGGGGCGCATGAAAGTCCACGGCAAAACGCCGCGCGCCCTCGGCGAACTGCTGCAAGGGCCTGGCCAGGCGGCGAGTGGCGATCAGCGCCACCAGGCTGATGGACAGCAGCACCAGGGCAATCAGGATCAGGTTGCGCGGCCCCTCCTCCAGCCCCCAACTGCGGGACGCCGACGAGAACAACAGCCAGGAACCGTCGAGCAACTGAATCAGCAGCGCATAGCCGCCATCGGCGCCAGGCCAGTCGCTGGGTTCGTAGGCCTCGATATGCCGCGGCGGCCCACTCAGCGCGTTGCGCAGTACCCGGGAGCCGCTGCCGAACTCCGAGTCATCCTGGTACGGCAAGCCCAGGCCGTCGCGGCTCCGGTACCACTGGGCGTTGATCTTGTCGTCGCTGACGGCGGCCGCCAGCCGCGGACGCTGGGCCGGTTGCGAGGCTTCGATCACCCGGGTGATGGCGGCGACCCGTTCCAGCAGGCCGGTCTCGGTCAGCGGCGGTTTGGCCCAGACCCCGGCCAACTGCACGAACAGGCTGTTGAAGGCCAACGCGGTGAGCATGGCCATGACGATGGTCAGGGCGATCCAGCGCGCCACCGTGTCTCGCGGGCGATAACGCAGCGCGGCACGAAACGCTTTCACTGGCGGCTCACGCTGGGGGTGAACAGGTAGCCGCCATTGCGCACGGTGCGAATCATCGCCGGCCGCTTGGTGTCGAACTCCAGCTTGCGCCGCAGGCGGCTGACCTGCACATCGATGCTGCGATCGAAAGCGTCATGGGCCTGGCCCCGGGCCAAGTCCAGCAACTGCTCGCGGGTGAGGATGCGCTGGGGGTGCTCGACAAACACCAGCAGCAGGTCGAACTCCCCGGCCGACAGCGGGATCATCACCTGCTCTGGCGAGCGCAGTTCGCGACGGGTGAGGTCCAGTTGCCAGTCGGCGAACTTGATCAGCGGCCGGGGCGCTTCACCGCTCAAGGGTCGACTCTCCCCGGCCCGCCGCAGTACTGCCCGCACCCGGGCCAGCAGTTCGCGGGCATCGAAGGGTTTGCTCAGGTAATCGTCGGCCCCCATTTCCAGGCCCACCACCCGATCACTCAACTCGCCCATGGCGGTGAGCATGATCACCGGCGTGGCCCGCTGCTGACGCAGGCGCTGGCACAGGCTGAGGCCATTTTCCCCGGGCAGCATCAGGTCGAGGATGATCAGGTCCGGGGCCTGGCGCTCCAGGGCCATCCAGAGTGAGGCGCCATCGGTGGCGACCTCGACCTGGTAGCCCTGTTGCACAAAAAATTTCTTCAGCAGCGCGAGGACCTCAAGGTCGTCGTCGACGATTAAAAGACTGCTCACCAGCGGCATCACTTAAGGGGTGAAAGAGCGGTTATCTAAAACCATTCGACGCCAGCCGTCATATATTTCAATGCGGTAACAAACCTTCACCCAGGCAATAAAGCAGACATCTTTGCGCAAGCAGCGAATGCCAGCATCGGCCTCCCCTTGATGGAGATCCTTCGCTCATGCCGTTGCTGAAACCTTCCCCCGCCCTGGCCCGCCATGCGGCGCTGGCACTGACCCTGTCCTGGCTCGCCGGCTGCAGCAGCCAGGCCCCCAACGAGCCGCGCCCCTGCACCCCGACCGATACGGTCGTGTACGACCCGGCAGAACGGGTCAACCGTGGCATCTTCGCCTTCAACCGGGTGGTCGATGACTACGCCCTGGCGCCGGTCGCCCGGGGTTATCGCCATCTGCCCGACGTGGTGCAACAGGGTGTGCATAACTTCGCCAGCAACTTTGGCGAACCCAAGGTGTTTATCAACGACCTGCTGCAAGGCAACCCCAAACGCTCGGTCAACACCCTCGGGCGCTTTGCGGTCAACAGCACCGTCGGCGTGCTGGGCCTGATCAATGTCTCCGACCCGCTGGGCATCCCCCGTCACGATGCCGACTTCGGCCAGACCTTTGGCGTGTGGGGCATCGGCAACGGCCCGATCGTCGAACTGCCCCTGCTGGGCACGGCCAACAGCCGCGATGCCAGCGGGCGCGTGCTGAGCTTTTTCTTCGACCCTTTCGGCGACCACAGCGACACCGTACAAACCCTGGGCACCGTGGCCACGGTGGGCGGCGTAATCGACGGCCGCGCCGCCCTGCTGCCGCTCACCGACAGCCTGCAAAACATGCCGGACTACTACAGCGCCCTGCGCAACGTCGTCGCCGAACACCGCGCGGCCTTCGTCGAAGAAGGCAAACAGGGGCTGACCGATCCCGGGAAAAACCGCTGCGAGGGCCCCGACCATGACACCTTCTGAACCCCGCTCGCTGATGCTGCTGCAACAGGTGGCCATGCAAGACGACGCTTGCCTGCACTGTCGAGAAATCAGCCTGGACCTCTCCGAGGACCAGCAGCACCTGATCCTCAGTCGCTACAGCGAACGCTACAGCCCCGACGGCATGGAATGGGTCGAACGCAAACATCAGGTACCGATAGCCGAACTGCTGCGCTGGGTCATCGAAGAAGGCCAGCCGCCGACACTGCTGCAGAGCGACCCGGCGGCCGAACTGAACGTGGCGGCTCACTGAGCCGCGCGGGAGCCTGGGCAGGACCGGATTGAACGAAGCACTGAGAGAGCCGCAGAAGACTTTGCTATCGTACCGACCCCATCCACCCGCCCTGTGCCCAGCGGCTCTCCTGCCCGACACAGGCGTTTGATTGCGATAAGCCATGCCTCTCGAAATCTATGCGCTGCTGTACCTGAAACTGCTCCTGTCCATCTGGGCCGGTGTGTGGGTCATCGTGGTCAAAAAACGCGGCCGCTTCGGACGGCTCCCCGCCAATCTGGCAGGGGCGGTTGCCGGCTTTATCGCGTTTATCGTGGCACTCACCGTATTCCCCACAATGCCGCACAAAACCCCGACCATCAGCAGCCTCTCGACCCCGGCGGCTGCGGTCGAGGTGGTGAAAGAGCGGAGGGTCTGAGTTTGAAGCTTCAACTAGGTCAGAAGTTCGAGTGTCGAGATTCGGGTAGGGTTTGATAGGTTGGTGCAGGGTGGGGCAATAACCAGCCGCAGAGTCGTGACAGTTCAATAGGTTGTAACACCAGCCCAGTCACCCCGCCATGGTACAGCCATTGAAAGCACATGTTCTGCGAAAAAGACCCAAGCCCCAACATTCTAATAGCATAGTGACTTCACCTGTTCCTAAACATTGATCAAAACCATACCGATCTCTAACTATTTAATTAGCCACATTAAACAAACACACCACCTCAGCAATACAATCTTCACTCCTAGACAACACCAAGAAAAATAAAGTGCACCTCATTTACGAAGCATACAAAAGACCTGCTTCATACATCACAACAACAGCTTAACCCCCACTATAAAAACATAGCAAAAAATATAATCCAGATCATAACACCCAATAAAAAATCGAAAACCCGATATTAAATCCGACTTCCCAGAAATCAAAATCCTACTTTAAAAGTAAGTTTATCACCTTTAAAACCAACCAATTTTTTCGCCACAAATCAGCAATCATCCATTAAAAACCTCATCAGCATTACAACGCATCAATCTCAACCTATTACTTACAATACCCCTCAGCTTCTCCAAAACATCACACCAACTTAAACCTGAGGAGATTTTATTCCTCACCAAAAAATCAAAACCGTATAAAGCCCTCACTCATCAAAGTACTTCATACGAAATACATCCACTAAACCACTATGACTACCATTACATAAGAGGACATCTCGCAGCACGCCCTCAACCTACAACGAATCAGAAACTACGCAGAGAATTCTGCCCGAACCCTGCACTAGACCAACAACATACAAAGCATTCCAGCTTAGAATAAAAACTAAATCATCAACCCTTTGTATCTATCACTCAAACAAAGCAAAACTTTATTTTGAAACCTTCATGCTTATCCTAAACCTTAATCAACTCATGAAACTCTAAAAAAGAGTGATCAAAATCAAGCAGTAATATTTTATTTTTTAGCTCTTCTGAGACAACAATATTAAATGCATCCCCCCACTCTCTAAGGCGAAATGCACATAACTCTTTAGGGATTCTCTTATCATCAATAACCGGACTTATAAAAAACCGACCTTTTTTGTACTCCCACTCAGCGGGCTCATAATTTACGGGCCATGGCTCATACTCTGACAATCCCCAATTCACACAATCAATGTGTTTATACAGATGCATCAGTAAATACGTGTGCTGCGTCTCTTCATTTACTATGGGAACAAGCTGAACGCCGGGAACCTTTAATGAATCTATACTGGGTATATTTGAATCAAACATAATAACTCTTGAACCCAACGTATTAACCGGAGAAACCTCACCTCTATCTAATACTTTATAAAATAGATCCTGATGAATCTCCTCCTCCATATTAGATATTGCAATAGCGCTTAGAGCTCCACTTTCACTAGAAAGCTTGGTTTTCGGATTTAAATATCCTTTCCACTTCCGACTTGACACATTTGGATTTAGCTTAAAATACCTCATGGGGATGCCTTTATTAGTATGTCATTTAACCAAGAACCTGGCGTTACTGCTTCAACTCTGAGTTTTTTTAGCTCATCTGTAAAAGCATCGGGCCCACGCTCACTAGCTTGTTCGAGGCGATCAAATATTTTTTGATGCATTCCTTCAGGATGTGGCCCTTTATGGCCGGGGACATCCACTTTATTCAAAGGATCGTTGAGTATATCTTTGCGAGACTTACCATTTCTGAACTGCCCCAAACCGTTTTCTTTAAATAAGTCTCTAAATCTACTAGACCAAACTCTATGTTTATTTGTAGCAATATGGTGAGTCGGAGCACAAGCCGAAAGCCCCCACGGATCAATCCACCCCAACGCATTCGGCGCATACCGATAAAGGTTATCCCCCCCCAACAACCCAATCGGATCCTGGGTGGTAAACCGTCCCACCGCCGGATCGTAGTACCGGAAGGTGTTGTAGTACAGCCCGCTTTCCCGGTCGTGGTACTGCCCTTGAAAGCGCAGGTTCTGCTCCACCAGGTTCGGTGATAACGCTTCCAGCCCGCCCCAGGCTTTGTAGTAGGCGCGCCACACCACGTGCCCTTCGGCGTTGGTCATTTCTTGCGGCGTGCCGATCTGGTCGGTGTGGAAGTAGTAGTACCGGGCGTCTCGTTCCGGCAGTTCGGGGTCGGTGTCGATACGGGCCAGGGGCGCGTAGCTGCCGGGTTCGTAGAGGTACAGGCTGTGGAGTTGCGGCTGCTGTTCCTGAAGCAGGCGCAGGCCTTGCCAGAGGAACCTGATTTCCTCGGCCTGGCCGTCTTGCGTGACGTGTTTGCCGATGCGCCGGCCCAGGGCGTCGTAGTGGTACCGGGCCTCGCTGCGCAGTTTCGAGCCTTGCCAGGTTTCGGTTTTGATCAGGCGGTTTTCACTGTCGTAGTGAAAGCGTTGCATGGCCCCGGTTGCACTGCTTTTTTCGCTGAGGTTGCCCCAGGTGTCGTAGCTGAAACGCAGGTCCTTGAAGGCGACGAGGCGGTTATCAGGCAGGCTTTCAAAGTGCCAACGACCGCTGCCGCTGAGGTTGCCGGCGGGATCGTAGGAGAAGTCCTCGGTCTGCAACTGTGGGTGATCGGGTTGGCGGCTACGCAGTTGGCCACTGGCGTCGTAGGTGAAGTGAGTCACCCCACGCTGTTTATCGGTCACGCGCTGCACTTCGCCGCCTGGGCTGTAGTGGTAGCGACGATGCAGGGCGGTGGCCGGGTGCTGTGGGTGGCCGAGCAGGCTGTCGGTTTTTTCCTGAAGCTGGCTGAGTTGCTCGTGGGGCAGGCGGATTGCGGCCTGCCACACCTTACGGTCCTTGCTGTCGTAACCATAGCGGCTGGTGAGCGCCCCCTGGGTACGCAGGGTTTCGCGGTGCAAGGCGTCACGCTCGAAGTCGCTGATCATCCGACCGTCGAGGTTGATCTGGTGCAGGTGGCCGCTGCCGTAGTGAAGGTAGTTCGCCTGGCGCCCGTCAGGCAGCGTCAAGCCGGTGAGGTTGCCCAACGCGTCGTAGCTGTAGCCGAGGTTGCCGGTGCTGCTGTCTTCACTCAGCAGTTGGCCGGCGGCGTCGTAACTGAACGCCAGGTGATCAAGGCCGACACCACGAGCCTTGCCTGCTGCACTCGGCTGGCGATCCACGGCAATCAGCCGATCGACATCATCGTACTGGTAGTCCAGACGCCCATCGTCGGTGATGCGGCTGAGCAGGCGCCCCGCAGCATCGTGCTCGAAGTATTGCTGGCGGGAGACGTCATTGAAGCCCTGCCGGGAGACTTCCTCCAACTGCGCCAAGGCGCCGCTGAGGGTGTAACGGAAGCGCCGGCGCAGGCCGTCGACCCGCACTTCTTCCTGCAGGCGATCGCTGGCGTCGTAACGGAAGCGATAGGCCGCCTTGTTCTCGTTGAGCAAGGCAATCAGGCGCTGGCAGTTATCGTACTCATAGTGAACCTGCTGCCCTCTCGGGTCCTGGCGTTTGCTCAGCAACCCGCGGGGCGTGCGCGTCACATAGGTGGTGCGCTCGTCGGCATCGGTATGGCTGAGCAGTTGGCCAAGGGCGTTGTAGCTGTAAGCGTCATGACTGCCGTCCGGGTGCTCGACGCGCAGCACTTCACCGTCAGCCTTGCGGATCAGGCGGGTGGTGCGCTCCAGGGCATCCTTGATGCTGAGCAGGTGCAGGTTCTGGTCGTAGGCATAGTGGGTGCGATGACCGGAACAGTCCTGGTACTGCTCGATTTGCCCCAGTGCGTTCCACCACAGGTGCGTGGTGTTGCCCAGCGGGTCGGTGCAGGTGTGGGGCAAGCCGTCGGTGGTGTTGAAGTACTGAGTGACATGCCCCAGCGGATCGACACTATCGAGCAACGTGCCGTTGCTGTCGTAGACCCAACTCTGGGTGCTGCCGTCCGGGCGCTGGATGCTGGTGATCAGGCTGGTGTTGAGGTGGTAGCTGTAGCAGGTGCTGCGGCCCAGCGGGTCGACTTCCTCGACCAGGCGCGCGAAGTCGTCGTAGACGAAGGCCAGTGAATTGCCGTCCGGCAACTCCAGGCGCGTCATGTTACCTGCGTCGTCCAGCTCGAACCGGTAGTGCTCGCCACCGAAGTCACGGCAGGCCGTTACCCGACGGCCATCGTTGTAGTGAATCAGCGCGACACGGTTGAGCACGTCACGGATTTCGGTTTGCTGCTGGGCCAGGTCGTAGTGGAAATGGTAACGCTCACCGTCACTGGTCCAGTGCTCGACCACGCGGGGCTGATGATCGTCGAAGCGGGTCGACCAACGATACTGACAAACCAGCCCCAGGGCATTTTCGTGGGCGACCATGCGCCCCTGCTCGTAGGCAAACTGGCGCACTCGATCGCCATTGCGATTGATCACCTGCTGGAGTTGCCCATCGGCGTCGTACTGGTAGTGAACCAGGGTTTCCACAGGCCGGTTGTCCACCACCCTTTCCACCCGACTCAGGCGCCGTTCATGGCGCTCGTAGCACAGGTGCAGACGAATGCCGCCGCTGGCACAGATATCACTCAGGCGTGCTTGGCCGTCGTAGTGGAAGCTCAGGAAATGCCCGAGTGCATTCTCGATACGGCGCAGTGGCGAGGGTTGGCCACTGTCGGCCAACTCACCGAAATAGAAGAAGGTGTTGTCGGGCGTCTGAATCAGGTAATGCCCGCCTTCGGAGCACACCAGGAACAGTTGCTCGCTGGCCAGGAAAAACCGCTCCCCCGGCTCCAGCACGGGCAGGTTAAGGTCGCGCCCCTGGTTGTCGCGCAGGTACAACTGACCCTCTTGCAGACGCAGGCTTTGCTCCCACGGCAGCACCCAGCCGCGCCCCAGCAGCCCTTCGTGATGAATATCGCTGGCATAGAAACGCGCCCAGACAATCGGCATCAGGCCGGGAAGATCAAAGTCGGTTTCGCTTTCTTCCAAGAGCAATTTGCGCCCGCTGATCCCATCCACCGGGTTGCCAAACAGTGCCCCGGCGACGCGCCCGACGGCTGGGCCTATAACGAACTGTCCAGCCAGTTCGCCCACCACAAAAGTGCTGGCGAAACGCATGGCGCAGGGGGCCACAGCTTTGAGCCCGACCTGGCTGGCCTTGAACAGAAGCTGCCCAACGCCACCGACAAGGCCGGCAACGACCATGGCGACCTCCACCGTGTCGCGTATGATTTTCGGTACTTCGTCGTCGATCGGCAGGTACTGTTCCTTTTCAGCGCCGATAAACACGTTCTCCGAACCGCTGTCGATCACACTGCCGCAGGTCAGCTTGTCGCCCTTGCGGGCCGCTGGCAGGCCGTTGATAAAGACCTTGGCCGAGCCCTCTGCAACCATCGGCGGCACCGGGTGTTTTGTGCAGAGCCCGACACTGCCCTGGACAAAGGCCGCCTTCAGGCCATTGATAAACACATCGCTGGAACCACTGGTAATCCCTCCGGCGGGCGCCTTACTCATTCGCCCTATGCCCTCCCCCGCCATCACCAGCCCTGAACCGGCAGCGCCCGCAACCACCCCAATCAGCAAGGGCAACAACACGGCCCCGGCTCCGCAGGTCGCAACGACAAAAATCGAGGCGGCAGCCACCAGCGCCAATCCCAGCGCGGCGCCCACCAAAAAACCTACGAGAGCGTTGGTGTGCGCAATCTCGTCGTCAAAACGTGCTGCTTCAAACATGCGTGACATCCATGTCATGCCGACTGTTTAGGGCCGGAAATCCTTAAGGGGTGGCGGGGTTGGAGGGATGGGCTCGAAAACTCGCCAGCACCTCCAGCCACAGCTGATTCAGCTGGGCGTCAAACGGCATTTGGCTGGTGGCGGTAAACACCAGTACCCGTTCAGGGGCGATGACAAAAGCCGACTGGCGCTGATACACCGGGCGCCCATCGCTCTGGTAATGGGCATCGACTTGCCGACCCGGGATCGGTGAGCTGGCCGAGAGCTCGACCTCGAGGAGGCTCTGGCGCTGGTACTTGCGCAGCTTGGCGGCGATCATGCTGACCTGGCGCTCGACGTAGTCGGACAAGGCTTCGCCGGGCAGTGTGGTGTCCCGTGAAATCGTCAGGCTGAACGGGGCCGGCAAAGTCACGCCCGGGACAAACATGTTGACGCTGCGGTCGTGAAAACCGACCGGCAGGGTGAGCGTGCCTTCTTGAATCAGGTAGTCCATTGGCGATGTGCCCTCAGGTTGGAACAGCAGGTTTAGGAAGCCGGCTGGGGTGGGTTGGAGAAGACGCCTTGCACCTGGCTGTCGATGCTGCCCTTGGCCCCATCGGCACCCGGAGCCGTGCCCGCTGCCCCGCCCGGCATGTTGATATTGAGATTGCCGCCGGTATTGATCTCGGCGTCGCCGGTGACCGAGAAATTGAACGCGGTGCCGTAGAGGTTGATCTCGCCGCTGGCATTCATTTCGATCACGCTCTGGCCACACACCAGGCGCAGTTGGCTGCCCGCCTCCATCAGGTACTGGGTGCCGACGCTGTCGCGCTTGGCGCCGCCGACTTGCAGGGTGTCGTTGACCTTGACCGTCCTCAGGCGGTTCTGGCCGATAGTGACGGTTTCGTTCTGCCCCACGGAGTGAGCACGGTCGACACCCACCCAGTGGGTCTCGTTGTTGCCGACGCTGCAATCCTGGTCGCGCTGCGCGTGGATGTAGATCTGCTCGCGCCCGGCCCGGTCTTCCACCCGCACTTCATTGGAGCCTGCGCCCCCCAGGCTGCTGTTGGTCTTGAACACGCTGCGGGTCTTGTTCTCGGGCAGCGGATAAGGCACCGGGGTGATTTTGTTCGGCACACAACCGGTGATCAGCGGTTGGTCGGGGTCGCCCTCAAGGAAGGTGACAAACACCTCCATGCCGATCCGTGGAATCACCACCTGGCCAAACCCCGGGCCCGCCCAACTGGACGCCACCCGCACCCAGCAACTGCTGGTTTCGTCGAAACGGCCCTCACGGTCCCAATGGAACTGGACCTTGACCCGGCCATACTGATCGCAATGGATTTCTTCACCGGCTGGGCCGGTCACCCTCGCCGTCTGGCTGGCCAATACGGGTTTTCGTGCTGGCATCGGCGGGCGGTAAAAAGTGTCCCAGGGGATGGCGGAAAAGGTGTTGCGATAGCCCTGCACAAAACCGTCTTCGAGCTTCACATCGCTGGTGACTGATTCCTCCAGCACTTGTGGCTGCAAGCCCTGGTGAGCGACTTCGGTGATCAGCCAGAGATCATTCCAGGCCATGCGCGGGTGCTTGGCCAAGGTCAGGAAATGCCCGCTGACCAGGGCCGGCTCGTCGCTGTGACCCTTGACCAGGCGGTAGTCGGCACGGTGCCGCTCCAGCGCGCGCTGGCTCAGCACCTTGCCGCGATCACGGCGATTGAATGCCCCGGGGTAGTCGTAGTCTTCCAGGTCAGGCTGCGGGGCCTGATTTTCCGATTGGTACTTTGACTCCAGCAGCATGCTCGGCTTTTCAAAGTCATAGTCACGGCGCGTGGTACGGCCGGTACGCGCCTCGACCCGCAGGTCAAAACCCTTGATCACCGGCCGGTCGGCAACCATTCCGCTACCGGCCTGATACTCCGTCGCTTGCGGCAGTTGGGGAAACACCGTCTGGTCATCCCCGAACATCAGCACATGCCCAGCCTGGCTATGGCGATGGTGGTAGTGAATACCCTCTTCGCTGCACAGGCGTTGCACGAACTGCAGGTCGGATTCGTCGTACTGCACACAGTAGTCCCGCTCCGGGTAATCCATGCCCAGGTGGAACTGGTAGGCATCGCTGAGGATGCCGTGCTCTTCCAGAATCTGCGCGATGATCCGGTTGACCGGCAAGTGCTGGAAGATGCGTTGGTTGATTCGGTGGCTCAGGTAAGCCAGGTGGGGAACCAGGGTCAGGCTGTAACGGGTCAGGCGCTTGCCGCTGGCACCCTGCTCCGCACGGTGAATGATCCCGTGAATGCCCTCGCCCCGGTCGCTAAAGGCCAGGAAGGCGGGTTTATGCAGCAAGCTCTCAAGGTCCACTTCATGTCGCTCGCTGACCAACTCCACATCGAAGGCATAGAGCGTGCTGATCGCTTCCTTGCCCACAAAGGAGAGCACTTGAAAATCATGCTGGAGCCCCTCGACGACCAGGCTGAAATGGGTCTGGTTGGCTGAACTGAACAATCCCTGTTCCTCTGTGTAAGTGCGTCAGAAGCGAAAAAAGCACATGGACCGACGCGGCAGGTCCATGTGCTGTGACGATCGACCCGCCTTAGCCGGCGACCGGGGTGCGCCAGTCATCGGAACCGGAAGTACCGGAGACTTCGTGGGTCCAGGTGATCTTGCGGTAGGTGAAATGCACGTCTTCCAGGTGGGTGAAGTGCGAGTTCGATGGGTCTTGGCAGTTGTGCATGTAGTCCTTGATGTCAACGATGATTGCGTCTTCAAGGGTGGTGGTGAAGTAGTGCTCTTGGGTGCCGGCAGCGGACGTGCGGTACCAGTGGATAACGATTTCGGTCAGGCGCTCGCCGGAGGTCAGGGCGCCCAGCAGCAGGGGCGAAGCCTTGTCGAAGACCTTGGTGATGACCACCGGCTTGTGTACGCGCTGACCGGTCGGCTGGCCGGATTGCGGATCACGGGGAATGATCACTTCGTGCTGGAAGCCCTGGACCATGACCTGGTCTTCGTGGCCTTCCTGATAAGTGTTGCCCACCGAGTCGGCGGTGAAGGCGCCAGCAGTGATCAGGCCTTGTTTGGTGCCGGTAACGGACATGTACGCGGGTGTAGCCATGGGTGCGTTCCTTGCTAAAAGTGAGAATAACCAATGGGCAACATTGCCCAATGGCTACCCAAAGCTATGTCAAGGAACGTGCCAGGAATCGTCATAACCAAGCGGGCCGGGACCTTCAGCGCGATTCCGGGTATTTTCAGACCGGCGCAACCGCACAACCCATTGGAAAGTGCGCAAGAAGTTGCGCAGTACTGTGCAAGAAGTTGCGCAGTCGTCTACAACGCTGGCAATACCTGCCTTACAGCGATGTATACACAAACTTATCCACATTGAAGTGCGCAAGAAGTTGCGCACTTGCCCTGAGCTCGTACCACGACAACTGACGCCCGCAAAACAGCCATCAATGCCTCTCACTCTGCCCGAGCGGTGTACCGATAAGGGCGTGGACCGGGAGGTTCGATCAACAGCTGGGTGCGGATTTTTTCGCCGGCTATTGGCTCACCCTGCGACCCTGGCGCTGCAGTTTTTGGCGTGTGCCGCTTACCCGCGCACCCGGGCCTCCCGACAGGCCAACGCACTCACCGCCAGGCACCCCGCCGCCAGTGAATACACCCACACCGTGGACGCCACCGGCAGGAGCAGCCCGGCGATCAGCGGGCCGATGCCCGCGCCGATGTCGCGCCATACGGCGTTGGCCGCCAAGGCTCGGACGCGTCCAGGGCCTGGGTGCCGTTGGGCCACAACGGTCACCACCAACGGCAGTTGCAGGGCCCGCAGCACCAACACCAGGGCACCGCCAACGATCAGCCAGTGGCAACCAAAACCCACCAGGGCCACGCAGGTGAGCAGGGAGAAGACGATGAGCATGCGGGTCGCGCCCCAGCGTTGGGCAGCGAGGCCGCCCAGGGGGCTGAGGAGCATTTCTGAGAGGTAGCGCAGGGCGAGCAGGCCTCCGGCCACGAGTACGGCGTTGCCGGCCATGAGTTGTTCGGCCAGCAGCGACAGGCCAATGATGAACAGGCCGTCCAGCACCAGCCCTTCGACAAAGGACCACATGGCGACGCTGTCGGGACGCTGGAAGCGCCGGGGAGAGGTGGCCAGGGGATGAGCTTTGTTCGGCAGCGCAAGGGCCAGATACACCGCGATCAATGACGTCAGGGCCATCAGGAAGAAGATCACCCGGGGGCCGTATTCAACACTGACCAGGGCGCCGAGGGGCAAGGCCAGCATCGGGCCGGTGGCGATCAGTGCCCGGGAGCGGCCGGTACGCCGGGCCGCGCCGTCAGGTTCGGCGGTGGCCATGACTTGGGTCGAAAGGTTGAGGGCGGCGTAAGTCAGGCCCCACCCCAGGCGCAACAGCAGCAGCCACCAGAAGCCGGACAACGTGGCGTAGCCCAGGGCGCACAGGGCCGCCGTAGCAGCGGCCAGCACGCAGATCGGGCGATCACCGTGCCGGGCGTAGAAGCCCATGACGTGGCTGTAGCCGAAAATCCGCACCAGGCGGTTGGCCGCCAGCAACAAGCCGGCTTCGGCCAGGGTCACGCCGAAGGCTTCGTGCTGCATGGGCAGCAGCAGGTAGAGCAAGGTGTCGCCGGGCAGGCACAGGCCCAGGATCGAGGCGGCGCGGGCGGAGTGTTTATCGGTGGTGCGGGCGTGGGTATCAGGCATGGCGGGCAAACCGGCAGGTCACAAACGGCCTCCAGCCTGACCGTCGACAGCGGCGCTGACAAACACTTTAATTGCGCCGTATAGGTGACTAAATTAGACCCATGATCAATGACCTCCCGCCCCTGAATGCCGTCCGCGCCTTTGCCGCCGCCGCTCGCCACGAGAGCTTCAGCGCGCGGCTGAAGAACTGCATGTGAGCCACAGCGCGGTAAGCCGCCATATCAAGTTGCTGGAAGAACACCTCGGGGTCTTGCTGTTCGAGCGGCGCATTCGCCAATCGTTGCTGACGCCCGCCGGGCAGGCCTTCTATGAACAGGTCAGCGTGGCCCTGACCCAAATCGCCAACGCCGCCACGTCCCTGCGCCGGGGCGCGAAGCTGCGCAAAGTGATCATCAATGTGCGGCCGTCCTTTGCCGTGCGCTGGCTGATCCCACGGTTACCGCAGTTCATGGCGCTGTACCCGGAGATTCAGCCGGAGGTGGTGACCAGCACCCTGGCTCCCGACCCGGCCAGGGAAACCTTCGACCTGGTGATTCGCCGGGGTCGCTCAGGCTGGTCGGCGGCGCTGCAGCCCCAGCGCTTGCTGGAGGATGAAATCCTGGTGGTGGCGGCGCCGTCGCTGTTGCAGGCCACTGCGCTGAACACCCCCAAGGACCTGGCCCGGCATACGTTGCTGAACAGCCGCACCCGCGCCAGTGACTGGCAGAAATGGCTGGAGCATTGCGCCCTGAAGCCGCTGCGCCATCCACCGACGCTGCATTTCGACCACATGCACTTCGTGCTCCAGGCCTGTGTCGATGGGTTGGGGTTGGCGCTGTGCCCCGCCTCGCTACTGGCCAAGGACCTGGCCAGCGGTCGCCTGGTCTGCCCCTTGCCCGAGTTGCGCCAACCCCTGACCCGCTATTACTACGGGGTGGCCGGTGATGCCACGCCCGAAGCCCAAGTGTTTATCCGATGGATGCTGGCGCAGATCGAGAAAGATGCGCAAGACAACCGACCCCAGGCGCATCGCAGAGGATGACCAGCCCCCACAAATAATCCGATACAAATGTGCCGATTCAGGGCCTTTAACCGACATTTCTTCGACATTGGCTGGAGTAATATCGCCGCCTCTCTTTGCCGTAAAAGCCCGACTGCGATGCCCTTGACCACACCTGCCTGCCACGACCTGCCTCCCGTTCTCGCCGGCCCGCTGTTGCGGCGCCTGGAGCCGACGCGATTGGTGCTCTGGCTGGTGGGCTCCGAGCCACTGCAACTGACCCTGCGCTTGCGCCTGGCCGACCACGGGGCCGACCTTGATATCGCCCTGGATGCCCGCCAATGCCAGGTGGTCGCGGTCGGCCGGCATGCCTTTATCCATCTGATCGATGTGGCCCTGGACTGCGCCCTGCCCCAGGACGTGGCGATTGCCTATGACGTGCTGATCCAGCAAAGCAATGGCACCACGGCCGGCATCGCGCAGTGGGCGCCCCACCTGGTGTACGGCGATGCGCAATGCCCGACGTTCGTGCTGCACAGCCGTATCGAGCAACTGGTCCACGGCTCCTGCCGCAAGCCACACCACCCGGCGGCGGATGGCCTGCTGTGTGTCGATCGCCTGCTGGCCGAAGCGCCCGAGCCAGGGCAACGCCCGGCGCTGCTGATGATGAGCGGCGACCAAGTGTATGCCGACGATGTCGCCGGGCCGATGCTGCGGGCCATTCACGAACTGATCGAGCGCCTGGGCTTGTTCAACGAATGCCTGGACGGCGCCGTGGTGGCCGACAGCGCCGCGCTCTATCAGCACCGCGCCAGCTATTACCATCGCGCCGAATTGCTGCCCGCCCTGAAGAGCAACGAAACCCTGCGCGAGCGTTTTTTCGGCGGGGTGAAAAAACCCATTTTCACCAGCAGCAGCGCCGACAATCACTTGGTCACCCTGGCTGAAGTGTTGGCCATGTATTTGCTGGTGTGGTCGCCGCTGCCCTGGACCCTGATCGCCCCGCAGCCGCCGCAACTGGCACCCGAAGAACAACAGCGCTACGCCCGCGAACAACAGCAGATCGACGTCTTCGTCTCTGGGCTGGGCAAGGTGGCCCGGGTCTTCGCCCATGTCTCGTGCCTGATGATCTTCGACGACCACGACATCACCGATGACTGGAACCTCAGCGCCCAGTGGGAAGAAACCGCCTACGGCCACCCCTTCTCCAAGCGCATCATCGGCAACGCTTTGCTGGCTTACCTGCTCTGCCAGGGCTGGGGCAACAACCCGGATGTGTTCACCCAGGTGCTGGAGCGCACCCAGGCCCTGAGCGCGGCCGCGCCGGGTCGCGACGGCTACCTGGACAGCCCGGCGCTGGACGGGTTGATCGACGAACTGCTGCGCTTCCAGAACTGGCAATACGTGCTGCCCAGCACCCCGGCGCTGGTGGTGCTGGACACCCGCACCCGGCGCTGGCGCAGCGAGTCCAACCTGGGCCAACCCTCGGGCCTGCTGGACTGGGAGGCCCTGTGCGAACTGCAACATGAACTGCTGGATCACCCCTCGGCGATCATCGTGTCACCGGCGCCGATCTTCGGCGTCAAGCTGATCGAGACCATACAAAAGGTCTTCAGTTGGTGCGGCTACCCGCTGTTGGTGGACGCGGAAAACTGGATGGCCCATCGCGGTTCGGCCCAGGTGATCCTGAACATCTTCCGCCACTCGCGAACCCCGGGCAGCTACGTGATTCTGTCCGGCGACGTGCATTATTCCTTTGTCTACGAAGTGCTGATCCGTCACCGCCAGGGCGGCCCGCGCATCTGGCAGATCACCAGCAGCGGCATCAAGAACGAATTCCCCGACACCCTGCTGGAATGGTTCGACCGCCTCAACCGCTGGCTCTATTCGCCACGCTCGCCCTTGAACTGGTTCACCAAACGCCGCTTGATGCGGGTCATCCCCCATGTGCCGGAGCATGCCGAGGCCGGTGAGCGGCTGTGGAACTCGGCGGGCATCGGCCAGGTGTTTTTCAACGACCAGGGCCAGCCGCGGGCGATCTACCAACTCAACGCCGATGGCTCGCCAGCCACCCGCATGCAAGCCCCGGACTGAGCCATGGAACGCCGACACACGCCGATCAGCCCAGCGCAGCGCGAGGATATTTACTGTGCCCTCTCGGAGGCTTTCGTCGATAGCCAGGTGGATTACGCACTGATTGCGCGGCAGACCCAGGCGTACGACCGGCACGAAATCAAACGCATGCTCTACGAAGAGGTGGCGCCGGTGTGCTACCCCAACCTGGCAGCGGCGGTCCCGCCGATCTGGACCGGTTTTGCCCGGGCGCCACTGCTGGAAGACATCCAGCAGTGGCTCGACGGCCTGCGCCGCAGTCGCCTGCGACGGGCCTGGGCCCTTGTGTACGTGAGCTGGATCCGCTGGCGTTGCGCCTATATCTGGCCGGAAATCACCCAGCACTACCCGGACTGATCAGCGTCCCCGCTCCACCCCCAACCCCGCCGCTTGCCATTCTTCAAAGCCGTCGGCCAGACGCTGCACCTGAAAACCCTTGGCCCGCAGCAGCGCTGCTGCCTGCTGCGAGAGCACGCAATAGGGCCCACGACAGTAAGCCACCAGTTCCTGATCGGCCGGCAACTCGGCCAGGCGCTGCTCCAGTTCATCCCCAGGAATATTGATCGCCCCCGGTAAATGGCCCTTGGCGAACTCCTCGGGCGAACGCACGTCGAGCAAGGTCATGCCGCCTTCCACCAGGCGTCGGCTGAGTTCCTCGCGGGAGATGCCTTCCAGGCGCGTCGGCTGCTGGTCGCTGTCCGCCAACAGCTCGCGGATCTGCCCCAGGTTGTATTCGGCGTATTGCCGCAGGGCCTGGAGCAACGGCGCCAGCGGCCCCTGGGCTAGGCTGTAGAGCACTCGCTTGCCGTCGCGCCGAGTCTGCACATAACCGCCCCGACGCAGGGTTTGCAGGTGCTGGGAGGTGTTGGCCACGGACAGGCCGGACAGCTCCACCAGACGCTCTACCGCTTGCTCACCCTGGGCAATGTGTTCCAGCAGAATCAGCCGGTGGGCGTGGCCGAGGATGCGCGCCAAGTCGGCCATCTCGGCGATGGGCGACTGGGCGGTGGGCAAATCAGTCGTTGACATGAAGCTCTGCCTTCTCGATCATTCAATCATTCAATTGAATGAAAGCCTAACACAGAAACCGAGGGTTCGGCCTGCATCGCCACTCTCATTCACTGTTCCAGCACACCAAGGAGTTGTTATGCACCCGACCCTGGATTTTGCCTTGCACGCCCTGTTGATCGGCGTGGGGGCAACCGCCATCCTCGACCTTTGGGCACTGTTGCAACACGCCGCCTGGGGCGTGCCCAAAGCCAACTGGGCGCTGGTTGGGCGCTGGGTCGGGTATTTTCCACGGGGGCAGTTTATCCACAAGAGCATTGCCCAGGCCGCACCGGTGCCCGGCGAACACCTGATCGGCTGGACCGCCCATTACCTGGTGGGCATTGTCTTCGCCAGGGTGCTCCTGGCGCTGTTCGGCCTGCAATGGGCCGAGCACCCAACCTTGCTCCCGGCCCTGATAGTGGGCGTGCTGAGCGTGGCGGCGCCGTACTTCATTCTGCAACCGGGGATGGGCGCGGGCATCGCCGCCAGCAAGACGCCCAAGCCGAACCTGGCGCGCATGCGCAGCCTGATCTCCCACTCGGTGTTTGGTCTAGGGCTGTATGGCGCGGGATTGTTTTGGGCGGTGCTGCGGGCCGTGGGCTGAGCAAAAACACTGGCACTTCCACGGGCCGATACACTCAGAGTTCTTGCCGCCCCACCGCGGCAGGCGCTTTATGGCTCGCTGAACAAGGACTGCCCCTGCATGCTCGAACACTTGGACCTCAATGCTCTTCTCGCCACCTACGGTTACTGGGTGGTGTTTGTCGGCTGCCTGCTGGAAGGCGAGACGGTGCTGATCCTTGGGGGCATGGCCGCCCATCAGCAGGCGCTGCAATTCTGGACGGTGCTGGCGTTGGCCATCCTCGGCGGTGTGCTGGGGGATCAGTTGCTGTTCTGGAGTGGGCGTTATTTTGGCGCTCGTCTGCTGCCCAGGCTCAAACGCCATCAGGGCGCGATTGACCGGGTCAGCGGGCTGATCGAGCGCTACCCCTCGACCTCCGTGTTCGCCGTGCGCTTTCTCTATGGCATGCGCTTGGTGGGGCCGCTGGTGATCGGCGCCAGCGGCCTATCGCCGTGGCGCTTCGCGCTGTTGAATCTACTGGGAGCGACGGTCTGGGCCACGCTGTTTGTCAGCGCCGGCTACTGGGCCGGGGAAGCCCTGCAGCACCTGTTCGGTGACTTGAAGCCTTACCGCCTGCCGATCGTGATCGGCGTGGTGCTGCTGGTGGCGACCGCGGCGCTGGTCCGCCACCTGCGGGCCAGGCGCAAGGCGCGCCGCTTGCCCACTCAAGATCAGAACAGGTAGCCGAGGAAAATCCCCACTCCCGCACCGGCCTGCGCGCCGGCGTTCATGCCGACCATGACCACCGCGCCTTTGGCCGATTGCAGCAATTGGCGATTGACCAATTGCGCGGCAATCACTGACGTCGCCGGGTTGCTGTTGAGCGCCAGGTACATGGCCAGCAACTTGGGGTCCAGGCCGAACAACAGGGCTGTGGCCGAACCGCCGACCACCAGGCCAGCTGCCACTTCGGTGTAGACACAAGGGCCAGTGATGTCATCGCTGGTCAGGTCGCTGGCCTTCAACGCATCGCTGACAAAGACCTTACCGGTGCTGGGAAAGGCTTCCGCAGCGCCCGCTGCAGCCACCCCTGTGCCCTTGACCTTGATGTTGATCTTGCCGATACGCGGCAGGCGAGCACCGACGCCCACACCCACGCCCACACCGCCGTAACGGAAGCTGACGTCCTGGCCCTGGGGCGAACGCAAGATGATCGAGCCGCCGCTGCCAGCGACCAGAGCCACCGTCAGGCCGCCGCCGCTCGCAGTCGAGTACTGCCATTTGCTTTCATTGACCGGAATCGGGATGGAGATGCTCATGCTTTCAAAGTCCTTTCAGAGAGCGCGCAGGGCGTTGGCCCTTACGCTTGAAGATGCCCAACAGGCCAGCGCCGAGGAAAATCAACCCCATGCCGCCCACCACCCCGGGCGTCGCCCAGAGCGCCATTCGATCATCGACCACGGCGCTGTTGGCCGGGCGCTCCGCCAGGTAATGCACCTTGACCGGCTGGCCTGTCTGGTAACCGAAGATAAAGCCGCCCTGGGGGTAGGAAATCTGTTCGCCCTGGGCGCTGGTGAACGCGATCTCGGGGTGCGAACCACCGGCGTTCAAACCGCTGACCACGCCATCAGCGGTCAGGGCGTTGTCGAGGAATTCCAGGCGATTGCTGAGGAGGTAGCCGGCGATCACCAGCAGCACAATACCGACCAGGCTGATGAACAGGCTGCGCAGAATGTCGAGCCAGCGTGACTGAGAGGAGTGAGCCATGGGGCGGCCTCGTTATTCTTCCGTGAAATAAGGGAGGCCACGTTAACAGCAACGTCACCGAGGAAAAAACGCCTGCCGCGACTCTGTGACCCACTGCTCAGAAATGCGGCAAGGGGTGGGCCAAACGTGGGCTGGTCTTTCCCGGGAGTGACCCGAGCTGAAGAACCCGCGCGCGGAGCTACGGAAAACTTTGTCTGCAATCGGCGCCGGAAGTTCCGCCCCTGCGCGCAACAATCTCAGCGCCCTCAGGCGATGCGCCAGGGCGCGCGATGCAGTAGGCTCGCCCACCACCCTCCCCCTTGCAAGGATGCCCCCATGTCCGACCTCGAGCACACCGACGACACCTGGCCACCGGCCGACTGCCCGCCCCTGGCCTGGCCGCATCTGCCTGATCAGGCGGCGCGTTTTGATTGGTACCGGGCGGTGATCAACGCCTACGGCGCCTTGTGGTCGGGCCACGTCAGCGCGCCGCAACTCAAGCCCGTCAGCCCCGCCGAACTGGAGCAATGCGAAGGCCTGATCGGCTGCCCCTTGCCCCCGGCGTTGCGTCGCTATCACGCCCAGTTGGGCGCCCTGTCCCTGGCAGAAACCCTGTGCAGCGTGCGCCCCGGCAGCGAGCCGATCCAACCGCTGTTGCAGGCCTATCCGGGCATTGTCGACATGGATGAACGTGAACTGGACCGGGCGCTGGTGGACAAACTGGTTGCCTTTGGCGACTACCTGGGTAACGGCAACCTGTTCTGTTTTCACCGGGACACGGGCGCGGTCTATTACTTCGACCACGACACCGACCCGGCGCTGACGCGGTTTTTCGACGCCACCGAAGACTACCTCGACGCCCTGATGCTGCTGTGCCTGGCCGAGGTCTACGACGACGATGAACGCGGCGAAGCACTGATCGGCCAGCGCCACGGCCAGGCGCTGATTCACAAGTGGCGCTACTGACGGGGCTCAGTCACGGGCCTTGTCCACGCCCCAGCCGATCAGGGCGAAGGGCAGCATCACAATGGCGAACAACCCCACCAACACGCCACCTGCGGTTTGCTCGACCACGTTCGGCTGCCGGGTTTTGCTCGGCGCCGACACCGGCCCCTGGCTGGCCCAGGCTTCATAGCGATAGCTCTGGCTGTCGGCGCCGCGCCCGCCGCGCTGCCAACACTCACGCACGGAAAAACTGGCGGCCGGCTCCCCGACCTGGGGCGCGACACCTGGGCCTTTGGCGTGCCGGGCATTGAACGCATCCACTGGGCCTTGCAAGCTCGCCCGGTCCTGATCCAGCGCGGCCTGACAATCAGCCCGGCTGTCGAAGGCCCGACTGCGCTTGAGGATCCGGGTCAGGGTCCGGTCTCGCTGCAGGTCCAAGGCCAACACCGCACCATCCGCCTGATAACTCAGGTAATCGGGCTCGGCATACGCCGGGTCGAGACGAGCGTAGGTCAAGGCCTTGAACACCTCGGCGGGCAACGGCTGCTGCAGTTCGTAGCCAAACACCTGTGGCCCGCTGACCCGCTCCCTGGGCGGCGGGCTGGCGCAACCACCCAGGGATGAAACGATGATTGTCAGGCTCAAGGTGCCGCAGACTGTGCGTTGCATGACCCATCCTTAGGACGTCGAAAAACCAGACCGGAGGGTACGCCAGTTGCCAGGGGCTGTCTCAACCCTGGCGCGGTGCCAAGGGCCTCGCCGTGTGCGCCAGGCTCTCGGCCCAGAGCCCCCGGGCCAGGTCCTTGAGCTGCAACGCCTCGGCCCAGCGGTCGCTGATGTCGCGGCCATCGGCGCCGGTGATGGCATAGGGCGGCGGGCCCAGCTCGCAAGTAAACGACAGGCTTCCCGGGACGTCGGCGCGCGCCAACCAGTCCTCGATGCCGTAGCGCCACAGCCGCAGAAAACGCTGCACCCAAGGCTGATGCTGGGGAAACCCCAGGGGCACCTGGACCTGTTCGCTACTGGCCACACGTCCATGGAAGCCCCAACTGTGGCGCAAGATACGCTGCAACTGGGCCTCGTCCTCAGCGTCCGCCGGCTCCGGCAATTCCCGGCCCACCACGTAATGAGACAGGTCAGCCAGCAGCTTGAGGTCCGGTACTTCATCCAGCAGGTCGAGGGTGAACAGCAGGTCGCTGGTCAACCGATAGCGATGGGTTTCCAGAAGGATCGGAAAGTCCGCCTGCTCGGCCAGGCGCTGCCAGCCCTCCACCAGCAGCACCGCCTCTTTCAGGGTCCGGGGCCGCACATCGGCCTGCAGGGTCAGGTGATGGCAGCCATGGCGGCTGGCAACCTCAATGGCCTCGGCCACATCCGCCACGCTGCGGGGGAACACTTGCCCCTCGATGTGCAGGCCCAGGCTTTTAGCCGCCGCGGACAGCCGCGCCGCATGCTCGGGCACCCAGAAATGATCGGTGACGCCATCGAAGCCGGCGGCGGCAATCTGCTCCAGTTGCGCCTCAAGGGGCCGCTCGGATTGGCCGCGGTGATCGAGCATGGCCCACAGGGATTGGAACACCAGGAATTGGCGCATCGTCAGCTCCGCAACACAGATTTGAGGGACACAGCGGCATCGGCCAACTGCTGGAAGTCGAGCGGGGCCTGCTGGGCAATCAGGCGCTCGCAGAGTTTGATGTCCTTAGCCGCGCTGTTGCCCAGCCCCCAACCGCACGCGCCTTGCAGACGCTGGTGGGCATCCAGGTAAAACAGCAGGCAACCGCCACCGGCCGTGTCCCGGCAGACCGTGGGCTCGGTGCTGCCGACCTGGCCCACGGTCTGCACGCTCCAGTCGTACTGATCGGACCAGAAGCCGGGAATGCCAATGAAAGCCAGCCCCTGGCCGAGCAGATTGAGGGCCGCGTGGCGCCCCTGGGTTTCTGCGTTGCGCCAGGTTTCCTGGCGTTGATAGGCGCCCTCGGGGTGCAGGCGAAACTCGCAGACATCGCCAGCGGCAAAAATATCCGGGGCACTGGTGCGCAGGCAGTCGTCCACCCGAATGCCCTGTCCCACGTCCAGGCCCGCGGCAGCCGCCAGTTCCATGTTGGGCTGCATGCCGATGCCCACCAGCATCAGGTCGCAGGGCAGGCATCGGCCATCCACCAGTTGCACCGCCTCCACCCGCGCAGCGCCCACCACCCGTTCGATGCCTACGCCCAGGTGGACCTCAACCCCCTGTTGCCGATGCAGCGCCAGCAAGGCGTCGGACACCCGCGCTGGCAGCACCCGCCCAGCCAGCCGGGGCCCGGCTTCCAACAGGGTCACCGCGCACCCCATGGCGCGAGCGCTGGCGGCCACTTCCAGGCCGATAAAACCGCCACCGACGATCACCAGGCGACAGCCCGACACCAAGGCCCCGCGCAGGGCCTGGGCCTCATCGTGGGTGCGCAGGTAGAGCAGGTTCTCCAGGTGTTCCGGCACCTGGGGCAACCGCCGCGCCCGGCCACCGGTGGCCAGCAGCAGGCGGCCGTAGTCCAGCCAGCGACCGTCAGCCAATTGCAGGCGATGGCGCTCGGGTTCCAAGCGGCTGACCGGGTTGCCGCTCAAGTGCTCGATGCCCAGTTCGGCGAACTGCTCCGCCGCCCCCAGACTGCAGCCGGCCAGATCGACCTGGCCTTGCAACAGGCCCTTGGACAGCGGCGGCCGCTCATAGGGCAGATGGGGCTCATCGCCGATCAGAACCAGGCGCCCGGCATAGCCCTCGGCGCGCAGGGCCAGGGCCGCGCGGCCGCCGGCGTGGCCGGCACCGACGATCACCAGTGGAGCGTTGGCAGATTGCATGGGTGCACTCCTTATCAACCGGCAATCGCCAGCCACACACGACCGGCCTCGACCCGCACCGGATAGGTTTTCAGGTTGACGCACACAGGCGCCCCCAGGGCCTTGCCCGAGCGGTAGTCGAAACGCCCGTTGTGCTTGGGACACTCGATGACGTGATCCATCACCAGGCCGTCGGCGAGGTGGATGGACTCGTGGGTGCAGAGCCCGGCGGTGGCGAAAAACTCGCTGTCAGCGGAGCGGTACAGGGCATAAGTGTGGGGGCCGTGGTCGAAGCGGATCACATCCTCTTCGTCAATGTCGTCCACGGCGCATACGTCGATCCAATGCTCGGTCATGGCGGCTTCTCTTGTTGTTGGGCGGGAAGAACAGCAACAGCGGGAGTCAGGCTGCGCTCGATACCGGCGTCTGCGACTCGGCGGCCTGGGGAATGGGGCGCCGCACGAAGTAAGTGGGGTCTTGGCGCTGGCGCCACAGGGCCGGGAAGATCTCGCCAAAGGCAGCAAAGATATTCGGGTACGGCGGCGGGCAATCGGCGGCCATGGCCTCATGCAGTTGCGGCAGTGCGTGGTACGGCACCATGGGGAACATGTGGTGCTCCACGTGGTAGTTCATGTTCAGGTAGAGAAAGCGCAGCACCGGGTTCATCAGGATGGTCCGGCAGTTGCTGCGGTGATCGAGGCTGTCCTCGGCCAGACCGACGTGCTGGGTCAGGCCGAACAGGTAGGACAGCCAGCCGCCATACAGGCTCGGCAAGCCGATAAACATCAGCGGCAGCCAGCTCTGCAGGTACAGCGCAGCGCCCAGGGTCGCCCCATAGACCAGCAGCCAGATCCGCGCCGTGCGCACCACCTTGGGCCACTCGGATTCGGGGATGAAATCCCGCTCTTGCTCATCGATCCGCCCCAGGGCGTGAAGACAGGAAGAACGGAGCACGCCATAGGCTCGCGGCAGGTTGAGGAAGTTCAGGAACATCCGCAGGAAGCTCGGCGGACGCGGTTCGACGATCTCCGGGTCGCGGCCCACGATGATGGTGTCGGTGTGGTGCCGGGCGTGGCTCCAGCGCCACACATCAGGCTCGAACAGGCACATGAAACTCGATACCTGATAGACCGCGTCGTTCATCCAGCGGGTCTTGAAAGCAGTGCCGTGGCCGGTTTCGTGCCAGCGGGCGTTGGACGCGGTGCCGTACAACAGGCCATAGACGAAGAAGAACGGGATGCACGCGTAAGAGCCCCAGAACCAGTAGCCGCCCAGGCCGCTGACCAGCAGCGCGGTGAACCACAAGGCGGTGTCCCGCAGGGCCGGGCCGTCGCGGCGTTGCATCAGTTCTTTCATGCGTTTGCGCGGTACCGGCGATTGGTACCAGTGGGCCGAGACCAGGCCGCGTTCGACAGCACGGGCCGCTTCGGGGCCGGTCAATCGGTAGTCTCGGCGCCCAGGCTTGGCGCGGTGGTCAAAGGTGGCGCTTGATTCAGGCATGGTGATTTTCTCCGCAAGCATGATTGTTGTTAGTCACTTGCCGGGATGTCGGGGGGACATCGCTGGAGAAAATACTAGGGAGCGCACAAATCCCGCTCAAGGCCTTGCCGGCATTCACTATCAAGCTATCATCCAGCCCCAGCCGAGCATGATGGTTTTCTATCAAGGGCTTTCCGGGACCCCACATGAGCACTGCCAAGCGCCCCACCATTGCCACCGTCGCCGCCCAGGCCGGGCTGAGTGTCGCCACCGTCGACCGGGTGCTCAACGCCCGGGCGCCGGTCAACCCGGAGACCTGCGAACGGGTATTCGAGGCCGCCGAAGCCGTGGGCTATTTCGCCGCCCGGCTGATTGGCCAGCGGATCCGCGAACGGCGCCCCAGCTACCGCTTCGGCATTCTCCTGCTGGGCACCGCACAGGCCTTCTACCGCAATGTCGCCCAGGCCATCGAGCACGCCGCCCAGCACCGCGCCGAGTGCAACCTGAGCTGCCAGTTCGAGACCATCGTCGACCGCAGCCCGGCCGCCATCGTCGCTCAGATCGAGCAACTGGCCGTGCAATGCGATGGCCTGGCGGTGGTGAGTTTCGCCCACCCACTGATCAACGCCGCCATCGCCCAGATCCGGGCCGCCGGGGTGCCGGTGGTGGCGCTGCTGTCGGACATCGACGAGACGGGCGCCGAACCCTATGTCGGCCAAGACAACCACGAAGTCGGGCGCACCATGGGCTGGTTGCTGGCCCACATGGGCGGCACAGGCAAAGGCAGCATCGGCGTGTTGCAGGGCGGCCATCGCTTCCTCGGGCACCAGGCGCGGGTCGAAGGCTTGCGCAGCTACCTGGCACAAAAGGCCCCGCGCCTGCGGGTGCTGGAGCCGGTGATTACCCTGGACAACAGCGACGTCAGCGAAGAGGCGACCCTGGAACTGCTGGCCCGACATGACGACTTACGCGGCCTGTGCGTGGTCGGCGGCGGTGGCGATGGCATCATCAACGCCCTGGCCCAACTGCCCAAGCCGCCGACGTTGTGCAGCATTCTGCTGGAGTCCACCGAGCTGTCGCGCCAGGCCTTGAGCCAGGGCCTGATCAGCCTGGTGATCGACACCCAGCCCACGCTGCTGGCGGCGCAGTTGATCGAGTTGATGGTGCGCCTGCAGACCGAACCGGCGTTCTGCGCCGCGACTCAACGGATTTACGTACCGTTGCAGATTGTCACGGCGGAAAACGCTCGGGCCTGAGCGCCTTGGGCAACTGACGGCGGGGCCCCCACAGCCGTGCACGACGCCCTGGATCACGCCTCGGCAACCCGCCCATACAACGCCTGCACGTGGGACAAATGCAAACCACAGCGTTCCAGGTTGCGCCGGCTTTTCGAGGTCGGCAGCGCCGTGGCCGCCGCCCACAGGCAGCCCCGCTCCCGGGCCTGGGCCAGGCGATGGCCAATCAGGGCCTGGTGAAACCCCTGGCCCCGAGCGGCCCGGCGGGTGAACGCGGTGCCCAGGTAAGCCACGCCATTGCTGGCGCAGAACAACGCGGCACCGGCCACGGGCCGGCCTTCGGCGTAGAGCAGAGAGAGCCGCGCGCGCGGGTCCTCTAGCAGCCCACTGAACGACGCCTCATTCACCGCGCGCACAGCCGGGTCGCGATGAAACCCCTCCGCGTGCAAGGCGGCAAAAGCAGCGAGCGTCGCCGCCGTCACCGGCTGGATCTCCACGTCTGGCGGTGCCTGGTGAACGGCCTCCAGGGAGCAGGCCAATTGCAAATGGGTCCAGCCCCTGAGCTTGGCCAGTGTCAGCCCCGCCAGGTTCAGGGTGGCCGGCATCTGCCGCGAGCGGCCCACCACAGCCAGCGCCGGGTTGTAGCGCTCGAAGGCCTGCAACTGTCGGGCAAGCCCTTGCGGGTCCGCCGTACTGTCGCCGCAGACACGGTTCAACATCGGGCTGCCACTGGCCGCCACGGCAAAGGCCAACGCGTCGTCGGCGCCACTCAGCACGGCCTGGTAAGGGTTGCCCGGCAACGCTGCCAGCCCCGCCACACGGGCACGCAAGTATTGGCTTTCAGCCGCTTCGATCTGTAAGGCGCTGGGCCGCTCCATGCCTGGGAATCCTCTGTCGGGTGAACAACACGTGGCGCTGGAACATACAGCAATCTGCGGGAGCCCAGGCCTCAACCCGGCCAAATCACCCCGATGTGCTGGGCGATGCGTGTCGCCTGCTGTTGCAGCATTTCAGGTTTTTTTCGCCGTCCGAACAGCCCGCTGATGTGCAGCACCATGCCCAGGGCAAACCTCAGCCCATCGCCAGCGCGACGAGGCACCAGGTGTAAATGGGCATGGGCGATGTGCTGGTTTGTGGCCTTGCCATCGTTGACGATCAGGTGGGTGCCCTCCACGCCAAAACCGGCACGGCGCTGGGCCGACAGCAGGCCGTCGAAGACTTGGTAAAGGTGTTGGCGCACGAAGGTCGGCAACTGTTCGAGCTTCTCCACATGCAACAGCGGGATCAGCAACAGGTGGCCTTCGCCCAGGGGGTGCACGTCCATGAAGGCCATGCAGTGTTCATCGCGGTACACCAGGGCCGCCGGCAAGGTGCCGGCGACAATCTGGCAAAAAATACAGGTCATCCATGAGTCCTCGACGGCAAGAAGGGTTGCCTTGGGGCGAGGACAATGTAGCTCACCTGGCCCGTCGAGGACGCCCGGGGTTCATGCATCCGCCAGATAGGCCTCGGCATTCACCTCGATCATCAGCGGCTGACGGGTATCGCCCAGGGCCTGCAACAGCTCCTGAAGTTGCCCCCGGTTGCGGGCGCTGTAGTAAGGCACATGGAAGCTGGCGGCCATGGCCTTGAAGTCCGGAGTGAGGATTTCCACGCCCAGCGGCACAATCTCCCGCGCCTGCATGTAGTCACGGATTTCGCCGTAGCACTGGTTGTTCCACACCAGCAGGATCACGCCGATCTCGGCTTCCCGGGCGGCGATCAACTCGGCGCAGGTGAACTGCAGGCCACCATCCCCGACCAGGGCCACCACTGGGCTGTCCGGCCGCGCCAGCTTGGCCCCCATGGCCGCCGGCAAGCCGTAGCCCAGGGTGCCGTAGCCGCTGCCGGCATTGAACCAACTGGCCGGCGTCGGCGCCTGGTAACCGCTGGCGCCCTGGTACACCGGCTGGGTCGAGTCCCCCACCAGAATCGGCGCCCCCAAGCTGTCGCGCAGCAGGTCGAGCAAGCCTTGCAGGCCCTGTTGCTTGGCGCTCCAGCCGCTGCGTTCGGCCTGGTTGACCCGCTGCACGCTGTCCACCGCCCAGCGCCCCCGAGCGTTGGGCGTCGCCACCTGGGCCAACAGCGCCTGCAAGCCTTCCCGGGCGTCGCCCACCAGACCGACATGGGCCCGTTGCAGGCCCATGACCTGCATCGGGTCGATGTCCAGGCGAATCAGCGACGCCTTGAACTGCAAAGGGCCCAAGCCAAAGAAGTCGTAGTCGGTTTCCCCCAGCTCGGTGCCCACGGCGAGCACCACATCGGCCTCGTCGAACAGCGCCCGGCCATGGGCCGACGACTGCACCCCGTCCAGCAGCAACGGGTGGTCCACCGGCAACAGGCCCCGGGCGTTGGTGGTCAGGGCCACCGGTGCCTGCAAGCGCTCGGCCAGTTGCCGCAACGCCTCGGCGCAACCCCGGGCGGCAGCCCGACCTCACAGATAATCTAATTGCCTCAATAAATTTTATAAGGCGATCCCTAGGTTCATTGAATGCGCAAAAAATGCTTGGAGCATGGTGAACTACAGTTTTTGATTGCCGTTTTGATTTTGTAGCTGGGGCAG
>NZ_JALQCW010000046.1 GCF_023241715.1 Pseudomonas morbosilactucae
CGGTGCTCGACCATCACCCCTTTGGGCAGGCCGGTGGAACCCGAGGTGTAGATGACATAGGCCAAGTGCGCCGGGGTCAGCCCGGCACCTGACGGGTTGGCCAGCGCAGCGTTATGCCAGGCCGTAGCGTCCAGATCGATGACCGGCAGCGCCAGGGCCGGCAGTTGCCCGAGCAGGTGCCCTTGGCTCAAAAGCGCCAGGGGTGCGCTGTCTTCCAGCAAGTAACGCAGGCGCTCGCTCGGCAGCGCCGGGTCCACCGGCACATAGGCAGCCCCGGCCTTGAGGATCCCTAGCAGGCCAACCAGCATCGCCGGGCCGCGCTGCACGCAGATGGCGATCCGCTCGTCCGGCTGCACCCCCAATGCCAGCAGGTGCTGCGCCAGTTGGTTGGCCTGGGCGTTGAGTTCGCCATAGCTCAAGCGCTGCGAGCCCTGGACCATTGCCAACGCGTCGGGGCTCTCGGCGGCCCGGGCTTCGAACAGGCCATGAATGGTCTGCCCGCGCGGGTAGTGCCGGGTGCTGGCGTTGAAGGTTTCCAACAGGTGCTGGCGTTCGGCCTCGGGCAGGATCGGCAGGCGGTTCAACGCCACGCCTGGGCTCTGCTCCAGGGCCTGGACCAGGTGCTCCAGGGCGGTGTGCATGTAACCGCAGATGCGCTGGGCACCCAGGTGCGCCACGGCCAACACGCTCAAGGCAAACCCCTGGCCCAGGTCGTCGACGCTCAGGCTCAGCGGGTAGTTGCTGCGTTCCTCGCCCCCCAGCAGTTCGATGCCGGCCCACGGTGTTTGCTCGTCATGCAGCCCTTCGTGGGCGCTGTGGCGATAGTTGAGCAAGGCACTGAACAGCGGTGCACTGACCGCCACCTGGCTGCAACGCTGGGCCAACGCCAGGGACGCGTGCTCGTGACCGAGCAGCGCACTCAAGCGCCGGTGCACCGCCCGCACGCCTTCGCGCACGCCGGTTTCACCCAGCGCCACGCGCAGCGGCAAGGTGTTGATAAACACCCCCAGGGCACGGTCGGCACCCTCGCCGCCTTGCATCCGGCCCATCAGCACGGTGCCAAACACCACGTCCTCACGGTCGGACACCTGGCCCAGTACCTGGGCCCAGGCCAAGTGCATAAGGCTGGCGGCACTCACCCCCAGTTGACGCGCCTGCTCCCGCAGACGCTGGCTCAGGGCCGGCGGCAACGGCAAGTGCGCCTCGTCGATGTTCTGCCCATCGCCCTGCACGTCCTGCAGGCCAAAGGGCAAGGTCGGCTCCTCGACATCCCCGAGCATGTCGCGGAAGAACGCCTCGTGTTCTTCTTCGCTCGCCCCCAACAGAGCCTGGGCCACGTAGTTGCGGTACGGCACCGGCGTCCCCAACGGGCCGGGCTGTTTCAGCAGCAGCGCACGCATCTCGGCGCCCACCACTTCCATGGCCGTATGGTCCAGGGCCAGGTGGTGGAACAACAGCAGGCTGACCACTCGCCCGTGTTGTGGGTCTGGGGCATGGATCAGGCGCATCAGCGGTGCCTGGGTCAGTTCCACACGGTGGTGACGGGCGTCGAAACGCGCCTGCAATTGCTCGACGATGTCCCCCGCCGCCGGGTCCAGTTGCAGCCCTTGTACCTGCAGTTCGGCGTGACGCCAAACCACCTGCACCGGCTGTTCCAGGCCTTGCCAATGCACACTGGTGCGCAAAATATCGTGGCGCGCAATCACCTGCTGCAAGGCCTCGGCAAAGGCCTGCAGGCGCTCCAGGCTGTCGAAGCTCAGGCGCGATTGCAGCAGGTACGGGTCGCCTTGGGCGGCGCTGATGTGATGGTAGAGAATCCCCGCCTGCAACGGCGCCAAGGGGTAGATGTCCTGTACGTTGGCCGCACCGCCCGGGACTTGGGCGACGATCAGGTCGATGGCCTCCTGGCTCAGGTCCAGCAACGGCAGCAGCGCTGGCGTAATGTGCCGGCAATCAGCGCCGATCCGGTTGGCCGGGACTTCGATCTCACGGCCACTGCCCACCGCGGCCGCCAGGGCGGCCAGGGTCGGCTGGTTGAACAGCACGCGCACGTCAGCGCTGAGGCCAACCTGGCGCATGCGCTCGATCAGGCTCACCGCCAGCAGGGAGTGCCCGCCCAGTTCGAAGAAGTGGTCGTGACGCCCTACTTGCTCGACCTTGAGCACCTCGGCCCAGATCCGCGCCAGGGTGATTTCCACCTCGCCCAGGGGCGCTTCGTACGCACGACTGAGCAGCGCCGAGGCGTCCGGTGCTGGCAGGGCCTTGCGGTCGAGCTTGCCGTTGGCGGTCAGCGGCAGCACCGGCAACTGCACGTAGGCCGCCGGCACCATGTAATCCGGCAACTGGCCTTGCAAGGTGCTGTGCAGCCCTTCGATGTCCAGGGTTTCGCCGGCCACCAGCGGGGTGCAGTACGCCACCAGGCGCTTGTCCCCCGGGGCATCTTCGCGTACCAGCACGGCCACATCCTTGACCCCGGCGCAAGCCGCGACCCGGGTTTCAATCTCCCCCAGCTCGATGCGGAAGCCGCGCAATTTGACCTGCTGGTCATTGCGCCCCTGGTATAGCAGCACGCCGTCTTCACGCCAGCAGGCCAGGTCGCCGGTGCGGTACATCAAGCCTTGCGCATCATCGCCAGAGCCCTCGGTGATAAACGGATCGGCGATAAACATTGCCGCCGTCAGTTGAGGCTGGTTGAGGTAACCCAGGGCCACCCCGGCGCCACCGATGTACAACTCGCCGACCACACCCACGGCCACCGGCTGTTGCCGGGCATCCAGCACATAGGCCCGGCTGTTGCCGATTGGCCGGCCGATGGGAATGCTCCCGCTCTCCACGGCCTTGATCTCGAACGTGGTGGAAAAGGTCGTGGCTTCGGTCGGGCCGTAGCCATTGAGCAGGTGCTTGGGCGCGCCGTGCGCCAGCACCCGGCCGATCACGGCCGGGTCCAGCACATCGCCGCCGACCATCAGGTAACGCAGTTGGCGGAACGCCGGCAACAAGCCGTCGGCATGTTGCTGGAACAACCCGGCGGTCATCCACAGCACGCTGACTTCCTGGGCGAGCAACAGCGCCCCCAGGGCCTGGCTGGACAGCACCACGTCCTGGTCGACCACCACCACGCGCCCGCCATTGAGCAACGGCGCCCACACTTCCAGGGTGCTGGCGTCGAACGCCGGGTTGGAGGCAAAGGCCACCCGGTCCCGGGCCGTGAAATCGGCGTAGCCGTTGTTCAGCACCAGGCGGCTAACCGCACGGTGCGGCACCCGCACACCTTTCGGCGTGCCGGTGGAACCGGAGGTGTACATGATGTACGCCACGCCTTCGGACGACGGCGCCAGGTCAGGGTTGCGGGTGGGCTGCGGGTCAAGGTCCAGGCGGTCCAATTCGATGCGTTGGCTCGGGCACGCCAGCAGTTCACCGCTGTGGGTCAGCAGCAGCCGTGCCTGGCTGTCCGCCAGCATGAACAACTGGCGCTCCGCCGGGGCGTTGATGTCCAGCGGCACATAGGCCGCCGCGCACTTGCTGATCGCCAGTTGGCTGGCCAGCAAGTCCAGGGAACGGGGCAACAGAGTCGCGACGCTGTCCCCCGGCTGCACGCCCAGGCCCAGCAAGGCATGGGCCAGGCGGTTGGCACGCTGGTTCAGCTGTTCATAGCTGAGCAGGTGCTCGCCATGCACCACCGCCACCGCATGGGGGTTGGCCTGCACCTGGGCTTCGAACAGCTCATGCAGCGCCTGCTGGTCCGGGTAGGCCCGGGCCGTGACGTTGAAGCCGTGCAGCACCCGCTCGCGTTCGGCCGGTGCCAGGATCGACAACTGCTGCAACGGCGTGTTCGGTGCCTCCTCCAGGGCGCGCACCAGGTTGTGCAAGGCACAGCGCATGTACTCGCCGACCCGTGCCCCGTCCACCTCGGCCAGGGCCTGGACCGTCAGTTCAAAGGCCTGCCCCAGGTCATTGACGTTGAGCACCAGCGGGTAGTTGCTGCGCTCGCGGGCGTTGAGCACTTCGATCCCGTCCCACACCGACGCCGGGTTACCGGCCTCGGCGTCCGGCGCATTGTGGCGATAGTTGAGCAAGCTGCTGAACAGCGGAGTGGCCGCCGGCACCCCACTGCAACGCTGGGCCAGCGACAGCGGCGCGTGTTCATGGCCAAGCAATTGCGCCAGCCGCGCATGGGTCGCACGCACCCCGTCGAGCACGGTCATGGCGCCGACTGCGACCCGCAGCGGCAAGGTATTGATAAACATGCCCAGGGCCCGATCAGCGCCCTCGCCGCCCTGCATCCGCCCCAGCAACACAGTGCCGAACACCACGTCATCCTGGCCCGAAACCTGGCCCAGCACTTGCGCCCAGGCCAGGTGCATCAGGCTCGCGGCGCTGACCCCAAGCTGCCGTGCCTGCTCACGCACGGCCCGGCACAGGGCCGGGTCCAGCGCCAGGTGCGACTCCTGAATGCCACTGCCATCGCCCTGCACGTCTTGCAGGCCGAACGGCAAGGTCGGCTCCTCGACATCACCGAGCATCTCGCGGAAGAACCCTTCATGGGCCTCTTCGCTGATCCCCAGGCGCGCCTGGGCCACGTAGTTGCGGTATTGCACCGGCGCGGCCAGGCCCTCGGCAAGGCCACCGAGGCTGGCGCTCATTTCCTCCACCAGCACGGCCAGGGAGGTGTGGTCCAACAAGATGTGGTGCAGCAGCAACACGCCCAGCCAGCGGTCATTGGCTTCGTCACGGGTGTAGGCAAAGCGCATGATCGAGGCCTGGCCCAGGTCCAGGCGATAGTGCTGAGGGTCAAAACGCTGTTGCATCTGCTCCAGCACATCACCGTCCAGCAGGTCGTCATCGACCCGTTCCAGGGCCAGCGGTGCCTCGCGCCAGACCACTTGCACCGGCTCGTCGAGGCTGTCCCAGACCAGGCTGGTGCGCAGGATGTCGTGGCGCGCAATCACCCCTTGCAGGGCGCTGACAAAGGCTTTTACCTGGGCCAGGCCGCTAAAGCCCAGGTGCATCTGCAACAAGTACGGGTCGCCCGCCGGGCTACTCAGGTGGTGATAGAGAATCCCCGCCTGCAACGGCGCCAGGCCGTAGATGTCCTGCACATTGCCGGCGCCTCCCGGCACCGTGGCCACAACCCGGTCGATGGCGGCCTGGTCGAGTTTGACCAGGGGCAGCATGTTCGGGGTGATCGCCGTGCACCGGGCACCGATCAGGTTGGCCGGCACCCGTACTTCGTCGGTGCCGCCCACCGCAGCGGCCAGGGCCGCCAGGGTCGGCTGGCCGAACAGCACCCGCACATCCGCTCGCAGATCCAGCTGACGCATGCGCTCCATCAGCTTGACCGCCAGCAGCGAATGCCCGCCCAGCTCGAAGAAGTTGTCATGGCGCCCGACCTGCTCGACCTTCAGCAGCGCTTGCCACAAGGTGGCGATCCGCTGTTCGACCTCGCCCACCGGGGCGACATAGCCGCCCCGGGCCAGCGCAGCACCGTCGGGGGCCGGCAAGGCTTTGCGATCCAGCTTGCCGTTGCCGGTCAGGGGCAACGCTTGCAGCAACACAAAGGCGCTGGGCAGCATGTACTCGGCCAGGGACATGAGCATCTGCTCACGCAACTCGGCGGCGCTTGGTTGCTGGCCGTCCTCGGCCACCAGGTAGGCCACCAGGCGCTGGTCACCGGGCTCGTCTTCGCGGGCAATCACCACGGCTTCGCGCACCCCATCGCACGCGGCCAGGCGGGCCTGGACTTCGCCGAGCTCGATACGGAAACCACGGATTTTCACCTGGTCATCGTTGCGCCCCAGGTATTCCAGGTTGCCCACCGCCAGCCAGCGACCCAGGTCGCCGGTCTTGTACAGCCGGCCTGCGGCCTGGGTGCTGAACGGGTCGGCAATAAAGCGCTCGGCGTTCAAGGCGTCACGGTTCAGGTAACCCCGTGCCACCCCGGCGCCGCCGACGTAGAGTTCACCCACTACCCCCACCGGCACCGGTTCGTGCTGCGAGTCCAGCAGGTACAGCTGCAGGTCGGGAATCGGCCCGCCAATCGGGCTGACACCCGGCACTCGGGCATCGGCTGCTTCCAGGGCGCGGTAGGTCACGTGCACCGTGGTTTCGGTGATGCCATACATGTTCACCAGGCGCGTGCCGGCGTTGCCGACGCGCTCGTACCAGGGCTTGAGGATGCCCGGGTCCAGGGCTTCGCCGCCGAATATCACCTGGCGCAGGGAGTGCTTGAGGTCGCTGCGGCCCTGGGCCGCGATCAATTGGCGGAACGCGCTCGGGGTCTGGTTGAGGATGCTCACCCCGGCCCGGCACAACAGGGCATAACACTCGTCCGGCGAACGGCTGACCAGTTGCGGCACCACCAGCAACTGGCCGCCGTGCAGCAGCGCGCCCCAGATTTCCCAGACCGAGAAGTCGAAGGCGAAGGAGTGGAACAGCGCCCACACATCGCGGCGGTTGAAGTCGAACCAGCCCTGGGTCGCCGAAAACAACCGGGTGACCTGGCGATGTTCGACCATCACCCCTTTGGGCAACCCGGTGGAGCCCGAGGTGTAGATCACGTAGGCCAAGTGCGAGACCTTGAGCCCCGGCACCTGGGGGTTGTCCGTTGCTTCATCGGCCAAGGCCGGGCTGTCGAGGTCGATCTGCGCCAGCGGCCATTCAGCCGCCAGTTGCAGGGTCTCGGTGTGCAGCAGCAGAGCCACCGGAGCGCTGTCTTGCAGGGTGAACGCAATGCGTTCAGCGGGGTAGCTCGGGTCGATGGGCACGTAACCGGCACCGGCCTTGAGGATGCCCAGCAGGCCCACCAGCATCGACAAGCCACGCTCGACGCAGATCGCCACCCGATCATCCGGGCGCACGCCCATGGCCAGCAGGCGATGGGCCACCTGGTTGGCCTGGGCATTGAGCTGGGCATAGCTCAGGGACTGATCGTCGATGAGCACGGCCACGGCCTGCGGCGTGCGCTGCACCTGGGCCTCGAACAGGCCATGCAGGGTCTGCTCGACCGCATAGGCCTCGCCGGTGCCCTGGCCGTCGCCGAGCAACTGCCGGCGCTCGGCCGCGGGCAGGATCGCCAGGCGTTCCAGGGCGGTGTGCGGCGCCGTTTCCAGGGCCTGCACCAGGCTTTCGAGGGCCGTGCGCATGTAGCCGCACACCCGCTCGGCGCCAATCCGCGCCGGGGTCATGACGTTCAGGCGGAAGTCTTCACCCAAGTCATCCACGTTGAGGCTCAGTGGGTAGTTGCTGCGCTCCTCGCTGGCCAGGGTCTGGATGCCCTGCCACAGCGCCTGGGTCGCCGGCTGCACCTGCGCCTGGGCACTGTGGCGATAGTTGAGCATGGCGCTGAACAACGGCAGCGGCGCCGCCACCTGGCTGCAGCGCTGGGCCAGGGCCAAGGAGGCGTGTTCGTGGCCGAGCAACGCCGTGAGCCGGGCATGGGTCGCCCGTACCCCGTCGCGCACCGAGGTGGCGTCGATATCCACCCGCAACGGCAAGGTGTTGATAAACATCCCCAGGGCCCGATCGGCCCCCTCGCCGCCCTGCATCCGGCCCATCAGCACGGTGCCGAACACCGTGTTGGGCTGGCCGCTGGTGGCGCTCAGGACCCGGGCCCAGGCCAGGTGGAACAGGCTCGCGGCGCTGACCCCCAGGCCACGGGCCTGGCGACGGATACGCCCGCTGAGTTCGCCCGCCAGGACCTGGCTGACCTCTTCGATGTCGCGGCCATCGCCCTGCACGTCCTGCAAGCCGAACGCCAGGGTCGGCTGTTCGATATCGCCGAGCATGTCGCGAAAGAACACCTCGTGTTCCTGCTCGCTGGCCCCCAGCAATGCCTGGGCCACGTAATTGCGATACGGCACCGGCGCCCCCAGGGTCGCCCCCTGGCCGCCGAGGAAGGCACTCAGTTCATGGCCCACCACGTCCAGCGCGGTGTGGTCCATGGCCAAGTGATGGAACAACAGGATCGCGACCACCCGCTGCTGCACCGGGTCTTTGGCGTGCAGCAACTGGATCAGCGGCGCCCGGGTCATGTCCAGGCGGTAGTGGCGGGCGTCGTAGCGCCGCTGCAACTGGCCCAGGACATCGCCGTCGGCGGCGTCCAGCACCACCTCCTGCACCTGCAGCTCGGCGCGGCGCCAGACCACCTGCACCGGTTGCTCCAGGCCTTGCCACAGCACGCTGGTGCGCAGGATGTCGTGACGCTCGATGACCTGCTGCAAGGCGTCGGTAAACCCCTGCAAGCGCTGCCGGCTGTCAAAGGCCATCTGCGACTGCAACAGGTAGGGGTCGCCCTGCTCCGCCATCAGGTGGTGATAGAGAATGCCTTCCTGGAGCGGCGCCAGGGGGTAGATGTCCTGCACGTTGGCCGCGCCGCCCGGGACGCTGGCAACGATACGGTCGATGGCCTCCTGGCTCAGGTCCAGCAACGGCAGCAACGCTGGCGTGATGTGCCGGCAATCGGCGCCGATCCGGTTGGCCGGCACCTCGATTTCACGCCCGCTGCCCACGGCCGCCGCCAGCGCAGCCAGGGTCGGCTGGCTGAACAGCACGCGCACATCGGCGCTGAGGCCGACCTGGCGCATGCGCTCGATCAGGCTCACCGCCAGCAGCGAATGCCCGCCCAGTTCGAAGAAGTGGTCATGACGCCCCACTTGCTCGACCTTGAGCACCTCGGCCCAGATCCGCGCCAGGGTGGTTTCGACCTCGCCCACCGGGGCGGCATAGGCCCGCTGCAACAGTGCCGAGTGATCCGGGGCCGGCAGGGCCTTGCGGTCGAGTTTGCCGTTGGGGGTCAGGGGCAACGCCGGCAACGCCACGAACAGCGCCGGCACCATGTACTCCGGCAAGTGCTGCAACAGGTGCTCGCGCAAGGCCTCAGCCTCGGGCACGGGGCTATCAGCGCGGGTGCTGTAATAGGCCACCAGGCGCGGGTCGCCCGGCACGTCTTCGCGCACCAGCACCACCGCCTCCGAGATCCCCGGGAAATGTTCCAGGTGTTGCTGGATGTCCCCCGGTTCGATGCGCAGGCCATACAGCTTGACCTGCAAGTCGTTGCGACCGAGGAACTGCAGGTTGCCGTCGGCCTGGTAACGCACCAGGTCGCCGCTGCGGTACAGGCGGTCACCGGCCACGAACGGGCTGTCGATAAAGCTCTCGGCCATCAGTTTGGGCAGGCCCAGATAACCCCGGGCCACGCCCGCGCCACCGATATGCAGGTGGCCACTGGCGCCCACCGGCACCGGCTCACCCTCGGCGTCCAGGACATACAGCCGGGTGTTGGCAATCGGTCGGCCGATCGGCAGTTGCACCTCGGGCACCGGCGCCCCGGGTTCCAGGGTCCAGACTGTGCTGTCCACCGTGGCCTCGGTCGGGCCATAGACGTTGTGCAAGCGCGCCTGGGGCAGCAGCGCCTGGAAGCGCCGAGCCAGGCCCGCACCCAGTTCGCCACCGCCGCAGAACACCTCCTTGAGGCTGGTGCACTGGCGAACCTCATCCAGCTCCAGGAACAACTGCAACATGGCCGGCACGAACTGAATCACCGTGATCTGTTGCTCGCGGATCAACTGCGCCAGGTAGCGTGGTTCGCGATGCCCGTCGGGGCGGGCCAGCACCAGGCGCAGGCCCACCGTCAGTGGCCAGAACAGCTCCCAGACCGAGGCATCGAAGCTCAGCGGGGTTTTCTGCAACAGGCTGTCGCCCGCCGCTGCCGGGCACAACTGGGCACTCCAGTGCAGCAGGTTGACCAGCCCCCGTTGCTCGACCATCACCCCCTTGGGCGTGCCGGTGGAACCCGAGGTGTAGATCACATAAGCCAAATGCCGCGCCGTCAGGCCCGGCACCTGGGGGTTGTCCGTCGAGTACGGGTGGCCGTCGAAAAGGTCGAGGTCAATCAGCGGCCCCGGGGCCCGGCCCGGCAGGTCACGGGTGGCGCCGTGCACCAGCAATGCGGCCGGCGCGCTGTCCTCCAGCATGTAAGCCAGGCGCTCCGGCGGGTAGGCCGGGTCCAGCGGCACGTAGGCGCCGCCGGCCTTGAGAATGGCCAGCAGGCCGATCACCAGTTCCAGGCTGCGCTCGATGCAGATCGCCACCCGCACATCCGGGCCGACCCCTTGCTCGCGCAGGTGATGGGCCAACTGGTTGGCCCGGGCATTGAGCTGGGCATAGCTCAGGGACTCTTGCTCGAATTGCAGCGCCACGGCGTCCGGGGTGCGTTCGACCTGGGCCTGGAAGCGTTGCGCCAGGGTCTGCTGCAGGTCGCCTTCAAGGCCGCCGTCGAGGTCGCTGCTAGTCAGCGCCTGCAGCAAGCGCTCACGCTCGCTCGGCGCGAGGATCGGCAGGCGATTGAGGGCCAGCGGCGAGCGCTGTTCCAGAGCCTGGACCAGGGATTCCAGGGCGGTCTGCATGTAACCGCACACCCGTTGCGCGCCGATCTGCTGCAGGGTCATGGCGGTCAGTTTGAAGCCGTCGCCGAGGTCGTCGACGTTCAGGCTCAACGGGTAGTTGGTGCGCCCGTCGTGGGCCAGGGTCTGCATGCCTTGCCAGGCCGGGTGCGCCTCGGGCTGGGCCGCGCCGGCAGCACTGTGGCGATAGTTGAGCATGGCGCTGAACAGCGGCAGCGGCGCCGCCACCCCGCTGCAACGCTGGGCCAGGGCCAGGGACGCGTGCTCATGGCCGAGCAAGGCGCTCAGCCGCTGGTGCAGCGCCCGCACACCGGCACGGGCGTCGAGCACGCCGACATCGACCCGCAACGGCAAGGTGTTGATAAAGATCCCCAGCGCCCGGTCGGCGCCCTCGCCGCCCTGCATGCGCCCGACCAGCACGGTGCCGAACACCACTTGGTCGGTGCCGGCGGCCACCGCCAGCACCCGGGCCCAGGCCAGGTGCACCAGGCTGGCGACGCTGACGCCCAACAGCCGCGCCTGATCGCGCAGGTCCTGGCTCAGGCCGGCAGGCAGCAACTGCCGGGCCTCTTCAATGGCATGGCCGTCGCCCTGCACATCCTGCAAGCCGAACGGCAGCGTCGGCTGGTCAATGTCACCGAGCATGTCGCGGAAGAACGCCTCGTGCTCCTGCTCGCTGACACCCAGGCGCGCCTGGGCCACGTAGTTGCGATAGGGCATGGCCGGGCCCAGGTCCCGGGCCTGGCCCACAAGGCAGGCCTGCATTTCCTGGCGCACCACCTCGAACGCGGTGTGGTCGAGGACGATGTGGTGGAACATCAACAGCACCACCAACCGTTGCTGCACCGGGTCCTGGGCATAGGCCAGGCGGATCAGCGGGGCACGGGTCAGGTCCAGGCGGTAATGGCGGGCGTCGAAACGCGCGCCCAGTTGCGCCAATACATCCCCGGCCGTAGGGTCGAGCAGCACCTCTTGCACCACCAGGTCGGCCTCACGCAAGACCACCTGCACCGGTGCGTCCAGGCCTTCCCAGAGCACGGCGCTGCGCAGAATGTCGTGGCGCTCCACCACCTGTTGCAGGGCCCCGGCAAACGCCTGCAGACGCGCCAGGCTGTCGAAGGCCAGGCGCGTCTGCAGCAGGTAGGGGTCACCCTGCTCCGCGGTGATGTGGTGGTAGAGAATGCCTTCCTGCAACGGCGCCAGGGGGTAGATGTCTTGCACATTGGCCACGCCCCCGGGGACGCTGGCGACAATCCGGTCGATGGCCGCCTGGTCCAGCGCCACCAAGGGCAGCAGGTCCGGGGTGATGCGCTGGCAACCGGCAGGAATGCGGTTGGCCGGCACCTCGACCTCGCGCCCGCTGCCCACGGCGGCGGCCAGGTCGGCCAGGGTCGGCCGGCTGAACAGGATGCGCACGTCGGCGCTCATGCCCGCCTGGCGCATGCGCTCGATCAGGCTCACCGCCAGCAGCGAATGCCCGCCCAGTTCAAAGAAGTGGTCGTGGCGCCCGACCTGTTCGACCTTGAGCACTTCGGCCCAGATCTGCGCCAGGGCGATTTCCACCGCGCCCATCGGCGCCTCATAGCCACGGCTGAGCACCGCGTCCGCCCCCGGCTCCGGCAGGGCCTGGCGGTCGAGCTTGCCGTTGGCCGTCAGTGGCAGCGCCTCAAGCCGCACGTAGGCCGCCGGTACCATGGCGTCGGGCAGGCTGCCCTGCACCTGTGTGCGCAACGACTCGATGTCGAGAGGGCCCGCCTGCTCGGTGAAGTACGCCACCAGACGCCCCTCGCGCACCAGCACCACGGCGTCCTTGACCCCGGCATGGGCGGCCAGGGCGGTTTCGATTTCCCCCAGTTCGATGCGCACTCCGCGCACCTTGACCTGGTCGTCGTTGCGGCCCAGGTACTCAAGGCTGCCGTCGGCCAGCCAGCGCGCCAGGTCGCCGCTGCGGTACATGCGCGCCTCGGGCTCGGGGCTGAAAGGGTCGGCTAGGAAGCGCTCGGCACTCATTTGCGGGCGGTTCAGGTAACCCCGCGCCACCCCGGCGCCCGCCACGTACAGCTCGCCGGCGACGCCCATCGGCACCAGCCGCTGCTGTTCATCCAGCAAGTAGATGCGCGCATTGCCCATCGGCTTGCCGATGTGCAGCACCTGCCCCACCGCCACCGGCCCCGAGGTGGCAACCACCGTGGCCTCGGTCGGGCCGTAGTTGTTGACCACGGCAAAGGTCTGGGCCTGGTTGAACTGCCGCAGGCGATCACCGCCGATCAACAAGGTTTTCAGGGTTGGGTGTTGCATCTGGCGGCCAAAGGCGTATTCAGCCACCGGGGTCGGCAGGAAGCTCACCTCCAGCGGCTGCGCCTGCCACCAGGCCAGCAGTTGTTCGAGGTTGTCGTTGCCGACCTCGGCCGGCGGCAGGTGCAAGGTCGCCCCTGCGCACAGGGTCGGCCAGACCTCCCAGGCCATGGCGTCGAAACCGAAGCCGGCGACGCTGGACACCTGGCTGCCCGGGTGTTGGTCGAAGGTCTGGTTGTGCCAGTGCACCAGGTTTTCCAGGGTCCGGTGCTCGACCATCACGCCCTTGGGCAAGCCAGTGGAACCCGAGGTGTAGATCACATAGGCCAAGTGCGCCGGGGTCAGCCCGGTACCGCTCGGATTGCTCGTCGGCTGCGCCAGCCAGTCGCGCTGATCCAGGTCGATCAATGGCAACTCTGCGCTGGCCCACTGCTGCAGCAGCTCACCCTGGCTCAGCAACGCCACCGGAGTACTGTCTTGCAGCAAGTAGCGCAGGCGCTCGGCCGGCAGCGCCGGGTCGATTGGCACATAGGCCGCGCCAGCCTTGAGGATCGCCAGCAGACCCAAGAGCATGTCCGGGCCACGGCGCACACTGATCGCCACCCGATCATCGGGCTGTACCCCAAGGGCTAACAGGTGATGGGCCAACTGGTTGGCCTGCTGGTTGAGCTGGCCGTAGCTCAGGCGTTGCCCGCCCTGGATCACCGCGACCGCGTCCGGGGCCTCGGCGGCCCGGGCTTCGAACAGGCCATGCACGGTGTGCCCCTGGGGGTAGTCCACAGGGTTGGGGTTGAACTGTTGCAACAGCTGTTGGCGCTCATCGACCGGCAGAATCGACAGCTGCTCAAGGTGCACGCTGGAGCCGTGTTCCAGGGCCTGCACCAGTTGTTCCAGCGCGGCCTGCATGTAGCCGCCGATGCGCGCGGCGCCAATCGACGCCAGGCTCAAGACACTGAGGACAAAGCCGTCGCCACGGTCGTCGACGCTCAGGGTCAGCGGGTAGTTGCTGCGTTCTTCGGCGCCCAGCACCTCGATCCCGTCCCACAGTTGCGGCCCGGCCTGAGGCTGGGCGCTAGCATTGCTGTGGCGGTAGTTGAGCAAGGCACTGAACAGCGGCCCGGAAGCCGCCACGCCGCTGCAACGCTGGGCCAGGGCCAGGGAGGCGTGTTCATGGCCGAGCAAGGCGCTCAAGCGGGCGTGGGTCGCCTTGACCGCAGTCCGCGGGGCCACGGCGCCGACATCGACCCGTAGCGGCAAGGTGTTGATGTACATGCCCAGCGCCCGGTCGGCGCCCTCGCCGCCTTGCAGGCGGCCCAGGAGCACGGTGCCGAACACCACGTCCCGGCGGTTGCTGAGTTGCCCCACCACCTGGGCCCAGGCCAGGTGCATCAGGCTTGCGGCACTGACCCCCAGGACCCGCGCCTGTTCCCGCAGACGGCGGTTCAGCACCGGGTCAAGGGGCCGCGCCGCCTCTTCGATATCGCGGCCGTCACCCTGCACATCCTGCAAACCGAACGGCAGGGTCGGCTCGTCGATGTCGCCGAGCATCTCGCGGAAGAACACCTCGTGCTCGGCCTGGCTGACACCCAGGCGCGCCTGGGCCACGTAGTTGCGGTACGGCGCCGCGGCCCCCAGGCTCGCGCCCTGGCCGGCGATCAGCGCCTGCATTTCCTGGCTCACCACCTCCAGCGCGGTGTGGTCCATGGCCAGGTGATGGAACAGCAAAATCGCCAGCACCCGTTGCTGTGCCGGGTCCCAGGCGTGCACCAGGCGAATCAGCGGTGCGCGGGTGATGTCCAGGCGGTAATGACGGGCGTCGAAGCCTTGCTGCAACTGGGCCATGACGTCGTCGGCAGCCGGGTCCGGGGTCAGCTCTTGCAGCACCAGTTCGGCGTGGCGCCAGACCACTTGCAGGGGCTGTTCCAGGCCTTCCCAGAGCACGCTGGTGCGCAAGATATCGTGGCGCGCAATGACCTGTTGCAAGACCCCGGCAAACACCTGCAAGCGCTCGCGGCTGTCGAACGCCAGGCGGGTTTGCAACAGGTACGGGTCGCCCTGCTCGGCGGCGATGTGGTGATAGAGAATGCCTTCCTGCAGCGGCGCCAGGGGGTAGATGTCCTGCACATTGGCGGCGCCGCCCGGCACGCTGGCGACCACCTGGTCGATGGCTTCCTGGCTCAACGTCAGCAAGGGCAGCATGTCCGGGGTGATGCGCTGGCTGTCGGCCGGAATGCGGTTGGCCGGGACTTCGATTTCACGCCCGCTGCCCACGGCCGCCGCCAGGGCGGCCAGGGTCGGCTGGCTGAAGAGGATGCGCACATCGGCGCTCAGGCCGACCTGGCGCATGCGCTCGATCAGGCTCACCGCCAGCAGCGAATGGCCGCCCAGCTCGAAGAAATTGTCATGCCGGCCGACCTGCTCGACCTTGAGCACCTCGCCCCAAATCTGCGCCAGGGTGGTTTCCACCGCCCCCTGGGGCGCTTCGAAACCGTGGCTGATAAACGCCTCCAGCCCCGGCGCCGGCAGCGCCTTGCGGTCCAGCTTGCCGTTACCGGTCAGCGGCCATTGGCTGAGCGCCACATAGGCCACCGGCAGCATGTATTCCGGCAGTTGGCTGTGCAGCCAGTTGCGCAGCCCTTCGTTGTCCAGGCTCTGGCCCGCGACCTGGGGCCGGTAGTAAGCCACCAGGCGCTTGACCCCCGGGCCATCTTCGCGGGCCAGGACCACCGCGCTCTCGACCTCGGGGTGCAAGACCAGCCGTGCTTCGATCTCGGCCAGTTCGATGCGCATGCCGCGGATTTTCACCTGGTCGTCATTGCGCCCCAGGTACTCCAGGTTGCCGTCCGCCAGCCAGCGCACCAGGTCGCCACTGCGGTACATGCGTGCGTCGGGCTGGTGGCTGAAAGGGTCGTCGAGAAAGCGTTCGGCGCTCATCTTCAGGCGGTTCAGGTAGCCGCGAGCAACACCGGCGCCACCGATGTACAGCTCCCCAGTTACCCCCAGCGGCACCGGGCGCAATTGCTCATCCAGCACATAGACCCGGGCATTGGCGATCGGCGTGCCGATGTGCAGCACCTGCCCCACCTGCACCACACCCGAGGTGGCGACCACTGTGGCTTCGGTCGGACCGTAGTTGTTGACCACGGCAAAAGTCTGGGCCTGGCTGAACTGGCGCAGGCGGTCGCCGCCGATCAGCAGGGTTTTCAGGGTCGGGTGCTGCAACTGCTGGCTGAAGGCGTATTCGGCCACTGGGGTCGGCAAAAAGCTCACATCCAGCGGTTGCGCCTGCCACCAGGCCAGCAGTTGTTCGATGTTTTCATTGCTGATGTCCTTGGGCGGCAGGTGCAGGGTCGCCCCCGCGCACAAGGTCGGCCAGACCTCCCAGGCCATGGCATCAAAGCCGAAACCGGCGACGCTGGAGACCTGGCTGCCAGGTTGCTGGGCAAAGGCCCGGTTGTGCCAATGCACCAGGTTTTCCAGGGTCCGGTGCTCGACCATCACCCCCTTGGGCTGGCCGTGGAACCCGAGTGTAGATCACATAGGCCAGGTGCGCCGAGGTCAGGTTGGCAGCGCCAGGTCAGTGGCCGGGTGCTCACGCCAGTGCGGCTGGTCGAGGTCGATGACCGGCACCGACAGCGCCGG
>NZ_JALQCW010000047.1 GCF_023241715.1 Pseudomonas morbosilactucae
TGGACTGCGCCGGCGGTTTTGGCGCAGTGATGATGGTGACGGCGACCTTCGGCATGGTGGCGGCCACCAAGGCTGTGGATAAAATCGTCGCCGGCGTGCGCGCCCCGCCGAACGCAGCAAACCCGCCGGCCTAAATACATTGTTCGCATAACTTGGTAGGAGCTGGCTCGCCAGCGATGACGCCCGGCAAGAGCGACGCAAAACTCAAAGGTCTGATCGCCGGCAAGCCGGCCCCCACGGTAGAACGCCCAACGGTGTTTTGTAGGAGCTGGCTCGCCAGCGATTACGCCCGCAGAACGATGCAAACCTCAAAGAGCTGATCGTCGGCAAACCGGCCCCCACGGTAGAACACCCAACGATGTTTTTGTAGGAGCTGGCTCGCCAGCGATTAGGCCCGCAAGGACGATGCAAGGCTCAAAGGCCTGATCGCCGGCAAGCCGGCTCCTACGGTAGAACGCCCAACGGTGTTTTTGTAGGAGCTGGCTCGCCAGCGATGACGCCCGCAAGAGCGATGCAAGGCTCAAAGGCCTGATCGCCGGCAAGCCGGCTCCTACAGGGCCAGTTCGCGCATGCGCTGGAGCACGGCATTTAATCCGTTGCTGCGGGACGGCGAAAGCTGGCGCGACAGGCCCAGTTGATTGAACCAGTCCGCCAGGTCCACCTCGCGCAACTGCTCTGCCGACAAACCGTTGACCCGTGCCAACAGCAGCGCCACCAAGCCGCGAATCAATCGTGCATCGCTGCCGGCCGCGAACTGCCATTGCCCCTCTGCCAACGTGCCCACCAGCCAGACCTGGCTCTCACAGCCATGCACTCGATTGGCTTCGACCTTGTCGGCCTCACTCAGAGGCGGCAGACGCTCGCCCCATTGCATCAGCAAGCGCGCCCGCTGTTCCCAGCCGGCTGCCTGCTCAAAGGTGTCCAGCGCCTTGGCGGCGTCGATGGGCAGGCTCATCGCAACAGCTCCAGGGCTTGATCCAGGGCTTCGAAAAAGCGCTCCAGGTCCTCGGAGTCGTTGTACAAGGCCAGGGACACGCGAATCGCCCCGGCCAAGCCAAAGCCTTTCAACAATGGCATCGCACAATGATGCCCGGCACGCACGGCGATTCCCTGCTCCGCCAGCAGGTGCGCCAGGTCAGCGTTGTGCACGCCGTCGACGACAAAGCTGGCCAGGGCCAGTTGCGGCCGGCCCAGCAAGCGAACGCCATTGCGGGCCTGCAAACCGTGGAGCAAATAGTCATGCAGCGCCGCCTCGTGGGCGTTGACGGCGTCCTGGTCCAGGCCGTCCAGGTAATCCAGGGTCGCGCCCAGGCCGATCACGCTGGCAATCGGCGGGGTTCCAGCCTCGAAACCCAGGGGTGCCGGGCGGAAACTGGCGTGCTGGTACTCGGCTTCCTGGACCATTTCGCCGCCGAATTGCCAGTGGTGCAGGGCCTTCAGCGCTTCGTTGCGGCCGAACAGCACGCCCACGCCGTCGGGGCCATAGAGTTTGTGGCTGGAAAACACATAGAAGTCGCAACCCAGGGCCTGCACATCGTGGCGCCCGTGCACCACGCCCTGGGCGCCGTCGACCACGGTCAGGGCGCCCCGGGCCTTGGCCAGGGCCAGCAATGGGGTCAAGGGTTGCCAGGCGCCGAGGACATTGGACAGCTGGCTCACCGCCAATAGGCGGGTGCGCGGGCCAATCAGCCCGGTGGCGGCCTCGATGTCGATCAGGCCGTCGGCATCCAGGGGCAGTACCTGCAGTTTGAGGCCGCGACGTTGCGCCAGTTGCTGCCAGGGCAGCAGGTTGGCGTGGTGTTCCAGGGCGCTGATGACAATTTCATCGCCCGTTTCGAATTGGTGTTCCAGGCCGTAGGCCAGGAGGTTCAGCGCGGAGGTCGCGCCGTGGGTAAAGACGATCTGCCCGCAGTCACCGGCATTCAGCCATTGCGCGACTTTGCTGCGGCTGTCCTCGAACGCCTGGGTGGCGTGGGCGCCGGGCAAGTGTTGGGCACGATGCACATTGGCGGCGCCATTGGCGTAGTAGTGCGCCAGGGCATCCAGCAGGGCTTGGGGTTTTTGCGTGGTGGCGGCGTTGTCCAAGTAGGTCTGGTCTTGCCGTTGCAGGGCGGCGATGGCCGGAAAGTCGGCGCGCCAGGGGGAGGGCACAAGCATGGTGGTCAAGACTCGTTTGAGCAGGCCGGGCGCTGATGATACGCGCCCGGTCGCTGCTATGGCATCGAGTCGCTGCTTAGTTGTGAGCGTGCAGCGCTTCGTTCAGTTCGATGGCCGATTTGTGGGTTTTGCATTCCACGGCACCGGTCTCCGAATTGCGACGGAACAGCAGGTCCGGCTGGCCGGCCAGTTCGCGGGCCTTGAGCACTTTGACCAGTTGGTTATTCTCGTCCAGCAGCGCCACCTTGGTCCCGGCGGTCACGTACAGGCCCGATTCCACGGTGTTGCGGTCGCCCAGGGGAATGCCGATACCGGCGTTGGCGCCGATCAGGCAGCCTTCGCCAACCTTGATCACGATGTTGCCGCCGCCCGACAGGGTGCCCATGGTCGAGCAACCGCCGCCCAGGTCCGAACCCTTGCCGACGAATACGCCAGCCGAGACACGGCCTTCGATCATGCCCGGGCCTTCGGTACCGGCGTTGAAGTTGACGAAACCTTCGTGCATCACAGTGGTGCCTTCGCCGATGTAGGCGCCCAGGCGGATCCGTGCGCTGTCAGCGATACGCACGCCGCTCGGCACCACGTAGTCGGTCATTTTCGGGAACTTGTCCACGGAGAACACTTCCAGCAGCTCGCCACGCAGGCGGGCTTCCAGTTGGCGCTCGGCCAGCTCGCCGAGGTCGATGGCGCCCTGGCTGGTCCAGGCTACGTTTGGCAGCAGCGGGAACACGCCGGCCAGGCTCAGGCCGTGAGGCTTGACCAGGCGATGGGACAGCAGGTGCAGCTTCAGGTAGGCCTCTGGGGTGGAGGTCAACTGGGCGTCTTCGGCCAGCAGGGTCGCGACCAGGGGTTTGTGGCTTTCGGCCAGGCGGGTCAGCAGCGCGGCCTGGGTGGCGTCGATGCTCTTCAGGGCTTCAGCCAGTTGCGCGGCCTGGGCGTTGTTGAAGGTGATGGCCTGGTTGCCTTCGCTGTAGCCCAGTACCGGGGCCACGGCAGCGACCAGTTCGGCCGATGGGTTGAGCAATGGTGCTGCGTAAAACACTTCCAGCCATGCGCCTTGACGATTCTGGGTGCCGACGCCGAAGGCCAGGCTGAACAGAGTAGTGGACATGCAGTTACCTCTTACAAAAATGAATGGGCAGGTTTACTTGAGCGCTGCCGCATAGATATCTGGCTTGAAGCCAATCAGGGTTCGGTCACCGAGATCGAGCACTGGGCGCTTGATCATCGAGGGTTGGGCGAGCATCAGTTCGATGGCTTTCGTCTGGTCGAGATCGGCTTTGCGTTCGTCTTCGAGTTTGCGAAAGGTCGTGCCTGCGCGGTTCAACACCACTTGCCAGCCATGCTCGTCGCACCATTGCGTCAGGTGTTCACGGTCAATGCCGGCGGTTTTGTAGTCGTGGAAGTCGTAGCTGATAGCGTGTTCATCGAGCCAGGTGCGCGCCTTTTTCATGGTGTCGCAGGCTTTGATGCCGAAAAGGTGCAACGTTTTGCTTGAAGCGGTCAAGGAATTGCCCCCTTTGCAGTGTCGGAAAATAAAGGTGGAGGATTATGCCATGCCCGCGCCGGTTCGGGCTCCGCCAGAGCCGGGCTTTAGTCGCTTTGTGTTGCAGGGCGCTGGCCGCTTGCGACCTTGGTGCAGCGGCCAGCGCCTAGCTTAAGGGGCTAATATGGCACTTCGACTGCGATTATTACCTCAGATAGGTACGATTTTTCTGTTTGGGTCAGGGACTTCCGCTTTATGCAAACCGCTTATACCGTCCTCATCCTGCTGATGCTGGTGAGTGTCTCGCGCTTGGTGGGGCGGATGATTCCGCTGCCGTTGCCACTGGTACAGATTGCCGCCGGGGCCTTGCTGGCTTGGCCGACCCTGGGGTTGCACGTGGCCCTGGACCCGGAGCTGTTCCTGTTCCTGTTCCTGCCCCCGCTGTTGTTTTCCGATGGCTGGCGCATGCCCAAGCGTGAACTCTGGCGCCTGCGCGGGCCGATCTTGACCCTGGCCGTGGGGCTGGTGCTGTTTACCGTGGTCGGCGCGGGTTACTTCATTCACTGGCTGTTGCCGAGTATTCCCTTGCCGGTGGCGTTTGCCCTGGCGGCGGTGTTGTCGCCGACGGATGCGGTGGCGGTCTCGGCGATATCTCAGAATCGCTTGCCCACGCCCTTGATGCACATGCTTCAGGGCGAGGCGCTGATGAACGATGCATCCGGCCTGGTGACCTTCAAGTTCGCCCTGGCGGCAGCCGTGACTGGGGTGTTTTCCCTGGCCAATGCCAGCCTGACCTTTGTCCTGGTGGCGCTGGGCGGCCTGGCCATTGGCGTGGCCTTGAGCTGGCTGGTGGGGCGTTTGCGGGCCTGGATGATCGCCCGTGGCTGGGACGACCCGGCGACCCATGTGGTGTTCATGCTTCTGTTGCCGTTTGCCGCCTATGTGCTGGCCGAGCGCCTGGGGGCCTCCGGCATCCTTTCGGCGGTGGCGGCCGGCATGATGCAGAGCTGGCTCGACCTGTTGCCGCGCCAGACCAGCACCCGGCTGCTCAATCGCAGCGTCTGGTCATTGCTGGAGTTTGCTTTCAACGGCCTGATCTTCCTCCTGCTGGGCTTGCAGTTGCCGGACATCATCAAGGCGGTGGCCAGCCATGAAACCTCGTTGTGGCCGACGCTGTTCTATCGTTGCCTGGATGTGGTGGCGATCTTCCTGGTGTTGTTGGTGCTGCGCTTTGTCTGGGTGCAGAGCATCTGGCGCCTGTCCGGGCTGTTGCGACGCTGGCGCGGCAAGGGTGAGCTGACCCTGGTGCCCACGGCGCGTTCCTGCTGGTTACTGACGGTGGGCGGGGTGCGCGGGGCGGTGACCCTGGCCGGCGTGATGTCGGTGCCTTTGCTGTTGGCCCCCGGGGAGGTGTTCCCCGAGCGTGACCTGCTGATCTTCATTGCTGCCGGGGTGATCCTGCTGTCCCTGGTGGCGGCCTGTGTGGCCTTGCCCCTGTTGTTGCGAGGCATCGAGAAAAGCCCCGACGACAAGCGCCGTGGTGAAGTGCGGGATGCCTGGCGCAAGACGGCTGAAGCGGCGATTCATGCCCTGGAGGCCGAGGAATTGGATGAGCCCGCCCAAGCCCCGGACGCCGCCCTGGCGGCGCTGGCGACCGAACTCAAGGCGCGCTTGATGTCGGAATATCGCCATCAGTTGGAGGTCTTCAATGATTCCGCCGAGGCCCAGGCCCTGGCTTCGCAGATGGATCTGCTGGAGCGCAAGCTGCGCCTGAAAGCCCTGCGCGCCCAGCGGCTGGAGCTGTATCGGCTGAGTCGGCATCACCAGATTGGCGACGACGTGCTACGCGAGGTATTGGCGGAGCTGGATTTGAGCGAGGCGAATCTGGGGGCGGTGAAGTGAAGGTGGTTGATGGTGGCAGTGGCAAACACGAAAACCGGTGCGGTTTTCTCTTGCATCCAAGTCAGCAGAGTGCCAAATACTCGGGTGGCGGTCCCTCCATCTAAAGAGCCGCCGGAGGAGCTGGAGAGACCTTTTTCAATTTCGTCGATCCAAAGGGTGCAGGGTGAAATAGCTTTGGCAGTTTGAAGTGCAGAGCGAATATTGGACTCCGAGGAACCTACGATACCTTGAAATATCTTGCCCATATCAAGGTGTAGCAACGGCATGTTCCATGAGGAAGATACACACTTCGCGGTCAAGGACTTACCACCGCCGGGAACGCCGGTAAGCAGCAGGCATTTTGGGGGGGGCTACGCCAAACTCCTTGGCGGCTTGGCCGAAGCACTGGCCACTAAGATGCAGCCATTTTTTTAGCGTACCCAAGCCTCCAACATCATCCAGGTTAAGTTGGGGGTCTATGTACTCCAGGACTCCAGTTTTGCAGATGATCTGATTTTATCTTCCCGCGCCTTTTCTTCACAGAAGTCCGGTTCCAGTTTCAGGTCAAAGGTTTTATCTCCGGCAGCGGCACCGTTTGTCTGGATACCTTGCGTCGAATTTCAGAGGAAAAACGATGGTTAAGCGACTTGGCGATGTCGCCCAGTACAGTCACAACACATTCTTCCTCAAAGAATTCAATAATCAGAATTGCATAACGTGCTTTTAGGTGGTTGGTAATTTTCTAGGTACGGTTCATCTTGGGCATCTTTTCACTGTCTCGTGCTATTTCTGCTGTATAGGGAGGTCGGTCTTGGTCATGTCGAGACCTGAAACAAAGAATTCAACAATTTTTGTTGTTCTGAAGAGGTTGATATCTATTCTGTCGCTGATTTTGATGAACTGCTTGCTTTGATAAGGACGTATGGCGTTGCTGTTATAGAGGCCAGCGAGTGTCAGATCCACGGCCTTGTACCCACACGACTATGCGCAGCCCGGGACCGTTGGCACGACTCAGCTCGGTATGATGCAAGTGGATGTATATCTAGAGCCTCGCGCTCAGTATTTGCAGCGTCTGTTCCTTATGCACCACCGTGTTTTCCGGTTTTCATTCGGTTATAAGTTCCGCTGAGGGGCTGGCCAGCAGTGATTCAATTCTTCAGTACGCTTTGTGCATATATCGCCTTTCACGTCCAACACATCCTCGTAGCCAGGATTTCGAAGTGTCAGCTTGCTGAAAAAGTTGTATTCGCAAGTCAACTCGGTTGTGGGTGTTGGTCTGAGTTTTATAAGTGCCTTTATTATGGTTTCTTCGCCGGTGTAAGTGAGCCAGGATTTTGTGCGGTGTGACACTGCCTATAACTCCAGCTTTCTACCTGGCATGATTTCTTTGGCGTTTTTTATGTCGTTCAATATGGTTTGCGCGATTTCTATGCTTTGAGCTACTTCTAATGTTTTAGGGTTGGATATTTTGGGTGGTGCTGTATCTTCGGCTGTAATTACTTGGCGACTGATCGAGGCTGTTTTTGCGGTGTTTTCACCAAGCAGTTTATTATCGATTACTTCAAGAAGTCGTTTTATAATCAATTTCGGATTTGAAGTTGATTTGTTGTCAAGTTGAATGCGCAGTACTGCGTCAGTGCCGTCATCGAAAATTAGCTTGATATGATGTGTCTCAGTTTTGTCGGCGATTATGCCTATCTGAGTAATCTGATTCAGGTCGCGGGAAAGTTTTTCCCAGAACTTTCCATTGAAGGAGGCAATGACCAATTTGTTCGCAGTGGCAACAAAAGCATTACTGCCTTTTCGTATGTTATCTGTACTGAAGTTCTGGTAGCTTGCTAGCGCTTTTTCTCCGGGGTCGATTCCCAGTGAAGAAACAAGATAGAGGTTTGTCGAAAAATCTATGTCTTCATGACGTTTTATGGATTTTGAAATTTGGTAAAAGATAATTAGGGCGGTAGTGGTTATGGCGATTATTGAGATGTAAATAGAAGGCATAAGCAGTGAAAGGCCAATGGCGAGCAAGGGGAGTGTCAGAGCAGCATATTTTATAGACTTTTGTGCTTTGGCTTGCGTTGATCGATAACCGATAAATGATTGTCTCGGAATATATTTATTTGTTGGAATGAATAGAATGACGGCGGCCAAGCCAAAGAAAATTACGCCCATCAGTCCTACTAAGGCAGACCCGACCCGGCCGGTTTGCAAGCCATTGATAAATGCCAGGGCGCCAGTCGCAATAAAAATAGGAAGCGTCGCAAGAATGGCTAAGCCACGGGCCTTACCCTCTTTATCTATGAGCATCTTCCATAGGGGAATAATTGTTATCACTGCTTCTCTCCTTGATGGGCAACGTCTAGGGTCTTGACGCGATGTTTTTCGTATTAAATGCAACGCATTCTATACAGGCAGTTGCTAAAAAGAATGCTGGCAAGCATTTGGCTGAGGCGGACTGTATCGAAATGGTCCAATTTTCTCGAGAGTGAGGGATTAAAAAACGAGGGGGGTAATGCACTCCTCAGGGATGGACTACTGATTGGTATCGGAAACGGAAATCCAGAAAAATGCTGATATCAATCAGCATCGCGATGCTTGTGTTCAATGCGTTATAGCTAGAGGAGGCCTGTCGATGGGGATGTCGCAGGCCTGCATCCAGCGGCTGGATAGGGTGGGCGTCAATTCAGGAATCACGGGCGGCAGGCTGGAGTGCGCAATAGCCGGTAAGAACACCAAGAGTTTTTGGGGAGGGCTTACCGGGGGATGGCGTCCTGACGGGCGGTGATGATTGCGAGTCTCCCTTGGGTAAGCCCTGTGATATTAGGGCCTGTTTGAGATTAGTTGCGGCGTTGAATAAACGCGCGAATCCGCTCGGCCGCCTCGACGCATTCCGCCAGCGGCGCTACCAGCGCCATGCGCACGCGGCCGGCGCCCGGGTTGGTGCCGTCCACATCCCGCGACAGGTAGGAGCCCGGAACCACGGTCACGTGTTCCTGTTCGAACAGGTCGCGGCAGAACGCGGCGTCATCACCGGCCACGTTCGGCCACAGGTAGAAGCTGCCGTCCGGGCGTTGTACGTCCATCACGGGTGAGAGGATCGCCAGCACCGCATCGAACTTCTCGCGGTACAGGGCGCGGTTCGCGCGCACGTGCACTTCATCGTTCCAGGCGGCGATGCTGGCCAGTTGGGTTTGTACCGGCATGGCGCAGCCGTGATAGGTGCGGTACAGCAGGAAACCCTTGAGGATCTCGGCATCGCCGGCCACGAAACCTGAGCGCAGGCCCGGCAGATTGGAGCGTTTGGACAGGCTGTGGAACACCACGCAGCGTTTGAAGTCCCGGCGGCCCAGCTCGACGCAGGCGCTGAGCAGGCCCGGGGGCGGGGTTTGCTCGTCGAAGTAGAGTTCGCTGTAGCACTCGTCGGCGGCGATCACGAAGTCGTGCTCATCGGCCAGGGCGATGAGTTTTTTCAGCACGTCGACGGGAATCAGTGCGCCGGTGGGGTTGCCAGGCGAGCACAGGAACAGGATCTGGCAGCGCTGCCAGATTTCGGCCGGCACGGCGTCGAAGTCCGGGTTGAAGCCGTTTTCGTCGAGGCACGGCAGGTAGTGCGGTTTGGCCCCGGCGAGAAAGGCTGCGCCTTCGTAGATTTGATAGAACGGGTTGGGGCTGACCACCAAGGCGTCGTCGCCACGGTTGACCACGGTCTGAGTGAAGGCGAACAGTGCTTCACGGGTGCCGTTGACCGGCAGCACGTTGCGCGCCGGGTCGATCCAGCCGGCCGGCACGCCGAAACGTCGTTCGCACCAGCCAGCGATGGCTTCACGCAGGGCCGGGATACCCAGGGTGGTCGGGTACACGGCCATCTGGTCGAGGTTATTGGCCAGGGCTTCGGCGACAAAGCTCGGCGAGCGGTGCTTGGGTTCGCCAATGGACAGGGCGATCGGGCGCTTGTCCGGGTTGGGCGTGACGCTGCCGAGCAGGGCGCGAAGTTTTTCGAACGGGTAAGGCTGCAACTGGTTCAGAGCGTTGTTCATCGGTGCGGTGTCTCACTCAATGCGTTGGTTCGTGGCGCGTCAGATGCTCAGGCGCGTCATTTCAGGTTCGTGGCTCACGCTCAGCTGTTCGACGATGGCGTCCTGCAGGCGGCGGCACAGTTCCGGGTCGGACAGCGGCTGGTTGTGCGCGTCGGTGATGAAGAACACGTCTTCCACGCGCTCGCCCAGGGTGGCGATCTTGGCGTTCTGCAGTGACAGGTCGAACTCCAGGAAGATCTTGCCGATCCGCGCCAGCAGCCCGGGACGATCCGGTGCACTGAGTTCCAGCACCGTGACCGGGCGCTGGGCGTCGTTGTGGATGGTCACTTGCGGGGCGAAGGCAAAGTGCTTGAGCTGGCGCGGGACGCGGCGCTGGATGATGGTCGGATAGTCGTCCGGGTTGCGCACAGCCTCGGTCAAGCCGTCGCGGATCTGTTTGATCCGCTGCGGATTGTTGCCGATCGAGCCGCCGTCGTTGTCGAGCACGATGTAGGTGTCGAGGGTGAACTGGCTGCTGGAAGTGATAATTCGCGCGTCGTGAATGTTCAGGTTGAGCTGATCCATGGCTGCCACGGTCACGGCGAAGAAGTCGTGCTGGTCCGGGGCGTAGATAAATATCTGCGTGCCGCCTTCAAACTCGCGCTGGGTGATTTCCTTGATTAACACCAGCGGGCCACCATCGGCGGGCTGCTGGAGGATGGCATCGCTGTGCCAGGCCACGTCGCCGGCGGTGTGGCGCAGGAAGTAGTCATCCCCCAGCTGCGCCCAGAGTTGCTCGACGTCGTCCGGGTCGGTGCCGCTGCGCACCAGGATGTCCAGGGCCGCGCTCTGGGTCTGGCGGATCTGCTCTTCGCGGTCCACAGGGTTTTCCAGGCCGCGACGCAGGGCGCGCTTGGTCTCGGTGTAGAGCTGGCGCAGCAGGCTGGCGCGCCAGGAGTTCCACAGCGAGGGGTTGGTGGCGTTGATGTCGGCCACCGTCAGCACATAGAGGTAGTCGAGGCGCGTCTGGTCCACCACGATCTGGGCGAAGTCGTGGATCACCTGCGGGTCGGACAAATCCTTGCGTTGGGCTGTGGTGGACATCACCAGGTGGTGCTGCACCAGCCAGACAATCAGGCGGCTGTCCCACACGGGCAATTGGTGCCGCGCGCAGAAGGCTTCGGCATCCACCGCGCCGATTTCCGAGTGATCGCCGTGGCGACCCTTGCCGATGTCGTGGTACAGGCCGGCGAGGTAGATCAGCTCGGGCTTGGGCAGTTTGCCCATGAGCTTGCTGGCCAGCGGGAATTTATCCGAAACCTGGGTGTACTGCAGTTTGCGCAGGTGTTTGATCAGGTTCAGGGTGTGGGCATCCACGGTGTAGATGTGGAACAGGTCGTGCTGCATCTGGCCGACGATAAAGCCGAATTCCGGCAGGTAACGTCCGAGGATGCCGTAACGGTTCATGCGCCGCAGGTTGCGGTGGATGCCGATCTCGCATTTGAACAGCTCGATAAACAGGCTGGTATTGCGGATATCGTTGCGGAAATCGTCGTCGATCAGGTGCCGATGTTCGCGTAGCAGGCGGATGGTGTCGGCGCGCACGCCCTTGATTTCCGGGTGCTGGGCCATCAGCACGAAAATCTCCAGCATGGCGAACGGCGTGCGGCGGAACACGTTGTCGTTGATCGCCTCGATGTAGCCGTCGTGCAGTTGGAAGCGCGAGTTGATCGGCTGGGGCGGCGCTTCGTCTTCCGGGGCCAGGATCACTTCTTCGAAGTGCTGGATGATCAGGTCGCTGAGCTGAGCGATGCTCATTACCACCCGGTAGTACTGCTGCATAAAGCTTTCGATGGCCTGCTTGGCGTCATCGCCTTCAAAGCCCAGGAGCTTGGCGATGGAGCGCTGATGGTCGAACAGCAGGCGGTCTTCGGCGCGGCCGGCGAGCATGTGCAGGGCGTAGCGGACTTTCCAGATGAATTCCTGGGACGAGGCCAGCAGGGCGTTTTCGCTCTCCACCAGAAAGCCTTCGCCGGCCAGGGCTCGAAGGTTCAGGGTGCCGTACTGGCGCCGGGCAACCCAGAGAATGGTCTGGATGTCTCGCAGCCCGCCAGGGGAGCCTTTGACGTTAGGTTCTAGGTTGTATTCGGTGTCGTTGTACTTGTGGTGGCGGGCCTTCTGCTCGGCGCGCTTGGCCAGGAAGAAGTCCTTGCTGGGCCACATATGGGCGGTGCTGGTGACCTCGAGCATGCGCTGGCGCAAGTGCTCGGGGCCGGCAATGGTGCGGCTTTCCATCAGGTTGGTGATCACCGTCAGGTCGGCCCGGGCCTCTTGGGCGCACTCGTCCACCGAACGAACGCTTTGCCCCACTTCCAGGCCGATGTCCCAGAGCAGGGTGAGGAAGCGCTCGATGGAGTCGCGGAAGATTTCATGGTCGGCGCTGTCCAGCAGGATCAGCAGGTCGATGTCGGAGTAGGGGTGCAGCTCGCCGCGCCCGTAACCGCCGACTGCCACCAGGGCGATGTCGGCGTCCTCGCTCCAGTTGAACTGGTCCCAGGCCTTTTGCAGGATGTTGTCGACGAACCAGGCCCGGTCCTCGATAAGCCGGCGGATATCCCGTCCGCTGCGAAAGCGCGCGTCGAGCACTTCATGTGCCTGACGGATGGCTTTCTTGAAGGCGGCGATGGGGCTTGCCTTCAGGGCCAGTTCAGCCTGGAACTGGCCGCGGTCGAACAACTCGGGATCCACCTGCGGCATCGATTGGCTTTCCTTTCTATCTAGTAGGTCAGGGCATGGCGCCGCGGATCAGGCCGATACGCGGGGGATGGTGTCATCGCTGCGCAGGGTGAAGATCTCGTAACCAGTTTCGGTCACCAAGAGGGTGTGTTCCCACTGGGCGGAGAGCTTGCGGTCCTTGGTGATGGCGGTCCAGCCGTCGCCCAGCACTTTGGTGTCGGCCTTGCCCTGGTTGATCATCGGCTCGATGGTGAAGGTCATGCCGGCCTTGAGTTCCATGCCGGTGCCCGCGCGGCCGTAGTGGAGGATCTGCGGCTCTTCGTGGAACACCTTGCCGATGCCGTGGCCGCAGAATTCGCGCACCACGGAGAAGCCGTTTTTCTCGGCATGCTTCTGGATCACTTCACCGATGTCCCCGAGGCGGCAGCCGGGCTTGACCAGCTCGATGGCCTTGTACATGCATTCCTGGGTGATCTGCGACAGGCGCTCGGCCCAGACCGGCACGCTGCCGACGTGGAACATGCGGCTGGTGTCGCCGTGGTAGCCGTCTTTGATCACGGTCACGTCGATGTTTAGGGTGTCGCCATCCTTCAACGGTTTCTCGTTGGGGATGCCGTGGCAGACCACGTGGTTGATCGAGGTGCAGATCGACTTGGGGAAGCCTTTGTAGTTCAGCGGCGCGGGAATGGCCTGCTGCACATTGACGATGTAGTCGTGGCAGAGGCGGTCCAGCTCTTCGGTGGTGACGCCGGGTTTGACATGCTCGGCAATCATTTCCAGGACGTCGGCGGCCAGTTTGCCGGCGACACGCATTTTGGCGATGTCCTCGGGGGTTTTGAGGGTGACGGTCATACAGGCTCTCTTGACGCGCAATGGCGCGATAAACACGGAAATGGCTTGAGAACACGGGTGTTGCCGGTGGCGCCGGCAGCGGTTCGCTGGGGTTGCACAAGCCGCAAAGGGGCGATTCTAACAGAGGCACGCGGCAAATCTGAGGCTCTGAGCGTGCTTCTCCTCTATTCAATGGAGCATTTTGCCGCGATTCCAAGGGGTTGGAGAAAGCCTCGGTGGGTTAACACTGAATCGCGGTTCCGTTTTCGACCTTGCTGTGGTATAAAATGCGCCGCTTTCCGGGGATGCCCCGAAAAGCTTAAATCCACACACGTGTCGACACGATGACCTGGGTGCCGGAAGCTTTCATGCTGCTGGTTGGTCATTGGGATACGTGGAGGCCAAACCCGACTTATTAAGGAACTATCATGTCCCAAGTCAACATGCGCGATATGCTGAAGGCCGGTGTGCACTTCGGTCACCAAACCCGTTACTGGAATCCGAAAATGGGTAAATACATTTTCGGCGCGCGTAATAAGATCCACATCATCAACCTTGAAAAAACCCTGCCAATGTTCAACGAAGCTCTGACTTTCGTAGAGCGTCTGGCCCAGGGCAAAAACAAGATTCTGTTCGTCGGCACCAAGCGTTCCGCTGGCAAGATCGTTGCTGAAGAAGCAGCACGTTGCGGTTCGCCGTACGTCGATCACCGCTGGTTGGGCGGCATGCTGACCAACTTCAAAACCATCCGTGCTTCCATCAAGCGTCTGCGTGACCTTGAAGTACAAGCCGAAGACGGCACTTTCGCCAAGCTGACCAAGAAAGAGGCGCTGATGCGCACTCGCGACCTGGAAAAGCTGGATCGTAGCCTGGGTGGTATCAAGGACATGGGCGGTCTGCCAGACGCACTGTTCGTTATCGACGTTGATCACGAGCGCATCGCGATCACCGAAGCCAACAAGCTGGGCATCCCGGTTATCGGCGTAGTCGATACCAACAGCAGCCCAGAAGGTGTTGACTACATCATCCCAGGCAACGATGACGCAATCCGCGCTATCCAGCTGTACATGGGTTCGATGGCTGACGCTGTAATCCGTGGTCGCAACCACGTTGCTGGCGGTACCGAGCAGTTCGTTGAAGAAGCTCCGGTAGCTGCAGCTGAGTAATTGACGCCTTGGCGTTGACTCAGTAAGCAAAAAGGGGGCTTGGCCCCCTTTTTGCCAACTCGGAAATCATTTGAAGGTGGCGACCCTGCTGTATTGTAACGCGGGGCGTCTATTGAGTGTTTTCGGGGCAGAGCCCAAGAATTGAACGCCCGTTCGATCGGGTGGAATGGTTGAAAACCTATCCAAGAGGAATTTGAAAATGGCAGAGATTACTGCAGCGTTGGTTAAAGAACTGCGCGAGCGTACCGGCGAAGGCATGATGGATTGCAAAAAGGCCTTGACCAAGGCTGGCGGCGACATCGAGAAAGCCATTGATGATATGCGTGCTTCCGGCGCCATCAAGGCTGCCAAGAAAGCAGGCAACGTTGCTGCTGAAGGCGCTATCGCTATCAAAGAAGACGGCAAAGCTGCCGTCATCATCGAAGTTAACTCGCAGACCGACTTCCTGGCCCTGCAAGACGACTTCAAAAACTTCGTTGCTGCCAGCGTTGAAAAAGCGTTCGCCGACAAACTGACCGACGCAGCTCCGCTGATCGCCGCTCAGGAATCGGCTCGTGAAGCCCTGGTTGCCAAAGTTGGCGAGAACGTCAATATCCGTCGCCTGGCGCGTATCGAAGCTGACGTGCTGGGTTCGTACCTGCACGGCAACAAGATCGGTGTTGTGGTAGCCCTGAAAGGCGGCAACGCTGAACTGGCTAAAGACATCGCGATGCACGTAGCGGCCAGCAACCCTGAGTTCCTGCTGCCTTCGCAAGTTTCCGCTGAAGCCATCGAACGCGAAAAAGCCGTGTTCCTGAGCCTCAACGAAGACAAAATGAAGGGCAAGCCTGCTGAAATCGTCGAGAAGATGATCGCCGGCCGTATCAGCAAGTTCCTGGCTGAAGCCAGCCTGGTTGAACAAGCCTTCGTTAAAAACCCAGAAGTGACTGTAGGTATTCTGGCTAAGCAAGGCGGCGCTGAAATCGTTTCCTTCACTCGCTTCCAAGTGGGCGAAGGCATCGAGAAGCCAGTCGACAACTTCGCTGAAGAAGTTGCGGCTCAGCTGGCTGCCAGCAAGCAATAAGACGGTTTTTCAACTGTCGCCCAGAAGAGGCTGCCCGCTCACGCGCGCAGCCTCTTTTCAAATGGGCAGGGATTTAATTTTTTTCCGTCGGAACCGGTTTACAAAGTCGTGTTCTGATGGCGCTGTGACAGCGTCAAGCTAGAGTGAACGCAGGCTGTAAACAGCCCGCAAAGATTTTTTTAAATACGCCGCAGGAGAGATTCGCAATGGCTCAGCAGGGCAGTGGTTATCAAGCTCGCTATAAACGCATTCTACTCAAGCTTAGCGGCGAGGCCCTGATGGGCTCGGAAGAGTTCGGGATCGATCCCAAGGTACTGGATCGCATGGCGCTGGAAGTCGGCCAGTTGGTCGGCATCGGCGTACAAGTGGGTCTGGTGATTGGCGGCGGCAACCTGTTCCGCGGTGCTGCCTTGAGCGCGGCCGGCATGGATCGGGTTACAGGCGACCACATGGGCATGTTGGCCACTGTGATGAACGCCCTGGCGATGCGTGATGCGCTGGAACGTGCGAATATCTCCGCCATCGTGATGTCGGCTATTTCCATGGTGGGTGTGACCGATCACTACGATCGTCGCAAAGCCATGCGTCATCTGAACTCCAAAGAAGTTGTGATTTTCGCGGCCGGTACCGGCAACCCGTTCTTCACCACTGACTCTGCGGCCTGCTTGCGCGCAATCGAGATCGATGCCGACGTCGTGCTCAAGGCCACCAAGGTCGATGGTGTCTACACCGCAGACCCATTCAAAGACCCGCATGCCGAGAAGTTCGATCATCTGACCTACGATGAAGTACTGGATCGCAAGTTGGGGGTCATGGATCTGACGGCCATCTGCCTGTGCCGCGACCACAAGATGCCGCTGCGCGTCTTTAACATGAACAAGCCCGGCGCCCTGCTGAATATCGTGCACGGTGGCGCTGAAGGAACCCTGATCGAGGAAGGCGAACAATGATCAACGAAATCAAGAAAGACGCTCAAGAGCGCATGGCAAAATCCCTGGAATCCCTGAGCCATGCCTTTGGCCAGATCCGTACAGGCAAAGCGCACCCAAGCATCCTGGGTAGCGTGATGGTGCCTTACTACGGCGCTGACACCCCGCTGAGCGGCGTGGCCAACGTGACCGTGAAAGATTCCCGGACCCTGCAGGTCGTGGCGTTTGAGCGCAACATGCTCGCGGCCGTCGACAAGGCGATCCAGAGCGCTGGTTTGAACCTCAACCCGACCAACCTGGGCGAGTTGCTGCTGATCTCCATGCCGGCCCTGACCGAAGAAACCCGTAAGGGCTTCACCAAGCAGGCTCGCAGTGCTGCCGAAGACGCCCGTGTTGCCGTGCGCAACATCCGTCGTGACGCTTTGAGCGAGCTGAAGAAGCTGGTCAAGGACAAGGAAATCAGCGAAGACGAAGAGCGCCGTGCTGCTGCCGACATTCAAAAGCTGACCGATAAGGCTGAAGCTGATATCGACGCAGCCACCAAGGCAAAAGAAGCGGACCTGATGGCCGTATAAGGGTCGGGGCGCCTTCATGGAAAAGACCAAGCAGACTGTGCCTTCCGTGGTGCCGCGCCATGTCGCGATCATCATGGATGGCAATAATCGCTGGGCCAAAAAACGCTTTATGCCGGGTGTTGCCGGGCATAAGGCGGGCGTCGATGCGGTACGTGCGGTCATTGAGGTGTGTGCCGAGGCCAAGGTCGAGGTGCTCACCCTGTTCGCGTTCTCCAGTGAAAACTGGCAGCGGCCTGCGGATGAAGTCAGTGCCTTGATGGACCTGTTCTTCAAGGCGCTGCGTCGTGAGGCCAAGCGCCTTAACGAAAACAACATCAGCCTGCGGATCATCGGTGATCGTTCGCGCTTTCATCCTGAGTTGCAGGCGGCGATGCGAGAGGCTGAGGCCATTACCGCCGGCAGCGACCGTTTCATCCTGCAGATCGCCGCCAACTACGGCGGTCAGTGGGATATCGCCCAGGCTGCGCAGCGCTTGGCGCGGGAAGTTCAGGCCGGTCACCTGCGGCCGGAGGACATTACTCCGGACCTGCTGCAGACCTGCCTGGCCACCGGCGACTTGCCCTTGCCCGACCTGTGTATCCGCACTGGCGGTGAACACCGCATCAGCAACTTCCTGCTGTGGCAGCTGGCGTACGCCGAGCTGTACTTCTCCGACCTGTTCTGGCCGGACTTCAAACACGATGCCATGCGTAATGCACTGGCCGATTATGCATCTCGCCAGCGGCGCTTCGGTAAAACGAGCGAGCAGGTCGAGGCTGGAGCCCGGGTTTAATGCTTAAACAACGAATCATTACTGCGCTGATCCTTCTGCCGATCGCCTTGTGCGGGTTTTTCCTGCTCACCGGCTCCGGCTTCGCGCTGTTTATCGGCCTGGTGGTGACCCTGGGCGCCTGGGAATGGGCGCGCTTGGCAGGTTTCGAGGCGCAACCGGCCCGTGTGGGCTACGCGGTGCTGGTGGCGGTGCTGTTGTTCCTGATGCACTTGGTGCCCGGTGTGGCGCCTTGGGTGCTGGGGGCGGCGGTGCTGTGGTGGGCCTTGGCGACCTTTCTGGTGCTGACCTATCCACGCACCAGTGGCCACTGGGCGGGGGCGGCGGCCAAGTTGGTGATCGGTCTGCTGATCCTGTTGCCGGCCTGGCAGGGTCTGGTGTTCATCAAGCAGCAGCCGCTCGGCAACTGGTTGATCCTGGCGGTGATGGTTCTAGTGTGGGGTGCGGACATTGGCGCCTACTTTTCCGGCAAGGCCTTCGGCAAGCGCAAGCTGGCACCGCAGGTCAGTCCGGGCAAGAGCTGGGAAGGTGTCTACGGTGGCTTGCTGTTGAGCCTGCTGATTACCCTGGTGGTCGGGCTGGTGCGTGATGCCTCTGCCGGGCAGGTTGTGCTGAGCTTGCTCGGCGCCGCGTTGGTGGTGTTTATCTCGGTCGTGGGCGATTTGACCGAAAGCATGTTCAAGCGTCAGTCGGGGATCAAGGACAGCAGCAACCTGCTGCCTGGTCATGGTGGCGTGCTGGACCGCATTGACAGCCTGACGGCGGCAATTCCGGTGTTTGCCGTGCTGTTGTGGATGGCGGCATTGTGAGTCGCGTGCAACAAGTCACTGTGCTGGGGGCTACCGGCTCCATCGGCCTCAGTACCCTGGATGTGATTGCTCGGCACCCGGACCGCTATCAGGTGTTTGCCCTGACGGGGTTCAGTCGCCTGGCCGAATTGCTGGCCTTGTGTATTCGCCATGTGCCGCGTTTTGCCGTGGTACCCGAGGCGGCTGCAGCGGCTGGCTTGCAGGACGATTTGCGCGCGGCCGGTTTGGCGACCCAGGTGCTGGTGGGGGAGGAGGGGCTGTGCCAGGTGGCTTCAGCCCCTGAAGTCGACGCGGTGATGGCGGCGATCGTCGGTGCCGCGGGCCTGCGTCCGACCCTGGCCGCCGTCGAGGCGGGTAAAAAAATTCTGCTGGCCAATAAAGAAGCGCTGGTCATGTCCGGCGCCTTGTTCATGCAGGCGGTGCGCAAGAGCGGCTCGGTGCTGCTGCCCATCGACAGTGAACACAACGCGATTTTCCAATGCATGCCCTCGGATTTTTCTCGTGGTTTGAGCGCTGTGGGTGTGCGTCGTATTTTGCTGACGGCCTCGGGCGGTCCATTCCGCCAGACGCCCATGGCTGAGCTGGAGCATGTCTCGCCGGAGCAGGCGTGCGCCCATCCCAACTGGTCCATGGGGCGTAAGATCTCCGTGGACTCGGCCAGCATGATGAATAAAGGGCTGGAGTTGATCGAGGCGTGCTGGCTGTTTGATGCGCAGCCGTCGCAAGTCGAGGTGGTGATCCACCCGCAAAGCGTGATCCATTCCCTGGTGGATTACGTGGATGGCTCGGTGCTGGCGCAACTGGGTAACCCGGACATGCGTACGCCGATCGCCAATGCGCTGGCTTGGCCTGAGCGTATCGATTCGGGGGTGGCGCCCCTGGATCTGTTTGCCGTCGCCCGCCTGGACTTCCAGGCACCGGACGAGCAGCGGTTCCCGTGCCTGCGCCTGGCGCGCCAGGCGGCAGAGGCGGGCAACAGCGCGCCGGCCATGCTGAATGCGGCCAACGAGGTCGCGGTTGCCGCGTTTCTTGAACGGCGCATCCGCTATCCCGAGATCGCGAGTATCATCGACGAAGTTTTAAACCTCGAACCCGTGGTAGCAGTCAATGAACTGGACGCGGTGTTTGCGGCGGATACCAAGGCTCGAGCCCTGGCCGAGCACTGGCTGCAGCGCAACGCTCGATAAGCATTGTGAGCCGCCCAGGCGGCCGGCACCGGATAGGATTGCGGAGAAAGTAGATGAGCGCGCTCTATATGATTGTCGGCACCCTGGTTGCTCTGGGTGTGCTGGTCACCTTCCACGAATTCGGCCATTTTTGGGTTGCGCGTCGTTGCGGCGTCAAGGTGCTGCGCTTCTCCGTGGGCTTCGGCATGCCCTTGCTGCGCTGGCACGACAAGCGCGGTACTGAGTTCGTCATTGCCGCCATTCCCCTGGGCGGCTACGTGAAAATGCTCGACGAGCGTGAAGGCGATGTTCCTGCCGATCAGCTCGATCAATCGTTCAATCGCAAATCCGTTCGTCAGCGCATCGCTATTGTCGCGGCGGGTCCGATTGCCAACTTTTTGCTGGCGCTGGTGTTTTTCTGGGCCCTGGCAATGCTCGGCAGCCAGCAGGTGCGTCCGGTCATTGGCGCGGTCGAGGCTGGCAGTATCGCCGCCAAGGCCGGCTTGAGTGCAGGTCAGGAGATCGTCGCCATCGATGGCGAGCCGACCTCCGGTTGGGGGGCGGTGAACCTGCAGTTGGTACGGCGCCTGGGCGAAAGCGGTGCGTTGCAGCTTTCGGTACGCGAGCAGGGTTCTACGGTCGATTCGCCGCGAGAACTGGTGCTGGATCAGTGGCTCAAGGGGGCCGACGAGCCGGATCCGATCCGTTCCCTGGGGATTCGTCCTTGGCGTCCGTCCTTGCCGCCGGTTCTGGCTGAGCTGGATTCGAAAGGTCCGGCCCAGGCGGCCGGGCTGAAAACCGGTGATCGGCTGCTGGCCCTGGATGGCCAGGCGCTGACCGATTGGCAGCAGGTCGTGGATTGGGTGCGTGTGCGCCCGGATGCGAAAATCGTCTTGCAGGTTGAGCGCGACGGTGCTCGACTCGACGTCCCGGTCACCCTGGCCAGTCGCGGTGAAAGCAAGGCGCCCAATGGTTATCTGGGGGCTGGTGTGAAGGCCGTCGATTGGCCGCCAGAGATGATTCGCGAGGTCAGTTACGGCCCGCTTGCCGCCATTGGTGAAGGTGCCCGGCGTACCTGGACCATGAGCGTATTGACCCTCGAATCCCTGAAGAAAATGTTGTTCGGCGAGCTCTCGGTAAAAAACTTGAGTGGACCGATAACCATTGCTAAAGTGGCGGGCGCTTCTGCCCAGTCGGGCGTCGCAGATTTCTTGAATTTCCTTGCTTATCTGAGTATTAGCCTGGGTGTTCTGAATTTGTTGCCCATCCCGGTACTGGATGGGGGGCATTTGTTGTTCTATCTGATCGAGTGGGCGCGTGGTCGTCCCTTGTCGGATCGGGTGCAAGGTTGGGGGATACAGATTGGTATCAGCTTGGTGGTCGGGGTGATGTTGCTTGCTCTGGTCAACGATCTGGGTCGTCTGTAACGCTTCGCTGAATTGCGAATCTGCCGCATTTTGCGGCAGTTTGTTTATTGCCAGTTGGAATAAGAAAGGACTTCATGAAACGTCTGCTGCTAACTGCGGTTCTCACCGTATTGATGATCGCCGAAGTTCACGCCGAGTCCTTCACTATCTCCGATATTCGCGTCAACGGCCTCCAGCGGGTCTCCGCGGGTAGCGTCTTTGGTGCCTTGCCGTTGAACGTCGGTGAACAGGCGGATGACCGTCGCCTGGTGGAATCCACTCGTGCCCTGTTCAAAACCGGGTTCTTCCAAGATATCCAGCTGGGCCGCGATGGCAACGTCCTGGTTATCACGGTAGTCGAGCGCCCGTCTGTCGCCAGTATCGAGATTGAAGGCAACAAAGCGATCTCTACTGAAGACCTGATGAAAGGCCTCAAGCAATCCGGTCTGGCTGAAGGCGAGATTTTCCAGCGCGCGACCCTTGAAGGTGTACGTAACGAGCTGCAGCGCCAGTACGTCGCCCAGGGCCGATACTCCGCCACCGTTGAAACCGAAGTGGTGCCTCAGCCGCGCAACCGCGTAGGCCTGAAGGTCAATATCAACGAAGGCACCGTAGCGGCTATCCAGCACATCAACGTGGTGGGCAACACTGTTTTCCCTGATGAAGACCTGATCGGCCTGTTCGAACTGAAGACCACCAACTGGTTGTCGTTCTTCAAGAACGACGACAAGTATGCCCGTGAAAAACTCTCCGGTGACTTGGAGCGCCTGCGTTCCTACTACCTGGATCGTGGCTATATCAATATGGATATCGCTTCGACCCAGGTGTCGATCACGCCGGACAAGAAGCACGTCTACATCACCGTCAACGTCAACGAAGGCGAGAAGTACAGCGTTCGCGACGTCAAGCTCAGCGGCGACTTGAAAGTGCCTGAAGACCAGGTCAAGGCCCTGTTGCTGGTGGAAAAAGGCCAGGTGTTCTCGCGTAAGCTGATGACCACCACCTCCGAGCTGATCACCCGCCGCCTGGGTAACGAGGGTTACACCTTCGCCAACGTCAACGGCGTGCCACAGCCCCATGATGAAGATCACACCGTAGACATCACTTTTGTCGTCGATCCAGGCAAGCGTGCCTACGTCAACCGCATCAACTTCCGTGGCAACACCAAGTCCGAAGACGAAGTGCTGCGTCGTGAAATGCGTCAGATGGAAGGTGGCTGGGCTTCGACCTACCTGATCGATCAGTCCAAGACCCGTCTTGAACGCCTGGGCTTCTTCAAGGAAGTCAACGTCGAAACTCCGGCTGTTCCGGGTGTCGATGACCAGGTTGACGTGAACTACGCCGTTGAAGAACAAGCTTCCGGTTCGATCACTGCCAGTGTCGGTTTCGCCCAGAGCGCGGGCCTGATCCTCGGCGGTTCGATCACTCAGAACAACTTCCTGGGTACCGGTAACAAGGTCAGCATCGGTCTGACGCGCAGTGAGTACCAGAGCCGTTACAACTTCGGCTATGTCGACCCCTACTGGACCGCCGATGGCGTGAGCCTGGGTTACAACGCGTTCTATCGCACCACTGACTACAAAGACCTCGATGTCGATGTAGCCAGCTACGCAGTAGACAGCCTGGGTGCCGGCGTCAGCGTGGGTTACCCGATCAGCGAGACGGCGCGTCTGACTTTCGGCTTGACCGCGCAACAAGACAAGATCAAGACCGGCCTGTACACCGTCGACGAAATCTTCGACTTCGTGAACAAGCAGGGCGACAGCTATCTGAACTTCAAGGCTTCGGCCGGCTGGTCTGAATCGACCTTGAACAAAGGCGTGCTGGCCACCCGTGGTCACTCCCAGAGTCTGGTTCTGGAAACCACCACTCCGGGCAGCGACCTGTCGTTCTTCAAGCTCGACTACCGTGGTCAGGTATTCGCACCGCTGACCGACACCTACACCATGCGCTTGCACACCGAGCTGGGTTATGGCGACGGTTACGGTTCCACTGATGGCTTGCCGTTCTACGAGAACTACTATGCTGGTGGTTTCAACTCGGTGCGTGGCTTCAAGGACAGCACCTTGGGCCCACGCAGTACGCCGAGCCGTGGTGTGAGCAGAACCGGTAACGTCGGTACTGCAGAGGATCCGGATCAAGATGCGCTGCCATTCGGCGGTAACGTAATGATTCAAGGTGGTGCCGAGTTGTTGTTCCCGCTGCCATTCGTCAAGGATCAGCGTTCGTTGCGTACTTCGCTGTTCTGGGATGTGGGTAACGTTTTCGACTCCAAGTGCGAGAAGGTGACCAACAGCAGCGGCCTGAAGTCGAACACACAGTGCAACGATATCAGTCTCAGCAACCTCGCCAGTTCCGTCGGCGTGGGTGTGACTTGGGTCACCGCTCTGGGTCCATTGAGCTTCGCCCTGGCGATGCCGATCAAGGAACCGGATAACGCTGAAACCCAAGTGTTCCAATTCTCCCTCGGTCAGACTTTCTAAGAGCCTGACCCAAGATAACGACAATGGATTTTGTAGGAGTGCATCGTGCGTAAGTTGACTCAATTGGTTCTCCTGGCGACTGTCCTGGTAGCGACCCCGGCCTTTGCCGAAATGAAAATCGCGGTCCTGAACTATCAGATGGCCTTGCTGGAATCGGACGCTGCCAAGAAGTACGCAGTGGACGCCGAGAAGAAGTTCGGCCCGCAACTGACCAAGCTGAAAACCCTGGAAAGCAGCGCCAAGGGCATCCAGGATCGTCTGGTAGCCGGTGGCGACAAAATGCAGCAGGGCGAGCGTGAGCGCCTTGAGCTGGAGTTCAAGCAAAAGGCCCGTGACTTCCAGTTCCAGTCCAAGGAACTGAACGAAGCCAAAGCCGTTGCCGACCGCGAAATGCTCAAGCAACTGAAGCCGAAGCTGGACAGCGCGGTTGAAGAAGTGATCAAGAAAGGGGCTTTCGACCTGGTCTTCGAGCGCGGCGCTGTGATCGATGTCAAACCTCAGTACGACATCACTCGCCAAGTCATCGAGCGCATGAATCAGCTGAAGTAAGCCATGACCGCGACTATGAAACTCGGCCAGTTGGCCGAGTTCCTCGGCGCCACCCTGTGTGGCGACCCGGAGAAGAACATCACTGGGCTAGCCACCTTGCAGGAGGCTGGCCCAGCTCAGTTGAGCTTTTTGGCAAATCCCCAATACCGCAAGTACCTGGCAGACAGTCATGCTGGCGCTGTGCTGCTTAAGGCTGCCGACGCTGAAGGTTATGCCGGTGATGCGCTGGTGGTGGCTGATCCTTACCTGTCCTACGCGCGGGTTTCCCACCTGTTCGATCCCAAGCCCAAGGCGGCGGCGGGCATCCATCCATCCGCGGTGATTGCCGACGATGCGTGGGTCGACCCGGCAGCCAGTATCGGGCCCTTTGTGGTGATCGAGAGTGGTGCGCGAGTGGCGGCAGGCGTGACTGTCGGTGCTCATTGCTTTATCGGTGCGCGCAGCGAAATCGGCGAGGGCGGTTGGCTGGCCCCGCGAGTCACGCTGTACCACGATGTGCGTATCGGCAAGCGTGTGGTGATCCAGTCGGGCGCGGTGCTGGGGGGTGAAGGCTTCGGTTTCGCCAACCAGAAGGGCGTCTGGCAAAAGATTGCCCAGATTGGTGGCGTGACCGTCGGCGATGACGTGGAGATTGGCGTGAACACGGCCATCGACCGCGGTGCGCTGGCCGACACCATCATCGGTAACGGCGTGAAGCTGGATAACCAGATCCAGATTGCCCACAACGTGCAGGTTGGCGATCACACCGCCATGGCCGCCTGTGTGGGGATTTCCGGCAGCACCAAGATTGGCAAGCACTGTATGCTCGCCGGTGGCGTGGGGTTGGTGGGCCACATCGATATTTGCGACAACGTTTTCTTGACCGGCATGACCATGGTCACCCACTCGATCACCGAGCCGGGTTCCTATTCGTCCGGTACCGCCATGCAGCCTGCTGCCGAATGGCGTAAAAGTGCAGCACGTATCCGTCAGCTCGATGACATTGCGCGACGTTTGCGGCAACTGGAAAAGCGCGTTGGGGACGTGACCCCTGACGGCAATGCTTCATCAGAAGGCTGAGACCATTTCCATATCAAGTGTGTACAGCCGCTAGCGGCCTCCTTGATTTGCTAGAGGCGTGTGCGTTCAGTCGCACACTCCCACTCTTTACTACAGGCTTCCCCCCGAAATGATGGACATCAACGAGATTCGCGAATACTTGCCTCACCGCTACCCTTTCCTGTTGGTGGATCGGGTGGTGGACCTGGACGTTGAGGGCAAGTGCATTCGTGCCTACAAGAATGTCAGCATCAACGAACCTTTCTTCAATGGTCACTTTCCTGCGCATCCAATCATGCCGGGCGTGCTGATCATCGAAGCCATGGCTCAGGCTGCCGGCATTCTTGGTTTCAAGATGCTGGACGTGAAGCCTGCTGATGGCACCCTTTACTATTTCGTCGGCTCCGACAAGCTGCGCTTCCGCCAGCCTGTGCTGCCGGGCGACCAACTGGTCCTTGAAGCCAAGTTCCTCAGCTGCAAGCGGCAGATCTGGAAGTTCGAGTGTCAGGCTTCGGTCGATGGCAAGCCGGTCTGCTCGGCTGAAATCATCTGTGCGGAACGCAAACTATGAGTTTGATTGACCCTCGCGCAATCATCGATCCGACGGCCGTACTGGCCGCCGACGTTGAGGTTGGCCCGTGGTCGATCGTCGGCGCTGGTGTGGAAATCGGCGAGGGTACAGTGATCGGGCCCCATGTGATTCTCAAGGGCCCAACCCGGATCGGTAAGCACAACCGCATCTACCAGTTCTCGTCGATTGGTGAGGACACGCCGGACCTGAAGTACAAGGGTGAGGAAACTCGCCTGGTGATAGGCGATCACAACGTGATCCGTGAAGGCGTGACCATTCACCGTGGCACCGTTCAGGACCGTTCTGAAACCACCCTGGGTGATCACAACCTGGTGATGGCCTATGCCCATATCGGCCATGACAGTGTGATCGGCAACCATTGCATCCTGGTCAACAACACAGCGTTGGCTGGGCATGTGCACGTTGACGACTGGGCGATTCTCTCGGGTTTCACCCTGGTGCATCAGTACTGTCATATCGGCGCCCACAGCTTCTCCGGCATGGGCACCGCCATCGGCAAGGACGTTCCAGCGTTCGTCACCGTGTTCGGCAACCCGGCCGAGGCACGCAGCATGAACTTCGAAGGCATGCGCCGTCGTGGTTTCAGCGAAGACGCGATCCACGCTCTGCGTCGCGCTTACAAGGTGGTCTACCGTCAAGGGTTGACCGTCGATCAGGCGCTCGCCGGTCTGGCCGAGCCCGCTGCACAGTTTCCCGAAGTCGCGATCTTCCGCGATTCGATCCAGTCGTCGACCCGCGGCATTACCCGCTAATCATGGCTACTTTGCGTGTTGCGCTGGTAGCTGGCGAGGCTTCCGGCGACATTCTCGGCGCCGGTCTGATGCGCGCCCTCAAGGCCCAGCATCCTGATGTCGAGTTCATGGGCGTCGGTGGCCCGTTGATGCAGGCCGAAGGGCTGACGTCCTACTTCCCCATGGAGCGCCTGGCGGTCATGGGGCTGGTGGAAGTCCTCGGGCGTTTGCGTGAGCTGCTGGCCCGCCGTAAAAAACTCATTCAAACCCTGATCGCCGAACAGCCGGATGTCTTTATCGGTATCGACGCGCCTGACTTCACGCTGAATATCGAACTTAAGCTGCGTCAGGCCGGTATCAAGACGGTGCATTACGTCAGCCCCTCGGTATGGGCCTGGCGGCAGAAGCGTGTGCTGAAGATTCGCGAAGGCTGCGATCTGATGCTGACCCTGTTCCCGTTCGAGGCGCGCTTCTACGAAGAAAAGGGCGTGCCGGTGCGTTTTGTCGGGCATTCCCTGGCCGACGCCATTCCCCTTGAGGCGGATCGGGCAGCAGCCCGTGCCGAGCTGGGCTTGCCTGAAGGCCCCCTGGTGGCCTTGATGCCGGGCAGTCGTGGCGGCGAAGTCGGGCGCCTGGGGGCGTTGTTCCTCGACGCCGCGCAGCGCCTGCGGGCCCTGCGCCCGGGCGTGCGTTTTGTCATGCCGTGCGCCAGCCCCGAACGGCGCGCGCAGTTGGAAGAATTGCTGGCCGGTCGCGACCTGCCGCTGACCCTGCTCAATGGCCAGTCCCATCAAGCCCTGGCGGCTTGTGATGCGGTGCTGATTGCCTCCGGAACCGCGACCCTCGAAGCGTTGCTCTACAAGCGTCCGATGGTGGTGGCTTACCGCCTGGCGCCGCTGACGTTCTGGATTCTCAAGCGCATGGTCAAGAGCCCCTATATCTCCCTGCCGAACTTGCTGGCCCAGCGTCTGTTGGTGCCTGAGTTACTGCAGGATGATGCGACTGCCGAGGCGCTGGCCCAGACCTTGTCGCCGTTGATCGAGGGTGGGCAAGAGCAGACCCGGGGCTTTGACGAAATCCATCGCACCCTGCGTCGCGATGCCTCCAATCAGGCCGCTGAGGCGGTGCTGAATCTGATCGGAAAACCTTCATGAGTCAGGCAAAAATGCAGATGGGACTGGATTTCTCCCTGGTGGCCGATGCCCAGGACCTGGTGGCCGGCGTCGATGAAGTCGGTCGTGGCCCCTTGTGCGGTGCGGTGGTAACGGCGGCGGTGATCCTCGATCCCAATCGGCCGATTCTCGGTCTCAACGACTCGAAGAAACTCACCGAGGCCCGTCGTGAAAAACTGTACGACGAAATTTGTGAAAAGGCCCTGAGCTGGTGCATTGCCCGGGCTGAAGTCGAGGAAATCGACGAGCTGAATATTCTTCACGCCACTATGCTGGCCATGCAGCGTGCGGTGGAGGGGCTGAGCATTACCCCGAAACTGGCGATGATCGATGGCAATCGCTGCCCGAAATTGGCGATGCCGGCTGAAGCCGTGGTCAAGGGCGATAGCAAGGTGCCGGCGATCGCTGCGGCGTCGATTCTGGCCAAGGTCAGTCGCGACCGCGAGATGGCGGCGTTTGAGTTGATCTACCCGGGCTATGGCATTGGCGGCCATAAGGGCTATCCGACGCCCGTCCATCTGGAAGCCCTGGCCCGCCTGGGGCCGACTCCGATCCATCGGCGCTCTTTTGCGCCTGTGCGCCAGGCCTACGAGCTGCGTGAGAGCTTGAGCAAGATGCAGCCTTGAGGCTGATGTTTTAGTCGAGGCCCGGTACAATCCGGGCCTTGTTGTTTTTGCGCTATTTACAGGATCACTATGCCGGCTTCATTCGTTCACCTGCGCCTGCACACTGAATACTCCCTGGTCGATGGCCTGGTGCGTATCAAGCCCTTGGTCAAAGCCCTGGCGGGCCTGGGCATGCCAGCCGTAGCCGTGACCGATCAGAACAACATGTGTTCCCTGGTCAAGTTCTACAAGGCCACCATGGGGTCCGGGATCAAGCCGATCTGTGGCGCCGACCTGTGGCTGTCGAACAAGGACCCCGATAACCCCCTGAGCCGCATCAGCCTGCTGGTGATGAATGCCGTGGGTTATCGCAACCTGACCGAGCTGATTTCCCGCGGCTTTATCGATGGCCAGCGCAATGGCCAGATCATCATCGAGCGCGAATGGGTGGCCGAAGCGGCTGAAGGCCTGATCATGCTGTCGGCGGCCAAGGAGGGCGAGATCGGCATGGCCTTGATCGCCGGCGATCTGGAACTGGCCGAGACCCTGACCCGCGAGTGGATGGCGGTGTTCCCGGATCGCTTCTACCTGGAAATCCAGCGCACCAATCGCGCCAATGATGAAGAGCAACTGCACGCCGCTGTGGCCCTGGCGGACAAGCTGGGTGCGCCGCTGGTGGCGACCAACGACGTGCGCTTCATCAAGCAGGAAGATTTCGAGGCGCACGAAACCCGCGTTTGCATCGGTGAGGGCCGGGCCCTCGACGATCCGCGGCGTTCGAAGAACTACAGCGATCAGCAGTACCTGAAAAGCCCGGAAGAGATGGCCGAGCTGTTCAGTGACCTGCCCGAGGCTCTGGAAAACACCGTCGAAATTGCCAAGCGCTGCAATATCGAGGTGAAACTGGGCACGCACTTCCTGCCCAACTTCCCGATTCCCGATGGCATGACCATCGACGAGTACTTCCGCAAGGTGTCGTTCGACGGCTTGGAAGAGCGCTTGGCGGTGTTGCTGCCCCGAGACACCACCGAGGACTACGAGGCCAAGCGCCAGGTGTATGTCGATCGGTTGAATTTCGAGCTGGATATCATCATCCAGATGGGCTTCCCCGGTTACTTCCTGATCGTGATGGACTTTATCCAGTGGGCCAAGAGCAATGGCGTGCCGGTGGGCCCAGGCCGTGGATCGGGTGCCGGGTCGCTGGTGGCCTATGTACAGAAGATCACCGACCTCGACCCCCTGGAATACGACCTGCTGTTCGAACGTTTCCTTAACCCGGAACGGGTCTCCATGCCCGACTTCGACGTCGACTTCTGCATGGACGGCCGGGATCGGGTGATCGACTACGTGGCCGAGAAATACGGTCGCAACGCGGTAAGCCAGATCATCACCTTCGGTTCCATGGCGGCCAAGGCGGTGGTACGCGACGTGGCACGGGTGCAGGGCAAGTCTTATGGCTTGGCCGACCGTCTGTCGAAGATGATCCCCTTCGAAGTCGGCATGACCCTGGAAAAAGCCTACGAGCAGGAAGAAATCCTCCGGGACTTCATCAAGGTCGATGAAGAAGCGGCGGAAATCTGGGAGATGGCCCGCAAGCTCGAAGGCGTTGTGCGTAACGTGGGCAAGCACGCCGGTGGTGTGGTGATCGCGCCGACCAAGCTGACTGACTTCTCGCCGATTTATTGCGACGAAGAAGGTGATGGCCTGGTGACCCAGTTCGACAAGGATGACGTCGAGGCGGCGGGCCTGGTGAAGTTCGACTTCCTCGGCCTGCGGACCCTGACCATCATCGATTGGGCCTTGAAGACCATCAACCGCGACCGCGCCAAGGCCGGTGAAGAGCCGCTGGATATCGCCTTCATCCCCCTGGACGACAAGCCGACGTACAGCCTGTTGCAGAAAGCTGAAACCACTGCGGTGTTCCAGCTTGAATCCCGAGGCATGAAGGAGCTGATCAAGAAGCTCAAGCCCGACTGCCTGGAAGACTTGATCGCACTGGTGGCCCTGTTCCGTCCGGGCCCACTGCAATCGGGCATGGTGGATGACTTCATCAACCGTAAGCACGGTCGCGCCGAGCTGGCTTATCCGCACTCGGACTATCAGTACGAAGGGCTCAAGCCGGTCCTTGCACCGACTTACGGCATCATCCTGTATCAGGAACAGGTGATGCAGATCGCCCAGGTTATGGCCGGTTACACCCTCGGTGGCGCGGACATGCTGCGGCGAGCCATGGGTAAGAAAAAGCCCGAAGAAATGGCCAAGCAGCGTGGCGGCTTTATTGAGGGCTGCGCCACCAACAACATCGACCCGGATCTGGCGGGTAACATTTTCGACCTGGTGGAAAAGTTCGCCGGTTACGGCTTCAACAAATCCCACTCCGCCGCCTACGGCCTGGTGTCCTACCAGACCGCCTGGCTCAAGGCCCATTACCCGGCGCCCTTTATGGCGGCGGTGCTGTCTGCGGATATGCACAACACCGACAAGGTCGTGACCTTGATCGAAGAAGTGCGGACCATGAAGTTGCGCCTCGACGCGCCGGACGTGAATACCTCTGAGTTCAAGTTCACGGTGAACGCCGAAGGCCGCATCCTGTATGGCCTTGGGGCGATCAAGGGCGTGGGTGAAGGTCCGGTGGAGGCGATTACCGAGGCGCGCGAAGCGGGGCCGTTCAAGGACCTGTTCGACTTTTGCGCCCGGGTCGACCTCAAGCGCATCAACAAACGCACCCTGGACGGCCTGATTCGCAGTGGCGCCCTGGATCGCCTGGGGCCGTACTTCCATGACGAGCCCAAAGCTTATCAAGCCAGCATCGACCAGAACCGCGCCGTGCTGTTGGCGGCCATGGAAGAGGCGATCAAGGCGGCGGAACAGACCGCGCGTACCCACGACAGTGGCCACGCCGACCTGTTTGGCGGTGTGTTCGTCGAGGAGGATGCGGATGTCTATGCCAATCATCGCAAGGCCAAAGAACAGACCCTCAAGGAACGCTTGAAAGGGGAGAAAGACACCCTTGGCCTGTATCTGACCGGGCACCCGATCGATGAGTACGAAGGCGAAATCCGCCGTTTCGCCCGGCAGCGCATCATTGACCTGAAGCCGGCGCGGGATACCCAGACGGTGGCGGGCATGATCATCGCCCTGCGGGTGATGAAGAATAAAAAGGGCGACAAGATGGGCTTTATCACCCTCGACGACCGTTCGGGGCGGATTGAAGCCTCCTTGTTTGCCGATGCCTTCCATTCGGCGCAGTCCCTGCTGCAGACCGATGCGATGGTGGTGGTCGAAGGGGAGGTCAGCAATGATGACTTTTCCGGCGGCCTGCGCTTGCGGGTCAAGCGCGTGATGAGTATGGAAGATGCCCGGACCAATCTGGCGGAAAGCCTGCGGCTGAAGGTGCATACCGAAGCCCTGAAGGGCGATCAGCTACGCTGGCTGGGCGAGTTGTGCAAGCGTCACCGCGGGGCTTGCCCGATTACCATGGAGTACACCCGGGAGGATGCCAAAGCCTTGCTGCAGTTCGGCGAAGGCTGGCGGATCGATCCGGCGGACAGCTTGATTCAAGCCCTGCGTGACCAGTTCGGGCGAGACAACGTCTTCCTCCAATACCGTTGATGGTCAGGTGCCGTTCGTTGTCGTTATTGAGCGTGCCCTGATCTCGACCCCATTTTTAATCTCGACCTGAACGCGCCTCTCCCTTAAGGTAGGCGCGAATAGACAACCGGCCGGCCCAAGCTCTCTTGGACGTCGACCCAAGACGGACGCCTATGAACCCGAATTTTCTTGATTTCGAACAGCCGATCGCCGACCTGCAAGCCAAGATCGAAGAGTTGCGCTTGGTCGGTAATGACAATTCGCTGAATATCGGCGATGAGATCTCCCGCCTGCAGGACAAGAGCAGCACGCTCACCGCGGACATCTTCGGCAAGCTGACCAGCTGGCAGATTGCTCGTCTGGCGCGTCATCCGCGTCGTCCGTACACCCTGGACTACATCGAGCACATCTTCACCGAGTTCGACGAGTTGCACGGCGACCGTCACTTCTCGGATGACGCCGCGATTGTCGGCGGTGTCGCTCGTCTGGACGACCAGCCAGTGATGATCATCGGCCACCAGAAAGGCCGTGAAGTGCGCGAGAAGGTTCGCCGCAACTTCGGCATGCCGCGTCCCGAGGGCTACCGCAAGGCGTGCCGTCTGATGGAAATGGCTGAACGTTTCAAAATGCCGATCCTGACCTTTATCGACACGCCGGGCGCTTACCCGGGCATCGACGCTGAAGAGCGCAACCAGAGCGAAGCCATTGCCTGGAACCTGCGGGTCATGGCACGCCTGAAGACCCCTATCATCGCCACCGTGATCGGTGAAGGTGGTTCCGGTGGTGCGCTGGCCATTGGCGTCTGCGACCAACTGAACATGCTGCAGTACTCGACTTACGCGGTGATCTCCCCTGAGGGCTGTGCGTCGATCCTGTGGAAAACCGCCGAGAAGGCACCGGATGCCGCCGAGGCCATGGGCATCACCGCCGAGCGTCTGAAAGGCCTGGGTATCGTCGATAAAGTCATCGGCGAGCCTTTGGGCGGTGCGCACCGTGACCCGGTCACTGCCGCGGCGTCGATCCGTGCCGAGCTGACCTCGCAATTGGCGATGCTCAAGGGCATGGACACTGACACGCTGTTGGCCCGTCGTTACGATCGCCTGATGAGCTACGGCCTCTGATCGAGCGCCGTTCCCTCTTGTAGGGGCGCGCCGGCTTACGCGGTGATGAGGCGGTCGATTTGATCGAGTGCTTCATGCTACGCGGGCCGGCGTAATGCCGACCGGCCGCTCCTACAGGTCTTGATAGGTTCATGAATTCTCTCTCCGCCACACTGCTGCAAAACCTGGCACCCTGGCGCGACTCCCCCGCGTGGCATATCGCATTCTCTGGCGGTCTTGATTCCACGGTATTGCTCCATCTCTTGGCCGACCTGGCCCGGCATCAATCTCTGCCTCCTCTGAGTGCGCTGCATGTCCATCATGGCTTGCAAGCGGCGGCTGATGCTTGGCCGGCACATTGTCAGGCGGTATGCGATGCCTTGGGCGTGCCATTGCAAGTACTCAAGGTCCAGGTTGAGCCGGGTGCAAGCCTGGAGCGGGCCGCTCGTGAGGCGCGCTATGCGGCCTTCGAAACGCGAGTGGGTGTCGATGAGCTGCTGTTGACCGCCCAGCATCGTGACGATCAGGCGGAAACCCTGCTGTTTCGTCTATTGCGTGGCGCCGGGGTACGTGGGTTGGCGGCAATGCCTGCTGTGCGGCCCCTGGGCGGCGGTCATTTGCTGCGTCCGTTGTTGCAGGCCTCGCGTGCCGATCTTGAGCGCTATGCGCTTGAGCATCAGTTGCACTGGATTGAAGACCCCTCCAACGGCGACCGTCAGTTCTCCCGCAACTACCTGCGCCATGAGGTCTTTCCGCGGCTCATGGAACGCTGGCCGCAAGCCGTCGGGTGCATGGCCCGCAGCGCCTCGCACATGAGCGAGGCGCAAGGGCTGCTTGATGAGTTGGCACAGATGGATCTGGCGGCAGCGCGTGAAGCCGGGGCGTTCGACTGGCTGGCTGTGCCTTCGCTGTTACTGGTCCCCTTGCAGGGGGTGTCTGAGGCGCGCCAGCGCAATGCCTTGAGTCATTGGCTGAGCCCGCTGACGCGATTGCCGGATGCCGAGCACTGGGCGGGCTGGCAGACATTGCGGGACGCCGCGGACGATGCACGGCCGCTCTGGCGCCTGGCCGATGGCGAGCTGCACCGCGCCGGCGGGCGGCTCTGGTGGTTGCACGGGGCCTGGTTGCGTGACCTGCAACCGGCGGCCGATTGGCTTGCCCCGCAATGCCCGTTGCAGTTGCCGGACAACGGCCGCTTGTCGTTCAGCGGGCAGGTGCCGTCGGGGCCGTTGCAGGTGCGTTATCGCCAGGGCGGTGAGGTCATGCACTTGCCTGGGCGTGGGCATCGCGACTTGAAGCGCTTGCTCAACGAGAGCGGCCTGCCGGTGTTCGCCCGTGGCAGATTGCCGCTGCTGTACCGGGACGGGCAACTGCTGGCGGTGGCGAATCTGCCAGGGCTTGTCGCAAACGCCCATGATTGCTGGCAATTGCATTGGCAGCCGCCGAACAGCGATCAAGGTTTGAGCTGAAAGGGGCTTTCCGGTAGACTACGCTCCCTTCTTGATACAACTTCTGTGGATTCGCCTGAATTACAGAAGTTGCCGATTACCAAGCAGTCTTTGCTGGGCGATTCCAAAAAATGTGTAGCGAGCAACGTACCGGTGTTTTCACTTCCGGTCTGTCCCAACGCGGCGGTTTTTTTGAAAGGTGCACTGTGATTAATGCAGGTGATCGGGGGCTTCGGCCTTCCTTCGCTTTCCCCGGCGGCTCGGACCGCTTTAACGCAGACTTCTAGGGTTTTTCATGACGCGCTACATATTCGTCACGGGCGGTGTTGTTTCTTCATTGGGGAAAGGCATTGCCTCGGCTTCATTGGCGGCCATCCTGGAGGCGCGGGGACTTAAGGTCACCATGCTCAAGCTGGACCCGTACATCAACGTCGACCCGGGCACCATGAGCCCGTTCCAGCACGGTGAAGTGTTCGTCACCCATGACGGCGCCGAGACCGACCTGGACCTGGGCCACTACGAGCGGTTCATCCGCACGACCATGACCCAGAACAACAACTTCACCACGGGCCGTGTCTACGAGCACGTGCTGCGCAAAGAGCGCCGCGGTGATTACCTGGGCGCCACCATTCAGGTGATCCCGCACATCACCGACGAAATCAAGCGCCGCATCATCAAGGGCGCCGGTGATGCTGACGTGGCCATGGTCGAGATCGGCGGCACCGTGGGTGACATCGAGTCGCAACCGTTCCTCGAAGCCATCCGTCAATTGCGTTTCGAAGTTGGCGCCAAGCGCGCGATGCTGATGCACTTGACCCTGGTTCCGTACATCGCCACGGCTGGCGAAACCAAGACCAAGCCAACCCAGCATTCGGTCAAGGAACTGCGTTCCATCGGCCTGCAGCCGGACGTGCTGGTGTGCCGTTCCGATCACCCGATCGATATTTCCTCGCGTCGCAAGATCGCCCAGTTCACCAACGTTGAAGAGCGTGCGGTGATTGCCCTGGAAGACGCCGACACCATCTACAAGATCCCGGGCATCCTGCATTCCCAGGGCTTGGACGATTTCGTCGTCGAGCGTTTCGGCCTGCAATGTGCCGGTGCCGATCTGTCCGAATGGGACGCCGTGGTCGACGCCAAGCTCAACCCTGAGCACGAAGTCACCATCGCCATGGTCGGCAAGTACATGGAGCTGCTGGATGCCTACAAGTCGCTGATCGAAGCGATGAGTCACGCCGGCATCAGTAATCGCACCAAGGTCAATCTGCGCTACATCGACTCCGAAGACATCGAGAACCAAGGCACTGCGCTGCTGGAAGGCGTCGACGCGATCCTGGTTCCGGGTGGCTTCGGTCTGCGTGGCGTGGAAGGCAAGATCACTGCCGTGCAATATGCTCGCGAAAACAAGGTGCCGTACCTGGGCATCTGCCTGGGCATGCAAGTGGCGGTCATCGAGTTCGCCCGTAACGTGCTGGGCTGGAAAGACGCCAACTCCACCGAGTTCGACCGCGCCAGCGGCCACCCGGTCGTGGGCCTGATTACCGAGTGGGAAGACGCCACCGGTGCCGTGGAAACCCGTACCGAAGCGTCCGATCTGGGCGGCACCATGCGCCTGGGCGCTCAGGATTGCCTGCTGGAAGCTGGCTCCAAGGTTCACGATTGCTACGCCAAGGACGTGATCGTCGAGCGTCATCGTCACCGTTACGAAGTGAACAACAACCTGCTGCCGCAGTTGATCGAAGCCGGCCTGAAGATCTCCGGTCGCTCCGGTGACGGCGCGTTGGTTGAAGTGGTCGAAGCCCCGGATCATCCATGGTTCGTCGCTTGCCAATTCCACCCTGAGTTCACCTCGACGCCACGTGACGGTCACCCACTGTTCAGCGGCTTCGTCAAAGCAGCATTGGCTCAACACCAGAAGAAGGCCTGAACCTGATGGCGCAGAAGATCATCCGCGTAGGCAACATCGAGATCGCCAACGACAAGCCGATGGTGCTGTTCGGTGGCATGAACGTGCTGGAAAGCCGCGACATGGCGATGCAGGTTTGTGAAGAATACGTACGGGTGACCGAGAAACTCGGCATCCCCTACGTGTTCAAGGCCAGCTTCGACAAGGCCAACCGTTCCTCAGTGACCTCGTATCGTGGTCCCGGCCTGGAAGAGGGCATGCGGATTTTCGAAGACGTGAAGCAAGCCTTTGGCGTGCCGATCATCACCGACGTCCACGAGCCGGCCCAGGCCGCCGTGGTGGCGGAAGTCTGCGACATCATCCAACTGCCGGCCTTCCTGTCCCGGCAGACCGACCTGGTGGTGGCCATGGCCAAGACCGGCGCGGTGATCAACATCAAGAAAGCCCAGTTCCTTGCCCCTCAGGAGATGAAGCACATCCTGAGCAAATGCGAAGAAGCGGGTAACGATCAGTTGATCCTCTGCGAGCGTGGTTCCAGCTTCGGTTACAACAACCTGGTGGTGGACATGCTCGGCTTCGGCATCATGAAGCAGTTCGAATACCCGGTGTTCTTTGACGTGACCCACGCCCTGCAGATGCCGGGCGGTCGCGCCGATTCGGCAGGCGGTCGTCGGGCCCAGGTCACTGACCTGGCCAAGGCCGGCATCAGCCAGTCCCTGGCGGGCCTGTTCCTGGAAGCTCACCCCGATCCGGATAACGCCAAGTGCGATGGTCCTTGCGCCCTGCGCCTGGACAAGCTCGAGCCGTTCCTGGCCCAGCTCAAGCAGTTGGACGAACTGGTCAAGAGCTTCCCGACCATCGAAACCGCATAACCCTGTAGGAGCCGGCTTGCCGGGCGATTGCGCGCTCAAGGGCCCGATCGCCGGCAAGTCGCCCTCTACAAAAAGCAATTTGACCCACAAGTTATAAATCGAGCGGTACTCAGCGTTTTCGTCAACTTTGGAGTGTTTACAACAATGGCAAAAATCGTCGACATCAAAGGTCGTGAAGTTCTCGACTCCCGTGGCAATCCCACCGTCGAAGCGGACGTGCTTCTCGATAACGGCATCATCGGCAGTGCTTGCGCGCCGTCCGGTGCCTCCACCGGCTCGCGTGAAGCGCTCGAGCTGCGTGATGGCGACAAGAGCCGTTACCTGGGTAAAGGCGTACTCAAAGCCGTAGCCAACATCAACGGCCCGATCCGCGACCTGCTGCTGGGCACAGACCCAAGCGACCAGAAAGCGCTGGATCACGCGATGATCAAGCTCGACGGCACTGAAAACAAAGCCACCTTGGGCGCCAACGCCATCCTCGCTGTGTCCCTGGCTGCTGCCAAGGCTGCTGCCCAGGACCAGGACCTGCCGCTGTACGCCCACATTGCCAACCTCAACGGCACGCCGGGTGTGTACTCGATGCCGGTGCCGATGATGAACATCATCAACGGTGGCGAGCACGCTGATAACAACGTCGACATCCAAGAGTTCATGGTCCAGCCGGTGGGCGCCAAGTCGTTCTCGGAAGGCCTGCGCATGGGTACCGAGATTTTCCACCACCTCAAAGCCGTGCTCAAAGCCCGTGGCCTGAACACTGCCGTGGGTGACGAAGGTGGTTTCGCGCCGAACCTGGCGTCCAACGAAGACGCGCTGAAAGTCATCTCCGAAGCCGTGGCCAATGCGGGCTACACCCTGGGCACCGACGTGACCCTGGCTCTGGACTGCGCGGCCAGCGAGTTCTACGAAGACGGCAAGTACAACCTGTCGGGTGAAGGCCAGGTGTTCACCGCTGAAGGTTTCGCCGACTACCTGAAAGGTCTGACCGAGCGTTACCCGATCATCTCCATCGAAGACGGCCTGGACGAGTCCGACTGGGCTGGCTGGAAAATCCTCACCGACAAGATCGGCGAGAAGACCCAGCTGGTGGGCGACGACCTGTTCGTGACCAACACCAAGATCCTGAAAGAAGGCATCGACAAGAAGATCGCCAACTCGATCCTGATCAAGTTCAACCAGATCGGCACCCTTACCGAAACCCTGGAAGCCATCCAGATGGCCAAGGCCGCTGGTTACACCGCAGTGATCTCGCACCGTTCCGGCGAAACCGAAGACTCCACCATTGCCGACCTGGCGGTGGGGACTGCGGCTGGCCAGATCAAGACCGGCTCCCTGTGCCGTTCCGACCGCGTTTCCAAGTACAACCAATTGCTGCGTATCGAAGAGCAATTGAACGGCAAGGCCAAGTACAACGGTCGCAGCGAGTTTCGCGGCTGAGCCTTAGCGGTTAAAAAGACAGCGGATTGTGTCGAAAAAGTCGCAAAAGCGTACTGTTTGCCTCTAATCTGATGCCTTACAAGCACAAGCCTGGTTCTTCCAGGCTTCGTGCTATCAGTCGGTTCGAAGTTGTTGGCATGGCTGTCTTTTTTCACTGGAAACCTGATATTCGATGCGCAGTCCCAATTGGTTGTTCCTGGTCTTGCTCCTGCTGCTGGCTGGCCTGCAGTACCGCCTGTGGGTGGGAAATGGCAGCCTGGCCCAGGTGGCTGACCTGACTCAGCAGATTGCTGACCAGCACGCTGAAAACGAGCGTCTGTTGGAGCGCAACCGCGTACTCGATGCCGAGGTCATGGAGTTGAAAAAGGGCATGGAGACCGTTGAAGAACGGGCTCGCCATGAGTTGGGCATGGTCAAGGAGGGCGAAACCCTCTACCAGTTGGCCCAATGACTGAAGTTCTGCCGGCCTTCTGGGCCGTGATTCCTGCCGCGGGCATTGGTGCCCGTATGGCCGCGGACCGCCCCAAGCAATACCTGCAGCTGGGTGGCCGCACTATTCTCGAACACAGCCTTGGCTGTTTCCTCGATCACCCCGGCCTCAAGGGCCTGGTGGTCAGTCTTGCTGTTGATGATCCTTACTGGCCCAACTTGGCGTGCGCCACTGACCTGCGTATTCATCGTGCGCAGGGGGGGGCGGAGCGCTCGGGCTCGGTGCTCAATGCGTTGCTGCAACTTAATGCCTTGGGCGCCAGTGACGATGATTGGGTCTTGGTGCACGATGCCGCGCGGCCTAACTTGAGCCGTGATGACCTCGACAAACTGCTGGCCGAACTCGCCGACGACCCGGTGGGCGGCCTCCTGGCGGTGCCGGCCCGCGATACCCTCAAGCGCGTCGACAAGCACGGGCGCGTGGTGGAAACCGTCGACCGCAGCCTAATCTGGCAAGCCTATACGCCGCAGATGTTTCGCCTGGGTGCGTTGCATCGCGCCTTGGCCGACAGCCTGGTCGCCGATGCGCTGATCACCGATGAAGCCTCCGCGATGGAATGGTCCGGCCAGGCGCCGCGCCTGATCGAGGGGCGCTCGGACAATATCAAGGTGACTCGGCCGGAAGACCTGGAGTGGCTGCGGTTGCGCTGGTCCAACCGCCGTCCTTTGTAGGGCCTGGTTTTTCGGCAGTGATTTGAGAGCCTTCATCGCCAGCAAGTCGGCTTCTACGGGTTGTGTTCGTACTCGGGCCGTTCGGCCAATCCTTCCTTCAGAAAATCCACCAGTTTCCTGACCTTCGGCGACAAATGTCGCTGCTGTGGATACAGCGCCCACACCGCCGTATTCGGCGGCTGATGCGCCTCCAATAGCGATACCAGTGCGCCGCTGTGCAAATGCTCCAGCACGTAATAGTCCGGCAACTGGCACAAACCGACCCCTTGCAACGCCGCATCCAGCACTGCCTGCCCACTGTTGCAGCGCCAGTTGCCCTGGACCCGCTGGGAAAACTCCCGCCCATCCTGGGCCAGTTGCCAAACGTCCGAGCTGCCAATCAGGCAGTTATGCCGGCTCAGTTCCGACAAGCTATGAGGCCGGCCATACCGAGCCAGGTAGGACGGCGACGCGCACAAGTACATGCGTCGCGGCGCCAGCCGGCTGGCGACCATGCGTGAGTCTTGCAGGCGCCCAAGACGAATCGCCAGGTCCAGGCCTTCGTGCACCAGGTCCAGTTGGCGATTGCTCAGCTCGATATCCACCCGCAGTTGTGGATAGAGCGCCATGAACCGCGTCACCAGCGGCACGATGAAGCGTTCGCCATAGGCCACTGCGCAGGTCATGCGCAACATGCCTTTGGGTTCGCTGGTGAGGTCGCCGACAGCGCGCAAGGCCTCTTCACGACCGTCCTGCAAGCGCTGGCAATGTTGCAAAAACGTTTGCCCGGCCTCGGTCAGGGTGACGCGTCGGGTGCTGCGGTACAGCAGGCGGGTTTGCAGGCGCTCTTCAAGGCGCGCCACTTGCCGGCTGATGTGGGAGGACGACACCCCGAGGCGCTCTGCCGCGGCTGTGAATTGGCTGTATTCGGCCACAGCCACGAACTCATCGATGCCCTCCCAGCGGTTCTCATTCATGTTGATTGTCCCTGTGCCGCAATAATGTTTTGCTTTTGTCTGGATTATTCATCCTGGTGCGCTGTTTTACACTCCCTGTCTCGTTTTTTATTCGCTTGGAGAAACAGGATGATCAAGTCGCGCGCTGCCGTTGCCTTTGAGGCCAAGAAACCTCTGGAAATCGTTGAAGTCGATGTCGCGATGCCCAAGGCTGGCGAGGTCCTGCTGCGGGTCGTCGCTTCCGGCGTTTGTCACACCGATGCCTACACCCTGTCTGGCGCTGACCCGGAAGGCATCTTCCCGTCGATCCTCGGCCACGAAGGTGGTGCCGTGGTCGAAGCCATCGGTGAGGGCGTGACCTCGGTAGCGGTCGGCGATCATGTGATCCCGCTGTACACCCCGGAATGCGGCCAGTGCAAATTCTGCCGCTCGGGCAAAACCAACCTCTGCCAGGCCATTCGTGCCACCCAGGGCAAGGGCCTGATGCCAGACGGCACCACTCGCTTTTCCTACAAAGGTCAGCCAATTTTCCACTACATGGGCACCTCGACTTTTTCCGAGTACACCGTGTTGCCGGAAATCTCGGTGGCCAAGATCCCGCAAGAAGCGCCCCTGGAAAAAGTCTGCCTGCTGGGTTGCGGCGTCACCACCGGCATCGGTGCGGTCATCAACACCGCCAAGGTCAAGCCGGGCGATACCGTGGCCATCTTCGGTCTCGGTGGTATCGGCCTGTCGGCGGTGATTGGTGCGGTCAAAGCCAAGGCTGGCCGGATCATTGCCATCGACATCAACCCGGCCAAGTTCGAAATCGCCAAGCAACTGGGGGCCACCGATTGCGTCAATCCGAAGGACTTCGATCGTCCGATCCAGGACGTGATCGTCGACATGACCGACGGCGGCGTGGACTTCTCTTTTGAATGCATCGGCAACGTGCAACTGATGCGCGCCGCCCTCGAGTGCTGCCACAAAGGCTGGGGCGAGTCGGTGATCATCGGCGTGGCCGGTGCCGGTCAGGAAATCGCTACCCGTCCTTTCCAACTGGTGACCGGTCGCGTCTGGCGCGGTTCGGCGTTCGGCGGTGTGCGCGGTCGTTCCGAGCTGCCGAGCTACGTGGAAATGGCCCAGACCGGCGAGATCCCGCTGGACACCTTCATCACCCACACCATGGGCCTGGAAGACATCAACAAGGCTTTTGACCTGATGCACGAAGGCAAGAGCATCCGTACTGTCATTCATTTCTGAAGCAGCTGTAAGCCACAAGCCACCAGCTGCAAGTGAGCGCGCCTGACTTGCAGCTGGAAGCTTGCAACTTGTAGCTGGGAGCATTCCCATGACCTTGGAAAATATTTCCTGCCAGAAGAGTTTTGGTGGCTGGCACAAACGATACAAACACAGCTCCCGCGTGCTGGGTTGCGACATGGTGTTTGCCGTCTACCTGCCGCCGCAAGCGGAGCAGGGGGTCAAGCTGCCGGTGTTGTACTGGTTGTCTGGCTTGACCTGCACTGATGAGAACTTCATGCACAAGGCGGGCGCATGCGCATGGCGGCCGAGTTGGGCTTGATCATCGTCGCGCCGGATACCAGCCCCCGCGGAGCCGGGGTGCCGGGCGATCCGGACGGCGCCTGGGATTTCGGCCTGGGCGCCGGGTTCTACCTGAACGCGACCCAGGAACCTTGGGCGCAGCATTACCGCATGCATGACTATGTGGTGCAGGAGTTGCCGGCCCTGGTGGAGGCGCATTTCCCGGCTTCGGACAAGCGCGGCATCAGTGGGCACTCCATGGGCGGGCACGGCGCGCTGGTCTGCGCATTGCGCAACCCAGGGCGTTATCAGTCGGTTTCGGCCTTTGCGCCGATCAGCAATCCGATGGATTGCCCTTGGGGGCAGAAAGCCTTCTCCCGCTACCTGGGCGAGGAGCGTTCGCGGTGGCGCGAGTGGGATGCCAGCGTGCTGATTGCTGAGGCCAGCGAGAAGCTGCCGTTGCTGGTGGATCAAGGCGATCGTGATGATTTCCTGGCGGCCCAGCTCAAGCCCGAAGTCCTGCAACAAGCGGCGAAAAACGCCGGTCATCCGCTGACCCTGCGACTGCAGCCAGGCTATGACCACAGCTATTTCTTCATCGTCAGTTTTATTGACGACCACCTGCAGCATCATGCGCAGGCTCTTAGCGCCTAATGTCCGACAAAGCAGGTAGAATCACGCCCTGACTCAATCAGGGCGTTTTTTTTATGCGTATTGGCCACGGCTATGATGTGCACCGTTTCGCTGAGGGCGATTTCATTACCCTGGGCGGGGTGCGTATTGCACACGGTTTCGGGTTGCTCGCTCATTCTGACGGCGACGTGCTGTTGCATGCGCTGAGCGATGCGTTGCTCGGCGCGGCGGCATTGGGCGATATCGGCAAACACTTTCCAGACACCGATCCGCAGTTCAAGGGGGCAGACAGCCGGGTGTTGCTGCGTCACGTCGTCGCGCTGATCCATGCCAAAGGCTGGAAAGTCGGCAATGTCGACAACACCATTGTCGCTCAGGCGCCGAAAATGGCGCCCCATATTGAAAGCATGCGCGCGCTGATCGCTGCGGATCTGCAAGTCGAATTGGATCAAGTGAACGTGAAAGCTACCACCACCGAAAAGCTCGGTTTTGTCGGCCGTGAAGAAGGCATTGCCGTGCATTCCGTTGCCTTGTTGCTACGCGCATGACGGAACTGCAATTGCTGGGCCCGCGTGCCTATGGTCAAGCCCTGGGCAGTGCCGTGCTCAAAGCCACCGCTGAAGATTTCCAGGTCGATGAAGTGCTGGATATTCCCTTGAGTGGCGACGGTGAACACCTGTGGCTCTGGGTGGAGAAACGCGGCCTGAATACCGAGGAAGCAGCCCGGCGTATTGCCAAGGCGGCGGGTGTGCCTCTGCGTACTGTCAGCTACGCGGGGCTCAAGGATCGCCAGGCCCTGACCCGTCAGTGGTTCAGTGTGCAACTGCCAGGCAAGGCCGATCCGGATATGAGCGCGGCCGAAAATGACACCCTGAAAATCCTCAAGCAGACCCGTCACAAGCGCAAATTGCAGCGCGGCGCTCATGCGGCCAACGGCTTCACATTGCGCCTGACCGAACTCAAGGGCGACCAGGCGGGTATCGACGAGCGCTTGAAGACCATCGCCCAGCAGGGCATTCCCAATTACTTCGGTGCCCAGCGTTTCGGCCATAACGGTGGCAACCTGGTGGATGCCCGGGATTGGGCCGCTCGCAAGGCCCTGCCTGAGCAGCGCAATGTGCGTTCGCGCCTGCTTTCCACGGCCCGCAGCTACTTGTTCAACCAGGTGCTGGCGGCGCGTGTGGCGGATGGCAGTTGGCAGCGCGCCCAGGTCGGCGATCTGCTGGCCTTCACCGATAGCCGCAGTTTCTTCCCGGCGGGGGAGGCCGAGTGCAGTGACCCGCGCCTGGCGATTCTCGATCTGCACCCGACCGGTCCGCAGTGGGGCGAAGGTGATTCCCCTGCCAGCGGCGTGACCCAGGCCCTGGAGCAGGACATTGCGGCCCGTGAGACGGATTTGCGGGACTGGTTGATAAAAGCGGGAATGAGCCACGAACGTCGCATCCTGCGGCTGCCCATTGGCGGGTTGACGTGGCATTATCCCGAGCCTGACATTCTGCAATTGGAATTCGTCCTGCCGGCTGGATGCTTCGCCACTGTATTGGTGCGCGAACTCGTCGATCTGGTGCCGGTGGGGCAGACGGACAGCCCATGCGTATTCTGATTTCTAACGACGATGGCGTCACCGCTCCCGGCCTCGCCGCGCTGCATGCTGCGCTGGTGGATTATGCCGAGTGCGTGGTGGTTGCCCCGGATCAAGATAAAAGCGGCGCCAGCAGCTCGCTGACGCTCGACCGTCCGTTGCACGCCCAGACCTTGGGCAACGGTTTTATCAGTATCAACGGTACGCCCACCGACTGCGTGCACCTGGGCCTTAATGGCTTGCTCGAAAGTCCCCCCGACATGGTGGTTTCCGGCATTAACCTGGGCGCCAACCTGGGGGACGACGTGCTGTATTCGGGCACTGTCGCTGCGGCGCTCGAAGGTCGTTTTCTGGATCTGCCGGCCTTCGCGTTTTCGTTCGTATCGCGCCAGCTGGAGAACCTGCCCACGGCGGCCTACTTCGCGCGCAAACTGGTGGCGGCTCACGCCTCGCTGCAGCTGCCGCCGCGTACGGTGTTGAACGTGAACATCCCCAACCTGCCGCTGGACCATATCCGTGGTATCCAGTTGACGCGCCTGGGGCACCGCGCCCGCGCCGCCGCGCCGATGAAAGTCGTCGATCCGCGGGGCAAGGCCGGTTACTGGATTGCCGCAGCCGGTGACGCCGAAGACGGTGGCCCGGGAACGGATTTCCATGCGGTGATGCAGGGGTATGTGTCGGTGACTCCACTGCAACTGGATCGAACCTTCAACGAGGCGTTCAGAACACTCGACGGCTGGCTGGAGGGACTGCGCTGATGGCTCGTGAGCAAGACGATTTGCTGCGACGGGGCATCGGCATGACCTCCCAGCGCACCCGGGAACGCCTTATTCAACGTTTGTACGATGAGGGGCTGTCCAACCCACAGGTCCTGGAAGTCATTCGTCGCACACCGCGTCACCTGTTCGTCGATGAAGCCTTGGCGCATCGTGCCTATGAAGACACGGCGCTGCCCATCGGCCATAACCAGACCATCTCCCAGCCTTATATGGTGGCCCGCATGAGCGAGTTGCTGCTGGAGGCGGGGCCGCTGGACAAGGTGCTGGAGATCGGTACCGGCTCAGGTTACCAGACGGCGGTGTTGTCGCAATTGGTCGAGCGGGTGTTTTCGGTCGAGCGGATCAAGGTCCTGCAAGACCGGGCCAAGGAACGTCTGCAGGAGTTGAACCTGCGTAACGTGGTGTTCCGCTGGGGCGATGGCTGGGAGGGGTGGCCGGCATTGGCGCCTTACAACGGCATCATCGTGACCGCCGTGGCGACCGATGTGCCCCAGGCGTTGCTGGATCAGCTCGCACCGGGTGGTCGCCTGGTGATCCCCGTCGGTGCGGGCGAAGTGCAGCAGTTGATGCTGATCGTTCGTGAGGAGCAAGGTTTTTCACGGCATATTCTGGGGGCCGTGCGTTTCGTGCCATTGCTCAATGGGCCGTTGGCCTGAGCATTTGTTGGCATGGGGTGAATTCTGTTTGATCGCCCGGGTCGAAGGCTGCGGTCTGGTCGAATCGGTCAACCCATCTACCGGCCTGCTTCTTGCGTTTTGCCAGCGGTAAAGCACCGGCAGCCAGTTATACTTGCGACATTTCATGCCTGAGCCAGGCAATCTTTATCGTCAACCACCACAAAGGGAGCGGCGGGTGAGTCTCACAGTCATTGCGCAGCGTATGGGTATCACAAGCTTTCAGCGACTGATGATTGGCCTTGTCTTGAGTTCCTTGTTGGTCGGTTGCTCCAGCACCAAATCCAGCAGTGTGCGAGTCGTCGATCGCAACAGCGCGGTTGCCCAGCGTCCAACCGTGACCACTGGCCAATACGTGGTTCGTCGTGGCGATACCTTGTTTTCGATTGCCTTCCGTTATGGTTGGGACTACAAGGCGCTGGCCGCGCGTAACAACATTCCAGAACCGTTCACCATTCATCCCGGGCAGACGATTCGCTTCGACGGTCGCTCGGGTGCGGCACCGACCACGGTAGTGACCACGTCCCAATCCAGTGCTTCCTCGTCCAGTAAAACCACCGTGACCCGGCGTCCGGTGGGCGTTGCGCCGGCCACGCCGAGCAAATCCACGCCGGCACCTTTGCCGCCGGCAGGCCCGGCCCCAACGGGCTGGGGATGGCCTGCAAACGGCATTCTTATTGGAAAATTCTCTTCAAACGGTAGTTTGAATAAAGGCATTGATATCGCCGGGGATTTGGGACAGCCTGTTTTAGCTGCGTCTGATGGGACGGTGGTTTACGCCGGGAGTGGCTTAAGGGGCTACGGCGAATTAGTCATCATCAAACACAACGAAACCTACGTCAGCGCCTACGGCCACAACCGCAGGCTCCTGGTTCGGGAGGGGCAGCAGGTCAAAGTTGGGCAAACAATTGCGGAGATGGGGTCAACTGGTACAGACCGGGTGAAACTGCACTTTGAGATTCGCCGACAAGGTAAACCTGTAGATCCGTTGCAATTCCTGCCACGTCGTTGATCTGTTACAAGCCTGTTCCGTCGCGTAGAGGGGACAGGTTCCAGCGTTGCCAAGGATAGAGGCGCCGCTTGAGCCTGAGGTCGAACTCACCAAAGGACTATAACAATGGCTCTCAGTAAAGAAGTGCCGGAGTTTGACATCGACGATGAGGTTCTCCTTATGGAGACCAGCATCGATATGGATTCGATGTCGAATAATGAGGGGGCAACTCCACCTTCCGTTCGCGCCAAATCCAAAAGCTCCGCTTCACTCAAGCAACACAAATACATTGATTACACGCGAGCGCTCGACGCGACGCAGTTGTACCTCAATGAAATCGGCTTTTCCCCATTGCTCTCACCCGAGGAAGAAGTTCACTTTGCGCGTTTGTCGCAGAGTGGCGATCCGGCGGGGCGCAAGCGCATGATTGAAAGCAACTTGCGATTGGTGGTGAAAATCGCCCGTCGTTATGTCAATCGTGGGCTCTCGCTGTTGGACCTGATCGAAGAGGGCAACCTCGGCTTGATCCGAGCGGTGGAGAAATTCGATCCGGAACGGGGCTTCCGCTTCTCGACCTACGCCACTTGGTGGATTCGTCAAACCATCGAACGCGCGATCATGAACCAGACCCGGACCATCCGGTTGCCGATTCATGTGGTCAAAGAGCTCAACGTCTACCTTCGGGCCGCCCGCGAGCTGACTCAAAAACTCGATCACGAACCCTCGCCCGAAGAAATCGCCAACCTGCTGGAGAAACCGGTAGGAGAGGTCAAGCGCATGCTCGGCCTGAATGAGCGGGTTTCTTCGGTTGATGTCTCGCTGGGTCCGGATTCGGATAAAACCCTGCTAGACACCCTGACGGACGACCGTCCGACCGATCCATGTGAACTGTTGCAGGATGACGACCTGTCCCAAAGCATCGATCAGTGGCTGTGTGAACTCACCGAAAAGCAGCGCGAAGTAGTCGTGCGACGTTT
>NZ_JALQCW010000048.1 GCF_023241715.1 Pseudomonas morbosilactucae
TCCATAAATCTCGGAACCGGGTGCAAAGCACGGCGAAGTCATTGATTTAAATAAATTTATATCAGGGGGTTGACGACCCCTCAAACCATCCATAGAATGCGCGCCACTTACAGCGTAAAGCACACAGCGAAACGCGGTAGGGAGTGAATGTTGTACGTGTGTCCCCTTCGTCTAGTGGCCTAGGACACCGCCCTTTCACGGCGGGTAACAGGGGTTCGAGTGCCCCTAGGGGACGCCATTTGCGGGAATAGCTCAGTTGGTAGAGCACGACCTTGCCAAGGTCGGGGTCGCGAGTTCGAGTCTCGTTTCCCGCTCCATTTTCACAAAAACGCCGCTCATTGAGCGGCGTTTTTGTTTGTCTGCGATTTATACCGCCTTGCAAAAAAAGCCCGTCAGCTTTGCTGTACGGGCTTTTGCGTGTGTGGTGCGGGTTATATCGAGAGAATCAGGCGGCCAGCGAACAGCACCAGGATCAGCCCCATGCTTCGTTCAAACCAATGCCCCAGGCGCATAAACAGCGAGCGCACGCCGGGTTTGGAGAAAAACAGCGCCACGGCGATAAACCACAGGGCGTTCACCAGGCACATCCAGGCCCCGTAGAGTGCCTGGACCTTCAGCGGTGTCGAGGCGCTGATCACGGTGGTGAAGATGGCCAGGAAAAACAGCGTGGCCTTGGGGTTGGTGGCGTTGGTCAAAAAGCCGGTCATAAAGGCTTTGCCGGCGGTCTGTTGCAACTCCAGTTGTTCGAGGACTTCTCCCGGCAGCGAGGCTTTGGGTTGGCTGCGCAGCAGGCTGACCCCCAGGTAAAGGATGTAGGCGCCGCCCAGTACCTTGGCCGCACTCAGTAGCCAGGGCGTGCTGTGCATCAGGGCACCGACGCCCAGCAGCGTATAGAGCACGTGCACCGAGATCCCGGCGCCGATTCCGACGGCGGTGCAGATGCCGATCAGTCGACCAAAGCGTACGCTTTGGCGGATGGTCACCGCGAAGTCGGGTCCTGGGGCAACCACCGCCAGAAAGTGGATGGTAGCCAGAGCGATAAATTCGCCCAGATAGGGGGAAGGCATAAAGAAGCTCCGCGAGGCGCAGGGGACGATTGACGAGGTAAAAGGGGGCAGGGGAGCGGGTTTCAGTCCAGGTCGTAGAGCACGGCCAACACGCCTTTTTTCTGGGTGATCGAGGTGATTCTCACCTGGCCCAGCTCCAGCAGGCTGCGCACGTGGGTGCCGCCACAGCCATAGGCGGGCAGGCTGCCAAAACCAATTTGACGCAGGCCGATGTCCAGGCTGATTTGCCGTTCCAGGTCTTCGGCGATCCACTGGTCGAGGCGTTGTTGCACCTGTTCTATGTCCACTGGCTGCGGATCGTCGCCCGGCTTGAATGACACCTTGCCCTCACCAGGCCAGTGATGCGCCTTGATCGGTGTCCAGCCCAGCGCTTGTACGCAATGGCCGATCAAGTGCCCGGCCGAATGCATGCGGCTGTTGAAGAGGCGTCGGGCTGCATCGACGTGCGCGGTCAGCAGCCCCGGTTCCACGGCCTGGCTGACGTAATGCAGGACGCGCTCGCCGTCTTGGAGTACCCGCAGCACCTGGCTGTCGCCGATCCAGCCGGTGTCCCAGGGTTGGCCGCCGCCTTGGGGATGAAAGATCGTCGCCTGCAACTCCACGACGAACTCATGCTCGTGGGGCGTGCAGTGCAGCACCTGTACCGGGTGTTGTAGAAGGTCGTGCTGGAAAAACAGGCGCTGCGTCATGTTCCGGGTCCTGAGTGGAGGAGGTTTTTATTATGTGGCCAGGCGGATTGCGTGATAATCCGTTCACATCTCAAAGGACTGTTGCGCCATGAGCATAAATCTTCCCCTGCCGCTGCTCGGTGAAATGGCGATTTTCGTCAAGGTCGTGGAGACCGGCAGCTTCTCCGAGGCGGCCCGGCAAATGGGCACTTCGCCGTCAGCGGTCAGCCGCAGCATTTCCCGGTTGGAGAAGGCCCTGGCCATGAGGCTGCTGCAACGCACCACGCGCAAGTTGCGCTTGAGCGACGGCGGCGAGGAGGTGTTCAAGCGTTGCAGCGAAATGGTCAGCGCCGCCCGTTCGGTGATGGAGATCAGCGGGCAGTTCACCCAGGAGCCCGAAGGTATTGTGCGAGTCAGCGTGCCCAAGGCCGTGGGGCGTTTTGTCGTCCATCCCCATATGCCGGAGTTTTTGCGGCGCTACCCCAAGGTTGATGTGGAACTGCTGCACGAAGACCGCGATGTCGACCTGATCGACGATCACGTGGACCTGGCCATTCGCATTACTGATCGCCCGCCGGTGGGGCTGATCGGGCGCCAGCTATTGCGCATCGACCACTTGCTGTGTGCCACGCCGCGCTACTTGGAGGAGCGCGGAACGCCTGCCCATCCCCATGACTTGCTCGAACACAGTTGTATCTACCTGGGTGAAACCCCCAGCGATGCCCGCTGGAAATTCCGTCGGGGCAGCAAGTCGGTCACGGTCGGGGTGCGCGGGCGTTACGCGGCCAACCACACCGGCGTGCGCCTGGATGCGGTGTTGCAGCATTTGGGGATTGGCAGCTTGCCGTATTTCACCGCCCGGCATGCTCTGGAGCAGGGGTTGATCGTGCAGGTGTTGCCGGAGTGGACCTTTCTCGCCTCCTACCACGGGGGTGCCTGGTTGCTGCATTCGCCCACCCGCTATCTGCCGCCCAAGCTACGGGTGTTTATCGACTATCTGGTGGAGTGCCTGGCTCGGGAGCCGACCTTGGGGCGGCCGAGCCTCGGAGTGGCGGCACTGGGCAGCGGGCAATAGGGCGTCCTGGGAATCGCTTGCACCTGACACCATAAAAAAGGCCCGCCGGTCGAACCGTGCGGGCCTTTTGTGTGCCTGGCGCAGCAATCAGTGCTTGCTGTCGTCGGCGGAAAGCGCCAGCAGCTGTTTTTCCTGGTTCCAGTCGAAGGGCTCGTCGTTCTGTTCGGCTTCAAAACGGCGTTCTTCGAGGGCCTGGTACAGGTCGATTTCTTCGTCGGGCATGTAGTGCAGGCAGTCACCGGCGAAGAACCACAGCAGGTCCCGTGGCACCAGGTGCGCCACTTGCGGGTAGCGTTGCATGACCTGGCACAGCAGGTCCTGGCCCAGATACTGGCTTTCAATCGGGTCGATGGGCAGCGAAGCGCGCAGTTCGTCGAAGCGCTCCAGGAACAGGGCATGGCTTTCTTCGGGAACCTGTTCGGCTTCACCTACCGCGACCAGGATGCTGCGCAGGTGGTCCAGCAGGACCAGATGATCGGCGACGACGTTGGACATGACAGGGGTCCTCAAGAGCAAAACGGGCGCGGGAGTATATAGCTCCCGCGCCCGGTTTCATAATCGCCCCGCTGTGGGGCCAGGGTTCAGCGGACTTTGCCTTCGCTCAAGGTCAGCTCGTCTTTGGCGAAGTCGTCCACATCGATGACCTTGCGTCGCGCCGCTTCCGCCTCGCGCAGGCTCTGTGCCTCGGCCGGTTGCAGGACCCCGGCTTCCAGTGCCGCGTCGATGGCGTGTTCGCCGGCAGCGGGTTTGACCTGGCCGCTTTTCAGCGCTTCGTGCAGGGTCTTCTGCAGGGGATGGGCAGCGCTCAGCAAGTCGCAGGCATGTTGCAGGGCACCCACCGGATCGTCGTTCGATTGCGGGCGATAGCAACCGGCAAGCACCGCTTCCAGGGCCGGATCGCCCTTGGCGCGACCAATGATCGCGGCCACTTCGGCGTCCAGTCGGTCCGACGGGCCTTTGTGCCGGCGACCGAAGGGGAAGACCAGTACCCGCAGCAGGCAGCCGAGCGTACGGCTGGGGAAATTGCTCAGCAGTTCGTCCAGGGCGCGTTCCGAGTGGCCGAGGCTTTCTTCCATGGCCCAGGCGAACAGCGGCTGCAGATACTGCGGCGAGTCCAGGTCGTGGTAGCGCTTGAGCGCGGCAGAAGCCAGGTACAGATGGCTGAGCACATCACCCAGGCGCGCCGAGAGGCGTTCACGACGTTTCAGCTCGCCGCCCAGAAGCATCATGGACAAGTCCGCCAGCAAGGCGAAGGCGGCAGCCTGGCGATTGAGGGCACGGAAGTAGCCCTGGCTGAGCTTGTCGCCCGGGGCCTGCTCCAGGTGGCCAAAGCCCAGGTTGAGCACCAGGGTGCTGGCGGCGTTGCTCACGGCAAAGCCGATGTGCTGCAGCAGCAAGCCGTCGAATTCTTTCACGGCCTGGTCATGGTCTTCGCGACCGGCCAGGGCCATTTCCTTGAGCACGAAGGGGTGGCAGCGGATCGCCCCCTGGCCAAAGATCATCAGGTTGCGCGAAAGGATGTTGGCGCCTTCCACGGTGATGAAGATCGGCGCCCCCTGCCAGCTACGGCCCAGGTAATTGTTGGGGCCCATGATGATGCCCTTGCCGCCGTGCACGTCCATGGCGTGGCCGATGCATTCACGGCCGCGCTCCGTCAGGTGGTATTTGAGGATCGCCGAGAGCACCGAGGGTTTTTCCCCCAGGTCGACGGCATTGGCGGTGAGCATGCGGGCGCTGTCCATCAGCCAGGCGTTGCCCCCGATGCGGGCCAGGGCTTCCTGGATGCCCTCGAAGGCCGAGAGCGGAACGTTGAACTGCTCACGAACCTGGGCGTACTGGCCGGTCACCAGGCTGGTGAACTTGGCGGCGCCGCTGCCCACGGCCGGCAGGGAGATGGAGCGGCCCACGGACAGGCAGTTCATCAGCATCATCCAGCCTTTGCCGAGCATGTCCTGGCCGCCGATCAGGAAATCCAGGGGGATGAACACGTCCTTGCCGGAGTTGGGGCCGTTCATAAAGGCGGCGCCCAGGGGCAGATGGCGGCGGCCGATGTCCACGCCGGGGGTGTCGGTGGGGATCAGTGCCAGGCTGATGCCCAGGTCTTCCTTGTCGCCCAGCAGGTGGTCCGGGTCATGGGCCTTGAACGCCAGGCCGAGGAGGGTGGCGACCGGGCCCAGGGTGATGTAGCGCTTTTCCCAGTTCAGGCGCAGGCCGAGGGTTTCCTCGCCTTGCCATTGGCCTTTGCAGACAATCCCGGTGTCGGGCATGGCGCCGGCATCAGAGCCGGCCAGGGGGCCAGTGAGGGCGAAGCAGGGGATGTCGTCGCCCCGGGCCAGGCGCGGCAGGTAATGGTTGCGTTGTTCGTCGGTGCCGTAGTGCAGGAGCAGTTCGGCCGGGCCCAGGGAGTTGGGGACCATCACCGTGGACGCCAAGTCACCGCTGCGGGTGGCCAGTTTCATCGCCACTTGCGAGTGGGCGTAGGCGGAAAAGCCCTTGCCGCCAAACTCCTTGGGAATGATCAGGGCAAAGAAACCGTGCTCCTTGATATGGGCCCAGGCTTCGGGCGGCAGGTCCATGGACTGGCCGATCTGCCAGTCGCTGACCATGGCGCAGAGCTCTTCGGTCGGGCCGTCGATAAAGGCCTGCTCTTCCTCGGTCAACTGGGCCTTGGGGTAGGCCAGCAGTTTGTTCCAGTCCGGGCGCCGCTAAATAGCTCGCCATCCCACCACACGGTGCCGGCATCAATGGCATCGCGTTCGGTCTGGGACATGGGCGGCAGGACTTTCTGGAACCAGCCGAACATGGGGGCGCTGAAGTATTTACGGCGCAGGTCCGGCAGCAACAGGGGCGCGGCGACGGCGGCCAGCAGCACCCAGAAAATCAGCAGGAGCCAGCCCGGTGAGCGGCTGAAGGCACCCATCGCCAGCAGGTAGACCGCCACGGCGCCGAGGGCGGCCAGGGGCGCGACGCGGCGGTGCGCCAGGTATGCGATCCCGAGTACCAGAACCAGTATCCACAACAACAGCATATGCAATCCTCCATGAAGCCAGGGGCAAAATAACCCTCAGAGCTTAGTCGGCATCCGCTGAAGCGGATGGCCGGAACGGTGCGTTGGCAGCGATGAAAAAACAGCCGCTGGGGCGCGCTTGGGCAGGTGGGTGCCGGCACTGAGATTTGGCCGAAACGTCGTTATCGCTGTGGCGGACGCCCCGATAGACTCGGAGCTTCACTTGGAGGTCATCCTCATGCGCCCGTACCTGAGTCCCAGTCGCTTCATCGATAGTGACCACCCTGCAGTGGTGGAGTTCGCCGAAACTCACCGCGGTGCCAGTGCCGATCCACAGCAGCAAGCTGTCAGCCTCTATTACGCCGTGCGCGAAGCGGTGCGCTACAACCCCTACACCTTCAGCCTGGACCCGCGGACCTTGCGCGCCAGTCATGCCCTGGCCACCGGTGAAAGTTACTGCGTGCCCAAGGCCACGCTGTTGGCCGCCTGCGCCCGGCACTGCGGGATTGCCGCGCGGATCGGCCTGGCGGACGTGCGCAATCACCTGTCCACCCCGCGTCTGCTGGAGTTGCTGCGCAGCGATGTGTTTGCCATGCACGGCTACACCGAGTTGTACCTGCAGGGGCGTTGGGTCAAGGCCACCCCGGCATTCAATCAGGGCCTGTGCGAACTGTTCGATGTGGCACCGTTGGAATTCGATGGGCTCAATGACAGCGTGTTTCACCCGTTCAATCGCCAGGGCGCGCAGTTGATGGAGTACCTGGTGGATCACGGCCAGTTTGCCGACGTACCGCTGCCGTTTTTCTTCGAACACCTGGAAAAATGCTATCCCCATCTGTTCGCTGACCACCTGCCCCAGAGCCTGGGCGATATGCAGAGCGATTTGAGTCGCCTGTGAACCGGCGTAGACTGCCCCGGCATTCATTAGCGAGGAGCGGTCATGCTGAAGATCTGGGGTCGGAAAAACTCGTCGAACGTGCGCAAGGCACTCTGGTGCGCCGAGGAGCTGGGCCTGGCCTACGAGGCCGTGGACGCGGGAGGTGCCTTTGGTGTGGTGAACACCCCGGAGTACCGGGCGCTGAACCCCAATGGCCGCATCCCTTTGCTGGAAGACGATGGTTTTGTGTTGTGGGAATCCAACACCATCGTGCGTTACCTCGCGGCTCGGCATGTTGCCAACAGCCATTGGTATCCCGCCGATGTGCAGGTCCGGGCCAGCGCTGAAAAGTGGATGGACTGGACCACCTCGACTTTTGCCGAACCCTTCCGCCAGGTGTTCTGGGGTGTGCTGCGTACCCCGGCCAAGGAGCAGGACTGGGACAAAATCAACGCCGCGAAAGCCACCTGCTGTGAACTGTTGTCGATGGTCGAGCGCACCTTGAGCGAACAACCTTATCTGTCCGGAGCTGAAATTGGCGTGGGCGATATTCCCCTGGGCAGCTTTATTTATGCCTGGTTCGAGATGCCCATCGAACGTCCGTCGATGCCCGCCCTAGAGGCTTGGTACGGGCGTTTGCAGGAGCGTCCGGCTTACCGCAAAGCCGTTATGACCGCGTTGACTTAATAGCCAATATCAACACGCGTGACTGTACTTGTGGGGCGTCGGCAAGCACCATTGGTGGCTTCCGGCGCCGTTGCAATGCTGACGAGCCGCCCTTATCTCTAATGCTTTCCCTTCCTTGGTGCGTAATCCTTTATGAGTTCCGCTCTGTCCATCCGGCAGCTAACCAAAACCTACGGCAACGGTTTCCAGGCCCTGAGTGGTATTGATCTGGACGTCGCCGAAGGTGACTTTTTCGCCTTGCTCGGCCCTAACGGCGCCGGCAAATCCACGACCATCGGCATTCTCTCGACCCTGGTGAACAAGACCAGCGGCACCGTAAATGTCTTCGGCCACGACCTGGACCGCGAGCCGGCGGCGCTCAAGCGCTGCATCGGCGTGGTGCCGCAAGAGTTCAACTTCAACCAGTTTGAAAAGACCTTCGACATTGTCGTGACCCAGGCCGGCTATTACGGCATTCCGGCGAAAATCGCCAAGGAACGGGCCGAGCAGTACCTGACCCAGTTGGGGCTGTGGGACAAGCGCGATGTGCCGTCGCGTTCGCTGTCCGGCGGCATGAAGCGGCGGCTGATGATCGCCCGGGCCCTGGTGCACGAGCCGCGCCTGCTGATTCTCGATGAGCCCACCGCCGGCGTGGACATCGAACTGCGCCGGTCGATGTGGACCTTCCTCACCGAACTGAACCAGAAAGGCATCACCATCATCCTCACCACCCACTATCTGGAGGAGGCTGAGCAGCTGTGCCGCAACATCGGCATCATCGACCATGGCACCATTGTCGAGAACACCAGCATGCGTAATCTGCTGGGCCAGTTGCATGTGGAAACCTTCCTGCTTGACCTGAAAAACAACCTGTCGGTGGCGCCGCAACTGCTGGGCTACCCCAGTCGCATGCTGGACAGTCACACCCTGGAAGTGCAGGTCGACAAAGCCATGGGTATTACCGCGTTGTTCACCCAGTTGGCGGCGCAGAACATCGAAGTGCTGAGCCTGCGCAACAAAACCAATCGCCTTGAGGAGTTGTTTGTGTCCCTGGTGGAGAAAAATCTGGCGAAGGTGGCGGTATGAGTTCCGAACTGCAACCCAACCTCGTCGCGCTGCAAACCATCGTTTATCGCGAAGTGAAGCGTTTTACCCGGATCTGGCCGCAAACCCTGCTGCCGCCGGCCATCACCATGGTTCTTTACTTCGTCATCTTCGGTAACCTGATTGGCCGGCAGATCGGTGACATGGGTGGCTTCACCTACATGGAGTACATCGTGCCCGGGCTGATCATGATGTCGGTGATCACCAACTCCTATGGCAACGTGGTCTCGAGCTTCTTCGGCAGCAAGTTCCAGCGCTCGATCGAAGAACTGATGGTGTCGCCGGTGTCGCCCCACACCATTCTCATTGGTTACACCTTGGGTGGCGTGCTGCGCGGCTTGATGGTGGGCGTGATCGTGACCCTGTTGTCGTTGTTCTTCACCAAGCTGCAAGTGCATCACTTGGGCGTCACGGTGCTGGTGGTGGTACTGACGGCGACGATTTTCTCGTTGCTGGGGTTCATCAATGCGGTGTTTGCGCGCAACTTCGATGACATCTCGATCATCCCGACCTTTGTGCTGACGCCGCTGACCTACCTGGGCGGGGTGTTCTACTCCATCACTTTGCTGCCGCCGTTCTGGCAGACGGTGTCCCTGGCCAACCCGGTGCTGCACATGGTCAACGCTTTCCGTTTCGGCATCCTGGGCGTCTCGGACATCAAGATCAGCGTGGCCATCACCTTTATGCTGGTAGCGACCGTGGTGCTCTACATCGGTTGTGCCCGCCTGTTGGTGAGTGGGCGTGGCATGCGCCAGTAAGCTTTTCTTCTGCGGCATAAAAACGCCTCCCTTGTGGAGGCCGTTTGCGTTGTGGGGTTACAGGCGGCTCTGTTTGCGCCGCCGCCATTGCCGTGCGACCCACCAGCGCCAATAAAGCATGGTCAGGCAATAGGCCAGTGCGCCGAGCAGCAACCCGGCCACCACCGAGCCCAGTAGGAAGGGTTGCCAGAGGGTCGACAGTTGGCCGCTGATCCATTCCCAGGTCAGTTCGTCCGGCAGGCTGCGGGGCGGCACGTTCATCAGCCAGGCCCCGAGCTGGTAGGTACAGAAAAACACTGGCGGCATGGTAATGGGGTTCGTCAGCCAGACTAGGCTCACGGCAATTGGCATATTGCCGCGCACCGAAACGGCGAGCGCCGCGGCCAGAAGCATTTGCATCGGAATCGGGATAAAGGCAGCGAACAGGCCAACGGCCATCGCACGGGCGACGGAATGGCGGTTGAGGTGCCAGAGGTTGGGATCGTGCAGCAATTTGCCGAGAAAGCGTAAGGACTTGTGTTCCCGGATGCTGGTCGGATCTGGCATGTAACGTTTGAATAAGCGCCGGGGCATAAGGCTTCTCGGTCGGTGCAGGCGGCAAGTATGACCGGATTCTACGGATCACAAATTCAGACTTTGTGACAAATGATAAAGCTGGCACTCCGAGGACTGGGCTAAGCCAAGAGAAGGGCAGTAACTCTCAAGGACGAGCTGATGCGCACAGGGATGCTGGCGCTGGCCGCGGGGCTGCTGGCACTGCGTTCTCTGCCAGTGCTGCCGCCGGGCTGGCTATTACTGTTGATGCCGATTCTGGCGTTGATGCTGTTGCCGTTTCGTACATATCCGGTGGCATTTTTTCTCTTCGGTTTCACTTGGGCCTGTGTTTCGGCGCAGTCGGCGTTGAGTGATCGCTTGCCCCGGGAGCTGGATGGGCAGACGCGCTGGGTCGAGGGGCGGGTGGTGGGCTTGCCGCAGCAGGCGGGGCGGGTGGTGCGTTTCCAACTGCGCGATGGCCAATCACGGCGCGGCCGCTTGCCGCGCCTGGTGCGCCTGTCCTGGCACGACGGCCCCAAGGTCAATAGCGGCGAGCGCTGGCGTCTGGCTGTCACCCTCAGGCGCCCAGCCGGGCTGCTCAACCTGCAGGCGTTTGACTTCGAAGCCTGGCTGTTGGCGCAGCGTATTGGCGCGACCGCAACGGTCAAGGATGGCCGCTTGCTCGGTCCGGCAGGCTCGTCCTGGCGCGATGGCTTGCGCCAGCGTCTGTTGAGTGTCGATGCCCAAGGGCGAGAAGGCGGGCTGGCGGCCTTGGTCATGGGGGACGGTTCCGGGGTGTCGAGCCACGACTGGCAAGTGCTGCAGGACACCGGCACCGTGCACCTGATGGTGATTTCCGGGCAGCACATCAGCTTGCTGGCGGGGGTGGTCTATGTGCTGGTGGCGGGCCTGGCGCGCTACGGGCTATGGCCGGGGCGTTTGCCTTGGCTGCCCTGGGCCTGCGGCCTGGCGTGGGTGGCAGCCCTGGTTTATGGCCTGTTGGCGGGTTTTGACGTGCCGGTGCAGCGGGCCTGCGTGATGATCGCCCTGGTGCTGTTATGGCGCCTGAGGTTTCGTCATCTGGGGGCCTGGTGGCCGCTGCTGCTGGCCTTGAACGCCGTGCTGCTGTTCGAGCCGCTGGCCAGCTTGCAGCCCGGCTTCTGGCTGTCGTTCGCGGCGGTGGCGGTGCTGATCTTCACTTTTGGTGGTCGTTTGGGCCCTTGGCGTTGGTGGCAGAGCTGGACTCGCGCTCAATGGTTGATAGCCATCGGGCTGTGCCCGGCCATGCTGGCCCTGGGCTTGCCCATCAGCCTCAGTGGCCCCCTGGCCAATCTACTGGCCGTGCCCTGGATCAGCTTGGTGGTGTTGCCGCCCGCGTTGTTGGGCACCTTGTTGTTGCCTGTGCCTTATGTGGGCGAGGGGCTGCTGTGGTTGGCGGGCGGATTGCTTGAAGGGTTGTTTCGCTTTCTCGGCTGGCTGGCGGCGCATTGGCCGGCCTGGGTCGCCCCGGTCATTCCCCTTTGGGCCTGGTGCATCAGCAGCCTGGGGGCGTTGTTTTTGCTGCTGCCCAAGGGCGTACCGCTGCGCCTGCTGGGGTGGCCCTTGTTGCTGCTGGCGGTGTATCCACCGCACAAGGCCGTGCCCCTGGGGCAGGTCGAGGTCTGGCAACTGGATGTGGGGCAGGGCCTGGCCTTTGTCCTGCGCACCCGGGAACACGCAATGCTGTATGACACCGGCCCGCGTTTCGGTGATTTCGACCTGGGGCAGCGGGTGGTGCTGCCAGCTTTGCAAAAGCTGGGAATCAAGCGGTTGGACCTGATGTTGATCAGCCACGCCGATGCCGACCACGCGGGCGGAGCCCTGGCCGTGTGGCGGGGCTTGCCGGTGGTCGAAGTGCGTAGCGGAGAAGCCGATGCATTGCCGTCGAGCCTGCAGTCCGGGCCGTGCCAAAGTGGCTTGAGTTGGCAATGGGACGACGTGCGTTTCACCCAGTGGCAATGGGCGGCGGCCGAAGACGGCAACCAGCGTTCCTGCGTGCTGCTGGTCGAAGCGCGCGGCGAACGCTTGTTGTTGACCGGTGATATTGATGTGCGCGCCGAGCGGGCCCTGCTCGCCAGCTCGCTGGCGGTGCCGACTCAGTGGTTGCAGGCGCCCCATCACGGCAGTGGCACCTCATCGTCCATGGCGCTGCTCAAGGCGCTTTCGCCTACAGCGGTGTTGATTTCCCGAGGGCAGGGCAACGCTTTTGGTCACCCTCATCCCGTGGTGATGGCGCGCTATCGGCAACTGGGCCTGGCTATTTATGACAGTGCCGAACAAGGTGCGGTGCGCCTGCAGCTGGGGGCATTCACGACGGCGACCCGGTTAAGGGCCGAGCGGCGTTTCTGGCGCGACGTGCCGCGAATGCCTTAAATAACCGTGAGTTATTAAAGGCGGGGAACATGCGACATCACGGTCTTCGGTGCGCCTGGACCCTATGTTAGAGTGGCGCACTTTTTCGAGGGGACTGTCACTGTGTGGGAATTGGTCAAATCCGGCGGCTGGATGATGTTGCCGATCATTCTGAGTTCCATCGCAGCACTTGGCATCATTGCCGAACGCCTGTGGACCTTGCGCGCCAGCCGTGTCACGCCGCCCCATCTGTTGGGCCTGGTCTGGCGCTGGATCAAAGACAAGCAACTGAACAAGGACAAGCTCAAGGAGCTGCGGGCCGATTCCCCCCTGGGCGAGATCCTCGCCGCCGGCCTGGCCAACTCCAAGCACGGTCGCGAGATCATGAAGGAGTGCATTGAAGAAGCCGCGGCCCGGGTTATCCACGAGTTGGAACGCTACCTCAATGCCCTCGGCACCATCGCTGCCATGGCGCCTCTGCTGGGGCTGCTGGGTACGGTGCTGGGCATGATCGATATCTTCAGCTCGTTCATGGGCTCGGGCATGACCACCAATGCGGCCGTGCTCGCCGGGGGTATTTCCAAGGCACTGATTACCACGGCAGCGGGCCTGATGGTGGGCATCCCGGCGGTGTTCTTCCACCGCTTCCTGCAACGGCGCGTCGATGAGCTGGTGGTCGGCATGGAGCAGGAAGCCATCAAGTTGGTGGAAGTGGTGCAGGGCGACCGTGACGTCGATCTGGTTGAGGGCAAAGCGTGAAATTCCGCCGCAAACCTCGGGAAACCGTCGATATCAACCTTGCGTCGTTGATCGACGTGGTGTTTATCCTGCTGCTGTTTTTCGTCGTCACCACCACGTTCACCCGTGAAACCCAGTTGCGCGTCGACCTACCGGAAGCGGTCAGCGGCTCGCCGGCCGAAGACCAGCAGGTCAAGCAACTGGACATCGCCATCAGCGCCGACGGGGTGTTTTCGGTGAACAACCAGGTCTTGCCCAATAGCGACCTGGCCAGCCTGATCGAGGCCTTGCAGAAGGAATCGGCGGGAGACACCCAGATGCCGCTGTCCATCAGCGCCGACGGCAAGACCCAACATCAAGCGGTGATCACCGCCATGGACGCGGCCGGCAAGCTCGGCTTCAGCCATCTGCGCATGACCACCGTCGAGGCGGCACCGGCACCCTGATGGCTCTTTCCGATCGTTTGCTCGCCGCCTGGTACAACGGCCACCCCGGGCTGCAACTGTTGCGGCCCCTGGAGTGGTTGTACCGGCGGGTGGTGGTGCGCAAGCGCCAGCGGTTCCTGGACGGCGAGGGCACGATCTACCAGCCTCCGGTGCCGTTGATCGTGGTGGGCAACATCACCGTGGGCGGGACCGGCAAGACACCGCTGATTTTGTGGATGATCGAACACTGCCGGCGCCGCGGCCTGCGGGTGGGCGTGGTAAGCCGTGGTTATGGCGCCAAGCCGCCGCAATTGCCTTGGCGGGTCGAGGCTGAGCAAAGTGCCGATATCGCCGGCGATGAACCGTTGCTGATTGTGCAGCGCACCGGTGTGCCGCTGATGATTGACCCCGAGCGCAGCCGCGCGGTGCAGGCCTTGCTGGCGGCAGAGCCTCTGGACCTGATTCTTTCCGACGATGGCATGCAGCATTACCGCATGGCCCGGGATCTGGAACTGGTGCTGATCGATGCCGCCCGTGGCCTGGGCAACCGCCGTTGCCTGCCGGCCGGTCCGCTGCGTGAGCCGTTGGAGCGTCTGGAGAGCGTGGATGCCTGCCTTTACAACGGCGCCGAGGCCGACCGCGACGACGGTTTTGCCTTTCGTCTGGAGCCTTCTGCGCTGGTCAATCTGCGCAGTGGCGAGCGCCGTGCGATCACCCACTTTCCGCCGGGCCAGGCGCTGCATGCCGTGGCCGGCATCGGCAACCCGCAGCGTTTCTTCAACACCCTTGAAACGCTACACTGGCAGCCTGTTCCCCATGCTTTTGCCGATCACGCCGAATACAGCGCCCAAGCCTTGAATTTCAGCCCGTCCCTGCCTCTGGTCATGACCGAGAAGGATGCGGTGAAGTGCCGTGATTTCGCCGCTGCCGACTGGTGGTACCTGGCGGTGGACGCGGCCCCTTCGCCGGCGTTCGTGGCCTGGTTCGATACCCAGCTGATGCGCTTGCTGCCTGATCGTCTTTTGCCTTAAAACGCTGTTATCCAGGGAGTTCTCATGGACACCAAGTTGCTCGATATCCTCGCCTGCCCGGTCTGCAAAGGCCCGCTCAAACTCAGTGCCGACAAAACCGAACTGATCAGCAAGGGTGCAGGTCTGGCCTATCCGATTCGTGACGGCATTCCCGTGATGCTGGAAACCGAAGCCCGCACCCTCAGCACCGATGAGCGCCTGGATAAATGACCACCGCCTTTACCGTTGTCATCCCGTCGCGTTTCGCCTCGACCCGCCTGCCGGGCAAGCCGCTGCAACAGATCGCCGGCAAGCCGATGATCCAGTGGGTCTGGGAACAGGCCAGCAAGAGCAGTGCCGAGCGGGTGGTGGTTGCCACGGATGATGCGCGCATCGTCGAGGCCTGCAAGGGTTTTGGCGCCGAAGTGGTGCTGACCCGTGAAGACCACAACTCCGGTACCGATCGCCTGGCGGAAGTGGCGAGCCAACTGGGCTTGGCGGCGGACGCCATTGTGGTCAACGTGCAGGGCGACGAGCCTTTGATCCCGCCGGCGGTGATCGACCAAGTGGCTGCCAACCTGGCGGCCCACCCCGAGGCACGGATGGCGACCCTGGCCGAGCCGATCGAGGATCTGGACACCCTGTTCAATCCCAACGTGGTCAAGGTGGTCAGTGACCTCAACGGCCTGGCCCTGACCTTCAGCCGCGCCACCTTGCCCTGGGCGCGGGACGCGTTCGCCAAGAGCCGTGAGCAACTGCCGGCCGGCGTGCCTTATCGCCGCCATATCGGCATCTATGCCTACCGCGCCGGCTTCCTGCATGACTTTGTCAGCTGGGGCCCGTGCTGGTTGGAAAACACCGAATCCCTCGAGCAATTGCGCGCGCTCTGGCACGGTGTGCGGATCCACGTCGCCGATGCCCTGGAAGCGCCGCCGGCCGGTGTCGACACCGCTGAAGACCTCGAGCGCGTTCGTCGTCTGCTGGAGGCCTGATGCGCGTATTGTTCGTTTGCCTGGGCAATATCTGCCGTTCTCCTTCGGCCGAGGGCGTGCTGCGACACAAGCTGCACGAGGCCGGCCTGGGCGACCAGGTCGAGGTTGCCTCCGCGGGGACCGGCGACTGGCACATCGGCAAGGCGCCTGATGCCCGCAGCCAGCGTGCGGCGCTGCGGCGCGGCTACGACTTGTCGGCCCAGCGGGCGCAACAGGTCAGCCGCGACGACTTCGCCCGATACGACCTGATCTTCGCCATGGACCACAGCAACCTGAGCCACCTTAAAGCGTTGCAACCGGCTCAGGGCAAGGCCGAGCTGGACTTGTTCCTGCGGCGCTTTGATGCACCTCTGGAGGAAGTGCCGGACCCGTATTACGACGGTGAGCAGGGCTTCGAACAGGTGCTGGACCTGCTTGAGCAGGCGTGCGACCGGCTGGTGATCGAATTGAAGGGGCGGCTATGACCTTGCAGTTGCAGTCGCAGGTTTCGCTGAAACCCTTCAATACCTTTGGCGTCGAGGTGAAGGCCCAGTGGTTTGCAGAGGCCCACAGCGATGACGATGTGCGCGAGGCGCTGGCGTATTCGGCCCAGCACTCGTTGCCATTGCTGGTGATCGGGGGGGGCAGCAACCTGCTGCTGACGGCCGATATTCCGGCCCTGGTCTTGCGCATGGCCACCCGAGGCATTCGCTTGCTCAGCGACAACGGTGAGCAGGTGGTGGTCGAGGCACAAGCCGGTGAAGCCTGGCACCCTTTTGTCCAATGGACCCTGGAGCAGGGGCTTTCCGGCCTGGAGAACCTCAGCCTCATCCCCGGTACGGTCGGCGCTGCCCCGATGCAGAACATCGGCGCTTACGGCGTAGAGATCAAGGACGTGTTCGCCGGCCTGACCGCCCTCGATCGCCAGACCGGCGAGTTGCGGGAGTTCAGCCTGGCGGACTGCGAGTTCGCTTACCGCGACAGCCTGTTCAAGCAGCAAGCCGGGCGCTGGCTGATCCTGCGGGTGCGTTTCGCCCTCAATCGCGCTGCCCATCTGCACCTGGACTACGGTCCGGTGCGTCAGCGCCTGACCGAGCAAGGCATCGAGCAACCGACACCGCTCGATGTCAGCCGGGCGATTTGTGCCATTCGCAGTGAAAAACTCCCCGATCCCGCGGTGCTGGGCAACGCCGGCAGCTTCTTCAAGAACCCGCTGGTGCCCGCGTCGCTGGCGGCGCAGATCAAACAGACCCATCCAGGCCTGGTGGCTTATCCACAGGCCGATGGCCAAGTGAAACTGGCGGCGGGGTGGTTGATCGAGCAGGCAGGGTGGAAGGGCTTTCGCGAGGCCGACGCCGGTGTGCATCGCCTGCAATCCCTAGTGTTGGTGAATTATGGCGCGGCCACAGGCCTGCAGTTGCTGCACCTGGCGCAACGGATTCAGCAGGACATCGCCGAGCGCTTCAATGTGCAACTGGAGATGGAACCCAATCGTTATTGATCGGCACTTCTTGAGCTAAGCTCAAAGCCTCACGCCAAAGCCTTGCAGGGGTCATGCCTTGCAAGGCTTTTTTGTTCATCGGCGCTTAACTTAGCTAGCTAACAATGCAAGTATTTACCCCCACAAAGGCCCGGTGAAGCCCAGCTTCACAAGAGAGCCCATTAGCCTGAGTCGATCTGCTCCAAACCGTCGCATTGCGCCGCAGATTGCTCGACCCCATAACCCAAGACCTATGCGGGCGTGCCCATGATTACCCTGAAACTCAATGGCCAAGATCATCAACTGGATGTCACCGAGGACATGCCCCTGCTGTGGGCCATTCGCGACGTGGCGGGCTACAACGGCACCAAGTTCGGCTGCGGCATGGGCCTGTGCGGTGCCTGCACCATCCATATCGACGGCGCCCCGGCGCGCAGCTGCATCACCCCGATCGGCTCGGTGATCGGGCAGAACGTCAGCACCATCGACAACCTGCACACCGATTCGGTGGGCCAGGTGGTCCAGCAGGCTTGGCTGGATACGGCGGTGGCCCAGTGCGGTTATTGCCAGGGCGGGCAGATCATGTCCGCCACGGCCTTGCTCAAGGTTCATCCCAACCCCAGCGACGAACAGATTGAAGAGGCGATGGTCGGCAACATCTGCCGCTGTGGCACTTACAACCGTATCAAGACGGCGATTCGCCAGGCCGCCACCCATCTGCAGGAGGCCAAGGCATGAACCGCACAGCCAACGATTTTGCCCTGAGCAACCTCAGTCGCCGTGGCTTTCTCAAGGGCGTCGGGGCCACCGGGGCCTTGGTGCTGGCGGCCAGCTGGGGATGGCAGGAAGCTTTTGCCGAAGAGAAAAAGTTTGGTGCCGAAGGCATGCCCCACGGTTGGATCGATGACCCCAAGGTCTACGTCAGCATTGCCGTCGATGGCAGCGTGACGGTGATTTGCAATCGGTCGGAAATGGGCCAGGGCGTGCGCACCAGCCTGAGCATGGTGGTGGCCGATGAGCTGGAAGCCGACTGGGCGCTGGTGAAGGTCAAGCAGGCGCCGGGCGATGAAGTGCGCTTCGGTAACCAGGACACCGACGGTTCGCGCAGCATGCGCCATTGGTTCGAGCCGATGCGCCGCTGTGGCGCTGCGGCGCGGAGCATGCTGGAGCAGGCCGCTGCCGACCAGTGGAAGGTGCCGGTGGCTGAGTGCCGGGCGCAGTTGCACAAAGTGTTGCACCAGCCCAGCGGTCGCGAATTGGGTTACGGCGCCCTGGCCCTGGCTGCCGGCGCCCTGGCCGTGCCAGCCCGTGACAGCCTGCGCCTGAAGGCGCCAGCCGAGTTCCGCTACATCGGTAAGGAGGCAGTGCGCGCCATCGACGGTGAAGACATCGTCAAGGGCGCCGCAGTGTACGGCGCCGATGTGCATTTTGACGGCATGTTGTTCGCCGCCGTGGCCCGGCCACGAGTCTACGGCGGTACGGTCAAGTCCTTCGATGGCAGCGCGGCATTGAAAGTCCCTGGGGTGATCAAGGTGCTGGCGATCGAAAGCCGTCCGGTGCCCTCGGAGTTCCAGCCCCTGGGGGGCGTGGCGGTGGTTGCCAGCAACACTTGGGCGGCGATCAAGGGGCGCGAGGCGCTGAAGATCGAGTGGGAAGATGGCGCTAACGCTTCCTACAACTCCATCGCCTACCGCGAGGAGCTGGAGGCCGCGGCCCGCAAGCCAGGCAAGGTGGTGCGCAATACCGGCAGTATCGACGAGGCCTTGAGCACGGCCGACAGCAGCCTGGAAGCCTCCTATTACCTGCCACACCTGGCGCAGTCGCCCATGGAGCCGATGGTGGCCGTGGCGCGTTTTCATGAGGGCCAGTGCGAGGCCTGGGCACCGAGCCAGGCGCCCCAGGTGACCCGTGAGCGGATCGCCGAGCGTCTGGGGATCGGCTTCGACAAGGTCACGGTCAATGTCACCCTGCTGGGCGGCGGCTTTGGGCGCAAATCCAAGCCGGACTTCGTTTTGGAAGCGGCGATCCTGGCCAAGGAGTTCCCAGGCAAGGCGGTGCGGGTGCAATGGACCCGGGAAGACGATATCCACAACTCGTATTTTCACACCGTGTCGGCGGAGTACCTCAAGGCCGGCCTCAATCAGGACGGCATGCCTTCAGGCTGGCTGCACCGAACCGTGGCGCCGAGCATCACTGCGCTGTTCGCCCCGGGCATGAACCACGAAGCGGCATTCGAGTTGGGCATGGGGTTCACCAACATGCCCTATGCGATTCCCAATGTGCGACTGGAAAACCCTGAAGCCACGGTGCACACCCGGGTCGGCTGGTACCGCTCGGTGTCGAACATACCCCACGGTTTTGCGATCCAGAGTTTTGTCGATGAACTGGCCCACAAAGCCGGCCAGGACCCGCTGAAGTATCAGCTCAAGCTGTTGGGGCCGGATCGGCAGATCGACCCGCGGACCCTCAGTGAGGAATGGAACTACGGCGAATCCCCGGAGCGTTACCCCATTGACACGGCGCGCCTGCGAACGGTGCTGGAAACCGCGGCCAAGGCGGCAGGCTGGGGACGCACGCTCGCCAAAGGTCGGGGCCTGGGGTTGGCAGTGCACTACAGCTTTGTGACCTACGTGGCGGCGGTGATCGAGGTGGAGGTCAAGGACGACGGCACGCTGATTGTGCACAAGGCCGATATCGCCGTGGACTGCGGGCCGCAGATCAATCCCGAGCGCATCCGTTCGCAGTTTGAAGGGGCGTGCGTCATGGGGTTGGGGAATGCGGTGCTGGGGGAAATCAGCTTCAAGGACGGCAAGGTCCAGCAGGACAACTTCCATATGTATGAAGTGGCGCGCATGTCCCTGGCGCCCAAGCAGGTTGCCGTGCACCTGGTGACGCCGCCGGGCGAGGTGCCCCTGGGCGGCGTCGGCGAACCGGGCGTGCCACCGATTGCGCCGGCCCTGTGCAACGCGATCTTCGCCGCCACCGGCAAGCGCATCCGCAATCTTCCGGTGCGCTACCAGTTGCAGGGCTGGCAGCAGGGTGCGAAGGCCTGATGGACAGCGTCGACTTGAATGTCCTGCGCAGCGTGCTGGAGTGGCGCCGCGCAGGATGGCCGGTGCTGCTTTACAGCGTGGTCCAGACCTGGGGCAGTGCACCGCGTCCACCGGGGGCCATGCTGGCCTTGCGCGGCGATGGGGTGGTGATGGGTTCGGTGTCCGGCGGTTGCATCGAGGACGATTTGATCACCCGCTTGCACGACGGTCGACTGGCTGAGACGGGGCCGCCCGTGCAATTGCTGACCTATGGCGTGACCCGTGATGAGGCGGCGCGGTTTGGCCTGCCTTGTGGCGGGACACTGCGCCTCACCGAGGAGCGGGTGGGTGACCCGGCCTGGGTCGCGGAGTTGCTGGCTCGCTGTGAAGCCCATGAGCTCGTTGCCCGGGAGCTGGTTCTGGCCACCGGCGCGGTCACCTTGAGCGGCGCCGGCAAGGGGGATGCGCTGAGTTTTGATGGCGAGCACTTGCGGGCCATTTATGGCCCGCGCTGGCGCCTGCTGCTGATCGGTGCCGGCCAGTTGTCGCGTTATGTGGCGCAAATGGCGCGGATGCTGGATTTCGAGGTGCTGATCTGCGACCCCCGCGAGGAGTTCGTCTATGGCTGGGAAGAGCAGCAGGGTCGTTTTGTGCCGGCATGCCCGATGAAGCGGTGCTGGCTATTCAAACCGATGAGCGCACGGCAATCATCGCTCTGACCCACGATCCGCGTCTGGATGACATGGCGTTGCTCACGGCGCTGACCTCCAGGGCCTTTTACGTCGGCGCCCTAGGCTCGCGGGTGAATAGCCAGAAGCGTCGTGAGAACCTCGCGGCCCTGGGCCTGCCCGCCGAGGCCATCGGGCGTTTGCACGGGCCTATTGGCTTGCATATTGGCAGCCATACCCCGGCGGAGATTGCCTTGTCGTTGATGGCGGAAATCGTCGCCATCAAGAACGGCGTGGCGGCGGTGCAGAAGAAGCCATTGTCGGAGGAGGCGTAATGCCGGTCACGGCGATTGTCCTGGCGGCAGGGCAGGGCAGTCGTTTTCGCGCAGTGGCCGATCAGGACAAGCTATTGGCGCCTTGCGTGGGGCGTGATGGCGTGACGCGTAAGGTGATTGAGCAGGTGCTAGTGAGCTTGCCGGCCAGTATTCAGCCGCGTTGGGTTGTGACGACGCCGGACCGGACCGAGCTCATTCGGCTGGCTGGGGTTTATGGCTGTGAGGTGTTGCTGCTGCAGTCGGCGGGCATGGGCGACAGCATTGCCGCTGCAGTCACTGCCTGTGCTGACGCCCATGGCTGGCTGGTGCTGCTGGGGGATATGCCGTTTATCTTGCCGTCGAGTATTGAGCAGGTCGTTAATGAGTTGGCAGCGGATGGCATCAGCGTTCCGGTGCATAGAGGGCAGTTCGGTCATCCCGTGGGGTTTGGCAGTTCCTTCGGGCCTGCCTTGATGGCGCTGAGCGGTGATCGCGGGGCAAAGCCTTTGTTTGCCGAGGCACCGGTGCGGGAGGTGTGGGTGGATGATCCCGGTGTGTTGTGGGATGTGGACGTGCCGGAACGACTGGATTTCAAACACAGCTAGCAGGCTAGCCTGTGTCGACCATGTTGTTCGAATGTTGGGCATAAAAAAGCCCCGCCTGATCGCTCAGGCGGGGCTTTTTAGTAGCCGTTGGAATCAGACGAGGGGTTTAGGCTCGTGTTCTTCCTGGGCTTTGGCCGGCTGTTCAACCTGTTCCTCAACGATGCGCGGGGCTTCTTCGAGGGGCAGAGCGGTCTGCTCGGCAACGGGTTGAGCTTCTGGAGCCGGAGCGGCCTCAGCGACTTCAACTGCCGGAGCGGGCTCGGCGACTACGGGTGCTTCAACCGGAGCAGCAGCGGCGGCCAATTCGGCTTCCTTCTGCAGGCGCTCTTCTTCACGCTTGCGGCGACGCACTTCGCGTGGGTCGTTCGGCGCGCGGCCGTTGCTGGTCAGGGCAATGGCCGGTGCGGCCTCCACAACCGGAGCGGGTGCTTCTTCGACCACGGCAGGTGCTGCAACCGGAGCAGGCTCGGCGATCACCACTGGTTCGACGATAGCCACGGCTTCAGCAGCAGGCGCTGCTTCGGCAACAGGGGCTTCAACGACAATGGCTTCGGCTACGCGTTCGAAGGCGCTAGGTGCTTCCTCGGCGGGCTCGGGAGCTTTCTCCACAACCGGTGCTTCAACCACTGGCTCGGCAACGATGACCGGCTCAGGCTCGGCGACCACGGCAGGTTCTGCAGCCACTTCAACCTGAGGCTGTTGCTCTTGAACCGCTGCAACCTCGACGGCTGGAACAACCGGGGCTTCAACTGGGGTCGTCGCTTCAACCACCGGTGCTTCAGGGGCTTGTTCGGCCACTGCGGCGGTAGCGCGCTCAGCCTGTTGCTGGGCTTCAGCTTCGGCTGGAGCGCTGATCACGCTGCTGGCAACGGCTTCGGTGACGGCCAGGCCGGCAGCCAGGTCGGCGTTGCTTGGCTCTTCGCCATTCTCTTCCGAGCCTTCGATCACGTTGCCGTTGGCGTCACGTTGACGCTCGCGACGGTTGCTGCGACGACGCTGGCCACGGGAGCGACGACGTGGACGATCGCCTTCGGCGTTGTCCTGGCCATCTTCCTGCAGTTGCTCTTCGTTGCTCAGCAGTTCTTCTTCGCTGGTGGCCGCAGCCTGTTCGGCACGTGGTTGACGCTCTTCACGTGGCGGACGCGGTTGACGCTCTTCGCGCGGCTGGCGTGCTGGACGCTCCTCGGCGGTGACACCCACTGCAGCTGCTGCAACGGCCGGGGCGGCATCCAGGGGTTCGCGCAGTTCACGAACCCGCTCTTCACGCTCGCCACGTGGCTTGCGATCTTCCCGCGGGGCGCGAGGCTGGCGTTCTTCACGAGGTGCGCGGGGTGCGCGCTCTTCACGAGCAACACCTTGGACTTCTTCACGGGCTTCACGCACTTCACGAGGCTGACGCTCTTCCCGTGGGGCGCGTTCTTCGCGTGGTGCACGCTCTTCACGCGGAGCACGTTCTTCACGAGGCTTGCGCTCTTCATCGCGGCGACCGTTACGGTTGCGGCTCTGCTGGCGACCGTTGCGACGCTCTTCGTTGCTGCGCGCTGGGCGTTCGGTAACAGGCTTCTCGACCACGACCGGAGCCGCTGGCTCTTCCTTGGTGGCGAACAGGCTCACCAGGGATTTCACCAGGCCTTTGAACAGGCTTGGTTCTGCAACGACGGGCGCAGGAGCGGCGACTGGTGCGACGACTTCGGTAGGGACCGGAGCGTTGGCGCGGGCAGGTGCGGTCTTCACCGCGGCTTCCTGGCGAACCAGGGTGCGGGTGGCGGCAGCCGGTTGCACGTCTTCGACTTCAGCGGCTGCTGCAGCGATTTCGTAGCTGGACTGGTTGGTGTTGGCTTCCGGGCTGTCATCGCGCAGGCGCTGAACTTCGAAATGCGGGGTTTCGAGGTGATCGTTCGGCAGAATGACGATGCGTGCACGGGTGCGCAGTTCGATCTTGGTGATCGAGTTGCGTTTTTCGTTGAGCAGGAAGGCGGCAACCGGGATCGGCACTTGGGCACGAACTTCGGCAGTGCGGTCTTTCAGGGCTTCTTCTTCGATCAGGCGCAGGATCGCCAGGGACAGCGATTCAACGTCACGGATGATGCCGGTGCCGTTGCAACGCGGGCAGACGATGCCGCTGCTTTCGCCCAGGGATGGACGCAGGCGCTGACGGGACATTTCCAGCAGGCCGAAGCGCGAGATGCGACCGACTTGCACGCGAGCACGGTCGGCTTCCAGGCATTCGCGGACTTTCTCTTCCACGGCGCGCTGGTTCTTGGCAGGGGTCATGTCGATGAAGTCGATGACGATCAGGCCGCCGATGTCGCGCAGGCGCAACTGACGGGCGATTTCTTCGGCGGCTTCAAGGTTGGTCTGCAGGGCGGTTTCTTCGATGTCGCTGCCTTTGGTGGCGCGCGCCGAGTTGATGTCGATGGACACCAGGGCTTCGGTCGGATCGATGACGATGGAGCCGCCGGAAGGCAGTTCGACCACGCGCTGGAAGGCGGTCTCGATCTGGCTTTCGATCTGGAAACGGTTGAACAGCGGAACGCTGTCTTCGTACAGCTTGATCTTGCTGGCGTACTGCGGCATCACCTGGCGGATGAAGGTCAGGGCTTCGTCCTGGGCTTCAACGCTGTCGATCAACACTTCGCCGATGTCCTGGCGCAGGTAATCGCGGATCGCGCGGATGATCACGTTGCTTTCCTGGTAGATCAGGAATGGCGCGGAGCGATCCAGCGAAGCTTCTTTGATGGCGGTCCAGAGTTGCAGCAGGTAATCGAGGTCCCACTGCATTTCTTCGCTGCTGCGGCCCAGGCCGGCAGTGCGCACGATCAGGCCCATGTCGGCAGGTGCAACCAGGCCGTTCAGTGCTTCACGCAGTTCGTTGCGCTCTTCACCTTCGATGCGACGGGAGATGCCGCCGGCACGCGGGTTGTTCGGCATCAGCACCAGGTAACGACCGGCCAGGCTGATGAACGTGGTCAGGGCTGCGCCCTTGTTGCCGCGTTCTTCTTTCTCGACCTGGACGATGACTTCCTGGCCTTCGCTCAGGACGTCCTTGATGTTCACGCGGCCTTCGGGGGCTTTCTTGAAGTATTCGCGGGAGATTTCTTTGAGGGGCAGGAAGCCGTGGCGCTCAGAGCCGAAATCGACAAAGGCAGCCTCAAGGCTTGGTTCGATACGAGTGATTCGGCCTTTATAGATGTTGGCCTTCTTCTGCTCGCGTGCACCGGACTCAATGTCCAGGTCGTAGAGGCGCTGGCCGTCTACCAGTGCAACACGCAACTCTTCGGGTTGAGTTGCGTTAATCAGCATTCTTTTCATGTAGTACCGTCGGTTTCCGGGCTGCCGGAAACGGCGTTCGGCACACACGACTTCTCACGGTCGGTGTCAGGTGCGTCAGGAGTGGTTGACCACTCGAGTGTCTAGCGAGGTTCGACCAAAAATGGGTACGAAGTCGCGACTCACGCGTCCTGCTTGCTGTGGTGACATAAAGGTCACCGCTTAAGCAAAAGTCTGTCAGGAGGAGGAATCGACCGGCGACTGTGGACGAGATGAAGCGTCTTGATAAAGCCTAATGCTACACAGTCCGACGGTTGTGCATCTCCACCCTACACGTATCCCTGATAATTCGGGTGCTGCCGCGCGCAGAATCCGCAGCGGGTTGGCATTTACCGTGAGCTCCGAAAGGGGAGGTCACGCATCATGGCTAAAGGCGTTGTTTCCGTAACCTTCGCTCGGGGTCGTTTGTCGCTGACTGCACTTTGTGAACTGGCCGTTAATCGCTGCGTAAGAGGCGAGTGATAACTCTGCTTATTACGGGTTTCAGGCCTTATGTCACCTGCGCTTGTTACAACGCCGAACTCTTCCGTTAGGTAGCAAAAGTTGCGTAGGACGGCCTCGCGTCCTTATGAATTGCGTTGGTCAGGGCCGGCAATTTGCCGCTGATCCGCTGGCCAGCCGCTTTTGGCGGCGTTCGCGACTATAGCAGCAATCATTAAGTGCTTCAAATCCATAAAAAATTGTTATCATTCGCGCCATGACGACTACTGCCCCCTCGACCCCAGGCGTCCAACTGCTTGAGGTCTCGCCGGAATATGCCGGCCAACGTATTGATAATTTCCTTCTCGCTCGGCTCAAGGGCGTGCCCAAGACTTTGATTTATCGCATTTTGCGCAAAGGCGAAGTGCGGGTGAACAAAGGTCGGATCAAGCCTGAGTACAAGCTGCAGGCGGGCGACATTGTGCGCGTGCCGCCGGTGCGCGTGCCTGAGCGCGACGAGCCTGTGCCTTTGGCCCAAGGGCTGCTGCAGCGCCTGGAAGCCTCGATCGTCTTCGAAGATAAAGCCCTGATTGTGATCAACAAGCCGGCCGGCATTGCCGTGCATGGCGGCAGCGGCTTGAACTTCGGTGTGATCGAAGCCTTTCGTCAGTTGCGCCCGGATGCCAAGGAATTGGAGTTGGTGCATCGCCTCGATCGCGATACGTCCGGCCTGCTGATGATTGCCAAGAAGCGCAGCATGTTGCGCCATTTGCACGCAGCCCTGCGTGGTGACGGCGTGGACAAGCGCTATATGGCGCTGGTGCGTGGCAACTGGGCGACCGCCATCAAGCAGGTGAGGGCGCCGTTGCTCAAGAGCAACCTGCGCTCCGGCGAGCGCATGGTCGAGGTCAATGAAGAGGGTAAGGAGGCCTTGACCCTGTTCAAGGTACTGCGCCGCTTCGGCGATTTCGCCACCATGGTCGAGGCCAAGCCGGTGACGGGGCGGACTCACCAGATTCGCGTGCACACCCTGCATGCCGGTCACTGCATTGCCGGTGACAGCAAGTATGGTGATGACGATTTCACCAAGGAAATTCGCGACCTGGGCGGCAAGCGCCTGTTTCTCCATGCCTACATGCTGACTGTGCCGCTGCCGGATGGTGGCGAGCTGAAGCTGCAAGCGCCTGTGGATGAGATGTGGGCCAAGACCGTGGAGCGCTTGAGTGCACCCTGATTACCAACTGCTGATCTTTGACTGGGACGGCACTCTGGCTGATTCCATTGGTCGGATCGTCCAGGCGATGCACGTGGCCAGTGATCAGTCGGGATTCCCGCGACGCGATGATGTTGCCGTGAAGGGCATTATCGGGTTGGGTTTGCCGGAGGCGATCCAGACCCTGTATCCGGACATCGACGATGCCCAGTTGATCGCCTTCCGCCAGCATTACGCCGATTGCTATATCGCCCTGGAGACTGAGCCTTCGCCGTTGTTCGAGGGCGTTGTGCAGTCCCTGGAGGCGTTTCGGCAGGAGGGGTATCGACTGGCTGTGGCGACCGGCAAGGCTCGGCGCGGGCTGGATCGAGTGTTGAAGTCTCACGGCTGGGAAGCATATTTCGATATCACCCGAGCGGCGGATGAAACCGCGAGCAAGCCTCACCCGTTGATGCTTGAGCAGATTCTTGCGCATTGCGGTGTGCGGCCTGAGCGGGCGCTGATGGTGGGGGATTCGTCCTTCGATCTGCAGATGGCGCGTAACGCCGGGATGGGTTCGGTGGCGGTCAGCTACGGCGCGCAATCCATTGAAGCGTTGCAGGCGTTTGAGCCACGCCTGTCGATCGATAGGTTTCCTGAGTTGCATGCCTGGCTCAGCCAGGGTGCCCAGTAAGTTTTAGCCGGGGAAGATGGCATGACTGATGAGTGGAAAGCACCAAGCAAGGCCAGCGCCGAAGGTGGCGATGACAAGAGCTGGAAGCTGTTGGAAAAAACCTTGCTGGCGGGGGTTCAAGAGCAGCGTCGCTCGCGGCGTTGGGGGATCTTTTTCAAGTTGCTGACCTTTGTTTATCTGTTTGGCGCCCTGTTGTTGTTCACCCCGCTGATGGACATGGAAAAAAGTGCGGGGCGCGGCGCCAGCTACACGGCTCTGATCGAGGTTACAGGGGTGATCGCCGATAAGGAGTCAGCCAGCGCGGACAATATTGTCGGCAGCCTGCGTACTGCGTTTGAGGACCCTAAGGTCAAGGCAGTGGTGTTGCGGATCAACAGTCCAGGCGGCAGTCCGGTGCAGTCCGGTTACGTTTATGACGAAATTCGGCGCCTGCGCGCGCTGCACAAAGACACCAAGGTCTATGCAGTAATTTCCGATCTCGGCGCCTCCGGTGCTTATTACATTGCCAGTGCGGCTGACGAGATCTACGCCGATAAGGCGAGTCTGGTGGGTTCCATTGGTGTGACAGCGGCCGGCTACGGCTTTGTCGGTACCATGGAGAAGCTGGGCGTGGAGCGGCGTACTTACACCTCGGGTGAGCACAAGTCTTTCCTTGATCCGTTCCAGCCGCAAAAGGCGGAAGAAACCCAGTTCTGGCAAGGCGTGCTGGATACCACTCATCGGCAGTTCATCGCCAGCGTCAAGCAGGGGCGTGGTGATCGGCTCAAAGACAAGGATCATCCGGAGCTGTTTTCCGGTTTGGTCTGGTCGGGTGAGCAGGCGCTGCAACTGGGCTTGATCGATGGCCTGGGCAGTGCCAGTTCGATCGCGCGGGATGTGGTCGGGGAAAAAGAGCTGGTGGACTTCACGGTCCAGGAGTCGCCTTTCGATCGCTTCTCGAAGAAGCTTGGCGCCAGTGTGGCTGAGCAGTTGGCGATGTGGATGGGGTTTCAGGGGCCTACCCTGCGTTAACTGCGTACTCCCCAAAAAAAGCCGGCCTGAGTGCCGGCTTTTTCATGGGCGATGTTCATGCCCTATGAATCAGGGGATCTGCACCCCTTCGGCCTGTAGCATGTCCACCAGGCGGATCAGCGGCAGGCCGATCAGGCTGGTGGCGTCCGGGCCTTCTGTGCTTTGAAACAGGCTCACGCCCAGGCCTTCGGCTTTGAAGCTGCCGGCGCAGTCGTAAGGCTGTTCTGTGCGCAGGTAGCGTTCGATGCGTGGGGCGTCCAGGTGGCGCATGTGCACGGTGAAGGGGATGCAGTCGACCTGGCATTCCCCGGTCTGGCTGTTGAGTAGGGCCAGGCCGGTGAGAAAGCTCACGCTGGCACCGCTGGCGGCCAGTAGTTGTTCCCGGGCGTTTTCGAAGGTGTGGGGCTTGCCGATGATGCGCCCATCGAGCACCGCGACCTGGTCGGAACCAATAATCAGGTGGTTCGGGTAGGCGGTGGCCAGGGCCTGGGCTTTTTCCCGGGCCAGGCGTTTGACCAGTTCAATTGCCGGCTCGCCGGGCTGGTGGCTTTCGTCGATGTCTGGCGAGCTGCAGCTGAATGGGAGTTGCAGGCGGGTCAGCAATTCGCGGCGATAGACCGAGCTTGAGGCGAGTAATAAAGGCAGCATGAGCGTCTCCTGGGGCGGTCGCAAATTCTAGCGGGGCTTGCAAGTGACGGACAGGGCTGAATTTCCTTTGACATGGCTGGGTGCATCCCTATAATGCTGCGCCTATGTTGAATGACCCGATTCCACCTCACGTTGACCCGCGCAAATTGGCTGACCGTGGCACCACCCTCAAAGGTGAGCTGCTGCTGGCCGATTTGGAGAGACTCTGCGACCCGCTTTCCGACGATGTCGGTACGGTGCAGGCTAAATTCGTTTTTGAGCGAGATGAACGTAAAGCTGTGGTAATCCACAGTTTTATCGACACCGAAGTCAAAATGGTTTGCCAGCGTTGTCTTGAGCTGGTCACCCTGCCGATCCACAGCGAGTGCAGTTATGCTGTGGTGAAGGAGGGTGCGAATACCCAGTCGTTGCCGAAAGGTTATGACGTGCTGGAACTGGGCGAAGATCCTTTGGATCTGCATGCACTGATCGAGGAGGAGCTTTTGCTCGCCTTGCCCATTGTGCCTGCTCATCATCCGGAAGAATGCCAGCAGCCGGCGGGCCTCGATGACGAGCCCGAACCGAGCGAGGACGAGGTAACGCGGTCCAACCCGTTCAGTGTATTGGCGCAGTTAAAGCGTGACCCAAACGTTTAGGAGTTAATCAATTATGGCTGTTCAGCAGAACAAAAAATCCCGCTCCGCCCGTGACATGCGTCGTTCCCACGACGCTCTCGAGGCTAGCACCCTGTCCGTAGAAAAGACCACCGGTGAAGTTCACCTGCGTCACCACGTATCGCCAGAAGGCGTATACCGTGGCCGTAAAGTGATCGACAAGGGCGCTGACGAGTAATCACTTGTCCGCTCAAGTCATCGCGATTGACGCAATGGGCGGGGACTTCGGTCCCCGCAGCATTGTTCAGGCCAGCCTCGCTTGCCTGTCTGCAACGCCCTCGCTGCACCTGACCCTCGTCGGTCAACCCTCCCTTTTAGAAGATCTGCTTTCCGGCCATTCGGCTGTGGATCGTTCGCGCCTGACTATTACTCCTGCGACACAAGTGATCACCATGGACGAGAAGCCTTCCCAGGCCCTGCGTGGCAAGCCTGACTCGTCGATGCGCGTGGGCCTCGAGCTGTTGCGCGAGGGCAAGGTCCAGGCCTGTGTCAGTGCCGGCAACACCGGTGCGTTGATGGCGCTGTCGCGCTACGTGCTCAAGACCCTTCCGGGGATCGATCGCCCGGCCATGGTGGCGGCCATTCCCACCCAGCGCGGCTATTGCCAACTGCTGGATCTGGGGGCGAACGTCGATTGCAGTGCCGAACACCTGTTCCAGTTTGCGGTGATGGGCTCGGTGGCCGCCGAAACCCTGGGGGTGGTGCGGCCGCGGGTGGCGCTGCTGAATATCGGCACCGAAGACATCAAGGGCAATCAGCAGGTCAAGCTGGCGGCCACTTTGCTGCAAAGCGCCCGGGGCCTGAACTACATCGGTTTTGTCGAAGGGGATGGTCTGTATCGCGGCGAGGCGGATGTGGTGGTGTGTGACGGCTTTGTCGGCAATATCCTGCTCAAATCCAGCGAGGGGCTGGCCACCATGATTGCTGCGCGGATCGAGGCGCTGTTCAAGCAGAATGCCTTGTCGCGCATGGTGGGTGCCCTGGCGTTGCCGTTGATGCGGCGCTTGCAGGCAGACCTAGCGCCGGCGCGGCACAACGGCGCGAGCTTTCTCGGGTTGCAGGGCATTGTGGTGAAAAGTCACGGTTCGGCGGGGGTGGAGGGCTTTCAGAGCGCGATTCAGCGTGCGTTGATCGAGATCCAGGAAAACCTCCCCGAGCGCCTGCACGGTCGTCTCGAAGACTTGTTGCTTTAGGCGTTTTCCCTTGGGAGTGCTTAAATGTGACCGCTCAGTTCAATTGGCCATCCAACTGTCAGTTTCTTGCGTCCACTTCTGTGGGACGTCAATTCTCCGACGACAAGATCATTAGGGGCTTGTTACATGTCTGCATCCCTCGCATTCGTCTTTCCAGGACAGGGCTCGCAGTCCCTCGGCATGTTGGCCGAGTTGGGCGCGCAGTACCCGTTGATCCTCGACACCTTCAAAGAAGCCTCCGATGCTCTGGGCTACGACCTCTGGGCGCTGACCCAGCAAGGTCCTGAAGAGCTGCTCAATCAAACCGACAAGACCCAGCCGGCCATCCTCACCGCCTCCATCGCCCTGTGGCGTCTGTGGTTGGCGGAAGGCGGCGCGCGTCCGGCCTTTGTGGCCGGTCACAGCCTGGGCGAGTACAGCGCCCTGGTCGCTGCTGGCAGCCTGACACTGGCTGAAGCCGTGAAGCTGGTCGAGCGTCGTGGCCAGTTGATGCAAGAAGCCGTGCCTGCGGGGCAGGGCGGCATGGCGGCGATTCTCGGCCTGGAAGACGCTGATGTATTGGCGGCCTGCGCTGAAGCGGCGCAAGGCGATGTGGTCAGCGCGGTCAATTTCAACTCCCCAGGCCAGGTGGTGATCGCCGGTGCCAAGGCGGCCGTCGAGCGCGCCATCGAAGGCTGCAAGGCCCGTGGCGCCAAGCGCGCCATGCCGCTGCCGGTCAGCGTGCCCTCCCACTGCGAGCTGATGCGCCCGGCTGCCGAGCGCTTCGCTGAATCGATCGCCGCGATCAACTGGCAAGCGCCGCAGATCCCGCTGGTGCAGAACGTCAGTGCTGCCGTGGCGCCTGACCTCGAGACCCTCAAGCGCGACCTGCTGGAGCAACTCTACAAGCCGGTACGTTGGGTGGAATCGGTTCAGACCCTGGCGGCCAACGGTGCTGTACAGCTGGTGGAATGCGGTCCTGGCAAGGTCCTGGCTGGCCTCAACAAGCGCTGCGCCGAAGGCGTATCGACCTCTAACCTGAATACCCCAGATGCCTTCGCTGCCGCCCGTGCGGCGCTGGCCTGAATTAGGAGAAGCCTGCATGAGTCTGCAAGGTAAAGTTGCACTGGTGACCGGCGCCAGCCGTGGTATTGGCCAGGCTATCGCCCTGGAGCTGGGGCGTTTGGGCGCCATTGTCGTGGGCACCGCGACGTCCGCGTCGGGCGCTGAGCGTATTGCCGCAACCCTGAAGGAAAACGGCATCCAAGGCACTGGTCTTGAGCTCAACGTCACCAGTGATGAGTCCGTTGCTGCCGTGCTGGCCAGCATCCAGGAGCAGTTCGGCGCGCCGGCGATCCTGGTGAACAACGCCGGCATCACCCGCGACAACCTGATGATGCGCATGAAAGACGACGAGTGGTACGACGTGGTCGATACCAACTTGAACAGTCTGTATCGCCTGTCCAAGGGCGTTTTGCGCGGCATGACCAAGGCGCGTTGGGGTCGAATTATCAGTATTGGCTCGGTAGTGGGTGCCATGGGCAACGCAGGCCAAGTAAACTACGCCGCCGCCAAGGCTGGTCTGGAAGGTTTCAGCCGTGCCCTGGCGCGTGAAGTCGGCTCGCGGTCGATCACTGTCAACTCGGTCACTCCTGGTTTTATCGATACCGATATGACCCGTGAACTGCCTGAGGCGCAGCGTGATGCCCTGCTGACACAAATTCCGCTGGGTCGTCTGGGTCAGGCTCAAGAGATCGCGCAAGTGGTCGCTTTTCTGGCTTCGGACGGTGCGGCCTACGTTACTGGGGCTACAATCCCGGTGAACGGCGGGATGTATATGTGAGTTAAATGTGACGGATTGCTTCAAAAAAATGTCATACGAGCTGTCTAAAATCCGTTATAAAGCTGCAATCTATTTATAGGCAGATGGCCAAAGGGTTTGAGGAGTGAAGCTTTCAGTTGAAAAGCTGAAAAGCCTTTCTATACACTTACCCACTGGCCAGCTGCCTGAATTTGTCCATTAGGAGTGAAAACAAGGTATGAGCACCATCGAAGAGCGCGTCAAGAAAATCGTTGCTGAGCAACTGGGCGTTAAAGAAGAAGAAGTTGTTAACACTGCTTCCTTCGTTGAAGACCTGGGTGCTGACTCCCTTGACACCGTTGAGCTGGTGATGGCTCTGGAAGAGGAATTCGAGACCGAAATCCCTGACGAAGAAGCTGAAAAAATCACTACCGTTCAAGCAGCTATCGACTACGTTACCAGCCACCAGGCTTAAGCGTTTGTAGTCGCCGTTTGCTGTTATGGAAAAACCGCACTGCCGTTACGGCGTGCGGTTTTTTCTTTAGGCCTGATGCAAAGTGTCGTCATTAGAAAAAGGAGAGTGCTGTGTCGCGTAGACGCGTCGTAGTCACCGGTATGGGTATGTTGTCGCCACTGGGTACGGATGTCCCGAGTAGCTGGCAGGGCATTCTGGCTGGCCATAGTGGCATTGGTCTGATTGAGCACACCGACCTTTCTGCCTATTCCACCCGTTTTGGCGGCTCGGTAAAGGGCTTCAATGTCGAGGAGTACCTGTCGGCCAAAGAGGCCCGCAAACTCGACCTGTTCATTCAATACGGCTTGGCGGCCGGTTTTCAGGCAGTGCGTAATGCCGGCCTGGAAGTCACCGATGCCAACCGTGAGCGCATTGGCGTGGCCATGGGTTCGGGTATTGGCGGTCTGACCAATATCGAAGAAACCAGCCGCACCCTGCATGATTCCGGCCCACGACGGATCTCTCCGTTCTTCGTGCCTGGCTCGATCATTAATATGATTTCCGGCTTCCTGTCCATCCATCTGGGTGCCCAGGGACCGAACTACGCCATTTCCACGGCGTGCACCACCGGTACCCACTGCATCGGCATGGCGGCGCGCAATATCGCCTTTGGCGAGGCGGATGTGATGATCGCCGGCGGCGCCGAAATGGCGGCCTGCGGTCTGGGCATGGGCGGCTTCGGTGCGTCCCGTGCACTGTCGACTCGCAACGACGAGCCGACCCGCGCCAGCCGACCTTGGGACAAGGGCCGTGACGGCTTCGTCCTGTCTGACGGTGCCGGTGCCCTGGTTCTCGAAGAGCTGGAGCACGCCAAGGCCCGTGGCGCGACCATCTATGCCGAGCTGATCGGTTTTGGCATGAGTGGCGATGCCTACCACATGACGTCGCCGCCCGCCGATGGCGCCGGTGCTGCTCGCTGCATCGCCAATGCCCTGCGCGACGCCAAGCTCAATGTCGACCAGGTGCAGTACATCAACGCCCACGGCACCTCGACGCCGGCTGGCGACCTGGCGGAAGCCGAAGCGATCAAGAGCGTGTTTGGCGATCACGCCTACAAGCTGGCGGTCAGCTCCACCAAGTCCATGACCGGTCACCTGCTGGGTGCTGCCGGGGCGATTGAAGCGATCTTCAGCGTGCTGGCGATCAACAGCCAGGTGGCGCCTCCGACCATTAACCTCGATGAGCCGGACGAAGGCTGCGACCTCGATTTTGTGCCGCACACCGCGCGCAGCATGGACATCGATGTGGTGCTGTCCAACTCCTTTGGTTTTGGCGGTACCAACGGCTCCCTGGTGTTCCGCCGGTTCGCTGAGTGATGCACAGCTGGGTCGACGGTCAGCCGGCTGACGCTTTATCGCTCAAGGACCGCGGCCTGGCTTATGGCGATGGGTTGTTTGAAACCATCGCCGTCAAGGCGGGGCAGCCCCGCTTGCTGGAGCGTCATCTGGCGCGTCTGGCCGAGGGTTGTTTACGCCTGGCAATCACGGCGGACCACGTGCTGATCCGCAGTGAGGTGCTGGCGTATGCCGAGGCCTTGGGGGAGGGCGTGCTCAAGCTCATCCTCACCCGTGGCGACGGCCTGCGCGGCTATGCACCCGACCCCCAGGCCCAGGCGCGGCGGATTCTGCAAGGCAATCCCCCGGCGGCCTATGCCCCGATCCACAGCGAGCAGGGCGTGCGGCTGTTTCCCTGTGCTACCCGTCTCTCCGAGCAGCCTTTGCTCGCGGGTCTCAAACACCTCAATCGCCTGGAGCAGGTCCTGGCCCGCGCCGAGTGGCGGGATGCCGAGCATGCCGAAGGCTTGATGCTGGATGCCTCCGGGCGGGTGATCGAAGGCGTATTCAGCAATCTGTTCCTGGTGCGTGACGGCTGTCTGGTGACCCCGGACCTGAGTCGATGTGGTGTGGCGGGGGTGATGCGCGCTGAAATATTGTTTCAGGCCGCGTCGCAGGGGATTGCCACGCAAGTGGCGGATATCCACGTCGATCAGCTGCAACAGGCCGATGAGGTGTTTGTGTGCAACAGCGTTTATGGCATCTGGCCGGTATTGGCCTGTGCAGGTATGAGCTGGTCGGCCGGACCGCTCACCCGTAAACTGCAGGCCATTTCCCGCGCGCTATTGGATGCTTGATTCGTGAGACGTAAATTTCTGCTTCTGCTGGAGACCGGACTGGTTCTGGCAGGGCTGCTGCTGGGCGCCGGCGCCTGGAAACTGCACTCGGCCTTGGAGCAACCGCTCAACTTGAGTCAGGAGCAACTGCTTGATGTGCCTACTGGCTCCACGCCCACCGGCACGTTCAATCGCCTGCAGGCCGACGGTGTGATCCGCGACGGCTTTTGGCTGCGCCTGTACTGGCGTTTCAACCTTGATGGCCAGCCCCTGCACAGTGGTGAATACCGCATGACCCCGGGCATGACTGCCGAAGGCCTGATCGGCCTCTGGCAGCGTGGCGAAGTGGTGCAGTACAGCCTGACCCTGGTGGAAGGCTGGAACTTTCGCCAAGTGCGCGCCGCCTTGGCCAAGCACGACAAGCTTGAACAGACCCTGACCGGCCTGAGCGACAGCCAGGTCATGGAAAAGCTCGGCCATGCTGGGGTCTTTCCCGAAGGCCGTTTCTTTCCCGACACTTACCGTTTCGTGCGGGGCATGAGCGACGCCGAGCTGCTCGAGAAAGCCTACGACCGCCTGGACGAGGTGCTGGCCAAGGAGTGGAGCAAACGCGCCGCCGATGTGCCCTACACCGAGCCTTACCAGGCGCTGATCATGGCGTCCCTGGTGGAGAAAGAGACCGGTGTGCCCCAAGAGCGGGGGCAGATTGCCGGGGTGTTTGTGCGCCGCATGCAGATTGGCATGTTGCTGCAAACCGATCCCACCGTTATTTATGGCCTGGGCGAACGCTACACCGGCAAGCTGACCCGTGCGCACCTCAAGGAAGCCACGCCTTACAACACTTATGTGATTGCCGGCTTGCCGCCGACGCCGATCGCCATGGTCGGGCGCGAAGCGATTCACGCGGCGCTCAACCCGGTGGATGGCAAGAGTCTGTATTTTGTCGCCCGTGGCGATGGCAGCCATGTGTTCTCTGATGACCTGGACGCCCATAACAGTGCCGTGCGCGAGTTTCAGCTCAAGCGCCGGGCCGACTACCGCTCCAGCCCTGCACCTGCGGCGGCTCCGGACGCGAGCAGCCCGGCGGCGGAGGCATCGACACCGCCCGTAACCCCAGAATCCGCACCAGCGCCGGGCGAGACTGCTCAGGAGCCCGCGCCGCAAAGCCCGCAATGAACATGATTAAGGACTGCCTGTGACTGGCTTGTTTATTACCCTGGAAGGCCCGGAAGGCGCTGGTAAAAGCACCAACCGCGAATACCTGGCCGAGCGTCTGCGCGCCGCCGGTATCGAGGTGCTGCTGACCCGTGAGCCGGGCGGCACGCCGCTGGCCGAGCGTATCCGCGAGGTATTGCTGACCCCCGGCGATGAAGTGATGAATGCCGATACTGAGCTGTTGCTGGTGTTTGCCGCTCGGGCTCAGCACCTGGCTGCGGTGATCCGTCCGGCGTTGGCCCGTGGCGCGGTGGTTCTGTGTGACCGTTTTACCGATTCCACCTACGCCTACCAGGGCGGTGGTCGTGGGTTGTCGGTGGAGCGCATTGCCACCCTGGAACGTTTTGTCCAGGGGGAGCTGCGCCCTGACCTGACCCTGGTCTTTGACCTGCCTGTGGAAATCGGCCTGGCCCGGGCCAGCGCGCGCGGTCGCCTGGACCGTTTCGAGCAGGAAGGCCGGGTGTTTTTCGAAGCGGTGCGCAACGCCTACCTGAAGCGCGCCGAAGCCGATCCGGCGCGTTATCAGTTGGTGGATGCGGCCCAGCCCCTGGCCCAGGTCCAGCAGGCCCTGGATGGCCTGTTGCCGCAGTTGCTGGAGCGCGCCCGTGGCTGAGGCCTTCCCCTGGCAAGACAGCCTCTGGCAGCAATTGGCGGGACGTGCCCAGCATGCCCATGCCTACCTGCTCCACGGGCCGGTGGGCATCGGCAAGCGCGCATTGGCCGAACGCTTGATGGCTCGTCTGTTGTGCCAGCGGCCTGAAGGGCTGGAAGCCTGCGGGCAGTGCAAATCCTGTCATCTGTTGCAGGCCGGCAGTCACCCGGACAACTACATCCTGGAGCCGGAAGAGGCGGACAAGGCGATCAAGGTCGATCAGGTCCGTGATCTGGTGAGCTTCGTGGTGCAGACCGCACAGCTGGGCGGACGCAAGGTGGTGCTCATCGAGCCGGTGGAGTCGATGAACATCAACGCTGCCAACGCCTTGCTCAAAAGTCTGGAAGAGCCCTCCGGCGATACGGTGCTGCTGTTGGTCAGCCATCAGCCCAGCCGTTTGTTGCCCACCATCAAGAGTCGTTGCGTGCAGCAGGCTTGTCCGTTGCCCAGCGAGGCTCTGAGCCTGCAATGGCTGGCAGGGGCGCTGCCCGAGTGCTCGGCCGAGGAGCGCGGCGAGTTGCTGACCCTTGCCGCCGGTTCGCCCCTGGCCGCCGTCAGCCTGCAAGCCCAAGGCGCGCGTGAGCAGCGGGCGCTGGTGGTGGATGGGGTGAAGAAGCTGCTCAAGCAGCAGCAATCTCCGACCCAGTTGGCCGAGAGCTGGAATGCCATCCCGTTGTTGCTGCTGTTTGACTGGTTTTGCGACTGGTCGAGCCTGATTCTGCGTTATCAGCTGACCGAGGACGAAGACGGCCTGGGCCTGACTGATATGCGCAAGGTGGTGCAGTACCTGGCGCAGAAGTCGAACCAGGGCAAAGTGCTGACGTTGCAGGACTGGATCCTGGCGCAGCGACAGAAAGTCCTGAGCAAGGCCAACCTCAACCGCGTGCTGCTATTGGAAGCGCTGCTGGTGCAGTGGGCGGCCTTGCCGACCCAGAAGTAATGCGTTGCGCCTGAGATCAGGCTTGTCGTGGGCTGTCGTGTTGGCGGCGGCCTTTTCACTCATTCGGATGCAGTTTTAGCCCCTTATGCTCGTAGATTCCCATTGCCACCTTGATCGCCTCGACCTTGCCGCCCACGACGGCTCCCTGGATGCCGCGCTGGAAGCGGCCCGGCAGCGTGGCGTCGGGCATTTCCTGTGCATTGGCGTCAGCGCCGACAACGCGGCAGACGTCAAGGCGCTGGCTGAGCGTTACGAGGATGTCGACTGCTCGGTGGGCGTGCACCCGCTGGATGTGCAACCCGGCGCCGAGCCGGCCCTGGACTGGCTGCTGCAGGAGCTGAACCACCCGCGAGTGGTGGCCATTGGCGAGACCGGGTTGGACTACCACTACGAACCCGAAGCCGCCGAGGTGCAGCAGGCCTCCTTCCGCTTGCACCTGCAGGCGGCGCAGCAAACCGGCAAACCGGTGATTGTCCACACACGCGGTGCTCGGGCGGATACCTTGGCCTTGTTGCGTGAAGCCGCGTTGCCCCAGGCCGGGGTGTTGCATTGCTTCACCGAAGACTGGGAGATGGCCAAGGCTGCGCTAGATTTGGGCTTCTATATTTCCTTGTCCGGGATCGTCACCTTCCGCAACGCCGATGCTTTGCGTGACGTGGCTCGCCAGGTACCGGCGGATCGCCTGCTGGTGGAAACCGACTCGCCGTACCTGGCACCCATTCCGTATCGCGGCAAACCCAACTTGCCGCAGTACGTGCGGGAAGTGGCGGAATACCTGGCGATGTTGCGCGGGCAACCCTATGAAGCCTTTGCCCAGCAGACCACGGAAAACTTCAAGCGCCTGTTCCCGTTGGCCCACGTCAAGAGTGCCGGATAAGCCCGGTAGCGAAGCCCAAATCGCGGGCAAAAAAAACCCGGGTTCTGGGGGGTGAATCCGGGTTAAGACCATTAGGAGTAAAACAAAGGCCCGCGGTCCATCGCTACCTTTATCAGCGCTTCACTTGGGGGAGATGTCGCGCTGACAGGTGAAGTATTGATCACTATCGCGTTGAGTCCAGTGGGTGTTGGTCGGTTTTTAAACAATTTTGGAATACGGGCGCTTCGGTTGAGTTCTCATTTCCGTTCAATAGCCGCCATAACCTGAACAATGGCAGCGATTCACAGGTTTTTGAGGGCGAACGCCAAGAGCTATTGGGGTTTTCTCCAGTCTTTCGCTCACAACCTGTTGCAGTTTGGTCGCTGCTTCTTCATGGCCCAAAGGCTTTCCTTCCTCATAAGTCGCTCCCCACTCTCCCAGGGTTGGGCGTTTCCCGTGGTTGATGAGCGGAATAGGGCGCCTTAAATACGATTGATTTTTGACTGGAATCGGTTTCTGCGTCGCTGTTGAGCAAGCAATGGTGTCGCGGGTTCATGATGTGTGGCTTCATCTGCACAGGGTCTGGATTCACCCTTGATAGCCCCTGAAAGTCCCGCTCAGTACCGGCTGCAAAGCCTTCGGCCGCGTAATCGCCCCGCTTGAAAGGACTCTTTCCAGGCAAATAGCGGTGGGGCGTGACCAGGCAAATTCATCCAGAAACACAGTGATGGTCGGATGATCCGTGCATTTTGGCGCAAGTTAGGCATAATACGCGGCTTCGATTTTGACCCCGACAGACCTTTTCTTATGCAAAAAGAACCCCGTAAGGTCCGTGAGTTTCGTCGCCGCGAGCAAGAAATTCTCGATACCGCGCTCAAGCTGTTCCTCGACCAAGGTGAAGACAGCGTCACCGTCGAGATGATCGCTGATGCCGTGGGTATCGGCAAAGGCACCATCTACAAGCACTTCAAGTCCAAGGCGGAGATCTACCTGCGCCTGATGCTCGACTATGAGCGCGACCTCAATGAGTTGCTGCACTCTGCCGACGTCGACAAGGACAAGGAGGCGCTGTCCCGGGCCTACTTCGAATTCCGCATGCGCGACCCACAGCGTTATCGGCTGTTCGACCGCCTGGAAGAGAAGGTGGTCAAGGGCAACCAGGTGCCGGAAATGGTCGAGGAACTGCACAAGATCCGTGCGTCCAACTTCGAGCGCCTGACCTTGTTGATCAAGGGCCGCATCAGCGAAGGCAAGCTTGAAGACGTACCGCCTTACTTCCACTACTGCGCGTCCTGGGCGCTGGTGCACGGCGCGGTGGCGCTGTACCACTCGCCATTCTGGAGCAATGTGCTGGAAGATCAGGAAGGCTTCTTCCAGTTCCTGATGGACATCGGCGTGCGCATGGGCAACAAGCGCAAGCGCGACCCGGAAATACCCAGCAGCTGATCCATTCAGTTGCTTTATTGCGCCGTGATTTACCTACATGGCGCAGTGCCCCAGGAATATACTCAGGCGTGGGACTTGCAAAAACCTGATTTGTGAGTCAAGTTTTTGCGGTCCTCTCTTCCTCCGCCGGAGTCATCCATGATCGTTGATCGTCAAGGCAGGCGTTTTCGCAATTTGCGCATCAGCCTGACCTCTGCCTGCAACTATGCGTGCACTTACTGCGTGCCTGACGGCAAGCGGCTGGTGGCGGCGCAGGATGAGCTTTCGGCCGACGCCATGGCCCGCGGCGTGGCTTATCTGATCGAAGCGGCCGGCATTGAGCGCCTGCGTATCACCGGCGGCGAACCCTTGGTCAGTCCCAAGTTGGAAACCTTTATGGGCGCTGTCGGGCAGATGGGCCTGGACGACATCAGCCTGACCACCAACGGCCAGTTGCTCACGCGCAAATTGCCGCTGTTGGTCGACGCCGGCATCCGCCGGATCAACGTTTCCCTGGATACCCTGGACGCTTCAGCGTTCCGCAGCATTGCCCGTGGTGGCGACTTGGCCACCGTACTCGACGGCATGCAGCGGGCCAGCGAGGCGGGGCTGAAGATCAAGGTCAATATGGTGCCCCTGCGCGGGCAGAACTTCGACCAGGTCCTGCCGCTGCTGGATTACTGCCTGGAGCGGGGCTATGAGCTGCGCTTTATCGAACTGATGCGCATGGGCCACCTGGCCAGTGATGGCAATGCCTTCCTGCAACAGTTCGTCAGCCTGCAGCAATTGCTCGGGTTGATTGGCGAGCGTTACGAATACCTTCAGGCCGATGCGCCGGTCGACGCCACGGCGGTGCGCTACCAGATTCCCGGACAGGGCTTTTTCGGTGTGATCGCCAACGAAAGCGTGCCGTTCTGCCGGACGTGCTCGCGCCTGCGCCTGTCCTCCACCGGTTGGCTCCATGGCTGCCTGTCCTCCAGTAACCGTCACTACGTCGGCGACCTGCTGGACAAGCCCCGTCACCAAGCCTTGCCGGCCCTGCAGCGCCTGTTGGTGAAAGCCTTGGGTGACAAGCAGGACGTGGCGTTCTCCGGCGGCGCCACGGTGATGAAAATCATCGGCGGCTGACCGGGCGTTATCCCCGCTGCGCCGATTCCCTGAGCCTTTCTTTTACGACGAAAAACTGCACCAATCCGACTGCCCATAGACGCGGCAACCCACCGCAAATGGCGAGCTGGCGCGGAAGCTGCATCTCGTGCCCATTCGCCGGTTTTCCGTCACCGGTTTTTGGGAGGATAGGATGCGTAGCCTGGTTTTGCTGCTGGCCTTTTTGGCACTCGGCGGCTGCATGAATGTCAGCGATATGGGCGAGGGGGTTCGTTATCACCTGAGCGACGCCGGCATGCTCGATCACAGTGATACTCGTCGTTCGAACTCCTTCCGTATCCAGCCGGACTCGTTCATTTTCATCGCCCAGGGTTCTTTCACCCCGCCTGGCAGCGCCTACCCACGGCCGAACGTGGTGGCTGAAGAGGCCTTTAACGGTTTTGTCGAATACTTCCCCATGGTCCGCCGCGCCCGTGCACCGGAAGGCCTGGACCAGGCCATGGCCGAGGCCCGTGAAGTCGGCGCCCATTATTTGCTCTACACCCGTTACGCCAAGGCGGACGACCGCATCGGCAACTCCGATGAGTGGTTCGACCAGGAAGCCGTTGACCGCCTGGGGGTGGACAACGGGGTGATTCAGATCATGCTGATCGAGACCAGCACCCAGTATTTGATTGATACTGCGCGAATTCGCAGCCGTGGCGGTTTACTGACGTTCCACGACAACAAGCCACAAGACCTGCTCGGCCCACCGCTGGCGCAATACGCTCGCAGCCTGCTGGGATTGAGCGACTGAGTTTAACGAGGAGAACAGCATGAGTGGTCCGGCCACAGTCAACGACCTGTTGGCGCAGATTCCCAAGGCCGAAAAGGGCCTGCCGCCGGTCCACCTGTGGAACCCTACGTTCTGTGGTGACATCGACATGCGCATTGCCCGGGACGGTACCTGGTACTACCTGGGCACGCCCATCGGCCGTAAGCCGATGGTCAAGCTGTTCTCCACCATCATCCGCCGCGACGGCGATGATTATTTCCTGATTACCCCGGTTGAAAAGGTCGGCATCAAAGTCGATGACGCGCCGTTCGTGGCCGTGACTCTGGATGTGCAAGGGGAGGGCGAGGCGCAGGTGCTGCGCTTTACCACCAATGTCGATGAGCAGGCCGAGGCCGGTGCCGAGCACCCGCTGCGGGTGGTGATCGACGAGCACAGTCAGGAACCCGCGCCTTATGTGCATATCCGCAGCAACCTCGAAGCCCTGATCCACCGCAACGTGTTCTACCAACTGGTGGAGCTGGCGGTCAGTCGGGAGATCGACGGTCAGCGCTGGCTCGGCGTCTGGAGCGGCGGCGAGTTTTTCCCTATCGGTCTTGAACCCTGATCCCACCCGGGCGCGCTTGAGTTCCCCTGGTCAGTGCCCGCACAAAACCCGTTGACAGCCAATCGTATGATGAATAGCGTGAGCTGATTCTGTTCGCTCACGTCTTGTCGTCATGTCGAGGGGCTCCATGTCCAGCAGTTTCCACGCATCCACGGTTGACTGGCTCGGCTCCTGGATCGCTGCCGGGCAGGTCAAGGCCGGGCAGGCCATCAAGGTCGAAGCCGATTTGGGGGCCCAGCTCGGGGTCAGCCGCACCGTGATTCGCGAGGCCATCAAGACCCTGGTGGCCAAAGGCATGCTGGAGGTGGGGCCCAAGGTCGGCACTCGGATCCTGCCGGTGCGCCGCTGGAACCTGTTCGACCCGCAAGTGGTGGGCTGGCTGTCGCGCAACGGCTTGCCGGAACATTTTGTCGACGACCTGCTGGACCTGCGCCGTACCATCGAACCGATGGCGGTGCGCTGGGCCTGTGAGCGTGCCACCAGTGAACAGGTCGAGGCCATTCTGCTGGCCTACAACGCCCTAGCGCGGGCGTGGACAGTGGCATCGACTACAACCTAGCCGACCAGTACTTCCACGAATGCATCCTGGCTGCCAGCCACAACCAATTCATCGAGCAGATGGTGCCGGCCCTCGGCGCCTTGCTGGCGGTGTGTTTCGAGGTCTCGGCAGCCGACCCGGATGAGCTGCGACGCACCTTGCCGATCCACAAAGACATGGCCGACGCCATTGCCGCCCGGGACCCCGGACGCAGCGTCTGGGCCTGCATGACCCTGATCGACAACGCGGCCCTGGCGATCAAGCGCTACTACCCGGACCTGATGGCCGGCAAGGCGGCGAGTGGTTCCGGGCACTGATATCACCTGACCCATAACAATAAGAGCGGGAGGTTGCATGGACTGGACAGCGGTGAGCGCCCATCGGGCGCAACTGGGGGAGGGGCCTTTCTGGGTGGCTCGGGAGCAGGCGTTGTATTGGGTCGATATTGTCGGCCAGCGGGCCTTGCGCCTGCAGGGCGGCCAGTTGCGCAGTTGGCACCTGCCCGAACCCGGGTCGGCGTTTATTCCTACAGAACGCGGCGATGCCCTGGTGACCCTGGGCAGTGGGGTGTATCGGCTGGACCTCGACTCGCCGGAGCACGCCCCTCGATTGCAACTGTTTTGCGTCGCCGACCGGCAGGCCGGCAACCGGGCCAATGAGGCCCGTTGTGATGCCCAGGGCCGGCTCTGGCTTGGCAGCATGCAGAACAATATTGGCCCCAACGGTGAGGATCTGCCGGTGTTGCGGCGTTCCGGCGGCTTGTTTCGGGTGGATGCCGATGCCCGGGTCACGCCGCTGCTGGAAGGCCTGGGCATCGCCAATACCTTGCTGTGGAACGACGACGGCAGCGTCCTGTACTTCGCCGACAGCCTGGACGCCACCCTGTACCGGCATGAGGTTCGGGCAGACGGCAGTCTTGGCCCGGCCCAGGTGCATTTGGCGCCCCATGCCCGGGGCGTGCCCGACGGTTCGGCGATGGATGCCGACGGCGATATCTGGAATGCGCGCTGGGACGGCAGTTGCCTGTTGCGCCTGAGTCCTGAAGGCACGGTGCGCCAGGTCATAGAGCTGCCGGTTAGCCGGCCCACCAGTTGCGTGTTCGGCGGCCCTGACCTGCGCACCCTCTACGTCACCAGCGCCGCCAGCCCGAACCGGCATCCATTGGACGGCGCGGTGCTGTCGATCCGGGTTGAAACCCCGGGTTTACCGTGCACGCGCTTTGCGGGTTAATTCCCAATATATGGGATGTAAAATTATATATTGAGATATTTCCACGGTCGGGTTTATAGTCGGCCCCAGCTCCACGCACTCACACAAAAAAATAATACCGGTGACGCGATGCAGAGATTTTCCCATCCACTCCCTCGTGGAGTTTGTGCCGATGGCCGTCCAGGCCCTCACGCGCACGCTTGCTCATCCTTGACCCTTTCGTCTGTTCTCGCCCGACCGTCCCAGCACGTTCGGCGCTTGTCTGCCTTGCCACAGGAGTCCCGATTCATGGCTGAAGCCCTTTCCTTGCCGCCGGTGCCTGAACCGCCCCGGGGCGAGCGCTTGAAAAACAAGGTGGTGTTGCTCACCGGTGGCGCCCAAGGCATTGGCGAGGCGATCGTCGCCTGCTTCGCCGCGCAGCAGGCCAAACTGGTGATCAGTGACATCCAGGCGGAGAAGGTCGAAGCCGTGGCCGCCCATTGGCGGGAACAGGGCGCCGATGTCCAGGCGCTGCGGGCCGATGTTTCCTCCCAGCAGGACCTCAATGCTCTGGCCGCCATGGCCATGGAACTGCACGGACGGATCGATGTGCTGGTCAACTGCGCCGGGGTCAATGTGTTCCGCGATCCCCTGCAGATGACCGAGGAAGACTGGCGTCGCTGCTTTGCCATTGACCTGGACGGCGCCTGGTATGGCTGCAAGGCGGTCCTGCCGCAGATGATCGAGCAGGGCGTGGGCAGCATCATCAACATCGCTTCCACCCATTCGACGAACATCATTCCCGGCTGCTTCCCCTACCCGGTGGCCAAGCACGGCCTGCTCGGCCTGACGCGGGCCCTGGGCATCGAGTACGCGCCCAAGGGCGTGCGCGTCAATGCCATTGCCCCGGGTTACATCGAAACCCAGTTGAACGTCGATTACTGGAACGGTTTTGCCGATCCCCATGCCGAGCGTCAGCGTGCCCTGGACCTGCACCCGCCGCGGCGTATCGGCCAGCCCATTGAAGTGGCGATGACGGCGGTGTTCCTGGCCAGCGATGAAGCACCGTTTATCAACGCCTCGTGCATCACCATCGATGGTGGTCGCTCGGTGCTGTACCACGATTGAGTCGGTGCCGATTTCAGGGCATGGGTCTGCCTGAAATTTAATGATCATATGATATGACTATTGCTTTGCTGCAGTGACGGCTCCCACCGGGGGCGTACGGGTCAGGTGACCCAGCTGGACGTTGTTGGCTTTCAATAAAAATAAGGAGTGAGCTATGAATCGTCGTCGTGGGATCCGTTCCCTGTGTCACGCCGCCCTGGCGGTCACCGCGTTCAGCCTGAGCAGCAGCCTGCTGGCGGCCGAAGCAGTGAAAATCGGTTTTCTGGTCAAGCAGGCGGAAGAGCCCTGGTTCCAGACCGAGTGGGCCTTTGCGGAAAAAGCCGCCAAGGACAAGGGCTTTACCCTGATCAAGATCGCCGTGCCTGACGGTGAGAAGACTCTTTCTGCCATCGATAGCCTGGCGGCCAACGGCGCCAAGGGGTTTGTCATCTGCCCGCCGGACGTGTCCCTGGGTCCGGCAATCATGGCCAAGGCCAAGCTCAATGACCTCAAGGTAATGGCGGTGGACGACCGCTTCGTCGACGCCAACGGCAAGTTCATGGAAGAGGTGCCGTACTTGGGCATGGCGGCCTTTGAGGTGGGCCAGAAGCAAGGCAACGCCATGGCCACCGAAGCCAAGAAACGTGGTTGGGACTGGAAGGACACCTACGCGGTGATCAATACCTTCAACGAGCTGGACACCGGTAAGAAACGTACCGACGGTTCAGTCAAATCCCTCAAGGATGCCGGTTTGCCCGAGGCCCATATCATCTACGCGGCGCTCAAGACCCTGGACGTGCCGGGCAGCATGGACGCCACCAACTCGGCGCTGGTGAAACTCCCCGGCGCGGCGAAGAACTTGATCATCGGCGGGATGAACGACAACACCGTGCTCGGCGGCGTGCGCGCCACGGAAAGCGCCGGCTTTGCTGCGGCCAATGTGATCGGCATTGGCATCAACGGCACCGATGCCATCGGCGAGCTGAAAAAACCCAACAGCGGTTTCTTCGGTTCCATGCTGCCCAGCCCGCACATCGAGGGCTACAACACCGCGAGCATGATGTTCGAGTGGGTCACCACCGGCAAAGAACCGCCCAAGTACACCGCCATGGATGACGTCACCCTGATCACCCGGGAGAACTTCAAGCAGGAGCTGGAAAAGATCGGCTTGTGGAATTGACCGCCGAGGGCTTCGACAGGGGCCCGGCAACGGGCCCGATCAACGGGTGAAGAGGCGACAGGGCGAGGAGGCATTATGCACGCGCAAACAAGCAGCCCGGCTGCGGCTGGGCCGGGCGGCAGCCTGAGTTTCAAAGGTATCGGCAAGCGTTTTCCCGGGGTTCAGGCCCTGGCCGACATCAGTTTTGTGGCCCATCCGGGCACGGTGCATGCGCTGATGGGGGAGAACGGCGCGGGCAAGTCCACGCTGTTGAAGATTCTCGGCGGGGCCTATGCACCCAGTAGCGGCCATTTGCAGATCGGCGAACAGACGCTGAGTTTCAAATCCACCGCACAGAGCATCGCCAGCGGTGTGGCGGTGATTCACCAGGAACTGCACCTGGTGCCGGAAATGACCGTGGCCGAGAACCTGTTTCTTGGTCACCTGCCGTCGCGCTTCGGCCTGGTCAAGGGCGGTGAGCTGCGGCGCAAGGCCCTGGCATTGCTCAAAGGCCTGGCCGATGAAATCGACCCCCAGGACAAGGTTGGTCGCCTGTCCCTGGGGCAGCGGCAACTGGTGGAAATCGCCAAGGCGCTGTCCCGTGGCGCCCATGTGATTGCCTTCGACGAGCCTACCAGCAGCCTCTCGGCGCGGGAGATTGAGCGCTTGATGGGGATCATCGGGCGCCTGCGTGAAGAGGGCAAAGTGGTGCTGTACGTCTCTCACCGCATGGAGGAGGTGTTCCGCATCTGCGACGCGGTGACGGTGTTCAAGGACGGCCGCTACGTGCGCACCTTCGAGCAGATGAGCGAGCTGAGCCACGACCAGTTGGTGACCTGCATGGTCGGTCGGGATATCCAGGACATCTACGATTATCGTCCCCGCGAACAGGGCCCGGTCAGCCTTAAGGTCGACGGCCTGTTGGGCCCGGGGCTGCGCGAGCCGGTGAGTTTTGCCGTGCACCAGGGCGAGATTCTCGGCCTGTTCGGCCTGGTGGGTGCCGGGCGTACCGAGTTGCTGCGGTTACTCAGTGGCCTGTCGCGCCAGAGCGCCGGCCGCCTGGAGTTGTCGGGGCAGCCGCTGACCTTGCGCTCTCCCCGTGACGCCATCGGTGCCGGCATCCTGCTGTGCCCCGAGGACCGCAAGAAGGAAGGCATCCTGCCGCTGGCCAGCGTCGCCGAGAACATCAACATCAGCGCCCGCGGTGCTCACTCCGCCCTGGGCTGCCTGCTGCGTGGCGACTGGGAACGGGGCAACGCCGACAAACAGATCAAGGCCCTGAAAGTGAAGACCCCGTCGCCCGGGCAGAAAATCATGTACCTGTCCGGCGGCAATCAGCAAAAGGCCATTTTGGGTCGCTGGCTGTCGATGCCGATGAAGGTCCTGTTGCTGGACGAGCCGACCCGGGGCATCGACATCGGCGCCAAGGCCGAGATCTACCAGATCATCCATAACCTGGCCGCCAGCGGCATTGCGGTGATTGTGGTGTCCAGCGACCTGATGGAAGTCATGGGCATTGCCGACCGCATCCTGGTGCTCTGTGAGGGCGCGGTACGCGGCGAGTTGCCCCGTGCCGAAGCCAATGAATCCAACCTGCTGCACATGGCTTTGCCCCGCCAGCGCGGCTAAGGCCCTGGTGAACCAAGAGGTGTCTATGAATACGCAAAACACAACCCTGGATGCGCCGCGCAAAAGCCTCAACCTGCGACGCTTTTTCGATGACTGGGTGATGCTGCTGGCGGCCCTGGGGATTTTTGTCCTCTGCACCCTGTTGATCGACAACTTCCTCTCGCCCCTGAACATGCGTGGCCTGGGGCTGGCGATTTCCACCACCGGGATCGCCGCCTGCACCATGCTCTATTGCCTGGCGTCCGGGCACTTCGACCTTTCCGTCGGCTCGGTCATCGCTTGCGCCGGGGTCGTCGCGGCGGTGGTGATGCGGGCCACCAACAGCGTGTTCCTCGGGGTCAGCGCGGCGCTGCTGATGGGGCTGATCGTGGGCCTGATCAACGGTATCGTCATCGCCAAGCTGCGGGTCAACGCATTGATTACGACGTTGGCGACTATGCAGATCGTCCGCGGCCTGGCCTACATCTTTGCCGACGGCAAGGCTGTGGGCGTGTCCCAGGAAAGCTTCTTCGTCTTCGGCAACGGCCAACTGTTCGGTGTGCCGGTACCGATCCTGATCACCCTGGTGTGTTTCGTGTTCTTCGGCTGGCTGCTCAACTACACCACCTACGGGCGCAACACCATGGCCATCGGCGGCAATCAGGAAGCGGCGTTGCTGGCTGGGGTCAACGTGGACCGCACGAAGATCATCATTTTCGCCGTCCACGGGCTGATTGGCGCCTTGGCCGGGGTGATTCTCGCCTCGCGCATGACCTCGGGCCAGCCGATGATCGGCCAGGGCTTCGAGCTGACGGTGATTTCTGCCTGTGTACTGGGCGGTGTGTCCCTGAGTGGCGGGATTGGCATGATTCGTCACGTGATCGCCGGGGTGCTGATTCTGGCGATCATCGAGAACGCCATGAACCTGAAGAATATCGATACCTTCTATCAGTACGTGATTCGCGGTTCGATCCTCCTTCTGGCGGTGGTGATCGACCGTCTGAAACAGCGCTAGTCCGGCCTTCTCCAGTATATCGCTCGGTCCTGCCAAGCAGGGCTGGGTTGATACCGCTCAGTGTTTTCCGGCGTCCTGCCGGTTATTTTTCTTGGATGACTGAATAAATTTGTTGCTGAAGCCGATACTTTTCAGCTTCAATTTGTACATGATTAAACATGTCCGATTCGATAAAAAAAACACGGGTGGTCGACGAACTGATTCGACGCATCGAGAGCGGCCTCATGGAGGACGGTTTCCTGCTACCGGGTGAGCACCAGTTGGCTGAAGAATTCGGTGTCAGCCGCGGCACCTTGCGTGAGGCCCTGGCCGAGCTCAAGCGCCGCAAGTACATCGCCACGCAAAGCGGTGTGGGCTCCATCGTCACCTTCGACGGTGTGATCCTCGACCAAGGCAACGGTTGGGCCCAGGCCCTGGCTGACACCGGTGCCCTGATCAACACTGAAGTGCTGCGCCTGGAAGCGGTGCAACGGCCGGACCTGCTCAGCCGCTTCGGCACTGACCAGTTCATCGCCCTGGATCGCCGTCGACGCTCCACCGACGGTTCTGTGGTGTCCCTCGAACGTTCGTTGATGCCTGCCACGGGCGGCCTGGAAAGCCTGCCCCGCGTCGGCCTGATCGATAACTCCCTGACCATCACCCTGGCCGCCTATGGCTATATCGGCGAGCGTGGCGACCAGTGGATCGGTGCCGAGCCGTTGAACGCCGAACAGGCCGCACTGCTCGGTCGACCAGTGGGCACGGTGTTCCTCAAGGCCTTGCGCACCACCTACGACCGCCAGGACCGGTTCATGGAGCAGGTGGAGAGTTTTCTCGACCCCGTGCATTTTCGTCTGCACCTGCAATTCGGGGCGCAGAAATGACCCCGCTCAATCGCGCCCTCGGCGCGTTCTACGGCCTGGCCTTGGGAGATGCCTTGGGCATGCCGACCCAGTCCTTGAGCCGCGCACAGATCCAGCAGCGCTTTGGCGCCATCAGCGGCCTGGAAGACGCCGGCCCCGACCAGCCGATTGCCGCCAACATGCCCAAGGGCTCGATCACCGATGACACCGAGCAAGCGATCCTGGTGGGCCAGTTGCTGATCGACGGCCAGGGCCGGATTGAACCGGCATTGCTGGCCCAGCGCCTGATCGAATGGGAGGCGGTGATGCAGGCCAAAGGCTCGCAAGACCTGCTGGGCCCTTCGACCAAACGCGCCATCGAGATGATTCTCGCCGGCCATTCTCCTGAAGAATCGGGGCGCTATGGCACCACCAACGGCGCCGCGATGCGCATCACGCCGGTGGGCATCGCCGCCGATGTGGACCAAGGGCCTGCCTTTATCCAGGCCGTGGTTCAGGCCTGCCAGGTGACGCACAACACGACCTTGGGCATTTCCAGCGCGGCGGCAGTGGCGGCGGTGGTCTCGGCCGGCATCAACGGCGTGCCGCTGCTCGACGCCCTGCAAGTGGGCGTGCAAGTGGCCCAGCAAGCCGAGGCCCATGGGCATTGGGTCGCCGGTGGACGCATCGCCACGCGCATCAGTTGGGCGCGGACCCTGAGTGTGGAGAGCGACAAGGCGTTGCTCGCCGACCTGCTGTATGACGTGATCGGTACCTCCGTGGCCTCCCAGGAGTCGGTGGTGGTGTCCTTTGCCTTGGCGCAGCAGGTGGCCATGGGTGAACTCCAGGCCTTCGAGGCCCTGTGCATGGCCGCCAGCCTGGGTGGCGACACCGACACCATTGCCGCGATACTCGGGGCGATGCTCGGCGCGTGCCTGGGGTTGGAGTGCTGGCCCACCGACCTGGTCGAGCAGGTCAAGCAGGTCAACGACCTGGACCTTCAGCCGCTGGTGCAGGGGCTACTGGCCCTGCGCTGAGGCAAGCGCCGACCGGCCGGCCCCGCGCGGGCCCGGCGGGCGGCAAACAATTGGCAATGGAATGCACTGCAATGGCGAGGACTGCCAGGATGCTGATCAACTTCCGTAATTGCCTACAACCATAACAACGGCAACAGGAGCAGGTTTCATGAGTTCACAGAGCATCGGACAAAGCGCCGGGCAATTGGAGACCCGGGGGATCGAACCGGTACCGGAAGGCGAATGCAACGGCCATCCGCTGCAACTGTTCTGGGTCTGGTTCGCCGCCAACATCAGCATCCTCGGCCTACCGCTGGGGGCGACCCTGGTGGCCTTTCGCGGGATGGCGATCTGGCAGGCGGTCATCGTGGCGATCCTCGGCGCGGCGGGCTCCTTTGCCGTGGTGGGGATCATCTCAATTGCCGGGCGCCGCGGTCGCGCGCCCAGCCTGACCCTGTCACGGGCGATCTTCGGCGTGCGGGGCAATATCGGCCCGACCCTGGTGTCGCTGATGTCGCGCCTGGGCTGGGAAACCGTCAACACCACCACCGCGGCCTTCGTGCTGCTGTCCTTGTGTTCCATCCTGTTCAACTCGCCTGTGCAAGCCAAAAGCGCACCGCTGCTGACCTTGCTGTTCATCGGCATTTTCGTGCTGCTGACCCTGGCGGTTTCCGGGCTGGGCCACGCCACGCTGCTGGTGATCCAGAAGTGGGCCACCTACGTCTTCGGGGCCCTGAACCTGCTGGTGGGCGGCTTCCTTTGCGCCACCATCGATTGGACCGCAGTGTTCAACGCCACCCCGGCGCCCCTCAGCGCCATGATCATTGGCGTCGGCACCATGGCCGCGGGCACCGGCATCGGTTGGGCCAATGCCGGCGCAGACATGTCCCGCTACCAGCACCGCAGCGTCAAGGCGGCGCGCCTGGTGGCTTCGGCCGCATTCGGCGCCGGTATTCCCTTGGTGCTGTTGATCACCCTGGGTGGCTTGCTGTCGGTGGGCAATAACGACCTGGCCTCGGCCACGGACCCGATCATCGCCATTCGCGACATGCTGCCGACCTGGATGGCCGTGCCGTACCTGATCACCGCATTCGGTGGCCTGCTGCTGTCGAACAACCTCTCGGTGTATTCCGCCGGCCTCACCACCTTGACCCTGGGGCTCAAGGTCAAGCGCTTGCACGCAGTCGTGGTGGACATCGTGGCGATCTTTGCCGGCTCGATTTACTTCATGCTGATTGCCGAGAGCTTCTACGGGCCCTTCATTACCTTCATCTCCTTGCTGGCGGTGCCGATCACCGCGTGGGTGGGGATTTTCGTGGTCGACCTGATTCATCGCCATTACTACAGCCCCAAGGACCTGCTGGATGTCAGCCCGAGCAGCGCCTACTGGTATCGCGGCGGCGTGGAGTGGCGCGCCTTCGGTGCCTGGGCCCTGGCCATTGTCCTGGGTTTCAGTTTCACCACCATCGGCACCACGGCCGAAAACACCTGGTTCGCCGGCCCCTTGGCCGACTCCTGGCTGGGCCATAACGGCCTCGGCTGGATCGTCACCTTCCTGGTCGCCGGTGGGGTTTACGGCCTGCTGGGCGGGGCCCGGGATCGCCGTGCCGGGTTGATCGAGAATGCCCATGCCTAGATTGCTGCACAGCGGCCAGGTGATCGTCGACCTGGTCATGGCCGTGGACCATTTGCCCTGTTCCGGGGGGGACGTGCTGGCGCAATCCGCCCGTTTTGAAACCGGTGGCGGCTTTAACGTGATGGCCGCGGCGGCGCGCAATGGCTTGCCGGTGCTGTACCTGGGGCGCCACGGTCAGGGCCGTTTCGGCGACCTGGCTCGGGCGGCGATGCACGCCGAAGGCATCCAGGCCAGCCTCGGCCCCAGCGTGCACCGGGATACCGGTTTGTGCGTGGCCCTGACCGAAGCCTCGACCGAGCGCAGCTTTATTTCCCACATTGGCGTCGAGGGCGAGCTGAGCGCCGAGGACTTGGCGGGTGTGCAGGTGGCGGCTGACGACTATGTCTACGTCAGTGGCTACAGCCTGCTGCTGGCGGACAAGGCCCAGGCTTTGCTCGACTGGCTGGCCGCCTTGCCCCGGGAGGTGTATGTGGTTTTCGATCCCGGACCGCTGGTGGATTCGGCGGATGGTTCGTTGATGGCGGCGTTGTTGCCGAGGGTCGACCTCTGGACCAGCAACGCTATCGAAGCCCAGCAATTTACCGGCGCCCAGGACATCGCCGGCGCCTTGCTGCGGCTGCAGGACCTGCTGCCGGCCGGGGCGCTGCTGGTGGTGCGTGATGGTCCTCAGGGGTGCTGGATCTCTCGCCAGGGCCGGACCGAGCATGTGCCGGGGTTCAAGGTCGAGGCGCTGGACAGCAATGGCGCAGGCGATGCCCATGCCGGGGTGTTGATTGCCGGGCTGGCCCAGGGCCTGGAGCCGTTGCTGGCGGCGCGTCGGGCCAACGCGGCGGCGGCGCTGGCGGTGACCCGACGCGGTCCAGCCACCGCGCCGGGCACGGCACAGGTGGATGAGTTGCTGGCTGGCGTGGGTGCCTGACTGGACGCCTGATTGAAGAGCCAGCCCTCAAGCAGGCGCCACGGCTGAATCAACCGGCCTTGCGCAGCGCTTCGATCAGTTCCTCTTTACGCATGGTCGAGCGCCCGGGATGTCCTTGTCCCGGGCCTCTTTCAGCAGGCTGCTTTTTTTCATGCTGGCCAGCGAGGCCACGCTATTGCGGGCATGCCCCTGGCGTGTGGCCACAGCCCGACGCGCCGATTCCCGACGATCACTGGCCTTGGCGCTTTCAGCTTTGTGTTGGCCCGAGCCGCCGGCGCGCTCGCCGCCGCCCGACTGTTTGTTCACCGTGGCCCAGGCGCGGGCCTGGGCTTGCGCTTCAGGCAGGCCGCGCTCTTCGTAGCTGGCTTCGATTTGTGCGGCGCGGCGCCGTTGCGCGGCGGTGTATTTGCGTTTGCTGCCTCGAGTCATGGGATCACTCCTCGGTTGTTCGACGGTGCCGGCTGCGGCTACTGGCTGCGGCCTTCGGAGCCGGAACCGCCGGTGGTGGTTTTCGATCCGCTACCGGATGGCGTCTTGTCCGGCTCGCTGGAATCCAGGGTGCCGACCCCGCCCTGGCGCCCGCTGTCATTGCCCTGCACCCGCGGGTCGGTGCCGGTGGCGGGTGGCAGGGAGCCTTCTTCCATGGGCGGCGGGTTGATGTTGATCTTCGGCATGCCCTGGGGGGCGGGGGAGGTGGGGCCTTCCACCGGGTCGGTGGGCCCGGTGGCGCCGGCGAAGGCCCCCGAGGACAGCAGCCCGGCCAGGGCCAGGGCAGTCAGTTGAACCTTGATCATGGTATCGCCTCCTTTCGTTGCAGGGTCGCTACCTGATATTGGTCAGCCCTGAAGGGAGGTTGGTGCCCCAGGATCGACGAACGGTCTCAAGCGCGCTGGGGGATTTTTGCCTGTTGCCAACCGCGCCAGAACAAGCGCCCGAGGCTGATCGCCCAGTTCAGCAGGGCGATGACCAGAACGGTCAGCATCAGGGCCTGCATGCCGTATTGCACAATGATCTGGCCGGCCAGCAGGGGAAAGCCGAACACCCCGATAAAGTAGGCCAGGCTGAACAACAGCAGGGCCTGGGGCGTGCTGCCGGTCGGGGCTTCATTGGCCGCCTGGCCGTTGATCACCGAGTAGGTCAGGCCGTAGCCGACGCCCAGCACCATGGCGGCCAGCAGGTAGCTGAAGCGGCTGTCCACGGCGAACTGGAACAGCAGGATCGACACCACCATCAAACCGGACAACAGGCACGCGGCGCGGTAGGGGTCGCGCTTGACCACCATCCCGGCAATCAGCAGGCGGCTGGTGATCGCCGCACTGATAAAGCCGAGAAAGAACAGCGAGTAGTCCAGGCCGCGAGAGGCTGCGTAGCTGGTCTGGAAACTCGACAGCCCACCGAACACGCAGCCGCCCAGGCCCACCATCAGGATGGGAAACAGTGCTTTGGAGGACAGCACTTGGGTGCTGCTGGCCCAGCTGATTTTCGCTGCCGACGTACCCAGGTGATTGGTGGTGGTGCGCAGGCGCTCGCCGAGGAACCAGAAGATCACCATGCCCAGCAGGCTGGCCGCCGCAGCAATGAAAAACGCGGCAGTCAGTGGATAGCCCAGGGCATTGGCCAGGCGCCCCAGCAGCGGGCCGCAACCAATGCCGGTCATCATGCTGCCGGACAGCAGGGCGAAGTGCCGGGCGCGCTGGGCCGGCTTCACCATCATCGCCACCAGGATCGGCCCCAGGGTGTAGAACAGGCCCCAGCCCAGCCCCAGGGTCAGACCGAAGAACAGCAGGCTGTGGCCGAATCCCGGGGTCAGGGCAAAGCCCAGGCTGGCCACCACCAGCAGCCCGCCGAACAAGGCAATGGCCCGTGCCGCGCCCAGCCGGTCACACAGGTGGCCCGAGCACAGCACCGCGACAAAGGTGCTGAGCATGGCGGCGGAAATCACGCTGCCGGCGTCGTGCTCATTGCCGCCACGGGAGCCAATCAGCAACGACAGCAGAAAGGTCGAGCCGTAAGACAGTGAGAGCAGGAAGCTGGCCAGACAGAACAGCCCGAACAGCGTTCCTGAAACCTTGGGTTGTGCAGTGCCTTGCATGGGCATGAGTCCGCCTTGTCCTGATGGAGTTAGGGGCGGATTTCTACCATGGGCACGCGGGCGGTTTGTTGTGTTCCTGCTGGTCTCAGGATTAGTCGCTGGCGGAGTAAGTGGAAGGCCGCCTCAGGCGCCGATCTCTTCCAGGAGTTCGTCCATGAAACGTTGCAGGCGCTGATGACGCACCTCCGCCAACTGGCTGCCGGCGAGGGTCTGGAAACCCTGGGCCAGGTGCAGCAGCTTGGTGCTGAAGTGGTCCAGGGTGAAGCGGCTGTCGTCGTAATCCCGGGCCTGGGCGCGTGGGTCGCCAGGGTCATACAGGGCGTTGCCCATGCGCCCAGAGAGGTAGAAGGTGCGGGCCACACCCAGGGCGCCGAGTGCGTCGAGGCGGTCGGCGTCCTGGAGGATCCTGGCTTCCAGGGTGCGCGGCGTGATCCCGGCGGAGAAACTGTGGGCTTCGATGGCATGGGCGGCGGCGTCGATCTTCTCCGCCGGCCAGGCCCGTTCGGCGAGGATCTCGCTGGCCCTGTTCGCCGCCAAACGTGACGCCTGTGAGCGCAGCGGCGAGTTCTTTTCCACGGCCACGCAGTCATGCAACAGGGTGGCGGCCAGCAATACCTCAAGGTCGCCGCCTTCCTGGTGGGCGATGCGCCGGACGTTGTTCCACACCCGCTGCAGGTGCGACAGGTCATGGGCGCCGTCCGAACCCGGTTCCAGGGCGTGGGGCAGCAGCACACGGGCGAGGTCTGGCAGCGGGGCAAAGGCGTGGGCGGTCATCTGGGGGCCTGGGCAATCCGAACGGGGCGGACACTTTAGCCGCTGCACCGGGGTTTTGCGCAAGTTGCAAAAGGCCGGTAAATGCCCGTGCATGTGTTCGCCCTGTCGATCTAATATGGCCGCCTGATTCCGCCACGAGATGCACCGATGTCTGTCCAGATCCGTCCCGCCGTGCCCAGTGATGCGCCGCAGATTCTTGCGTTCATCACCGAACTTGCCGATTACGAGCGCGCCCGTCACGAGGTGATCGCCGGGGTTGCCGATATCGAGCGCAGTCTGTTCAGCGAAGGCGCCACGGCCCACGGGCTGATGTGCCTGCGTGAAGGCGTACCGATCGGTTTTGCCGTGTTTTTCTTCAGCTACTCGACCTGGCTGGGCAGCAACTGCCTGTACCTGGAAGACCTCTACATCACCCCCGAGCAGCGCGGTGGCGGGGCAGGCAAGCAACTGTTGCGGCACCTGGCGAAGATCGCCTGCGACAACGGTTGCGGGCGCTTCGAATGGAGCGTGCTGGAGTGGAACGAGCCGGCGATCCAGTTCTACAAATCCCTGGGTGCCCAGCCCCAGGAAGAATGGGTGAAGTACCGCATGGACGGCGAAGTGCTGCGGGCCTTCGCCCAGGGTTGATTTCTGGCCCACCCTGGCCGTTGGCGGGGCAACCCGCTAGCGGTTGACCAGCCTAGCCGGCAAGGCGATCACCAGCAAACTGCTGAGGATCAGGCAGCCGGCAAAGAACCACAGGGCCCCGGCGCTGCTGCCGGTGACGTCAATGGCCACGCCCATCAGCGAGTTGCTCACCAACCCGGCGATGTTCGCCAGCGAGCAGGCCAGGGCAAACCCGGCGGCCGCAGCGGTGCCCTTGAGAAAGGTCGCCGGCAGGCTGAAGAACACCGGCACCGCGCCGATGATGGCCGCGGAGGCAATGGCGAACAGCAGCACGGTGGCCACCAGGTTGTGGCTGTAGAACGGCGCACTAGCCATGGCCGCCGCCCCCACTAGAAACGGCACGATGATGTGCCAGCGGCGCTCGCGGTGTTTGTCCGAGCTGGCGCCAATCAGCAGCATACCCAGCAACGCGGCGACACTCGGCAGCGCGGTCAGCAGGCCGATGTGCAAGGTGTCGACGACCCCGGCGTTGCGGATAAAGGTCGGCATCCAGAAGCCCATGGCGTAGGCGCTGAGCAGAATCGAAAAGTCGATGCCGCCAAGCATCCACACCTTGATGTTGAGCAGGCCGTCCCGCAAGCGTTGCTGGCGCTCGCCAGTGTCGGCATCGTCGGCGCGCAACTGCTGGTCCAGCAGGGCTTTTTCGTCGGCGTCGAGCCACTGGGCGTCCTGGAAACGGTTGGGCAGCGCCCAGAACGTCAGTAGCCCCAACAGCACGCTGGGCACCGCTTCGATCAGGAACAGCCATTGCCAGCCGCGCAGGCCAGCGGCGTTATCGAAGTGGCCCATGATCCAGCCCGACAGTGGGCCGCCGATCACGCTGGAGAGCGGCAGGCCGATCATGAACAGGGCGATGACGCGGCCCCGGCGGTAGGTGGGGAACCAAGTGGTCAGGTAATACAGCACCCCCGGCAAAAAGCCGGCTTCCGCCACCCCGAGGAGAAACCGCAGCAGGTAGAACTGGGTGGTGGATGTCACCAGCAGGGTGCAGGCCGAGATCAGGCCCCAGGTGATCATGATGCGGGCGATCCAGACCCTCGCCCCGACGCGCTGCAGGATCAGGTTGCTCGGCACTTCAAAGAGGATGTAGCCCACAAAAAACAACCCCGCGCCCAGGCCGAAAGCCGTCTCGCTGAAGTGCAGCTGGTCGGTCATCTGCAACTTGGCGAAGCCGATGTTGATCCGGTCGAGGTAGGCCGCCAGGTAGCACAGGCACAGAAACGGAATCAGCCGCCAGGTGATCTTGCGATAGAGCGCCTGGGTCGGGTCGGCGTGCAGGGCGGCGATACCAGGCGAGTTGCTCAACGGTCTGGATCCTTACGGAGGGGGCTTTGGGCGGCGGAATATAGCATGGGGCGGGGTGGCGGCTGGGTCGATCAGCCGCCTCGCGGGTGCGTCATTCGGTGCGCTCCCAGTCGCCGCCGATCAAGTCTTCCAGGGTTTGCGCCACCGAGGTTTTAAAGGCGCCAGCCTGGCCGGCGTCGTAGGCGGTTTTCCACACCTGGTAACCCTCGTTGAAGTCGGGAATTTCCTTGGCCGTGCCCACTTGCCGGGTGACGCTGTGTTCTACGGCACTGGCGCGAAAGGGCAGGTGTGGCAGGTCGGTGAACGGCTGACCATCGACCGGGTTGAGCATCCGGATGCCATCGACCCGGATGTGCACCACTTCGCCCAGGTCCGGGTACTGCTCGACTTTCAGAATGGTCAGGGTCGAGGCGTTTTCCCCGGGGCGGTTTTCATAGGCCCAGATGTCGCCCACCTTCAGGGGTTGGCCGCCTTGGGCGGCGCAGGTGGTGAGCAGCACGCCGGAACCCAGCAGGCGCTTGATCAGTGATTTCATGGTTCTTCCTTGAAGGGCAGATAGATTAGGCCGGCATTTTAATCGGCTGGCACGGGTGATGTGTTGTTCTATTTATTCCCTATATGTGGGATGTAAATTTATATATTGAGATTTTTATTGCGTCAGGTTTATAGTCGCCGCCATCAGCTCTTACGCACTCACTGCTAAAAACAACTCACAGGTGAAGCGATGCAGGCGCAACTGATTGCCCTCGATTGGGGGACGACCTCCCTTCGTGCATACAAACTCGGGGCCGCAGGCGCGGTGCTGGAACAGCGCACGCTGACCTTCGGCATCATGCAACTGCCCAAGGCTTCGCGGATGCTTCTCGGCCAGGAATGCGCTGACGGTTTCGAGCTGGCCTTCGATGAGGCCTGTGGCGATTGGCTGGATGCCCAGCCCGACTTGCCGGTGATTGCCTGCGGCATGGTGGGCAGCGCCCAGGGCTGGCGCGAGGCGAGTTACTGCGCGACGCCGGCGGATGTGGCCGAGCTGGGCCAGGCCCTGGTCACGGTCCGCAGCCTGTGCGGCGTCGACCTGCACATCGTGCCGGGGGTGATCCAGCGTTCGCGCTTGCCTAATGTGATGCGCGGTGAAGAAACCCAAGTGCTCGGCGCCCTGCAGAGCCTGCCCGCCGCCGCGCTGGACAACCTGTTGATCGGCCTGCCCGGCAGCCACTCGAAATGGGTGGAAGTGGACGAAGGCTGCATCGTGCATTTCGATACCTTCATGACCGGCGAGTTGTTTGCCGTGCTCAGTGAACACAGCATCCTCGGGCGTACCCAGCACGTCGGCGGCCTGTTCGACGGTGATGCCTTTGATCGCGGGGTGCAGGTGGCGCTGTCGGCCGAGGGTGAAATCGGCCCGCTGTCGACCATGTTCAGCGCCCGCAGCCTCGGCCTCACCGGCCAGCTCAGTGCGGGCGCGCAGGGTGATTACCTGTCCGGGCTGTTGATCGGCCACGAGCTCTCGGCCCTGGCCGCCGTGCAGCGCCGCCGGCGCAACAGCGTGCACCTGCCGTCCATCCTGCTGATCGGCAACTCTCAACTTTGTGCCCGCTACAGCCGGGCCCTTCCAGCCTGCGGTTTTGCCCAGGTGACCCTGGCCGAGCAGGCCACCGAGCGCGGGTTGTGGCAACTGGCCGAAGCGGCCGGGCTGCTCGACCCGGTGCGCGCCCATTCCTGAACGAGGTTCGACATGCTCAAGCAAGCACTGGCACACAACGGCCTGGTGGCGATTCTTCGGGGGCTGCATCCGTCACAGGCCGAGGCCATCGGCGCGGTGTTGTACCGCGCGGGCTTTCGGGTCATCGAGGTGCCGCTCAATTCCCCGGAACCCTATGACAGCATCCGCATCCTGCGCAGTAGCCTGCCTGCCGATTGCCTGATCGGGGCCGGTACAGTGCTGACCCCGGAGCAGGTGCATCAGGTCAAGGCCGCGGGTGGGCAGGTGATCGTGATGCCCCACAGCGACCCCTTGGTGCTGCGGGCAGCCAAGGCGGCGGGGCTGTTTTTGTCCCCCGGCGTGGCCACCCCCACCGAGGCTTTCGCCGCGCTGGCCGAAGGCGCCGATGTGTTGAAGATGTTCCCCGCCGAGCAAATGGGCCCGGCGGTGGTCAAGGCCTGGCTTGCGGTGTTGCCGGCGGGCACGGTGTTGCTGCCGGTGGGCGGCATTACCCCGGACAACATGGCAGTGTTCGTCGAAGCCGGGGTCAAAGGCTTTGGCTTGGGCTCGGGGCTGTTCAAGCCGGGGCTGAGTGTGGAACAAGTGGCGCTGCGCGCCGAGGCCTATGTTGCGGCCTGGAAAACATTGGCCTGAGACGTCCTGGCGCTTGCGGGCGCTGCATCCAATAAGAGAGACCAACGATGAAAATCACCAAACTGACCACCTTTATCGTGCCGCCGCGCTGGTGTTTCCTCAAAGTCGAAACCGACCAGGGCGTGACCGGTTGGGGCGAACCGGTGGTGGAAGGGCGGGCGCACACCGTGGCGGCGGCGGTCGAGGAACTGAGCGACTACCTGATCGGCAAGGACCCGCGCAACATCGAAGACATCTGGACCGTGCTCTATCGCGGCGGCTTCTACCGGGGCGGCGCGGTGCACATGAGTGCCCTGGCCGGCATCGACCAGGCGCTGTGGGACATCAAGGGCAAGGCCTTGGGCGTGTCGGTCAGTGATCTGTTGGGGGGGCAGGTGCGGGACAAGATCCGCGTGTATTCGTGGATCGGCGGTGATCGCCCGGCGGATACTGCGCGGGCCGCCAAAGAGGCGGTGGCGCGTGGGTTTACCGCGGTGAAAATGAATGGCACCGAAGAGCTGCAATTTCTCGACACCTTCGACAAGGTCGACCTGGCCCTGGCCAACGTCGCGGCAGTACGCGATGCGGTGGGGCCGAACGTGGGGATTGGCGTGGACTTCCATGGCCGGGTGCACAAGCCCATGGCCAAGGTGCTGATGAAGGAGCTCGACCCCTACAAACTGATGTTTATCGAGGAGCCGGTGCTCAGTGAAAACTACGAAGCGCTCAAAGAGCTGGCGCCGTTGACCAGCACGCCGATTGCCTTGGGGGAGCGGCTGTTCTCGCGCTGGGATTTCAAACGGGTGCTCAGTGAGGGGTACGTGGACATCATCCAGCCGGATGCGTCCCACGCGGGTGGCATCACCGAAACCCGCAAGATCGCCAATATGGCCGAAGCCTATGACGTGGCTCTGGCCCTGCATTGCCCCCTGGGGCCTATCGCTCTGGCGGCCTGCCTGCAACTGGATGCGGTGTGCTACAACGCCTTTATCCAGGAGCAGAGCCTGGGCATCCACTACAACGAGAGCAACGACCTGCTGGATTACGTCAAGGATCCGCGGGTGTTTGATTACGACAAAGGCTACGTGAAGATCCCCAATGGCCCGGGCCTGGGGATCGAGATCAACGAGGAATACGTCATCGAACGCGCCGCCATCGGTCATCGCTGGCGCAACCCGATCTGGCGCCATGCCGACGGCAGTTTCGCCGAATGGTAACCCCCTCGCCGGCGACAGAGCCTTGAGGCTTGCGGCGCTGCT
>NZ_JALQCW010000049.1 GCF_023241715.1 Pseudomonas morbosilactucae
CGGCAAGCCGGCTCCTACACGGGTGCGTCGCCAACACACCTGTAGGAGCTGGCTTGCCAGCGATGACGTCCGCAGAAATGAAGAAGCCCTGTCGCCTGGCCAATGGGTAGGCACATGCAGGGCGTTTGCTCACATCACGAAACAATTGGAACGCCCGGGGCGGGCCACTCAACTGTTCCCCTTCCGCAAACGTCACCCAGGCGGAAAAATCTGATGGGGCCTTTCTCCACGGCAAGTTGCCATCATGCTCGCGGCGGTTACTCGGCTACACACTTTTAACGGCGAAAATCACGCACCAAAAAGGCGCAACCGATCAGGCAGACGCCCGCTCATGGACCATAATCCACGGCGAAACCACCACCGCCCACAACTGTGGATCACGCTCCAGCAGATCCAGCGCCCGCGTCGCAGACAGCTTCTCCAACTTCCCGTCGGCCAGCCAGGCCGCCACTTTCTCGGCTTCGTTCTCGGCCACGGCCTGCGCCGCTTCGATCAGATCCAGCGTGGGATCGACCCACAATAGGGCACCCTTGGCGAAGAACGGCTCCAACTCCTTCCAGGAAATTGATGCGGTTTCACCAAGCAGCTTGGCATAGAGGGTGCTAGGTTCTTGGTTCATGGGTCTGTCCAGAAAAGAAATCGGCGCAATCATAACGTCGCGGTTCTGGCAGAAAAACCCAGATGCAATGGCGTCATCGATAGAGAAGCGTAGGAAAGCCAAGGATTGCCGTTGAACAGGCCGTTATGCCCAGCAAAATCCCGCCGCAATTCTGACTTTTTCTTTCAATAAAGCGACACCCCACGTTTTTGCCCCCAGCAGCCAGCTTTTCAAGCGAACGACCGGCGCTCTACACTGTACCGGTACAGTTGCCAGGGGCATTTCCGGGGTTAATAAAGAACTATCTGACCCGGTTCTGCGACTTTGGCCGCCAGGACTATAAAAAATACAACAGTAAGAGTGGAGCACTATGAATAAGGCTACTAAGCAGATTTCCAAACTGTTTGCCGCTATGGTTCTGGCCGGGGTTGCCAGCCATTCGTTCGCAGCTGACACCATCAAGATCGGCATTGCCGGCCCTAAGACCGGCCCTGTAGCCCAATACGGCGACATGCAATTCAGTGGCGCAAAAATGGCCATCGAACAAATCAACGCCAAGGGCGGCGTCAACGGTAAGAAACTCGAAGCTGTTGAATACGACGACGCCTGTGATCCGAAACAAGCCGTAGCCGTGGCCAACAAAGTGGTCAACGACGGCGTCAAGTTCGTGGTCGGCCACCTGTGCTCCAGCTCCACTCAGCCGGCCTCCGACATCTACGAAGATGAAGGCGTGATCATGATCACCCCGGCTGCCACCAGCCCGGACATCACCGCCCGTGGTTACAAAATGGTGTTCCGCACCATCGGCCTGGACAGCGCCCAAGGCCCAGCTGCCGGCAACTACATCGCCGACCACGTGAAGCCGAAAATCGTTGCCGTCCTGCACGACAAACAGCAATACGGTGAAGGCATCGCCACCGCCGTGAAGCAGACCCTTGAGAAGAAAGGCACCAAAGTTGCCGTGTTCGAAGGCATCAACGCCGGCGACAAAGACTTCTCCTCGATGATCGCCAAGCTCAAGCAAGCCAACGTCGACTTCGTCTACTACGGCGGCTACCACCCAGAGCTGGGCCTGATCCTGCGCCAAGCCCAGGAAAAAGGCCTGAAAGCCAAGTTCATGGGTCCGGAAGGCGTGGGTAACGACTCCATCTCGCAGATCGCCAAGGACGCGTCCGAAGGCCTGCTGGTGACCCTGCCGAAATCCTTCGACCAAGACCCGGCCAACGTCGCCCTGGCGGATGCCTTCAAGGCCAAGAAGGAAGACCCAAGCGGTCCGTTCGTATTCCCGGCCTACTCGGCCGTTGAAGTCATCGCTGGCGGCATCACTGCGGCCAAGAGCGAAGACGCTGGCAAAGTGGCTGAAGCCATCCACGCCGGCACCTTCAAGACACCTACTGGCGACCTGAGCTTCGACGCCAAGGGTGACTTGAAAGACTTCAAATTCGTGGTCTACGAGTGGCACTTCGGCAAACCTAAAACCGAAGCCTCGCCTCAGTAAGGTTCGGTCCTGACCGACTGCCAATAAAGCCCACGGCGTGCCGTGGGCTTTGTTTTACGAATGTACTGGGCCGTGCTTCCGTGATCCGGGGCCTTCCCACCTGAAAATCTCAAAACCGTCATCAGCGGTTCGCTGGCAAAACTCAGCTCGAAGTGGGTGCAGATCCACGGGGCCTGAGCGGGAAAATGACTCCACCAGTGAAATGCGTATCAGGTTTTTAGGAGCTTGTAATGCCTGACATCTATCACTTTTTCCAACAGCTGGTTAACGGTCTGACCGTTGGCAGCACGTATGCCCTGATCGCCATCGGCTATACGATGGTTTACGGCATCATTGGAATGATCAACTTCGCCCACGGCGAGGTGTACATGATCGGCTCCTACGTGGCGTTCATCGCCATTGCCGGGCTGGCCATGATGGGACTCGACAGTGTGCCGCTGTTGATGACCGCCGCCTTTATCGCCAGCATCGTCGTCACCAGTGCCTACGGCTACAGCATCGAACGGATCGCCTACCGCCCCTTGCGTGGCAGTAACCGCCTGATCCCGCTGATCTCTGCCATCGGCATGTCGATCTTCCTGCAAAACACGGTTTTGCTGGCGCAAGACTCCAAGGACAAGTCCATCCCCAACCTGATCCCGGGCAACATCTCCATCGGGCCAGGCGGGGCACATGAAGTGCTGATTTCCTACATGCAAATCGTGGTGTTCGTGGTGACCCTGGTCGCCATGCTCGGCCTCACTCTGTTCATCTCCCGTTCTCGCCTGGGCCGTGCCTGCCGCGCCTGCGCCGAAGACATCAAGATGGCCAACCTGCTAGGCATCAACACCAACAACATCATCGCCCTGACCTTCGTCGTCGGTGCCGCGCTGGCCGCTGTAGCAGCGGTGCTGCTGAGCATGCAGTACGGCGTGATCAACCCCAACGCCGGCTTCCTGGTGGGCCTCAAGGCCTTCACCGCAGCGGTCTTGGGCGGCATCGGCAGCATTCCGGGCGCCATGCTCGGCGGGCTGGTGCTGGGGGTAGCCGAAGCCTTTGGCGCCGATATCTTCGGCGACCAGTACAAGGACGTCGTGGCGTTCGGCTTGTTGGTTCTGGTGCTGTTGTTCCGGCCGACCGGCATTCTGGGCCGTCCGGAGGTTGAGAAAGTATGACTAGGAATCTTAAATCGGCGCTGTTCAGCGCCTTGTTGGTCTGGGCCGTTGCCTACCCGGTACTGGGCCTGAAACTGACCATCGTCGGCATCAACCTGGAAGTCCACAACACCAGCAACACCACCCTGGCGATCATCGCGATCTGCTCGGTGCTGATGTTCCTGCGGGTGCTGTTCAACCAGCAGATCAGCGCGGCCTGGAAATCCTCGCCCAACATGCCGTTGATCCCGGCCAAGGCCAGCAACTTCCTGACCCTGCCAACGACCCAGCGCTGGATCATCCTCGCGTTGATCGTCGCGGCACTGATCTGGCCGTTCTTCGGCTCCCGCGGTGCGGTGGACATTGCCACGCTGATCCTGATCTACGTGATGCTCGGCCTGGGCCTGAACATCGTCGTCGGTCTGGCCGGCCTGCTGGACCTGGGTTACGTCGGCTTCTACGCGGTGGGCGCCTACAGCTATGCGCTGCTGTCGCACTACTTCGGCCTGAGCTTCTGGATCTGCCTGCCGATTGCCGGCTTGATGGCGGCCACCTTCGGCTTCTTGCTGGGTTTCCCGGTATTGCGGCTGCGCGGTGACTACCTGGCGATCGTGACCCTGGGTTTTGGTGAAATCATCCGTCTGCTGCTGCGCAACATGACCGATCTCACCGGCGGCCCCAACGGCATCAGCAACATCGAAAAGCCGACCTTCTTCGGCCTGACGTTCGAGCGCAAGGCCGCCGAAGGCATGCAGACCTTCCACGAGTTCTTCGGTCTGCAGTACAACTCGATCAACAAGGTGATCTTCCTTTACCTGGTGGCCCTGCTGCTGGCGCTGGCGGCGTTGTTCGTCATCAACCGCCTGCTGCGCATGCCCATCGGCCGTGCCTGGGAAGCCCTGCGTGAAGACGAGATCGCCTGCCGTGCCCTGGGCCTGAACCCCACGGTCATCAAGCTCTCGGCCTTTACCCTGGGCGCCGCGTTCGCCGGTTTTGCCGGTAGCTTCTTTGCCGCGCGCCAAGGCCTGGTGACCCCGGAATCGTTCACCTTCATCGAGTCGGCGATCATCCTCGCCATCGTTGTACTGGGCGGCATGGGTTCACAGTTGGGTGTGATCCTGGCGGCGATCGTGATGATCCTGTTGCCGGAGCTGATGCGTGAATTCAGCGAATACCGCATGTTGATGTTCGGCGCCATGATGGTGCTGATGATGATTTGGCGTCCTCAAGGCTTGCTGCCCATGCAACGTCCTCACATGGAGCTGCGCAAATGAGCCGTGAGATCCTCAAAGTAACGGGCCTGAGCATGCGCTTTGGTGGCCTGCTGGCGGTCAACGGCGTGGCCCTGACCGTCAAGGAAAAACAAGTGGTGGCGCTGATCGGTCCGAACGGCGCCGGCAAGACCACGGTGTTCAACTGCCTGACCGGTTTCTACAAGCCCAGCGCGGGCAGCATCCTCCTCGATGGCCAAGCCATCGAAGGCCTGGCCGGGCATGAGATCGCCCGCAAAGGCGTGGTGCGGACCTTCCAGAACGTGCGCCTGTTCAAGGACATGACGGCGGTCGAGAACCTGTTGATCGCCCAGCATCGGCACCTCAACACCAACTTCCTGGCCGGTCTGTTCAAGACCCCTGCGTTCCGCAAGAGCGAGCGCGAAGCCATGGAGTACGCCGAGTACTGGCTGGACAAGGTCAACCTGCGGGAATTCGCCAACCGCCCTGCCGGGACCCTGGCTTACGGCCAGCAACGCCGCCTGGAAATCGCCCGCTGCATGATGACCCGCCCGCGGATCCTCATGCTCGACGAGCCGGCAGCCGGCCTCAACCCCAAGGAAACCGAAGACCTCAAGGCGCTGATCAGCGTGCTGCGCGAAGAGCACAACGTCACCGTGCTGCTGATCGAACACGACATGAAACTGGTCATGAGCATTTCCGACCACATCGTCGTGATCAACCAGGGCACGCCCCTGGCCGACGGCACGCCGGAGCAGATCCGCGACAATCCTGAAGTGATCAAAGCCTACCTGGGGGAAGCGTAAATGCTGCAATTCGAAAACGTTTCCACCTTCTACGGCAAGATCCAGGCCCTGCACAGCGTCAACGTGGAGATCCGCCAGGGCGAAATCGTCACCCTGATCGGGGCCAACGGCGCCGGCAAATCCACCCTGCTGATGACCCTCTGCGGTTCGCCGCAAGCCCACAGCGGCAGCATCCGCTACCTGGGCGAGGAACTGGTGGGGCAAAGCTCGGCGCAGATCATGCGCAAGAGCATTGCCGTGGTGCCGGAAGGCCGTCGGGTGTTCGCTCGCCTGACCGTGGAGGAGAACCTGGCCATGGGCGGGTTCTTCACTGAAAAAGGCGACTACCAGGAGCAGATGGACAAGGTGCTGCACCTGTTTCCACGGCTCAAGGAACGCTTCAGCCAGCGCGGCGGCACCATGTCCGGTGGCGAACAGCAAATGCTCGCCATCGGCCGCGCGCTGATGAGCAAGCCCAAGCTGTTGCTGCTCGACGAGCCCTCCCTGGGCTTGGCGCCGATCATCATCCAGCAGATCTTCGACATCATCGAACAGCTGCGCAAGGACGGTGTGACGGTGTTCCTGGTGGAGCAGAACGCCAACCAGGCGTTGAAAATCGCTGACCGCGCCTACGTGCTGGAAAACGGCCGGGTGGTGATGCAGGGCACTGGTGAAGCCTTGCTGACCGATCCAAAAGTGCGCGAAGCCTATCTGGGCGGCTAAGCACTGGTGACACGAAAAAACGGCCTGCGGGCCGTTTTTTTTGCTCTCGATTCCACTGGCTCGTGGCAAATGCGCCAGAGCCACACAGCCCTAGAGGCGATCCAGGGCCTCGCCACTGCGCTTGAACCAGCCGATCAGGTAATCCGCCAGCACCTGGGTGCGCCTGGGCAAACCGCCCTGGTACGGGTGCACCAGGTACATCGGCATTCTGCGGGTCTGATAGTCGCGCAACAACCAGCGCAGGCGGCCATCAGCCAACTCGGCATGGACCATGTAGGACGGCAGGCGCGCGATGCCGGCGCCCACCAGCGCGGCCTTTTTCAACAGGTTGTAGTGGTTGCTGGCAAAGGGGCCGGACACCCGCACCCGGTGCAATTCGTGCTGCTGGTGGTACAGCCACTCTTCGCGCCCGCTGTAGTGACTGTTGAGCAGGCAACGGTGCTCGGCCAGGGCCTTGGGCACCAGCGGCTCGCCGTATTGCTCCAGGTACGCCGGGCTGGCGCAGGTCATCTCGTGCCAGGCCAGCAGCGGCTTGGCCACTAGGCGCTCGTCATTGGCCACCTCGGAACGAATCGCCAGGTCAAAGCCATCCCGGGACAGGTCGCGGTAGCTGTTGTTGAGCTCCAGCTCGATCTGCACCTCGGGGTAATGCCGAGAAAACTCCAGCAGCAGGCCATCGAAAAACGTCTCCCCCAGTGACACCGGCACCGTCAGACGCACCGGGCCGACCATCTCCTCCTTGAGCCGGGCCAGGGCCTGATGGGCTCGCTGCACCTGCACCACCAATGCCTGGGCCTGAGGCAGCAAGGCCGCACCGGCGGCGGTCAGGCTCAGCTTGCGGGTGGTGCGCTGCAACAGCCGCACCGTGAACCGCGCTTCCAGGGCGCTGATGCGCTTGGACAACTGGCCCTTGCTGCAGCCCAATTGCTGGGCCGCCAGGGTGAAGCTGCCGGCGTCCATCAGCACGGCAAAGGCCGCCAGGTCATCCATTTCGCTCATGCGATTGTTTCCATTTGAAAACCAAAGGTTGCCCATTAGCGCGTTAATCAACAGAAAAAACCACCCTAGACTGCAACCTCATTTCCCCGTCTGAGGACAACAGCATGAAGATTCTATTGATCGGCGCGGCCGGCACCATTGGTTCAGCGGTGGACCAAGCGCTTTCCCAGCGTCACGACGTCATCCGTATCGGCCGCAGCAGCGGCGAGTTCCAGGTGGACATCAGCGACAGCGCCTCGATCCGCCGCCTCTTCGAGCAGACCGGCCGCTTTGATGCCCTGGTCTGCGCCGCTGGCAACGTGACCTTCGCTCCGCTGGGGGACATGACCGAACAGCACTTCGCCCTGGGCTTGCAGGACAAACTGATGGGCCAGGTCAACCTGCTGCTGATCGGCCGCGAGTTCGCCAACGATGGCGCCTCATTCACCTTCACCAGCGGCGTGCTCAGCCATGATCCGATCCGCAGCGGCGCCTCGGCGGCCCTGGTCAACGGCGCGCTGGACAGCTTCGTCCGCGCGGCGGCCATCGAGTTGCCCCGTGGCCTGCGGGTCAACAGCGTCAGCCCCACGGTGCTGGAAGAAGCCATGGGCAGCTATGCCCCGTACTTTCGCGGCTTCAAGCCGGTGCTGGCGGCAGACGTGGCCCTGGCTTACGCCAAAAGCGTGGAAGGGTTGCAGACCGGCCAGACCTATCACGTCGGCTGATCGGCATGGCGCCGGCCTCCGGCGCCAACATGGGTCGTCCGTGGGGTTGTGGTGGGCGCCCAGGCTGCGTAACGTGGCGGCACTTGCCTGGAGACCCCCTGATGCGCGCCGTCCGTTCCCTGCTGTGTGTTGCCCTGCTGCCCCTGTTTGCCGGTTGCCAGATGCTGCCGTTGTTGAATAACCAGGCCCAGGCGCCATCGCTCGCCGGCATGACGCGTCTGCAAGGCGAGCTCAGCGCCGCCGACGGCCAACTGCTCTTCAAGCCCTGCGGTGAACAGCGGCGCTATGCCCTCAAGGACAGCGGCGACACCAGCGTGCTGCAGCAAGCCGCGGCCTTGGCTGATGAACAGGGCACCCTGTTCGCCGACCTGCGCGGCAAGCTCGACGCCAAACCGCTCGCTGGCAGCGATGGCCAGCTGCAAGTGAGCCAGCTGTATCGCATCGAACGCACCAGCAACGCCTGCAACGACCCGACCTTCCAACGCCTGATCCTGCGCGCCAGCGGCCATGAGCCAGAGTGGAGCGTCGACGTCAGCACCAAAGGCATGGTGATCGAGCGTACCGGCCAGCCGGCCCTGGCCCTGCCCTATCTGGAAGAACAACTGGGCGATGGCCGCTTCAACCTCAGCAGCGAAGCCAACAACCAGCACGTCGAACTCTGGGTCGCCCCGCAACGCTGCATCGACAGTAAGACCGGCAGCGTGCAGCACCTGACCGCCGAACTGCGGGTCAACGGCCAGGTACAGCGGGGCTGCGGCTATTTCGGCGGCTCACGCAACGACTGAGTCGACGGGCAACCGTTTTAACCTCACGGCAACTCAGGATTGCGGCTTATAATCGCCGGTTCGAAAAACGCCCTGGCGCATTGGTGCGTCCCGCGAACCGGATCCTGTCATGTTACGAATCACCGAACTCAAGTTGCCGATCGACCATCCCGAAGAAGACCTGCGCCCTGCGATCCTGCAGCGCCTGGGCATCGCCAGTGATGACCTGCTCGATTTCACCTTGTTCAAGCGCAGCTACGATGCCCGCAAGAAGTCCTCGGAGCTGTGCTTTATCTACACCATCGACCTCGACGTGCGCGACGAGGCCAAGCTGCTGAAAACCTTCGCCGACGACCGCAACGTCAACCCGGCACCGGATGTCAGCTACAAAGTCGTGGGCCAGGCCCCGGCCGACCTGGCGCAGCGCCCGATCGTCGTCGGCTTTGGCCCGTGCGGGATTTTCGCCGGCCTGCTGCTGGCGCAGATGGGCTTCAAACCGATCATCCTCGAGCGTGGCAAGGAAGTGCGCCAGCGCACCAAAGACACCTGGGGCCTGTGGCGCAAAAGCGTGCTCAACCCCGAGTCCAACGTGCAGTTCGGCGAAGGCGGTGCCGGGACCTTCTCCGACGGCAAGCTCTACAGCCAGATCAAGGACCCGAAACACCACGGCCGCAAAGTCCTCCACGAGTTCGTCAAAGCCGGCGCGCCGGAAGAAATCCTCTACGTCAGCAAACCGCACATCGGCACCTTCCGCCTCACCGGCGTGGTCGAGAACATGCGCCAGCAGATCATTGCCCTGGGCGGTGAAGTGCGCTTCGAACAGCGGGTCACCGACGTGCTGATCGAAGACGGCCAACTGTGCGGCGTGACCCTCAACAGCGGCGAACAACTGCTCTCCCGGCACGTGATCCTGGCCCTCGGCCACAGCGCTCGGGACACCTTCCGCATGCTCCACGGCCGGGGCGTGTTCATGGAGGCCAAGCCGTTCTCGGTGGGGTTCCGTATCGAGCACCCGCAATCGCTGATCGACAGCGCGCGCCTGGGCAAGTACGCCGGCCACCCGAAACTCGGGGCCGCCGATTACAAACTGGTGCACCACGCGAAAAACGGCCGTTCGGTCTACAGCTTCTGCATGTGCCCAGGTGGCACGGTGGTAGCGGCCACGTCCGAGCCGAATCGGGTAGTGACCAACGGCATGAGCCAGTACTCACGCAACGAGCGCAATGCCAACTCAGGCATCGTGGTTGGCATTACCCCTGAAGTGGATTACCCGGATGGCCCGCTGGCGGGGATCGAGTTGCAAGAGCGCCTGGAATCCCACGCCTTTGTCCTCGGCGGCAGCAACTACGAGGCCCCGGCACAACTGGTGGGCGACTTTATCGCCGGCAAGCCGTCGACGGCACTGGGCAGCGTCGAGCCATCCTACAAGCCGGGCGTGGCCCTGGGCGATTTGGCCCTGGCCTTGCCGGACTTCGCCATTGAGGCCATTCGTGAGGCACTGCCGGCCTTCGAGCGTCAGATCAAGGGCTACTCCTTGCACGACGCGGTGCTGACCGGCATCGAGACCCGCACCTCATCGCCACTGCGCATCACCCGTGACGAAACGATGCAGAGCCTCAACGTCAAAGGCCTGTTCCCGGCCGGAGAAGGCGCTGGTTACGCTGGAGGGATTCTCTCTGCCGGTGTGGACGGAATTCGGATCGCCGAAGCCGTGGCCCGCAGCATCCTCGGCATCGAAGCCTAAACCTGGCTTGTGTAGGAGCCGGCTCGCCGGCCATAGCGCCCCCCAGAGCGATACATGGCTCAAGGCTGAATCGCCGGCAAGGCCGGCTCCTACAGTTGTATTCAGAGGCCAGCGCGCAATACGCTGGCCGGCAATACCGCGCCCCGCTCCACACTGGCTGCCACCTCGGCGATCAACCCGCTCAACTCATAGCCCTGCCCCGCCAGCCACTGCTCATCGTAGTAGGTGGTCGCATAGCGCTCGCCGCCGTCACATAGGATCGCCACGATCGACCCCGACTCCCCCGCCGCCGCCATCTGTTGCGCGGCCATCAGCGCGCCAATCAGGTTGGTCCCGCTGGAGCCGCCGACCCGGCGTCCCAGGCGTTGTGCCAGGTAATGCATGGCCGCCAGCGACAGGGCGTCCGGCACCTTGACCATGGCATCGATCACTTTGGGCAGGAACGACGCTTCCACCCGCGCCGGCCGATCCCCTCGATGCGCGACCCGCAGTCCAGGCGCAGGCTGGCGTCCCCACTCTGGTAGTAATCGAAGAACACCGAACGCTCGGCATCGGCGCACAGGACGCGAGTGCGATGCTGGCGATAACGCACATAACGGCCCAGGGTGGCGGTGGTGCCACCGGTGCCCGGGCTGGAAATCAGCCAGCTGGGCTCTGGATAACGCTCGCAGCGCAACTGCTGGAAAATCGACTCGGCGATGTTGTTGTTGGCCCGCCAGTCGGTGGCCCGTTCGGCGTAGGTGAACTGGTCCATAAAGTGGCCGCCGCTTTCACGGGCCAGACGCTCGGACTCGGTGTAGATCTGCGTCGGGTCCTGCACCAGGTGACTTTGCCCACCGTAAAAAGCGATTTGGGCGATCTTTTCCTGGGAGGTGCTGGCCGGCATCACCGCAATAAAGGGCAAGCCCAGCAGGCGCGCAAAATAGGCTTCGGAAATCGCCGTCGAACCGCTGGATGCCTCGATCACCGGCGCGCCGGGCTTGAGCCAGCCGTTGCACAAGGCATAGAGAAACAACGACCGCGCCAGGCGGTGCTTGAGGCTGCCGGTGGGGTGACTCGACTCGTCCTTGAAGTACAGCTCGATGCCCGGCAGGCCCGGCAATGGCAACGGAATCAGGTGAGTGTCGGCGCTGCGCTGGAAGTCGGCCTCGATGATGCGGATAGCCTCGCGGGCCCATTGACGCGAATCACTCATGCTCACTACTCACTTGGCTGGGCGCCACACGGGCGCGCAAAAATGGACGGTCCGCAATGCCTGCAACATCCCATAAACCGGGGCCGAAAAGGCTGTGGGCGGACATCTTAGGAAATATCTTCGGCCCCTCACAGGTACAGCTAGGAAGCAATTGGCAACACAACTGCCGACGGGCTTTTTCAACAGACCCTCTGGACCCTGCTTATAACAAAAAAGAATATAATTTTTGTTTTAACAACTAAGAGTACGGGTTAGGGTGTGCCATCTTTTTAGCTTTTGGGGAGAGCGACCTTGCCTCTGCGTAGCACTTTCACTCGTTTCTTTGCCATGGAAGCTGCCAGCGGCCTGCTATTGATTGCCGCCGCTGTGCTGGCCCTGATCATCAATAACTCGCCGCTGTCCTGGCTCTATAACGGATTGCTGGAAACCCCGGTGGTGGCCCAGATCGGCGCCCTGAAAATCGCCAAGCCGCTGTTGCTGTGGATCAACGACGGCCTGATGGCCCTGTTCTTCCTGCTGATCGGCCTGGAGGTCAAGCGGGAGGTCCTGGAAGGCCACCTGTCCAAGCCTTCGCAGATTGTCCTGCCCGGTGCGGCGGCCATCGGCGGGATGCTGGTGCCGACGCTGATCTATTGGTTCCTCAACCGCGACAACCCGCCAGCCCTGAACGGCTGGGCCATTCCCACCGCCACGGACATTGCCTTCGCCCTTGGTGTGCTGGCCTTGCTCGGCAAACGGGTGCCGGTGTCGCTGAAGCTGTTCCTGATGACCCTGGCGATCATTGATGACCTGGGGGCCATCGTGATCATCGCGATCTTCTATTCCGGTGCCCTGTCGACCTTGTCGCTGATGCTGGCGGCCGCGTGCCTGGCGGCCCTGGTGGCGATGAATCGCCTGGGGGTGGTGAAGCTCGGGCCTTACATGATCATCGGCCTGATTCTCTGGGTCTGCGTACTCAAGAGTGGGGTGCATGCGACGCTGGCCGGCGTGACCCTGGCCTTCTGCATTCCGCTGCGCACCAAAAACGCCGAGCCCTCGCCACTGCGTAGCCTGGAACACGCCCTGCACCCTTGGGTGTCTTACGGCATCCTGCCCTTGTTCGCCTTCGCCAACGCCGGGCTGTCCCTGAGCGGCGTAACCCTCGAAAGCTTCACCCACGCCGTGCCGATGGGCATCGCCATCGGCCTGCTGCTGGGCAAGACCGTGGGGGTCTTCGGCTTGACCTGGCTGGCAGTCAAGAGCGGCCTCTCGGCCCTGCCCAGCGGCGCCAATTGGGGTCAGGTGCTGGGGGTGGCGATCCTCTGCGGGATCGGCTTCACCATGAGCTTGTTCGTCGGCTCCCTGGCCTTTGTCCCGGGCAGCAGCGATTACGCGGGCATGGACCGCATGGGGATCCTCACCGGTTCCTTGTTCGCCGCCTTGATCGGTTATGCGGTGACCGCCGCCGCCAGCCGCAAGAACAACAGCCTGGCTTCCTGATCCAGGCCTGAAAACACAAAACCCCGACCAGTTGCCTGGTCGGGGTTTTGTTTTAAGCGCTGAAGGCTTAGTGGGAAACGCGACTTGTGCCATCCACGGTCATGATGCGCACACGCTCACCGACGCGGAACACTTCGTTTTCCTGGACCTGTTGCACATAGGCACGAATACCGCCGTCGTCTTCACGGACGGTGATTTCCACGCCTTGGGTGCGGGTCAGGCCTTCTTCCGTGGCCGAGCCCAGCAGGCCGCCGGCCACCGCGCCGATCACCGCGGTAACGATGCTGCCACGGCCGCCGCCGATAGCACTGCCGCCCACGCCACCAATCACGGCGCCTGCAGCGCCGCCGATTGGGGTCTTGGTGCCTTCGATTTTCACCGGACGCAAGGATTCGATGGTACCCAGGCGGACGCTCTGAACCCGACGCGCTTCATCACGGGAGTAAGAGTCACCGGTCAGGTTCGAGGCACAGCCACCGAGCAACATCGCCATCGTGGTGAAGGACGCAACCAGCAGAACAGACTTACGCATAGGATCAACTCCAAAGGACAGACGAACATTAAACTCCGCAGCTTGATACCTGTCACGGCATGGCCCGGATAAAATTGTTTTCATTCAGCCTAAGTACAGACTGCACAAACGCCAAGAACGCTCAAAACCTTAGCGCTAATTTACAAGGCTGCACTCCGCCGAAAGGATTTCCATGGACTACTTCATCATCGTCGCCACTACCCTGGCCGGCCTGTATTTTCACGGCTGGCTGTATGTCCGCATCAAGCGCTGGATGGATCGCGACCTGGCCTTGTCGCTGGCCGGCGCCGACGAGGGGAAGAAGCAGTTCATGCTGCAACAACTGGCCTCGGCCCATCGGCAGAAAGTAAAACGCCGGGACCTGCCGCAGTGGCTCAAGGCCGCTGCGGCCGGTTATCCCGGCGAATGACACTGCAACGGCTTTAAGGGGCCAGGCGCTCACGCAGCCAGTCGGCGCCCTGCAGACGGTAGTTCAAGCGATCGTGCAGACGGCTTGCCCGCCCTTGCCAGAACTCGATGCGCTCCGGCAGCAGGCGGTAACCGCCCCAGTGCTCCGGGCAATCGGGCTGGCTGTCGCTGAAGCGCGCCTCCGTCGCCTTGAGCAACCCCTCCAACTCGGCCCGGTCGGCAATTACCCGGCTTTGCGGCGAAGCCCAGGCCCCCAGGCGGCTGCCCAGCGGCCGCACCTGGTAATAGGCATCGGACTCTTGTGCACTGACCTTGACCACGCGGCCTTCGATACGCACCTGGCGTTCCAGCGTGGGCCAGAAAAACGTCATGGCCGCAAAGGGGCGCGCGGCCAATTGCCGGCCCTTATCGCTCTCGTAGTTGGTGAAAAAGGTAAAACCTTGTTCATCCAGGCCCTTGAGCAGCAGGATCCGGCAATGGGGGCGGCCGTCTTCATCGACGGTCGCCAGGGTCATGGCGTTGGCTTCAACCGGGGCTTGCTCGGTCTTCACCGCATCCGCGAACCACTGATGGAACAAGCCGAATGGCTCAACCGGGGCCTGAGCCTCAGTCAAGCCATCACGCGTGTAGTCGCGGCGCATATCAGCCAAGGCAGTCATGGCAGCTTCCTTTCCCTTGGGTGTCAGTTTTTAACCTGGGCGGTACCGGTCGCGGCTTTTTTTGCCGGAGCAGCCGCTTTCTTCGCCGGGGCCTTCTTGGCCACTGGTTTCTTCGCAGCAGCGGCTTTTTTCGCCGGCGCAGCGGACTTCTTCCCGGCGGCTGGAGCCACGGCTGGCTTAACGTCCTGTACAGCCACCAGTTCGGCTTCGGAAGGCGTCGGTTGGTTGTACTTGCTCAGGAGGCCGAGCATGGTGCTGCGCTGAGTCAGCATGATTTCAACGCGGCGGTTCAAAGCACGGCCCGGAGCGCTGTCATTGGCTGCACGCGGCATCACCGAACCCATGCCACGCAGCATCAGGCGGTCTTGCTTCAGGCCGCTGAGGCTGAAGATCGCAGCCACGGACTGGGCACGATCACGGCTCAGCTTCTGATTGACGCCGGCGGCGCCGGTGGTGTCGGCATGGCCCAAGACCAGCACGGCGGTCTTGGTGTCGCCCTCGACGGCCTTGGCCACGCGGGTGAACGGACCCAGGGTCACGGGCAGCAGCATGGCTGGACGATCCGGGTTGAACGAGCCGTCTACCGGGGCAATCACCACCAGTACGTTTTCACGGCGTTCCAGTTGCAGCTTGCTGTCCTTGATCGCTTCACGCAGGCGCGGCTCGTAGGTGTCCAGCCAGGCCTGGGTGATTTTCGGATCAGGCATCGGGATGTCCGCCACGTCCACCTTGCTCAGCGGCTTGGGCTCGCTTTTAGCGAACGGCCACCACCAATGGGTCTCGCTGTCGGCTTTTGCAGCGACGGCAACCGGAGCCGGTGCGGCTTCGACTTTCTTGGTCTCGGCGACAGGCTTGTCAGCGTCCGAATCCTTGGAAGAGAACGGCCACCACCAGCTGCCACCGCTCTCGGCTTTGGCAACGGGTTCGGCAACAGCGGCCGCTGCCGGGGCTGGCGCTTCAGCAACGGCGGCGGGTTTGGCGGCTGGCGCCGGTGCCGCAGCGGCTTTGCTGGCCGGGGCTTTACTGGCCGGCGTAGCCGCAGGCTTGGCGGCGGCGGTAGATTTGTTCGCGGCGGCTGGAGCGGCCGGGGCAGCAGGCTTGGCGGCGGGGGCAGCGGGTTGCGCTGCCACGGTGGCCGGTTTTTCTGCGGCGGGCGCCACGTCCTTGCTGGTCGCCTTATCGGAACCGAACGACCACCAGTGGCCACCGTCTGCATCATTTTGTGGTGTTTGCGCGCAACCGGTGACGGTCAGGCAGATGGCCAAGGCTAAAGACTTGTTCGACGACATGGGATATCCACGAAATGAGGTAAAAATTACGGTCTATGCGACCCGTACAACAGACGCTTGGAAATTATAAAAGCCACAGGGTTCCATCCCGCAGATTTCCAAGCATGTTTAAGCAAAAAAGTTCTTAACAGCAACCTTTTTACAGACAATCCGACAGAACCCTCACCAGCTTCTGTGCCCGGGGATCCATCAATACATAGGGCCCCAAGGTATTGGTGACAAAACCAAAGGCCACATCATGTTCCGGGTCGGCAAAACCAACGGAACCGCCGGCTCCAGGATGGCCAAAGGCCCGTGCACCGAGGCCGAAGGTGGCATTGGGCACCGTGGGCTGATCGAGCATACAGCCCAGGCCGAAGCGCGTCTGGGTCAGCAGGGTTTTATCCATGCCGAGGCTGTGCTCCCGGGTCAGTTCTTCCAGCATGTCGGCTTCCAGCAGGCTGCCATCGAGCAGGCCACTGTAGAAGCCTGCCAGGCTGCGGGCGTTGCCATGGCCATTGGCCGCCGGCTGCTGCATGCGCCGCCATTCCGGCTTGTTGGTGCTGGTCATGATCGACGGAGGGTTGGTGAAGGCCCGCGTGGTCATGGCCGCCGGCTCACGCATCGTGACCTGCAACAGACGCTGGGCGGCGGCGTCGCCGACATTGCCCTTGCCTCGGGCGATGTGCGCCACTCGGTAGAACTCCTCATCCGCCAGCCCGACATGAAAATCCAGGCCCAGCGGCTTGGCCACTCGCGCCACGATGGACTCCCCCGGCCCGCGCCCATCGGCGCGACGCAGCAACTCCCCGACCAGCCAGCCGTAGGTGATGGCCGCATAGCCATGGCCTTCACCCGGCGTCCACCACGGCTGCTCGGCCGCAAGGGCCGCGACCATCGTGGACCAGTCGTAAAGCGCCTCGGCCGGCAGCAGCTCACGCAAGGCCGGCAGGCCCGCCTGATGGCACAGCAACTGGCGCAGGGTGATGCGTTCCTTGCCGGCTGCTGCGAATTCGGGCCAGTACTGGGCAACCGGCGCATCCAGCTTGAGCTTGCCTTCGGCCACCAATTGCAGCGCGGTCACCGCGGTGAAGGTCTTGGTGCAAGAGAAGAGGTTGGCGATGGTGTCGCTGTGCCAGGCCTCGGCGCTGTCCTTGTCGGCCGTACCGGCCCACAGGTCGATCACGGTTTCCCCGCCGATCTGGATGCACAGCGCGGCACCGCGCTCCTGGGGATCCTCGAAGAGTGCCGCGAACGCTTCGCGCACGGCTTCGAATTTAAGTTCGTAATGACCCTGAATCTGCACCGTGATGCCCCCGGAACCCGCATTGAAAAGTGGCCGGTATTGTTCCAGCCCTGAAGGCTTTTGGAAACAACCCCGGCAGGCGTCGAGCGGCCGATGAGATGACCCTAAGTCTCAGCGCCAGCGCCTGAAAAAGATGCCCCTTAGTGACCATTGCCCGAATGGCCACCCGCGCGACCGGCACCGGGCCCTTGGCCCTTGCCGTCATGGCCTTTCTGGCCACCGTCGCCACCGTGGCTGTCATTAACCACCTGGGCCTTTGCAGCTTCCTTGCTCAGTTGATCAACGGCCTGCAGGTTGCTTTTGCGCACGCTGTCGACAAAGCCCTGGAACGGCACATCGGTGATCCCCACCAGGCCGAAGTGGCCATTTTCGCCATCCAGCAAACGACCGGTCACCGGTTGATCGAGGTATTGGAACCAGTGCACGCCAACAATCGACGGCTCGCTCAACGCCTGCTTGAGGAAGTTGGCGTAGGCCGGGCCTCGGTCTTCTTCCCGGGCCAACTCGGTCGCCCCGCCCCACAGCGGGCCGCGATCGCGGGAGCCGAAGTTGAACTCGGTGATCAGCACGGGTTTGTCCAGGCTGCGCAGTTGTTCGAAGTCGTAACCGTCCTGGGGCTTGAGGGTGTACATATTGAAGCTCAGCACGTCGCAGTACTGGGCACAGGAAGCCACCGCCTCCGGTGTGCTGACGGCATAACGACCGCCCAGCAACAGCTGGTTCGGCGCATGCCACTTCAACGAATCAGAGATGGTCTTGAAATAGGTGTCGGCGAAGACCTTCTGGAAGTACTTGAAGTCGGCTTCGATCTCCGGATGTTCCGGGCTTGGCAGCGGCGGCACGAAACCTGGGTCTTCCATCAATTCCCAGGCCGGCAGGTCGATGCCCCAGGCCTTCGACAGGCCCGCCTGGTTGCGGTACTTGTCCCGCAGTTGCTTGAGAAATGCGCGCTTGGCCGGCACGTCGGTGGTCAGGCGCAGCGTGCCATAGGCCAGGGCATAACGGGCCTTGGCATCGTCGCCAGGGCCGGCCCAGGCCAGTTCGTTGTCGGCGAAGTAACCGATCAGCCAGGGATCGTCGCGGTGATCGCGAGCGGCAATCGCCACGGCTCGCTCGGTGGCCATGGCGAAGCGCGGGTCGAAGGGGTCGGGCATGCCGCCCCACCAATCGCTGCCGGTGCTGATGCTGGCGTAATCACCGACGATCGACAGCGGCAAGGTGTAGGGCACCCGGGCATTCAAGTCCAGGGCCGGTGCGCTCCAGTTACCGATGGTGTTGAAGCCCCAGGCCTGCAAGCGGTCCAGGGTATGGCCAACCCAGCGTTTTTCATCGAGGCGCGCGGCCACGCAAGGGGCGACTGCGGCGGCCTCGGTCTGGTCCGTGCTGACCTCGGATTCGGTCTTGGCGGCCTCGGTCTTGGCAGCTACGGCCACACCGGCCGGGGACTCGCTGCCCGGAACACAGGTTGTGCCGTAGGTGCGCCGCAAGTTGGCGCCATAGAAGTCGTACCAGCGTCCATTGCTGTAGGCGCGGCCCTTGTCGGCGCCGTTGCCGCCACGGTTGTCGCCCTCGCCGTAGAAGGCCGCCAGGGGCTCATCAGCCGTCGGCAGGCCGCCGAACATCCACTCTCGTCCGGCAATGTAGGTCTGGCTGTTGTCGGGGGTGACGGTATTGACCCCCAAGGAGTAGAACGGATGGCCTTCGGGGGTCACCAGGTACCAGCGACCGTCGCGCTTCTCGGTGTGGAAAAAACCACTGGCCTTGAACGATGGGCCCTGGGTCCAGCCACCGAACTTGTCCAGGGACGCCTTTTCGCGTTCCGCCAGCCAGGCCTTGAGTTGCTGTTGTTCCTTGGCATCTGCGGCCTTGAGCTGCTCGTCGCTGCTGATCTTTTCCGGCCATTTGGCCCGGGTCGACTGGCCATAGGCATCCACCAGCGAGCCATAGACCGCCTGCACCACGCCCTCGCCGTCCTGCACGCCAAAGCGCTCCAGCAGAATGCTCTGAGCCGCGTTGGGTTTATCCAGGGACAAAGTCACCGACACCACTTGGCCGCGGTCCAGTTCACCCTCGCTGCTGGCCAGCAGGATGCGTTGGCCGTCCACGGTCATCGGCATCGGCGGGCCGGCTTTCATGCCCTGGCTCAACGGAGAGCTGGGCACCAGCGGCACCAGCAAGGTCTGCGCCGGGCCAGCCGGCAAGTCGATGCGGCTGACCAGGGTCTTGCCGTCGTTGCTCTGGATCTTGACGTAGAGAGTCAGCGCCCAGTTCATTGCGCTCTGGATGCGCAAGCTCATCATCCCCGACTGCGACCAGTCCCAGGCGCCGGTCTGCGGGGTCAGGCGCAGGCTGGGCTCGGTAACGGGGTTAAAGGTCACGCGGCGCAACACCTCGCCTTCGGCCGTTTGCTCCGCGTTGGATTGCGGCAGGCTGGCATCTTGTGTCGCCACCCGCACCACATCGGCGGGCCGGACAAAGTTGAACAGCGTCTGCTGGCCCGCCGGCGCTGCGAGCAGCGGCGTAGAGCACAACAGAGCAAAAATGGCGGGCAACGAGCGGCGCATCATAAAAAGCAAATTCTCCCTTGCGGCCGATCAATCGGCCGGTATTGATTCGGTGACAGGCAATAGACAGCGCGGCGGAGCAATATGCGGGCCGCGCTTAAGATATTTCCCGGCGAAACGGCGGCAAGGCATTGAGGATCGCCTTGCCATAACGCTGGGTGACCAGGCGTCGATCCAGCAGGGTGATGGTGCCGCGGTCCTGTTCGGTCCGCAGCAGGCGACCACAGGCCTGGACCAGCTTGAGGGAGGCATCCGGCACCGAAATCTCCATAAACGGATTGCCTCCTCGCGCCTCGATCCACTCTGCCAGCGCCGCTTCCACGGGGTCGTCGGGCACAGAGAATGGAATCTTGGCGATCACCACGTGTTCACAATAGGCGCCGGGCAAGTCCACGCCTTCGGCAAAACTGGCCAGGCCGAAGAGCACGCTGGAGTCCCCTCCGTCGACCCGCGCCTTGTGCTTGTTAAGGGTTTCCTGCTTCGACAGGTTGCCCTGGATAAACACCTGTTTGCGCCAGTCGCGATCCAGGCCGTCGAACACGTCCTGCATCTGCTTGCGCGACGAAAACAGCACCAGGGTGCCCCGGGAGCCTTCCACCAGTTCCGGCAAGTCGCGGATGATTGCGGCGGTATGTGCAGGCGCATCCCGGGGGTCGGCACGCAGGTCGGGGACCCGCAACACGCCGGCATCGGCATGGTGGAAAGGACTGGGCACCACGGCGGTCACGGCCTTTTTCGGCAGCCCGGCGCGCATGCGGAAGCGGTCGAAGGTGCCCAGGGCGGTGAGCGTCGCGGAAGTCACCAGGGCCCCGTAGGCCACGTTCCACAGGTTACGCCGGAGCATCTCCGCCGCGAGGATCGGGCTGGCATTGACCTCGATATCGAACAGCGAACCGCTTTCCGCCAGGGTCAGCCAGCGCGCCATGGGCGGGTTGTCTTCCGGGTCCTCGACGGTGAACGCAGTCCACAACTCCCAGTTGCCCGACGCCCGGGCCAGCAGGCTGCCGAACAGCGGATACCACTCCTCGGCCTGGTTGCTGGCGATGCCGATATTGACCTCGCCATCCATGCCTTCCTTGAGCAACTCGGTCAGGCGGGTGAACAGGTCGGTGAGCCGGGAAAAGCCTTTTTTCAGCTCGATGCCCATTTCCCGCATGTGCTCGGGAATCAACCCGCCGACAAAGCGATGGCGCGGCCGCTCGCGGCCTTCCATGTCTTCGCCGGTCTTGAAGTCGGCAATCTGCTCGCAGGCGGTGAACATGAACTGCTGCTGGGTCTTGATCTCCCGCGCCAGCTCCGGCACCTGCTCGATCAGCTTGCCCAGGTCGCCCGGCAGCGGGTGCTGGGCCAGGAGCTTGGTGAGGTTCTTGGCCGTTTGCTCCAGCCAGTCGGCGGTGGAACGCAGGCGGGTGTAGTGGGCGAAGTGGCCGATGGCTTTGTCCGGCAGGTGATGGCCTTCGTCGAACACATACAGGGTGTCGCGCGGGTCCGGCAGCACGGCGCCGCCGCCCAGGGCCAGGTCAGCCAGGACCATGTCATGGTTGGTGACGATCACATCGACCTTGCCCATGCCTTCGCGGGCCTTGTAGAAGGCGCACTGGCCGAAGTTCGGGCAATGACGGTTGGTGCACTGGCTGTGATCGGTGGTCAGGCGCGCCCAATCGGCGTCTTCCAGGGCATTGGGCCAGCTGTCGCGGTCGCCGTCCCATTTATTCCCGGCGAGCTTCTCGATCATGCTGGTGAACAGCTTCTGGCTGGCCTCATCCACTTCGATCTTGAAGCCTTCTTCCTCGAACAGCTGGGCAGTGGCGGTTTGTGCGTGGCCCTCCTGCAGCAGCATGTCGAGCTTGGACAGGCACATGTAGCGCCCACGCCCCTTGGCCAGGGAGAAGGTGAAGTTCAGGCCGCTGTTGCGCATCAGGTCGGGCAGGTCTTTGTAGACGATCTGCTCCTGCAGGGCGACAGTGGCGGTGGCAATCACCAGGCGCTTGCCGGCGGCCTTGGCCGTGGGGATCGCGGCCAGGCTGTAGGCCACGGTTTTCCCGGTACCGGTGCCGGCTTCCACTGCCACGATGGCAGGGTCGCCGCTGCGGCGGCCTTCGTCATCGGTGTCGATATCGCCCAGGACCTTGGCCACTTCGGCGATCATCAGGCGCTGGCCGTAACGCGGCTTGAGGCTCTTGGCCTCGAGGAAACGCGAGTAGGCTCCCTGGATCGTGGTTTTGAGTTCGTTGCTGATCATGGTTCTTCGGGCGCGGAAAACGCTGGATAAATTTTCAGTGGTTCGGATCGGCCGCTATCATAACGCGCTAATTCATCCTGCGCAGAACGGAGTACCCGAATGACCGCCTTTGCCCTTGCTTACGCCCTGCATGTACTGGCCGCCCTCGTCTGGGTCGGCGGCATGTTTTTCGCTTGGATGGTGCTGCGCCCGGCGGCTGGCGCAGCACTGGAGGGCCCGGCGCGACTGAAGCTGTGGGTGGAAGTGTTTCAACGTTTTTTTGTCTGGGTCTGGGTTGCGGTTGCGGTCTTGCCGATCAGTGGCATGGGCCTGCTGCACCTGCGCTTCAACGGCTTTGAAACGGCACCGCGCTACGTACAGATCATGATGGGCGTGTACCTGGTGATGACCGCGCTGTTTATCCGTATCCAGTCCTTGCAACTGCCGGAACTGCGCCTGGCCGTTGCGGCCGAAGACTGGCCGGCGGGCGCGGCGGCCCTGGGGCGGATTCGCAGGCTGGTGGGCTGCAACCTGATCATCGGCCTGCTGTTGGTGGCGCTGGCCGCCGCTCGCCCGATGTTCTAGAGGTGATAGATTTTCAACGGCCCTGAATGCAACAAGCCCGCCCCCTTTAATAGGGGCGGGCTTGCATAGGGCTTGCCTGACTGCGGCGCAATAGTCGACGCGCTTACAAACGCTGCACCGTCAGCGAGCCCGGTGCCCCCGCGGCGCCCGGCAAGCCTTCGGCACCGGCCCGTCCGCTCTTGCCGCCATCGGTACGGTATACGAAGCAGCCCTTGGATTTGCCACCGGCCCCCGGCTTGCCGCCCGCACCGGCGACACCACCGACACCGCCATCGACCCAGACCTTGATCTGCGCGTCCGGATAGTCCCGCGGCAATTCCACCCGCACCTGAGCGCCCGGCGCACCCGGCCGGCCATCACCACCACTGTCGCCATCGGCACCCCGCCCGGCCTGACCCCAGGTGCACCCTGGTTCCTTGCCATTGGCCCCGTCGAGCCCGACATACCCCGGAGCCCCGGCACCGCCACGGGCATCCACCGACAATTCATCGGCCGTCAGCGACTCAATCCGCAGGCTCAAATTACGCCCTGGCTTGGCCGCCTTCTGATAGGTGCCCGGCGCCCCGCGCGAGGTGATCTGGCTGCCCGGCTCCAGTTCGGCGCGCTGCACACTCAATTGCAACGCCTGCTCGGCGGGAACGATGGCAATACGTGCCTCGCGGCCCAGGTGCAACTCGCCGATCTGCACTTGGGTGACGTTGGCAGGAATCAGCAGGGTGCCGTAATCGGCGACGCTCAACCGCTCCAGTTGCAGGGTGCTGGTGGTATTGGGCAAACGCATCAGGGAGTTGGTTTCCACCGTCACGGCTTGAGCCAGGGCCAAGGGGCTGCAGAACAACGCCAGCAGGCAATACTTATGCATGATCGGCCTCCACCGAAACAGGGGCCGGAAGGGTTTGCACATGGAAAATCCCCACCAGCAAAATGTGCAGGCGGTCACGCCAAGGGTGGATACGTCCTTTGAGGCTGCCATTGAACAGCAGCAACTCCAGCACATGGGTCAGCAGCAACAAGCTGCCCGCCAGGTTGACCAATAGGTGAAACGGGTTGATCAAGGGCCTGGCCAGATTGATCAGGACCACCAGCCAAAACACCAAGGTCAGAAACTTCCCCAACCCCCACACGATTTTCATATGCCCCCCCTTGCGCTTTTTTCTTTGGACGCACAGTAACGACTTATCTCGGCGATAAGCCAGTGGGGGATGAAAATTCTTCTCAAGACCACGCTTTAGCCGCCGGATCGACGAGGATCGCCGACCCGGCGCCAAGCATCAGCGCTGCAGATGCAGTTCAACCCTGCGGTTCAATGCCCGCCCTTGTTCGGTGGCGTTATCCGCGACCGGCTGGCTTTCCCCCAGGCCCTGACTGGTGAGCTTGTTCGGCGCCAGGCCCTGGCTGAGCAAAAAGGCCGCGACACTGCTGGCGCGACGCTCGGAGAGCGCCTGGTTATAGGCGTCCGACCCCTGGCTGTCGGTGTGGCCAATCACCTTGATGCTCACCACATCGGCATGGGCCAACTTGGCCATCAGCCCCTGCAATTGGTTACGGGCCTCGGCGGTCAATTCCGCAGAGTCAAAGGCAAACAGCACATGGCCCTGATCGCTGAGGGTGATCACCTCGGTGGCCGGTGCAGGCTCGGGCGCAGGAGCCTTGGCCGCCGGGTACTGAGGCAACGGGCAACCGCGATTGTCCACCGGGGTATTGGCGGGGGTGTCAGCGCAACGGTCGCGGCGATCGAAGACACCATCACCGTCTTCATCACCGTCCTGGGCGTAGCAGATGAGGCCACCACCGATCACCCCCAGGGCCGCACCGCCGGCGGCCCAGCCCGCGCTTTCGATCGCGCCCAGCCCACCGCCCACCAGCCCGCCAAGCAGGCTGCAGATCGGCCACGTCCGTTGATTGAGGGGGGCAGTGCCATCGCTGTGGGTTGCGCAACCTGTGAGCAGGCTGCCGAACAGCAGGACCGGCAACACGGTCCGAGAGAGAACGTTCATCAAGAATGCTCCAGTGTCACCGGAGAGACCGGTAACACTGGAGTAAAGACCGCCATCGGCAGCTACACAAGCCGCGTAGACAAAGGGCTTCAGCGGTTGATCTGAATTTCCGTGCGGCGGTTCAAGGCGCGCCCGTCAGCGGTTTTATTGTCGGCCACCGGCTGACTTTCACCGGCACCGGAGACCGAGACGAAACTGGCCCGTGGAATGCCGTTGTTGATCAGGTACTCCACCACCGAATGGGCGCGCTTCTCCGAGAGTTTCTGGTTGTAGACGTCACTGCCGACGCTGTCGGTGTGGCCAGTCACCCGAAGCTGTGCAGTCGGCGCTTCTTGTTTCAGGCGGGTGACGATGGTGCCGAGCTTGCTCTGGTCGGCGGCGGTCAGCTTGGCCGAGTCGAACTGGAAGTGCACATCGCGAATGACGATGGTTTCTTCCTTGACCACCACCACTTCTTCGACCACGGCGACCGGCACCGGTGGCGGGCAGCCATTGGCATCGACCTGCACACCCTTGGGCGTATGCGGGCACTTGTCGCGGCTGTCCGGGACGCCATCACCGTCTTCATCGCCATCGCCGTGCACCCAGCAATAGGCGCCGGCCAAGCCACCCACCACCAAGGCACCACCGCCGGCCCACGATGCACTCTCGGTGGCGCCGAGGGCGGCACCGGTCACGCCGCCGACTGCGGCGCAGGTCGGCCAGTCGGTTTTCTGCAAGCCTGCACAACCAGTCAACACACTGGTTAGCAGAACCAAGGGTAATGCTGTCCGAATGATGCTCATCTAGTTTCTCCTGAGGGGATCGGCCCGAAGCCGATCATCGGAGTAAAGACCGCGCTTTTAATCTCCGCCAGCAATAGGCCATCTCGGCTTTGGCCCAACAATTACGGGCGCCCGGGGTTTAAGTGAAAAACCGCTCTAGGCCAGCAGGGGCCGGCGCGCTAGTCTTTGCAGTTCTGATTGAGGATCGACGATGACCGCTGGCATTTCTTCGCGCACGCCCCAGCAAGCTCTGGCGGCTTTACTGGACCGTTATGCACCGCAACAGCTGTTGCTGATCGGCGCCAGTGACTTCCCGGCCCTTGAGGCATTCAAGCAAGCCCACCCCGACACCTGCGTGGCCCAGGCGGCCCCTGGCCCTTTGCCGCCGGAGCTGGCTGCACGCCGCTTCGACCTGGCCCTGGCGGTGGATTGCCTGGAGCACTTGCCCAAGCGCGACGGCCTGAACCTGCTGGGCGGGATCCGTAACCTCAACGCCAGCCGCATCGCGGTGCTGGCCGACCTGGACGCCTGCGGCTGGCTGGACACCGACTTCTTCTCCCTGGCCCTGCAAGCCAGCGAGCGCTTCCAGCGTGAAGCGCAGGAACTGACCCTGTTTACCTACGATCTGCTTGACTACAAACAGGTGCCCGACTGGCTCAACTCAAGGTTCTGGGCAAACCCGGAAAACTTCGGCAAGTACTGGTGGTAATGCAATGAGTGCTTCTATTTGTCCCTGCGGCAGCGGCAACCTGCTGGATGCCTGCTGCGGCCACTATCATTCGGGCCATCCTGCGCCCTGCGCCGAGGCGCTGATGCGTTCGCGCTACAGCGCCTATGTCCTGGGCCTGGTGGATTACCTGGTGCAGACCACATTGCCGGCCCAGCAGGACGGGCTGGATCGCACGTCCATCAAGGACTGGAGCCTGCAAAGCACCTGGCTGGGCCTTGAGGTGGAAAGCTCGGAAGTTTTCGGCGGCCAGCCCGAACACGCCTTCGTCACCTTCACCGCACGCTGGCACGACAGCCAGGGCGAACACAGCCACCGCGAACGCTCCTCCTTCGTGCAGAATGACGGGCGCTGGTATTTCATCGACCCCACGGTCGCGGTCAAGGCCGGGCGCAACGACGCTTGCCCCTGCGCCAGCGGCCAGAAGTTCAAGAAATGCTGCGACGGTTACTTCGGCCAATAACGCCACCCCCTTACCCCGCGCCCACGGTTGCCTGATTGGGAGTTAAAACGGAGTAACGGCATGCTCACTCGGCGGCACGTACTAAGGACTGTCAGTCTGCTCTGGGCCTTGAGCTTGTCGGGCTGCATGTCCTGGTGGGGCGACCAGGACCGAGACCCGGCGGTGCATCTGGTCAAGGTAGAGGTGGTCAAGGCCAACCTGCTGGAGCAGCGCTTCAACCTGCACTTTCGCGTCGACAACCCTAATGACGACGATTTGACGGTGCGCCACCTGAGTTACCGCATCCATTTGCAGCGCTTCCTGCTGGCCGAGGGCGAGCACGAACACTGGTTCACCGTCGGCCCTCACCGCAGCGGCTATTTCAAGGTACCGGTGCGCACCAACCTCTGGCCGCAGATCCGCGACGTGGTGAAATTGCTGCGCAAACCCCAGCGCCCTATCCCTTATCGCCTGGAAGGTGAGCTGGAAACCGGATTATTCATCGGCAAGGACGTGCACCTGAAGCGCAATGGCGAGATAATTCCCGCCGATTATTTTCCGGAGTGACCTCGATGACCCAGCAACCCCATGTCCATGGCCCAGATTGCAACCACGATCATGACCATCACGACCATCATGATCACGACCATGGCCATGTTCACGGCCCGCATTGCAACCACGCCCCTCAGGAGCCTGTGCGCAATACCTTGAAAGACGTCGGCCGCAACGACCCTTGCCCATGCGGCAGCGCCAAGAAATTCAAGAAGTGCCACGGCGCATGATGCCCTTGTAAGAGCCGCCCCGGCGGCTCTTACAGCATCTCCGACAGCCGGACCACGGTGGCATATTCACCGTGCAGGTTGGCCAGGGACATGGCATGCACCTCTTCGGCTGTACGGGCTCGGCCATAGAAGTCCGGCTTGTCGAAGGTGTAGCAAGCGTCTTCCACCACCCAGGTGACAAACCCCAGGTTGCCCGCCGTGCGTGCCGTCGACTCCACCGAGTTATTGGTGGCCACCCCGACGATCACCAATTGCTCCACCCCCGCCCGCCGCAAGTCCGCTTCCAGGGTCGTGCCACTGAAGGCATCCGGCACCTGCTTCTGAATCACCGCCTCATGCACCATCGGCACAAAGCGCGGCTGAAACTCCACCCCCGACTGCCCCGGCCAGAACACCGAGTCCGGCGAGCGTGACAGGTGCTGCACGTGAATCACCGGGCGCAGGCTTTCCCGCCACAGGGCCAGCAACTCGGCCATGCAATCTTCGGCCTGCGGATTGTTGCGACGCCCCAGCTTGGGGTGATGAATGCCCTGTTGCTGGTCGATAAGGATCAGGGTGGCGTTGCCTTTGAACTCCATGGCGGCTTTTCTCTTGCGAGTCATTGAATTTCCCGCACTTCAACATCACCTTTCACCCACAGGCAAGCGATACACAGCAGACAGGACGACCTAATGCCGGCATTTGCTGTCCTTCCATAAAGACCCATCCCTTCTGGAGAGCTGCATGATCGACCTGTATTACTGGACCACCCCCAACGGCCACAAGATTTCCCTGTTTCTTGAAGAGGCCGGCCTGCCCTACAACCTGCACCCGGTGAACATCAGCCAGGGCGAGCAGTTCAAACCCGAATTCCTCAAGATCGCGCCCAACAACCGCATCCCGGCCATTGTCGATCAGCAACCCGACGATGGCGGTGCGCCGCTGTCGCTGTTCGAGTCCGGGGCCATCCTGCTGTACCTGGCGGAAAAAACCGGGAAATTTTTGCCCACTGACCTGCGCGGTCGCCAGGAAGCCCTGCAATGGCTGTTCTGGCAGATGGGTGGCCTGGGACCAATGGCCGGGCAGAACCACCACTTCAGTCGCTTCGCCCCCGAGAAAATCCCCTACGCGATCAAGCGTTATGTCGATGAAACCGCCCGCCTGTACGGGGTGCTGGACCGTCGCCTGGCGGATCGCGAGTTCGTCGCCGGCCAGGACTACAGCATCGCTGACATGGCGATTTACCCGTGGATCGTCTCCCATCAATGGCAGGGCCAGCACTTGGAGGACTTCCCCAACGTGCAGCGCTGGTTCAATCGGATCAAGGCACGACCCGCCACCGAGCGAGCCTACGCACTGGTGGCCCAGGTCAATCCGCCCAAGGCATAAAGCCGGCTGGCTCCGGCAAACGGCCGCCGGAGCCGGCTATTTGTCTTGCAACCTGCAAATACCCGCAAACCCTGCTTGCGCGGCACTGTTGCGCTCACTAACGTAGCGCCTTTATCGACGCAACCCCCGCAGGAGCTTTGCCATGGCCTCGCCAGCCCTCTCACTTTTTCTTCCCCGGCTCGGCGTGGCCGCGGCAGTGGCCGGCGTTCTCAGCCTGGCCGGTTGCCAGTCATGGAACACCCAGGACAGCCTGCCACCCACCTCTGGCGTGCAGCCGCTCAAAGGCCTGGCGCAAAACGTCTCGGTACGCCGCAATGCCACAGGCGTGCCGCTGATCGAAAGCAATAGCTTCCACGACGCCCTGTTCACCCTGGGTTATGTCCAGGCCAGCGACCGCATCAGCCAGATGGTCACCCTGCGCCTGTTGGCCCAAGGCCGCCTGGCAGAAATGTCCGGGGCCGACGCCCTGGAAGTCGACCGCCTGATGCGTGCGGTGAACCTGCGCAAGAACGCCGACGAGCTGTACAAAGCCTCGTCGCCGCGCATCAAGCGCTTCTTCGAAGTCTATGCCCGGGGCGTCAATGCCTACCTGTTCCGCTACCGCGACAAGCTGCCGCCAGACCTGGCCGCCACCGGCTACAAGCCCGAGTACTGGAAGCCTGAAGACTCGGCCCTGATCTTCTGCCTGCTGAATTTCGGCCAGTCGGCCAATCTGCAGGAGGAGATCAACGCTCTGGTGCTGGCTCAGCAAGTGGGCAGCGACAAGCTGCCCTGGCTGACCCCGAGCTACCCGGATGAGCCGCTGCCCTTGGGCGAAAGCGAAAAACTCAAAGGCCTGCCGCTCAAGGTCGCCGGCCTGGCCGAGGTCAGCGCCGCCACCGAACGACTGGCCCGCCTCAACACCCTGGGCATCGCCACTGGCAGCAACCTGGCCGTCGCTCCCCAGCGCAGCCGCAGTGGCAAAAGCCTGCTGGCTGTGGACAGCTATCTGCCGGCCTGGCACTACGTGCAGATCCGCGCGCCGAAATACCAGGCCGCAGGCGCCTCGATCGCCGGCCTGCCAGCCATTCTCCAGGGGTTCAACGGCAAGGTGGCCTGGAGCCTGAGTTCGGTGAACGGTGACAACCAGGACCTGTTCCTGGAAAAACTCAAGCGCCAGGGCAACGCCCTGTACTACGAAGCCGGCGGCAAATGGCAGCCGGTCACCGTGCGCAATGAAACCTACTTCGTCAAAGGCCAGCGACCGATCCGCGAAGCCGTCTATGAAACCCGTCACGGCCCACTGCTCAACAGTGCCCTGGGCGGTGCCAATGCGCTGACCAGTGGCTACGGCCTGGCCCTGCAAATGCCCGACTTCAAGGACGACAAGAGCCTCGACGCGTTCTTCGACCTGTCCCGGGCGCAGAACGTCGAGAAGGCGTCGGACGCCAGCCGCGAGATCCGCGCCATTGCCCTGAACATGGTGTTCGCCGACGCCAGCAACATCGGCTGGCAAGTCACCGGCCGCTTCCCCAATCGCCGTGAAGGCCAGGGCCTGCTGCCATCGCCGGGCTGGGACGGGCGCTACGATTGGGACGGTTACGCCGACCCGATGCTCCACCCTTACGACCAGGACCCCACCAAGGGCTGGCTGGGCACGGCCAACCAACGGGTGATCACCCAGGGTTACGGCATGCAACTGTCCAACTCCTGGTACTACCCGGAGCGGGCCGAGCGCCAGGCTGAACTGGCGGGCCGGGGCAAACTCGACAACCGCGCCCTGGTGGCCCTGCAGTACGACCAGGGCAGCACCTTCGCTGCCAAACTGAAGGCCATGTTTGAAGCACCGGGCATGGCACAGCCGCTGAAAAAGGCCATCGATGCCCTGCCGGACGCAGAACGCAGCAAGGCTCGCGAAGCCTACAGCCGACTGATGGCATTCGATGGCCGGGTCAGCGCCAGCTCGGCGGACGCGGCTATTTATGAACTGTTCCTGCAGGAAAGCGCGAAGCAGATCTTCCTCGACAAACTGGGCCCGGAATCCAGCGCCACCTGGAAAGCCTTCGTCAGCAACGCCCAACTGTCCTACTCGGCCCAGGCCGACCACCTGCTGGGCCGCGAAGACAGCCCGTTCTGGGACGACTCGCGGACCCCGCAGAAGGAAGACAAGCCGGCGATCCTCGCCCGCAGCCTGGCGGCCAGCATCAGTGCCGGAGAAAGCCTGATGGGCGCCGACCGCAAGGCCTGGCAATGGGGCAAGCTGCACAGCTACCAATGGAACGCCGCCAATGGCCAAGCCCTGCGCGCGCCGTTGCAAGCGGGTGGCGACCACAGCACCCTGAACGGTGCGGCCTATCGTTGGGGCCAGGACTTCGCTGTCAGCGATACCCCGGCCCTGCGCTTTATCGTCGACTTCGGCCAGCTCGAACCGCTGACCGCCATGAACAGCACGGGCCAGTCGGGCAATCCGGCCAGCCCTTTCTACGCCAACGGCATCGACGGCTGGCTCAAGGGCCAGTACCTGAGCCTGCCGCTGCAACCGCAGAACTTCGAGCGCAGCTACGGCAAAACCCGCCTGACCCTGGTGCCCGGCAAGTAACCTCGCCCAAGCCCGCCCTGCACTGGTGCAGGAGCGGGCTTGCCCGCGACCTCCCCCTTGCTTACCCCTTCGCCCTGTATTGAGGCAGGCATTTCGTCGCGCCCGATTTCAGGGCGGCAGCGATGCTCAAGCACCTCTCTCCCCACCTTTTAAAACGCTTGTTCGGGACTCTGGTTCGGAAATTGCTACTTTCATTGAGTCTGATGCGTTCCAGTAACAGTACTCATGCGCCACAAGCGCTCATATTGGTTTTTAGGGATTGAATAATGAAAAAAGCATTGCTGACCCTTTCTGCACTGGCACTCTGCATGGCCGCCGGCTCCGCCCTGGCCAAGGACTACAAGGAACTGCGCTTTGGCGTGGACCCGTCGTACGCCCCATTTGAGTCCAAAGCAGCCGACGGCAGCCTGGTGGGCTTCGACATCGACCTGGGCAACGCCATCTGCGCGGAGCTGAAGGTCAAGTGCAAGTGGGTTGAAAGCGACTTCGACGGCATGATCCCCGGCCTCAAGGCCAACAAATTCGACGGCGTGATCTCGTCCATGACCGTGACCCCGGCGCGGGAAAAGGTCATCGACTTCTCCAACGAACTGTTCTCCGGCCCGACGTCCTTCGTGTTCAAGAAAGGCTCGGGGCTGACCGAAGAAACCGCCTCCCTGAAAGGCAAGACCGTGGGTTACGAGCAAGGCACCATCCAGGAAGCCTACGCCAAGGCCGTGCTGGACAAGGCCGGGGTCAAGACCCAGGCCTACCAGAACCAGGACCAGGTTTACTCCGACCTGATTTCCGGCCGCCTGGACGCCTCGATCCAAGACATGCTGCAAGCCGAGCTGGGCTTCCTGAAGTCGCCACAAGGGGCTGACTACGAGGTCAGCAAGCCGGTGGATGATCCATTGCTCCCTTCCAAGACCGCCGTCGGCATCTCGAAAGGTAACAAAGAGCTGAAAGCCCTTCTGGATAAAGGTATCAAAGCGTTACACGATGATGGCACCTACGCCACTATCCAGAAAAAGCACTTCGGCGATCTGAACCTCTACAGCGGTAAATAATGCCCTGGCGCCCATCTCCCGATGGGCGCTTTTTTTATCGCCACAGGTCCCCGATTTATGTTCGAAGAACTCCTGCAAAGCCTAGGGCTTTCAGCATTCAGCCTGAAGGGCTTCGGCCCCTTGTTGCTGGAAGGCACCTGGATGACCATCAAGCTCTCGGTACTGTCGCTGCTGGTGAGCGTCCTGCTCGGCCTGATCGGCGCCAGCGCCAAATTGTCCCGCCTGAAACTGCTGCGGGTCCCGGCCCAGCTCTACACCACGCTGATTCGCGGGGTGCCGGACCTGGTGCTGATGCTGCTGATTTTCTACAGCCTACAAACCTGGCTGACCTCCTTTACCGACTTCATGGAATGGGAATACATCGAAATCAACCCATTCAGCGCCGGGGTCATCACCCTGGGCTTTATCTATGGTGCCTATTTCACGGAAACCTTCCGCGGCGCCATCCTCGCCGTGCCCCGCGGCCAGGTGGAAGCAGCGACGGCCTACGGCCTGAAACGCGCCCAGCGCTTTCGCTTCGTGGTCTTCCCGCAAATGATGCGTTTTGCCCTGCCGGGCATCGGCAACAACTGGATGGTCATGCTCAAGGCCACGGCCCTGGTGTCGATCATCGGCCTGGCGGACTTGGTCAAGGCGGCCCAGGACGCGGGCAAAAGCACGTATCAACTGTTTTATTTCCTGGTCATCGCGGCGCTGATCTACCTGCTGATCACCAGCGCGTCCAACGTCGTCCTGCGCTGGCTTGAACGCCGCTACGCCGCAGGTTCCCGGGAGGCCGTGCGATGATCGAGCTCTTGCAGGAATACTGGCGCCCCTTCCTTTATAGCGACGGCTACAACATCACCGGCCTGGCCATGACCCTGTGGCTGCTCAGCGCCTCGATCTGCATCGGTTTCCTGGTGTCGATCCCGCTGTCCATCGCCCGTGTCTCGCCCAAGCGCTATGTCCGCTGGCCAGTGCAGTTCTACACCTACCTGTTCCGGGGCACGCCGCTGTATATCCAGTTGCTGATTTGCTACACGGGGATCTACAGCATCGCGGCGATCCGCGCCCAGCCGGTGCTGGATGCATTTTTTCGCGACGCCATGAACTGCACCATCCTGGCCTTCGCCCTCAACACCTGCGCCTACACCACGGAGATTTTTGCCGGGGCGATCCGCAGCATGGCCCACGGCGAAGTGGAAGCCGCCAAAGCCTATGGGCTGAGCGGCTGGAAACTGTACGCCTACGTGATCATGCCCTCGGCGCTGCGGCGCTCGCTGCCTTACTACAGCAACGAAGTGATCCTGATGCTGCACTCCACCACCGTGGCCTTCACCGCAACCATTCCGGATGTGCTGAAAGTCGCCCGTGATGCCAACTCGGCGACTTTCCTGACCTTCCAGTCCTTCGGCATTGCCGCGCTGATCTATCTGGGCGTGACCTTTGCCCTGGTGGGGCTGTTTCGCCTCGCCGAGCGTCGCTGGCTGGCCTTCCTCGGACCGACTCACTAGAACCTGCTGCGAGAATCGAACCACCCATGCGCCACCAGACTCATGACCTGCTTGCCCCGGTGCCGGGCACTGCGCGGCAGATCCACAGTTTTCACTTCGGGCCCACCGAGGGGCCGGGCAAGATCTACATCCAGTCGTCCCTGCATGCCGATGAATTGCCCGGCATGCTGGTGGCCTGGCACCTCAAGCAACGCCTGAGCGAGCTGGAAGCCGCCGGGCGCCTGCGCAGCGAAATCGTCCTGGTCCCTGTGGCCAACCCGGTGGGCCTGGAGCAGGTGCTGATGGACGTTCCATTGGGGCGCTACGAACTGGAGAGCGGGCAGAACTTCAATCGCTGGTTCGTCGACCTCAGTGACGAGGTCGGCGACCGGGTCGAGGGGCTGCTGAGCGACGACCCGCAACACAACCTCGAGCAGATCCGCGGCAGTTTGCGCGAAGCCCTGGCCCGCCAGGCACCCGCCACCCAATTGCAATCCCAACGCCTGGCCCTGCAACGCCTGGCCTGCGATGCGGACATGGTGCTGGACCTGCATTGCGATTTCGAAGCCGTGGCCCACCTGTACACCACCCCGCAAGCCTGGCCCGAGGTGGAGCCGTTGGCGCGCTACATCGGTTCGGAAGCCAGCCTGCTGGCCACTGATTCGGGCGGTCAGTCGTTCGACGAATGCTTCACCCTGCTGTGGTGGCAATTGCAGCAACGCTTCGGCGATCGCTATGCCATCCCCCAAGGCAGCTTCTCCGTGACCCTGGAGCTGCGCGGCCAGGGCGACGTCAATCACGGCCTGGCCAGCCTCGACTGCCAGGCCCTGCTGGATTACCTGACCCACTTCGGCGCCATCGACGGCCAGGCGCCGCCGCTGCCAGAGCTGCCCTACCCGGCCACGCCCCTGGCGGCGGTGGAGCCGGTCGCCACTCCGCAGGGCGGCCTGCTGGTGTTCAGCGTGCTGCCGGGGGAGTACCTGGAAGCCGGCCAGGAGGTGGCGCAAATCATCGATCCGATCACCGATCGGGTAACCCCGGTGCACTGCCAGAACGCCGGGCTGCTCTACGCCCGCTCGCTGCGACGCATGGCCACTGCCGGCATGGTGGTTGCTCACATTGCCGGCCAACAGGCCTATCGCACCGGCTACCTACTTTCGCCTTGAGGATGCACGCCCCATGTACAAACTGACCATCGAAGGCCTGCACAAATGCTATGGCGACAACCAAGTGCTCAAAGGCGTTTCGCTCAAGGCCAAGACCGGTGACGTGATCAGCCTGATCGGCGCCAGCGGCTCGGGCAAAAGCACCTTTCTGCGTTGCATCAACTTCCTGGAAACCCCTGACGACGGCGCCATGAGCCTGGACGGCCAACAGATCCGCATGGTTAGCGACCGCCACGGCATGCGCGTGGCCGACGACGCCGAACTGCAACGAATCCGCACTCGCCTGGCCATGGTCTTCCAGCACTTCAACCTGTGGAGCCACATGACCGTACTGGAGAACATCACCATGGCTCCGCGCCGAGTGCTGGGCGTCGGCAAGCAGGAGGCGGAAGAGCGGGCACGGCGCTACCTGGACAAGGTCGGCCTGCCGGCGCGCGTCGCCGACCAATACCCGGCGTTCCTCTCCGGCGGCCAGCAACAACGGGTGGCGATTGCCCGGGCCCTGGCCATGGAACCGGAAGTCATGCTGTTCGACGAACCCACCTCGGCCCTGGACCCGGAACTGGTGGGCGAAGTGCTCAAGGTGATCCAAGGCCTGGCCGAAGAAGGCCGGACCATGATTATGGTCACCCATGAAATGAGCTTCGCCCGAAAGGTATCCAGCCAGGTGCTGTTTCTGCACAAAGGCCTGGTAGAAGAAGAAGGCACACCCGAGGAAGTACTGGGGCATCCAAAAAGCGAGCGCTTGCAGCAGTTTCTCAGCGGCAACCTTAAATAAGCGCTGAGTGGCCCCGCCAGACGGACTCCCAGGATTCTCGACGGGCGGGGCGCATCACGCTCAAGGCTCACGCCACAGGCGCGGGAGGCGGTTCGTCCGGCAAGGTGGGCTCGCCAGGTTCGGTCGGTTCAGTGGGTTGTGGGTAGTCAGGATCGGGCTGACCGGGAATGCCGCCTGCCAGACTTATGGGAGGATGGGCCAACAAGGACCAGGCCAATACGCCCACCTGATTGGGCTCAAGCTTGGCCAGTGCTGCACTTATTCGCGGATCGATCTTCATAGGGCACTCCTGAGCTGTGCCCGGTACGCCTTGCGCGAACCGGAGCAGTACACCCAATAGAGTGCCTGCCCGCTCAGGAATTCCCACGGTTCGTCAGGAGGACGAACTCAGGTACGCGGCAGAGTGACGCCACGCTGGCCCTGGTACTTGCCGCCACGGTCCTTGTAGGACACTTCACACTCTTCGTCCGACTCCAGGAACAACATCTGCGCCACGCCCTCGTTGGCGTAGATTTTCGCCGGCAAGGTGGTGGTGTTGGAGAACTCCAGGGTCACGTGGCCTTCCCACTCGGGTTCGAGCGGCGTCACGTTGACGATGATGCCGCAACGGGCGTAGGTGCTCTTGCCCAGGCAGATGGTCAGCACATTGCGTGGAATACGGAAGTACTCGACGGTGCGGGCCAGGGCGAAGGAGTTCGGCGGGATGATGCACACGTCGCTCTTGATATCGACAAAGCTCTTTTCATCGAAGTTTTTCGGATCGACGGTGGCCGAGTTGATGTTGGTGAATACCTTGAATTCGTCGGCGCAACGCACGTCGTAACCATAGCTCGACACACCGAAGGAGATCAGCCGGTCAGCGCCTTCGCCCCGCATCTGGCGCTCGACAAAGGGTTCGATCATGCCGTGCTCTTGCGCCATGCGGCGAATCCACTTGTCCGATTTGATGCTCATGGCGGGTGTCCTGAATAGCGAGGTGGAAAAATTCTGTCCGGCATCTTACCGGGGCGCGTCGTCGGGTTCAAAGTCTGGGCGGTTTTTCTCGCCGATACCCACAATCCACAAGGCCTTGCGAGCGACAAGATCACCGTCAGTCACGAAAACTGAGAAACCTTCGCAAAGATCATTGGCACGTTAGGGAAAAAGGGTTAAGGTGGCGCCACTGTGTTGCTTGTGTCACTGAGAATCTCTACACGATGTTGAATTTCGATCCAACCATCTCCAAGAATTTTTCCTGCTCTTTGCACTCAGTCTCGGCCAGGGCTTTTCCTGAGTCGCAGTTAACTTTGTCCAAGGAGATACACCATGTCTAATCGCCAAACCGGTACCGTTAAGTGGTTCAACGATGAAAAAGGCTTCGGCTTCATCACTCCACAATCCGGTGACGACCTGTTCGTACACTTCAAAGCAATCCAATCCGACGGCTTCAAAAGCCTGAAAGAAGGCCAACAGGTTTCTTTCATCGCTACCCGCGGTCAGAAAGGCATGCAAGCTGAAGAAGTTCAAGTTATCTAACTTGTACTGATCCAGTAAAAAGCCCCGCCCTCAACAGCGGGGCTTTTTTGTGCCCGTAGGTTTGTGCCCAATGGTTTTTCTCTTGCTCGCCGGCCTGCTCCCTCAAGCCAGCACTGCCAAAAGCGCGCCTGTATTTACCAGGTCACGCCGAAACCTGCGGTGTAGCGGGTCTTGCTCAAATCGCTGTCTTGGGTCCCGCTGATCACGTCCTTCTCGGCCTTGAGATTGAGCGAAGCCCAGTCGGTAACCTTGTAACGCAAGCCCATTTCGGCATCCAGCGCGTAGTCAGCCACATTCGACAACGGCCGCCCCACCTCGCCATTGGTGAAAAACTCGACCCGCTTGCCGATCAGGTAACGGTTGTAATTCCACTTCATGGCCAGGGAGTAGAAGTTGTCTTTGCCACCATCGGCATATTCATAGTCGGTGCGGTTAAGCAGCGAGCCCAGGGAGAAAGCGCCCAGCTCGTCATCCCAGAACTGGTAACCCGGACCGGTACCCACCACTCGTTGCTGCGCGAGGTCTTCGACCTTGTCACGCTTATAGCTCAAGCGCCCCTGCCAGAACCATTTCTCGGTCAGGAAGCGGTCCAGCGCATATTCAGCGCCCCAGTTATCGGTGGTCACCACGTCATCCTGGAACTCACGGTTGTATTCGCCCTCGGCGGTGTGCCGCCAGCGGCCATGACGCGCCGTGGTCTTGAAGTTGACGTCGTAGTCGTCCGTGTCTTTTTCCGCCCGCTGGTAATCCATGGCGACATCCACGTTGCCCTTCCACACCAGGTCTTCAACCACGGGTTTGGGCTTCATGATCTGTTGAATACTGGCCAACTCCACGGTCTTCGGCTCGCCATTGGCCAACACCACTTTGCCATCGTCCGAAGCCTTGAGTGACTTGGCCTTCTCGCCACTGTAAGCATCCTGCTTAACCAGCAATTCCTGATCACTCTCCAGTGTCTTGACCTGCTTCCAGTCAATACTGATGGAGCCGCCGTAATCGGTCTGGATCAACAGCTTGCCACCGTCGAACACCCGGATCTTGCCGCTCAACCGGTCACCGTTTTTCAACCACACGGTGTCAGCCAGCAAGGGCGTGGAGGCACTGAAAACAGCTAGGCACAACAGGGTTCTGGGCAACATAAGCGGACACAGGGCTCGATTTTGCGGAAAAAAACGTCATTATCCCGCAGGATAAAAACCTCAGTCTGGACTGACCCGGGTATTGCAACCGAGTTCAATACGCATTTCGTATTCAGCAGCACCACCGACCAACGACCGACCGCCCATCAGGAAACGCGCCCGTGACCGACCCTATCGAGGACGCTCAAAGCCCCGCCGACATTCGCCGCACCGCGCTCTACCTGACCCTGGCCCAAGTACCCGCGGGCAAGGTCGTGAGTTATGGCCAACTGGCCGAAATGGCCGGCCTGGGCCGCGCGGCGCGCTGGGTTGGGCGCACCCTCAGCCAATTGCCCGCCGAGACCAGCCTGCCCTGGCACCGAGTTCTGGGCGCAGGTGGACGCATCAGCCTGCCACTGGGCAGCCCCTCAGGCGACGAACAGCGCGCCCGCTTGCGCAGCGAAGGCGTATTCATCCGCAACAATCGCGTGGATATTCAGCACCATGGCTGGCGCCCGGTAGAGCACAGCGGTTAGAGTGCGCGCTTTGTTTCCGTACTTCTTGAGGCAGATTCCAGCCCATGCCCCGTAAAACCTGGCGCGCCGCGCTCGCCGCCTATGCCAGCCCCTCGACGCTCGTGCTGTTGCTGCTTGGTTTCGCCGCCGGCTTGCCCTACATGCTGGTGTTCTCGACTCTCTCCGTCTGGCTGCGCGAGGCTGGTGTGGCCCGCGAAACCATCGGTTACGCCAGCCTGATCGGCCTTGCCTACGCCTTCAAATGGGTCTGGTCGCCACTGCTCGACCAATGGCGCCTGCCCTTGCTGGGCAAGCTCGGACGCCGCCGCTCGTGGCTGGTCCTGTCGCAAACCCTGGTGATTCTCGGGCTGGTCGGCATGGGTTTTTGCGACCCGCAAAAGCACCTGTCCTGGCTGATCGCCATTGCTGTGCTTGTGGCCTTTGCCTCCGCCACCCAAGACATCGCGGTCGACGCCTATCGCCTGGAAATCGCCGATGAAAGCCGCCAGGCAGCCTTGGCAGCCAGCTATATGTCCGGCTATCGGGTGGCCGCCCTGCTGGCCACTGCCGGCGCCCTGTTCTTTGCCGAAGGTTTTGGCTCCACCGGTTTCAGCTACAAGCACTCAGCCTGGGCCGGCACCTACGTGCTGTTCGGCGTACTGATGATTCCCGCCTTGCTGACCACCCTGTTTATGCGTGAACCGCCCGTGCCGCTGCGCACCCAACTCTCAGCTGGGCGCTACAGCTTCGTGCACCAGCTGGTCTCGGTGTTCGTGCTGATCGTGTTGCTGGTCTCGGTGCCGGCCATGTGCACCCAGCTGTACAACACCGACTTCGCCAGCGTGCTGTTCAATGGGGTCAGCCCGCTGGACCTGCTGCTGGAAGACCGCGCCTTCCTGCGGGCCATCCTCTACACCACCCTGACTGCGTTGTGCCTGTCGGCCATGGGCCGCCGCGGCCTGGCGCCGGTGCTGACACCGGTCAACGACTTCATCCTGCGCTACCGCTGGCAGGCCTTCCTGCTGCTGGGGCTGATCGCCACCTACCGCATGTCCGATACGGTCATGGGGGTGATGGCCAACGTCTTCTATATTGACCAGGGCTTCACCAAGGACCAGATCGCCAGCGTCAGCAAGATCTTCGGCCTGATCATGACCCTGGTCGGCGCCGGCATGGGCGGCCTGTTGATCGTGCGCTTCGGCATTCTGCCGATCCTGTTCATCGGCGGCGCTGCCTCGGCCGGCACCAACCTACTGTTCCTGATGCTCGCGGACATGGGGCCCAACCTGCAGATGCTGGTGGTAACCATATCCCTTGATAACTTCAGTTCCGGCCTGGCCACCTCAGCCTTCGTCGCCTACCTGTCGAGCCTGACCAACCTCAAGTTCTCCGCCACCCAATACGCCCTGCTCAGCTCCATCATGCTGCTCCTGCCACGGCTGATCGGCGGCTACTCGGGAGTGATGGTGGAGAAGTTCGGCTACCACGACTTCTTCATGATCACCGCCTTGCTGGGCGTGCCGACCCTGATCCTGATCGCCCTGCACTGGTTCCAGGAAAGTCGCCGCGCAGCGCCGGCAGATGCGGTAGAACCCGCGCCGAACAACGCGGTAAACAAAGAAGAATCGTAGGAAACCCAGGGGCTTGCGCGCTTTTGCCCGAGCCCCTGGCGCCCTCCGGCCGCAATCCTGTACGCCAGCGGAACTCGCCCGTACAATGCTCCGTCATTTCTAGTCTTCAGCAACCGACAACGGCCTACCATGCGCACCAGTCAATTTTTGCTCGCCACACAGAAAGAAACGCCTTCCGATGCGGTCGTGATCAGCCATCAGTTGATGCTGCGCGCCGGCATGATCCGCAAACTGGCCTCCGGCCTGTACACCTGGCTCCCCATGGGCCTGCGGGTGATGCGCAAGGTTGAAGCCATCGTTCGCGAAGAAATGAACGCCGCCGGCTCGCTTGAAGTGTTGATGCCGAGCACTCAACCGGCTGAGCTGTGGCAGGAATCCGGTCGCTGGGAAGAATACGGCCCTGAGCTGCTGCGCTTCAAAGACCGTCACGGTCGCGATTTCTGCGCGGGCCCGACCCACGAAGAAGTGATCACCGACCTGGCCCGCAACGAGCTGAGCAGCTACAAGCAACTGCCGCTCAACCTGTACCAGATCCAGACCAAATTCCGTGATGAGATCCGCCCACGCTTCGGCTTGATGCGCGGCCGCGAATTCATCATGAAGGACGCGTATTCCTTCCACGCCGACCAGGCGTCGCTGCAGGTCACCTACGACCGCATGCACCAGGCCTACTGCAACGTGTTCAGCCGCCTCGGCCTGAACTTCCGCCCGGTTGAAGCGGACAACGGCTCCATCGGTGGTGCCGGCTCCCACGAATTCCACGTACTGGCCGAATCCGGCGAAGACGATATCGTCTTCAGCAACGGTTCCGACTACGCGGCGAACATCGAGAAAGCCGAAGCCGTGCCACGGGAAACCTCCCGTCCAGCGCCGGCTGAAGAGCTGCGCCTGGTGGACACGCCCGAAACCAAGACCATCGCGGCCCTGGTGGAGAAATTCAATCTGCCGATTGAAAAGACCATCAAGACCCTGATCGTGCGCGCCGAGGAAGAAGGCAAGCTGATCGCCCTGGTAATCCGCGGCGACCACGAGCTCAATGAAATCAAAGCCGCCCAGCAGCCTGGCGTAGCCAGCCCGCTGGTCATGGCCACGGACTCCGAACTGCGCGACGCCATTGGCGCTGGCGCTGGCTCCCTGGGTCCGCTGAACCTGCCATTGCCGATCATCATCGACCGCTCGGTCGAGCTGATGAGCGACTTCGGCATCGGTGCCAACATCGACGACAAGCACTACTTCGGCGTCAACTGGGAACGCGACCTGCCCGTACCGACCGTTGCCGACCTGCGCAACGTGGTGGCCGGCGACCCGAGCCCAGACGGCAAAGGCACCCTGGAAATCAAACGCGGCATCGAAGTCGGGCACATCTTCCAGCTGGGCAACAAGTACAGCAAGGCGATGAAGTGCGAAGTGCTGGGCGATAACGGCAAGCCGGTCACCTTGGAAATGGGCTGCTACGGCATCGGCGTTTCCCGCGTGGTAGCTGCCGCCATCGAGCAGAACAACGACGCCAACGGCATCATCTGGAGCGACACCCTGGCGCCATTCCAGATCGCCCTGGTGCCCCTGCGCTATGAAACCGAGCAGGTTCGCGAAGCCACCGACAAGCTCTACGCGGAACTCACCGCCGCCGGCTTCGAAGTGCTGCTGGACGACCGTGACAAGAAAACCAGCCCCGGCATCAAGTTCGCGGACATGGAGCTGATCGGCATTCCTCACCGGATCGTGGTCAGTGACCGCGGCCTCGCCGAAGGCAACCTGGAATACAAGAGCCGTACCGAAGCCGAGGCACAAGCGTTGCCGGTGGCTGACGTCCTGCCCTTCCTCCAAGCCCGTATCCGTCGCTGAAACCAGATCAAGAGAAGTCATGTTCAAGCGAAACACCTTAGGCCTCGGTGGTGCCGCCTTGTGCGGCGCCCTGCTGGTCAGCGGCTGTGCCAACCACATGTCACAACGCAGCGAGCACGAGGAGCGGGTCGAGCGCAAATTGCTCGACCATAGCCTGCAGATCGATGTCGGTGAGCCTAAGGTGCTTGAGCTGCCGCAGCGTCGGGTGCGGATCCACGAGCAAAAGACCTTCGAAGTCACTGAGTTCGAAGTCACACGTCGCTACGATCGCTACACGCCCTACCAACCCTGGCGAGAACTCTACGAGGTGCCGATGGGCGCGGTAGCGGTGGTCGCCGGGGTCGGCGCCAACATCGTCAACGTGTTTGCGCTGGGCAGCCTGCCGGACAGCGTCACCAAGGACTGGATCAGCTACGGCGTGTCGGGGCTCAACCCGTTCATGAACGTGCAATCCCACGGTCGCGCGCAGCAGAACCTGGCGGGCATCGATGAAGTCCAGCGCGACAAGCGCCTGGAGTATTCCAGCCTGCCGTGGAGCGAGCGTCCGGTGGAGGTCAAGGCCGGCAAGCTAACCCACGAGCTGAGCACCGATCGCAACGGCGTACTGCGCCTGAACCTGCTGGACAGCCCCTTCTCCGAACAGGATCTGAACCGCATCAGCACCCTGCAGATCAGTGTTGAAGATGCCCAGGACGAAGTGCACTCCGATTCGTCCCTGAGCCTGAGCAGCACCCTGCGCGGCAAACTGGTGGAAGCCCACGGGTTGATTTACGACGACCTGGAAGACGACGAAGTGAGCCAGTGGGTACACCGGGTCAAACGTCTGTCGGAGCTGGGCCTGGAAGAGGAAGCCAGCGAGCTGGAGCAGAGCCTGATCGAGCTGACCCGCAACGATCCGGAACTGCAGAGCGAGTTTCTCAAGTCCCTGACCAAGAATGCCGGTCGACTGGTCGCCGACCCCGGCAACCACTGATCCCTGTATGGGCCGCTTTGCCGGCCCCTACAACACGCCCCGAAACAGCTCCAGCTGTTCGTGACCGCCACGCAGATCCTGCAGACGCACCCCAATCCCCAGCAACCGCACCGGCTTGCCACCACGCTTGAACGCCTGCGTCAGCAACTGCCGATAACTCTCCAAGTCCCGACCTGCCCCCGCCTGCTCCAGGGTGGTCTGGGTGAAGTCGTGGAATTTCACTTTGACGAACGGCTTGCCCGGGCGATAGCTGCTGTCGATCCGTTCAATGCGGCCCGCCAGGGTTTCCATCAACTCGGGGAGTTTCTCCAGGCAACTGTCGAGGTCCGGAAGGTCGACGTCGTAGGTGTTTTCGACGCTGATGGATTGCCGGCGGCTGTCGTTCTGCACCGCCCGCTCGTCAATCCCCCGGGCCAGACTCCACAGGCGCTCGCCAAAACTGCCGAACTCACGCACCAGGGCCAGCTTGCTCCAATCGCGCAACTGCAGGCAGTCGACGATGCCCAGGCGCCCCAGCTTGTCCGCCGTGACCTTGCCGACGCCGTGCAGCTTTTTCACTGGCAATGCCGAGACAAAATCCTCGACCTGGTCGGGAGTGATCACAAACAGCCCGTTGGGCTTCTTCCAGTCACTGGCGATCTTGGCCAGGAATTTGTTCGGCGCCACGCCCGCCGACACGGTGATGTGCAACTGATTGGACACGCGCCGACGAATGTCTTGGGCAATGCGCGTGGCGCTGCCGGCAAAGCTCGGGCTGTCGGAGACATCCAGATAGGCCTCGTCCAGGGACAAGGGCTCGATCAGGTCGGTGTAGTCGCGAAAAATCGTGTGGATTTCCTTCGATGCCTCGCGATAGGCGTCCATGCGCGGCTTGACGATCACCAAGTCCGGGCAAAGGGACAGAGCATGCCGAGAAGACATGGCCGAACGCACGCCATAGGCGCGCGCTTCATAATTGCAGGTCGCGATCACACCGCGCCGCTCCGCCGAGCCGCCCACTGCCAGCGGCTTGCCGGCCAGTTGCGGGTCATCGCGCATTTCGATGGCGGCGTAGAAGCAGTCGCAATCGATATGGATGATTTTTCGCTGCATCATTTAAAGGCAGTGTTCATGGACGGATAAAACGCTGACAGCAAAGTGGGGCGCCAGTATCGCACTGGCAACTGTATATAGCACCAGTGCCTTGAGTGACCGAACGATCAGCGCCAGCCCGCCAACGCATTTATTTGACCCTGTGTTCAAAAATGGTCAATCGGGCTACAAGCCCCGCCCCGCCTACTCCAATGCCTCTTCAGCAACCTTGCTCAGCGCGCTAAGCGATTGAACCTCAAGCACTTTTTAAAATTTAGCGATTGACACCCCAGCGTTCCTCTGTAGAATGCCGCCACACAGACGCGGGATGGAGCAGTCTGGTAGCTCGTCGGGCTCATAACCCGAAGGTCGTCGGTTCAAATCCGGCTCCCGCAACCAAACATCAAAAAAGGCTACTCGAAAGAGTGGCCTTTTTTGTATCTGTTGAAAAAGTCCTTTCGCAACAATGATCTGTCAGTCTGCAGCGAACCGTCAGCGCGTCCGTGACTGCATGCCCATAACGGCTATGCTCAGTGTCAAACACCCCTTTCAACCTTGCTCAAGCAGGGTCGCCGGACGACGGTGAGACGCGTTAATATTTGAAATTATTTTTTCTACAGGGATTGGTAACTTGGCTGGATACCCCCATCCTGTCGCGCACAATCCAAGAGGTGATTGATGCGCGCCAACTCGTCTGATTCACAAGACACCGATACCGTCACGACAACCCCACCGATCACAGTCACTCGCTTGCGCTGGCTGGACCTGTTGAGCAAATACCGCCAGCCGATCGGCCTGGCTGTGACGCTGCTGCTGTTCGCGATCGCCTTGATCGCCTGCCGCCACTTGCTCAGCGAACTCGACCTATATGCCCTGCACGACTCGATTCTTGAGGTGCCGAAACCAGCCTTGCTCGGCGCACTGGGGGCGACCATTGCCGGTTTTATTATCCTGCTGGGCTATGAATGGTCCGCCAGCCGGTATGCCGGGGTAAATCTGCCAGCCCGCACCCTGGCCCTGGGCGGCTTCACCGCCTTCGCCATTGGCAATGCCATCGGCCTGTCGCTGCTCTCGGGCGGCTCAGTGCGTTACCGGCTGTATGCGCGCCACGGCCTGGGGGCCTCTGACGTCGCCCACATGACCCTGTTCGCCAGTCTGTCCCTGGGTTGTGCCTTGCCGCCTCTGGCAGCCCTGGCCACCCTGAGCAACCTGCCTGCGGCTTCGGCAGCGCTGCATCTGTCGGAAGGCCTCCTGGGTGGCATTGCCATCGCCGTGCTGTTGTTGGGCACGGTCCTGGCCATTGGCATTTATCGCCGCCGCCTGCCGGAACAGCCATACGCCGACAACCTGCTGGTCAAGGCGGGGCGCCGCACCCTACGCCTGCCGGGTCGACGCCTGACGTTCCTGCAACTGATCATCACTGCCCTCGACGTCGCCGCAGCCGCCACCGTGCTGTACCTGCTGCTGCCCGAAGCCCCGCCTTTCGGTGCATTCCTGCTGATTTACCTGCTGGCCCTGGCCGCAGGCGTACTCAGCCACGTGCCCGGCGGTGTCGGGGTGTTCGAGGCGATTCTGCTGGCCGCCTTCGCCGACCAACTGGGCGCTGCCCCATTGGCCGCCGCCTTGCTGCTGTACCGCCTGATCTACGTGGTGCTGCCGATGCTGGTGGCCTGTGTGCTGCTGCTGATCAATGAAGCCCAGCGCCTGTTCCAATCCCGCCAGTCATTACGCGTGGCCTCAGGCCTGGCAGCGCCGATTCTCGCGGTATTGGTGTTCCTCTCCGGCGTGGTCCTGCTGTTCTCTGGTGCAACCCCGGAGATCGATACCCGCCTGCAACATATCGGCTTTCTGATTCCGCACCGCCTGGTGGACGCTTCGCACTTCGGTGCCAGCCTGATCGGCGTGCTTTGCCTGCTGCTGGCCCAAGGGTTGCGTCGACGCCTGTCGGCGGCCTGGATGCTGACCACCATTCTACTGCTGGTGGGCGCCCTGCTCTCTCTGCTCAAGGGTTTCGACTGGGAAGAAGCCAGCCTGATGACCCTCACCGCCAGCTTGCTGGCCGTGTTCCGCCGCTCGTTCTATCGCCCGAGCCGACTGACCGAACTGCCCTTCTCGCCGCTGTACCTGGTGGCCAGCGTCTGCGTGCTCGGTGCCTCGATCTGGCTGCTGTTGTTCGCCTATCAGGACGTGCCCTACAGCCACCAACTCTGGTGGCAATTCACCCTCGACGCCGACGCCCCTCGCGGCCTGCGCTCGCTGCTGGGTGCTGCAGTGCTGCTGGTGGTGGTGTCCCTGACCTGGTTGCTGCGCACTGCTCGCCCAGTCATCCACCTACCCAACACCGAAGAACTGGATCGCGCTGCGAAGATCCTGATGGCCTCGTCGCAACCCGACGGCGGCCTGGCCCTCACCGGCGACAAGGCACTGCTGTTCCACCCCAACGACGACGCCTTCCTCATGTATGCCCGTCGCGGCCGCAGCCTGGTGGCGCTGTACGACCCCATCGGGCCGACCCAGCAGCGCGCCGAGATGATCTGGCAGTTCCGGGACCTGTGCGACCTGCACCACGCGCGACCAGTGTTCTACCAGGTCCGTGCGGAGAACCTGCCGTACTACATGGACATCGGCCTGACCGCCATCAAGCTGGGTGAAGAAGCCCGGGTGGACTTGAAACGCTTTGATCTCGAAGCCAAGGGCAAAGAGATGAAGGACCTGCGCTACACCTGGAACCGCGGTACCCGCGATGGCCTGTCCCTGGAAATCCACGAGCCCGGCCAGGCGCCGATGGACGAGTTGAAGGTCATTTCCGATGCTTGGCTGACCGGCAAGAACGTGCGGGAAAAAGGCTTCTCCTTGGGCCGCTTCAGCGATGACTACCTCAAGCACTTCCGTATCGCCATCATCCGCTTCGAAGGGCGCCCGGTGGCCTTTGCCAACCTGCTTGAGACCTACAGTCATGACCTGGCCAGCCTCGACCTGATGCGCGCCCACCCGGACGCGCCGAAGCTGACCATGGAATTCATGATGGTCGGCCTGATCCAGCACTATAAGAGCCATGACTACGCTCGCTTCAGCCTGGGCATGGTGCCCCTGTCGGGCCTGCAACCACGCCGTGGCGCGCCGCTGACCCAGCGCCTGGGCTCGATGGTGTTCCGTCGTGGCGAGCAGTTGTACAACTTCCAAGGGTTGCGCCGCTTCAAAGACAAGTTCCAGCCCGACTGGGAACCCCGTTACATGGCTGTGCCCGCCGGACTGGATCCGCTGGTGGCGCTGGCTGACACCGCTGCCCTGATTGCGGGCGGCCTGACTGGATTGGTGAAACGCTGATGATTCGACGCTCCCTCAAGTACATCCTGGCCGCACTGATCGTGCTGGCCGTGATTGCCGGCGGCGGTTTCTGGTACCTCAAACGCCCGGTACCTGAACCGACCCTCGAACAGCTGAAGCCGGCCGATGGCACCGCCATGACCCGCGTCATCCCTGGCACCAAGCCCAAGGCTCAGGTGCTGGTGGCCGTGACCGAAGAGCAAAAACTCAGCGACAAACAACTGAGCACCCTGAGCCGCAGCGCCTCGGCGCAGATCGTTCAGGTGATTCTGCCCAATGACTGCCTGCTGCAAAGCCGCGCCCTGCAAACCGGCCTGCGTGAACTGAACGGCCCGGCAACGCTGGTCAGCGGTATCGGCCCTGGCGCGGTACTGGCCTGGCGCTGGTTGGCCGAGCAGAAGGACGACAAGGCTCAAGCCATCTCCGTCGACCTCGCCCTGGAAAAACCTGGCTGCACTCACCTGTTGCCAAAATCCGCCGCCCACGGCCACTGGCTGGTGGCATGGAACGACAACCCGGACGACGCCAGCGCGGGTTTCGTGCGCGATCAACCGAACGCCGAAACCAGCATCAGCGACTACGACATCAATCTGCCGCAAGTACTGAACAACGAACTGCGCAAGATCCTCGTCGGCGGCGACAAGGCCAATGGCGGTCTGCAGATTCCAGTGGTGGAAGTTCCGGCAGGGCAAGCCAAAGACACCGTGACCCTGTTCCTTTCCGGTGACGGTGGCTGGCGCGACCTCGACCGTGACGTGGCCGGCGAAATGGCCAAGATCGGTTACCCGGTGGTGGGCATCGACACCCTGCGCTATTACTGGCAGCACAAGAGCCCGGAGCAGAGCGCTCTCGACCTCGCCGAACTGATGCAGCACTATCGGCAGAAATGGGGCACCAAACGCTTCATCCTGACCGGTTACTCGTTTGGTGCAGACGTATTGCCAGCGATCTACAACCGCCTGGCCGAAACCGAGCAGCAACGCGTCGACGCAATCATCCTGCTGGCTTTCGCCCGCACCGGCAGCTTCGAAATCGAAGTGGAAGGCTGGCTCGGCAACGCCGGCAAAGAAGCCGCCACCGGCCCGGAAATGGCCAAGCTGCCGCCGGCCAAGGTGGTGTGCATCTACGGCGAAGAAGAGACCGACGAAAGCGGCTGCACCGACAAAACTGCCGTGGGCGAAGCCATGAAACTGCCTGGCGGCCACCACTTCGACGAGAACTACCCGGCCCTGGCCAAGCGATTGGTAGAGATCATCGAGAAGCGCCAGGCCAAGGCCGAATAACCCCGAACACAGTAGGAGCCGGCTCGCCGGCGATCACAGTAGGCCGATCGCTGGGAAGCCAGCTCCTACAGCCTGGTGCGCAGAAGCAGTAGCAAGCGGCAAGCGGCAAGCGGCAAGCAGAACAGCTGCCGCTTATAGCTTGAAGCTTGCAGCTCCCCCCAAGGGCCTACATCTCGACCTGGGTCCCCAGCTCGATCACCCGGTTCACCGGCAGGTTGAAAAAGCGCAGGTTACCGTTAGCGTTTTTCAGCATGAAGGCGAACAGCGCCTCGCGCCAACGGGCCATGCCCACCAGCTTGGAAGCGATAACCGTCTCGCGGCTGAGGAAGTAAGTAGTGCGCATCGGGCTGAAGTCCAAATCATCCAGATGGCACAGCTTCAAAGCTTCCGGCACATCCGGCTCATCAGTAAAGCCGAAATGCAGGATGACCCGGAAGAAACCCTCGCCGTACGAATCGACCTCAAAGCGCCGTTGCGCCGGCACCCGCGGAATATCCTCGTAGACCACCGTCAGCAGTACCACTTGCTCGTGCAGCACCTGGTTGTGCAGCAAGTTGTGCAGCAAGGCATGGGGCACTGCGTCCGGACGGGCCGTGAGGAACACAGCGGTGCCCTGCACCCGATGGGGTGGCTGTACGCGAATACTGCCGATAAAGATCGGCAGTGGCAGGCCACCTTCGTCCAGGCGATCCACCAGCAACTCCTTGCCGCGTTTCCAGGTGGTCATGAGCAGAAACAGTACGATCCCCGCCAGTACCGGGAAAGCGCCGCCCTGGAAGATCTTCGGCACGTTGGCGGCGAAAAACAGCCCGTCCACCAGGAGGAACCCCACCAGCAGCGGCACCACCAGCAGCGGCGGCCATTTCCACAGCAACAAGATCACCGCCGACACCAGAATGCTAGTGATCAGCATGGTCCCGGTCACTGCCACGCCGTAGGCCGAAGCCAGGGCACCGGAGGACTCAAAACCGAGCACCAGCAGGATCACACCCACCATCAACGCCCAGTTCACTGCGCCGATGTAGATCTGCCCCTGCTCGGCGCTGGAAGTGTGCTGAATGTGCATCCGCGGGATGTAACCCAACTGGATCGCTTGGCGAGTCAGGGAGAAGGCCCCGGAAATCACCGCTTGAGACGCGATCACTGTGGCCAGGGTAGACAGCACCACCAGTGGAATCAGGGCCCAGCTCGGCGCCAGCAGGTAGAAGGGGTTGCGGGCGGCCTCTGGGTTCTCCAGCAGCAGCGCGCCCTGGCCGAAGTAGTTCAGCACCAGCGCCGGCAGCACCAGGGCGAACCAAGCCCGGGCAATAGGCTTGCGCCCGAAGTGTCCCATGTCGGCGTACAAGGCTTCGGCACCGGTCAATGCCAGAACCACCGCCCCGAGGATGGCGACCCCCATGCCCGGGTGGACAATGAAGAAGCGCACGCCCCACATCGGATTCAGCGCCTGCAGCACTTCCGGGTGCTGGAGAATGCCGTTGACCCCCAGCCCGCCCAGGACCACGAACCACGCCACCATCACCGGGCCAAACAGTTTGCCGATGCGATCAGTGCCGTGTTTCTGGATCAGGAACAAGGCCACCAGTACCACCAGCGCCATCGGCACCACCCAGTGTTCCAGGCCGCTGAATGCCAGCTCAAGCCCCTCTACCGCCGACAACACCGAAATCGCCGGGGTGATCATGCTGTCGCCATAGAACAGGGCCGCACCGATCAGGCCCAGAATCACCAGCATCGAACGCAAGCGCGGATAGGAGCCGGCAGCCCGCCTGGCCAGCGCGGTCAGGGCCATGATGCCGCCCTCGCCCTGGTTGTCGGCCCGCAGGACGAACAGTACATACTTGATCGAGACGACCCAGACCAACGACCAGAAAATCAGGGCCAGGATGCCAAACACCCCGTCGTGATTGACCTGAACCCCATAATGGCCGGCAAACACCTCCTTGAGGGTGTAGAGCGGACTGGTGCCGATATCGCCATACACCACCCCGACCGCCGCCACCAGCATCCCCAGAGGCTTGCCGCCGGAGTGCTCGCCACTCGCCGCCTGACTACTTGCCTGACCCATCAACCACTCCTACTGCCCAGACTGGGGCTTGATATGAAAAGCATGACGCCGACCACGCGTCGGGTCGTTCAACCCGCGCCAGGCGCCCTGCAGCATGCGCTGTTTTACTTGCGGTTACAGACGAACTGTTGACTGCGAGATTTGTAATGGCGCAACGGCGCGAAGCATAGCGCAGCGCTCGTCGTATTTCCCCTGCATAAAGCTGGTCAAGTCGGTCGACCATCGCTAGAATTGCGCACTTTTTGATCAGAGGCGCAGCCAGCGCCCAACCGTCGCACTTGCCCCCCAAGTGACGCGACACCCAATACCGAGGTTAGACATGTCCACCACCACCGCGCCGGCCAACCCGAAAGTCGGTTTTGTATCCCTGGGTTGCCCAAAAGCCCTGGTCGATTCCGAGCGCATCCTCACTCAACTGCGCATGGAAGGCTATGACGTGGTGTCCACCTACCAGGATGCCGACGTCGTGGTGGTCAACACCTGCGGCTTCATCGACTCGGCCAAGGCCGAATCCCTGGAAGTGATTGGCGAAGCCATCAAGGAAAACGGCAAGGTCATCGTCACCGGCTGCATGGGCGTGGAAGAAGGCAACATCCGTAACGTGCACCCTAGCGTGCTGGCGGTGACCGGCCCGCAGCAGTACGAGCAGGTGGTCAATGCCGTGCACGAAGTGGTGCCGCCGCGCCAGGACCACAACCCGCTGATCGACCTGGTGCCGCCACAAGGCATCAAGCTGACCCCGCGCCACTACGCGTACCTGAAGATTTCCGAAGGCTGCAACCACAGCTGCAGCTTCTGCATCATCCCGTCGATGCGCGGCAAACTGGTCAGCCGCCCGGTGGGCGACGTGCTCGACGAAGCCCAGCGCCTGGTCAAGTCCGGCGTGAAAGAGCTGCTGGTGATCTCCCAGGACACCAGCGCCTACGGCGTCGACGTCAAGTACCGCACCGGGTTCTGGAACGGCGCGCCGGTGAAGACCCGCATGACCGAACTCTGCGAGGCGCTGAGCACCCTGGGCGTTTGGGTCCGCCTGCACTACGTGTACCCGTACCCACACGTTGACGAACTGATCCCGCTGATGGCCGCCGGCAAGATCCTGCCGTACCTGGATATCCCGTTCCAGCACGCCAGCCCGAAAGTGCTGAAGTCGATGAAACGCCCGGCCTTCGAAGACAAGACCCTGGCGCGGATCAAGAACTGGCGCGAAATCTGCCCCGAGCTGATCATCCGCTCGACCTTTATCGTCGGCTTCCCCGGTGAAACCGAAGAAGACTTCCAGTACCTGCTGAACTGGCTGACCGAAGCCCAGCTGGACCGCGTCGGCTGCTTCCAGTACTCGCCGGTAGAAGGCGCACCCGCCAATGATCTGGACCTGGACGTGGTGCCGGACGAGGTCAAGCAGGACCGTTGGGAGCGCTTCATGGCGCACCAGCAGGCCATCAGCTCGGCCCGCCTGCAACAGCGCATCGGTAAAGAGATCGAAGTGCTGATCGATGAAGTCGACGAGCAAGGCGCCGTAGGCCGCTGCTTCTTCGACGCCCCGGAAATCGACGGCAACGTGTTCATCGACGGCGCCGGCGACCTGAAGCCGGGTGACAAGGTCTGGTGCCGAGTCACCGACGCCGACGAGTACGACCTCTGGGCCGAAACCCTGTAAGGCGTAAAAACTGAAAAGCCCCGCCCTCTGACGAGATGCGGGGCTTTTTTAGGTCTATCGTTTGCTCTGGGATCGACGTCGATCCCTTCATCAGGAGCAGGCGGCATGCGCCCACATTCGGTCATCCACACCCCACGACACACCGACTACCCGGAACTGACCCAGGTCTGGGAAGACTCGGTGCGCGCCACCCATGACTTCCTCCCAGAGAGCTACATCCAGGTCTTGAAAAAGCTGGTGCTGACCCGCTACCTGGACGCGGTGATGCTGATCTGCACGCGGGATTCGCGTCAGCACATCACCGGTTTTGCCGGGGTGGCCGCGGGCAAGGTGGAGATGCTGTTTATCGATCCGGTGCACCGTGGCCAGGGCCTGGGCAGGCAACTGCTGTGGTACGCCATCGAGCACCTGAATGCCGACCAGCTCGACGTCAACGAACAGAACCCCCAAGCCGTAGGCTTCTACTTCAAGCAGGGTTTCGAGATCATCGGCCGCACCGAGCACGACGGCATGGGGCAACCCTATCCGTTACTGCATCTGCGTTTGAAGCAACAGTCGCTGCACGCGTTACGCGGCTAAAAGCCACAGCCTGCAAATGGACCCGCGATTAACCGGCGCCAGGCAGGTACAATGCGTACCCACTTTTGTTACGGCCCCTGTCATGACTGACCCGATTCGTCTCTCCAAACGCCTCATCGAACTCGTCGGCTGTTCCCGCCGGGAGGCTGAGCTGTTCATTGAGGGCGGCTGGGTCACCGTGGACGGCGAGGTCATCGACGAGCCGCAATTCAAGGTCGAGAACCAGAAGGTCGAGCTCGACCCGGAGGCCAAGGCCACCGCGCCGGAGCCCGTAACCCTGCTGCTCAACGTACCCGCCGGCCAGGACCTGGACAGCGCCATGCAATCCCTCGGCGCGGCCTCCTTGTCCGAAGAGCACCGCTACGGCAAACGTCCGCTCAAGGGTCACTTCCTGCGCCTGACCGCCAGCGCCGACCTGCAGGCCAACGCCAGCGGCCTGCTGGTGTTCACCCAGGACTGGAAGATCCTGCGCAAGCTCACCGCCGACTCGGCGAAGATCGAGCAGGAATACGTGATCGAGGTTTCCGGCGAGATGGTGGCCCACGGCCTCAATCGCCTGAACCACGGCCTGAGCTACAAAGGCCGGGAATTGCCGGCCGTCAAAGCCAGCTGGCAGAACGAAAATCGCCTGCGCTTCGCCATGAAGAACCCGCAACCGGGCGTGATCGCCCAACTCTGCGAAGCCGTGGGCCTGAAAGTGGTAGCCATTCGCCGGATCCGTATCGGCGGCGTGTCCATCGGCAAGGTGCCGTTGGGCCAGTGGCGCTACCTGTCGGCCAAAGAAAAGTTCTAAGCCCCCCATTCCGACGCCGCGCCCCTTGCGCGGCGCTCCAGACGCATTGATCAGGACACAAGCCATGATTCATAACGACGTACTGCGCAGCGTGCGCTACATGCTCGACATCAGCGACAAGAAAGTGGTCGAGATCATCAAGCTCGGCGGTATGAACGTCACCCTGGCCGACCTCGTGACCTACCTCGACAAGAAAGAAGAAGACGAGGAAGGCTTCGTCCGCTGCCCGGACGAGGTCATGGCGCACTTCCTTGATGGCCTGGTGATTTTCAAGCGCGGCAAGGACGAAAGCCGTCCGCCGCAACCGATCGAAGTACCGGTGACCAACAACATCATCCTCAAGAAGCTGCGGGTGGCCTTCGAACTCAAGGAAGACGACATGCACGCCATCCTCAAGGCGGCCGAGTTCCCGGTGTCCAAGCCTGAGTTGAGCGCCCTGTTCCGCAAGTTCGGCCACACCAACTACCGTCCTTGCGGCGACCAGTTGCTGCGCAACTTCCTCAAGGGCCTGACCCTGCGCGTTCGTCCCTGAGAACCTGCTCTGAGCCCTCCTCCAGAGGCGGCCGACTGCGGTCACCGCCTCTGCGCATGACGCTGTATTCCCTGCAAAAATAGTGGCTTCGCTACACCCGTCTGACGACTAGGGTATGCACTGATCCCAAGCCCTCAGGACTCGCCATGCACCCTTATTTCTCCATGCAAGGCCGCACCGCCCTGGTGACCGGCGGCACTCGTGGCATCGGCAAAATGATTGCCAAGGCCTTTGTTGACGCCGGCGCCAGCGTCTATGTCTGTGCCCGGGATGCCGAAGCCTGCCGGCAAACCGCCGAAGAACTCAGCGCCCTGGGGCAGTGCCAGGGCCTGGCCGCCAACCTGGCCACTGAGGACGGCGTGCAACAGTTGGTCGCACGCCTGGAACAGCAGATCGGCCAGCTGGATATTCTGGTGAACAACGCCGGCACCACCTGGGGAGCCCCGCTGGAAAGCTACCCGGCCAAGGGTTGGGAAAAGGTCATGCAACTGAACGTGACCTCGGTCTTCACCTGCATCCAGCAATGCCTGCCGCTGCTGCGCAAAGCCGGCTCAGAACAGAACCCGGCGCGGATCATCAATATCGGCTCGGTGGCGGGCATCGCCTCCTTTGGCGAACAGGCGTACGCCTACGGCCCGAGCAAGGCAGCCCTGCACCAGTTGTCGCGAATTCTCGCCCGCGAGCTGGTCAGCCAGCACATCAACGTCAACGTGATCGCCCCCGGGCGCTTCCCCAGCAAAATGACCCAGCACATCGGCAACGACGAGCAGGCACTGGCCGAGGACACGGCGCTGATCCCGATGAAGCGCTGGGGCCGGGAAGAAGAAATGGCCGCCCTGGCCATCAGCCTGGCGAGCACAGCTGGGGCTTACATGACCGGCAACATCATTCCATTGGACGGTGGATTCAGCCTGTAAGGGAGCTTCGGCTTCGCCGGCAAGCCGGATCCTACGGGGACGAACGGGTTATCATGCGACTCCCTTCCGGCCTCGACCTCAGATCATGACCTACAGCGTTTCTCCTATCGGTTTCGTTCGTTCCTGCTTCAAGGAGAAGTTCGCCATCCCGCGCCAGCCGCAACTGGCGCCGGCAGCCCGTGGTGTATTGGAGCTGGTGGCACCCTTCGATCAGGGCGATGCCGTGCAAGGGCTGGAGCAGGTCAGCCATGTGTGGCTGCTGTTTCTGTTTCACCAAGCCCTGGAAGACAAGCCGCGACTCAAGGTTCGCCCACCCCGCCTGGGGGGCAACAAATCCATGGGGGTGTTCGCCACTCGCGCCACCCATCGTCCCAATGGCATCGGCCAGTCGGTGGTCAAGCTGGACAAGGTCGAGGCCAACCGCCTGTGGATCTCCGGCATCGACCTGCTGGACGGCACGCCGATCCTCGACATCAAACCCTACGTGCCTTACGCCGACATCATTGATACCGCCACCAACAGCATCGCCAGCGCTGCGCCGCAGCTGATTGGCGTGCAGTGGCTGAAGACGGCGCTGCAACAGGCACAAGGCCACGCTCAGCGCCTTGACGAGCCATTGGTGGCATTGATCGAACAGTGCCTGGCACAGGACCCACGTCCGGCGTACCAGACACCGGCACCCGAGCGGGAATACGGTGCGCAGTTCTGGGACGTGGATGTGCGTTGGCATTACCCGGAACCCGGGATGATTTGCGTATTGGAAGTGGTTCCAGCGCAATAACCGGCAGAAACGAAAAAGCCCGCGCTGCCTTCTCAGGCAACGCGGGCTTTTCAGTGCTGCTGGGGTGCTTACTTCTCGACGAACGCACGCTCGATCAGGTAGTCACCCGGCTCGCGCATACGCGGCGAAACTTTCAGGCCGAAGCTGTTGAGCACTTCGCTGGTCTCGTCGAGCATGCTCGGGCTGCCGCACAGCATGGCGCGGTCGTCCTGCGGGTTGATCGGCGGCAGGCCGATGTCGCTGAACAGCTTGCCGCTGCGCATCAAATCGGTCAGGCGGCCTTCGTTTTCGAACGGCTCGCGGGTCACGGTTGGGTAGTAGATCAACTTCTCACGCAGCGCTTCGCCGAAGAACTCGTTCTGCGGCAGGTGCTCGGTGATGAACTCGCGGTAAGCGACTTCGTTGACGTAACGCACGCCGTGGCACAGGATCACTTTCTCGAAACGCTCGTAGGTTTCCGGATCCTGGATCACGCTCATAAACGGCGCCAGGCCAGTGCCGGTGCTGAGCAGGTACAGGTGTTTACCCGGCTTCAAGTCATCCAGCACCAGGGTGCCGGTAGGCTTTTTGCTGATGATGATCTCGTCGCCTTCCTTAAGGTGCTGCAATTGCGACGTCAGCGGACCATCAGGAACCTTGATGCTGAAGAACTCCAGATGCTCTTCCCAGTTCGGGCTGGCAATGGAGTAAGCGCGCATAAGCGGGCGGCCGTTAGGCTGTTGCAGGCCGATCATCACGAACTGACCGTTCTCGAAGCGCAGACCCGGATCGCGGGTGCACTTGAAGCTGAACAGAGTGTCGTTCCAGTGATGAACACTGAGGACACGCTCGTGGTTCATGTTGCTCATGTACGGGGGCTCCTAGAAATTGCCTGCGCTGACCATGAGCGCAATTGCACAGCATTCTAATGGCGGCGACAATATCTGTTAACTGGATTATTAAGATAAGGGTTATCGGTTATATCGATATGCGATTTACTCTCCGTCAACTGCAAGTCTTCGTCGCCGTCGCCCAGCAAGAGAGTGTCTCTCGTGCTGCCGGCCTGCTGGCCCTTTCCCAATCGGCGGCGAGCACCTCGATCACCGAACTCGAACGGCAATCCAGTTGCCAACTGTTCGATCGTGCCGGCAAACGCCTGAGCCTCAATGCCCTGGGCAAACAGTTACTGCCCCAGGCGGTGGCGTTGCTGGACCAGGCCAAAGAGATCGAAGACCTGCTCAACGGTAAATCCGGCTTTGGTTCGCTGTCGGTCGGCGCCACCCTGACCATCGGCAACTACCTGGCCACCTTGCTGATCGGCAGCTTCATGCAGCGCCATCCGGAAAGCCAGGTGAAGCTGCATGTGCAAAACACCGCGCACATCGTGCAGCAAGTGGCCCATTACGAAATTGATCTGGGTCTGATCGAAGGCGACTGCAGCCACCCGGACATCGAAGTGCAGACCTGGGTCGAGGACGAACTGGTGGTGTTCTGCGCACCCCAGCATCCCCTGGCCCAACGCGGCCAGGCCAGCATGGAAGAGTTGACCCACGAAGCCTGGATCCTGCGCGAACAAGGCTCGGGCACCCGCCTGACCTTCGACCAGGCCATGCGTCATCACCGCAGCGCGCTGAACATTCGCCTGGAGCTGGAACACACCGAGGCCATCAAGCGTGCGGTGGAGTCGGGATTGGGGATTGGCTGTATTTCAAGACTGGCGCTGCGCGACGCGTTCCGTCGCGGCAGCCTGGTGGCGGTGGAAACCCCGGACCTGGATCTGGCCCGGCAGTTCTACTTCATCTGGCACAAACAGAAGTACCAGACATCAGCGATGCGCGAGTTTCTCGAACTCTGCCGGTCGTTCACCGCCGGCGTGCAGCGCAGTGACGAAATCGTCCTGCCGAGCATTCCCTAGATCAGAATCACCGCCCAGACCAAGGCGATCATGCTCAAGGCCACGAACTGCGCCGCGCTGCCCATGTCCTTGGCGTTCTTGGACAGCGGGTGGCGATCCAGGGAGATCCGGTCGATGGCCGCTTCCACTGCCGAGTTCAGCAACTCGACGATCAACGCCAGCAGGCAAACAGCAATCAACAGGGCCCGCTCGACGCGGCTGACATTGAGCCAGAACGCCACGGGAATCAGGACCACATTGAGCAGCACCAGTTGGCGGAAGGCCGCCTCGCCCGTGAAGGCTGCGCGCAAACCATCGAACGAGTAGCCCGAAGCATTGAGGATACGTTTAAGACCGGTTTGACCCTTGAAAGGCGACATATAAGTAGGCAACTGAAAAAAGAAGTAAGGAAACTAGTTCAACAAAAGTCAAAAAAGCGTGAAGAAACAGCCCGTTAATGGCTGGAAATTGACTCAAGTTGTTGCAGCAACAACGCCGCCTGCGTACGGGTACGCACCCCGAGTTTGCGGAAGATGGCCGTCACATGAGCCTTGATGGTCGCTTCCGAGACACTCAATTCATAAGCGATCTGCTTGTTGAGCAAGCCCTCACAAACCATGGTCAGCACCCTGAACTGCTGGGGCGTCAGGCTGGCGAGGCCTTCACTGGCGGCCTTGGCCTCAGCGGACACACTGACCTGCTCGAAGGCTTGCGGCGGCCACCAGACATCGCCATCCAACACACTGCGCACGGCTTTCTGAATGACTTCCAGGGAGCTGGACTTGGGAATGAAGCCACTGGCACCAAACTCACGAGAACGCACCATGACCGACGCTTCTTCCTGAGCCGAGACCATCACCACCGGAATCTGCGGGTATTGACCGCGCAGCAGCACCAACCCGGAAAAACCGTAAGCACCCGGCATGTTCAAGTCCAGCAGCACCAGGTCCCAGTCGGCTTTTTCATCGAGACGGGTTTCCAGCTCGGCGATGCTCGCCACCTCCACCAGACGTACATCCGGCCCCAGGCCCAACGTGACAGCCTGATGCAATGCACTGCGAAACAAAGGGTGGTCATCGGCAATCAGGATTTCGTATGTGGCCATTTTTCAAATGATCCTGTTTTTATGGCGGGACCGATGCATTCAGTCCTCACCCAAGCAACACAGGTAACCGGCAAAGTGCGGCACCTTAAAGAGCACGATCAACGCCAAAGAGTCCGGTACAGCGGCGTTTCAAACTTCGGTCGCGCCCTAACCGGCGCCAAGCATGCCCAGCGTAGCCGGGGTGGTCAAGTTCGATGCTTTGCGGCACCTTAGCCGGCTAACTAATAAGAGTGCCATCATGCGAAGCCAAGCCCTGCGTGCCGATGTTCTGATGCTGATCACCGCCATGATCTGGGGCTCGGGGTTTGTGGCACAAGCCTCCGGCATGGACCATATCGGCCCCTTCCTTTACTCCGGCTTGCGCTTTGCGCTCGGCTCGCTGTGCCTGTTGCCCTTGGTGCTCCGACGCCATGATTCGGGAGCGGCCGCAGAACCCTTCATGACCCGAGGCCTGCTGTTGGGTGGCGGCCTCATGGGGCTCGCGCTGGCCCTGGGGATCAACCTGCAACAAGTCGGACTGATGTTCACCAGCGTCACCAATGCCGGATTCATTACCGGGCTCTACGTCATTGTAGTGCCCCTGATGGGACTGCTGATCGGGCAAAAGACCGGCCTGGGCACTTGGTTCGGCGCCGTGCTGGCCGTGTTCGGCATGTTCCTGCTCAGCGTCAGCGACAGCTTCCAGGTGGCTTCTGGTGATTGGCTGCAACTGATTGGCGCCTTTGTCTGGGGCGGGCATGTGGTGCTGGTGGGGATTTTCGCCAGCCGTCACGACGCGATTCGCCTGGCTTTCCTGCAATTCATCACCTGTTCGGTGATCAGCTTGCTGCTGGCACTGTGCCTGGAGCCGATCCAATGGTCCGCAATCATCGCCGCAGGTCCGGCCATTCTCTACGGTGGCATCGTCGCCGTCGGCATCGGCTACACCTTGCAAGTCGTCGCGCAAAAACATGCGATCGCCTCTCACGCAGCAATCATTCTGTCCTTGGAGGCCGTGTTCGCCGCAATCGCCGGCGCCTGGCTTCTGGGTGAGTCACTGCAAATGCGCGGTTACATTGGCTGCGCGCTGATGCTAAGCGGCATGCTGGTGGCCCAGCTCTGGCCAAGAAAACCAGAGCCGTATTCCGCGCCGGCTACAGAAAGGGCTTGAGGCGCTCGTGGGCCTCGTCATCCGGGTCAATCGAGCGTTGGAACTTGGCCGACAGGTAATGGGTACTGAAGACATCCAGGTACGCATCCAGCACTTGGCTGGCCGGCTGATCGTCCGCCAGCTCCAGGCACAGCGCCGCCACCTCGGCGGTGCAGAAATGATCGTCACGCTTGGAACGACGCAGTTTGTAGCGCGATAACTGCTCAGGCTCCAGGCTCAACACCGGCAAGTGCTCCAGATAAGGGCTCTTGCGAAACATCTTGCGGGCTTCACTCCAGGTGGCGTCCAGCAGGATAAACAGCGGACGCTTGCCTTCCTCCAGACGCACCTCGGTGACTACCCGCTCCGGTGCCACGAACTCTCCCGGAAAGACGATGTAAGGCTGCCACTGCGGATCGGCAATCAAGGCCAAAAGCGCTGGATCGACCTCCGTCCGTGACCAGGGAAAAGCGCTGGTGTCGCTGATCACATCGGCAATCAGCCAACCCGTATTACTGGGTTTCAGCGGCTCGACATCATGCATCACCAGGCACATGGCGGATCGGGCGGCGACGTTGGGCCGCCAGGCACACATGCAATGGCTGGGAATGACCCGACACCCCGGGCAACGTTCGCTCGCGAGCCACGTGCAACAAAGGGTTTGACGGCGCGAGCCAGGCGCTGGGCGCGCAAACGGGAAACAGCGTGGCTCATCGCACGCGGCACCGACAAAGGGGGGAAATCGACACGAAGGGCACTCGGCAGGGTAAAAAGTCGCGCAAGTTTATCAGAGCTATCTGAGCAAACCTGTACCGCCGGACTCCCACTCCCCTATAATTCGCCGCCACTGAACGCACAGAGGAGTGGCTGGTCGAAGCATCAGTCACTGCACCAGGAGAGTTTCATGCTGCGCTTTATCGTTCCTACCGTCGCCCTTCTGCTGGCGTTGCCCTTCAGCGCCCAGGCTGCGTCTTTGCAAGATTTCGAACTCGGCAAAATGCTGGAGAAGGTCGCGGCGGAGAGTAACGTCGGTACACCCCGAGAGATCAACGAAAACATCCTTGACCAGGGTTACACCGTCGAAGGTAAAGAGCTGATCAACCACCTCAGCGTCCAGGCCGAACACGCCGAGAAAATGCGCGCCAACCCCAAGGCCGTTTACCTGCAATTGGGCGCCAGCGTTTGCCGTAACCCGAACTACCGCAAGCTGATGGCCAAGGGCGCGATCATGCGTTACGAATTCACCGAGAACCGCACCAATCGCCCGGTGGCCTCGGCAAGCTTCAAGGAGTCCGATTGCCCGGCCCCGAGCAGCACCAAGAAGAAGTAATCACTCCTGGGCTGCGCGCCGCTGCAGGTCCTCGGCCCGCAGCTCGGCCAGCAAGGCTTGCAAATACCGCGAGCGACGCTCCTCCCCCTCCAGCCGGCGCCGGCATTCATCCTCGAAACTCAAGTGATTGTTGGCCGCCGCCGCTTGCAACAGCTGATACAGCTGCGCATCGATTTCCAGAATGACCTGGTTCATTCACCGCCTCCCTGCCCTCGCTTGTGCACGCCGATCAGCATCATCAGCCCCTTGCGTCTGCTCCTGACGCCGAGATGTCTTGTGGGCGCTGTACCTTAGTAAATCAGAGCCGGAAGCGGTTAGAGTGCCTTCTGACCAGCGGCAAAAGCCTCTGGCAAAGCAGCAACAAGCGGTTGCCAGGCAAGACTTTATGGGCACATGATCAAGTCACTGCCGGGGCATCATTGCCCAGGTTTGCCAGTCACTACGTTGGCGTTTCAGGGCCGATCAGGAGGGGTCGCCCACCCGAGTCTTGCAGTGCGAATACTGTCTAACATCAAGGAAAAATAGAACCTGTATGAGTGACTCGATCAGTGGCGTGATGTTTCATAGCGCCATCGAGTCAGGTGAACCAGTCAGGCGTGCGCCTGGGCTGGCAGCGACACAAGCAGTGTCGTGGAGCGGCTGAATACCTCGGCCGGGCCTGAGGTTCTATGCAGAAGGAGAAGCTGAATGCCTTACCAACCGAATGACCTCCTCAGTCATCATTTTCAGAACAACGGTGGCGACCTGACAAACAAGGTCGAAGAGCAACTCAACCTGATTGCTCCCAACAGTCCTAATATTCCTCTTTATCGCGACATGATCCTCACCGTCCTGCGCATGGCCCAGGATGACCTCAACCGCTGGAACGCAAAAATCACCCTGCAGGCCCTGCGCGAGTTGGAACACGCCTTTCGCGTGCTTGAGCAATTCAAGGGCCGACGCAAAGTGACGGTCTTCGGCTCGGCGCGCACGCCGGTTGAACACCCGCTCTATGGCATGGCACGGGAACTAGGGGCCGCCCTGGCTCGCTCCGACCTGATGGTGATCACTGGTGCCGGTGGCGGCATCATGGCCGCAGCCCATGAAGGTGCCGGCCTTGGGCATAGCCTGGGGTTCAACATCACCCTACCCTTTGAGCAGCACGCGAACTCCACGGTAGACGGCACGGACAACCTGCTGTCATTCCACTTCTTTTTTACCCGCAAGCTGTTCTTTGTCAAAGAAGCCGACGCCCTGGTGCTCTGCCCCGGTGGTTTTGGCACCCTGGACGAAGCGCTGGAAGTACTGACATTGATTCAGACGGGCAAGAGCCCTTTGGTGCCGGTGGTGCTGCTGGACGCCCCGGGCGGCCAGTTCTGGCAAGGCGCCCTGGACTTTATCCAGAATCAACTGGAAGCCAACCACTACATCCTGCCGGCCGACATGAAACTGGTGCGCCTGGTGCACAGCACCGAAGAGGCCGTGGCAGAAATCAACCAGTTCTACAGCAACTTCCACTCCAGCCGCTGGCTGAAGCATCAGTTCGTGATTCGCATGAATCACACGTTGAGCGAGCAGGCGCTGCAACACATGCAAGCGGCCTTCGCCGACCTATGCCTGAGCGATCATTTTCATCAACATGCCTACAGTGGCGAGGAACAGGACGACGTGCAATTCAGTCACCTGGCACGATTGTCGTTCACCTTCAACGCCCGCAACAACGGCCGTCTGCGTGAACTGATCGACTTCATCAACCTGCCGGAAAACTGGGCTAAAACTCAGACCCGGGCCCAACAACCGGCACGAGAACCGATCAAGGCCACTTGATCAACAGACACCGGCCCGCCATTCAGACTGCGGGCCTATCAGCCCATCAATCGTCCACACTTCGGCCGCTCAACAAGCGGCCGATCATGTCCATGGAATAACCCCGATAACTCAGGAAGCGGCCTTGCTTGGCACGCTCACGAGCGTCGATCGGCAAGTGTCCGGCGAATTTTCGCTGCCAGACATCCTGCAATTGCTCCTGCCAGTCAATACCGCACTCACGCAGGGCGAGGTCAATATCGCCACGCTGCAAGCCACGCTGGCTCAGCTCTTCACGAATACGCATAGGGCCGTAGCCGGATCGGGCACGGTAGGAAACAAAGCTTTCGAGGTAACGCGATTCGGACAACAGCCCGTCTTCCGTCAAGCGGTCGAGCGCTGTTTCGATCATTTCAGGAGGGGCGCCGCGCTGACGCAGTTTACGCGTCAGCTCGACTCGACCGTGCTCGCGTCGCGCGAGCAGGTCCATTGCGGTTCGCCGCACAGCGACGAGGGTATCGAGTACGGCGGTCATCGGATCAATCAGATATCAGCGTCGGCCAGGTCATCAACGCTTTCTTTGGCCAGCGAAGCTTTGACATCCGGAGTCGGAGTCAGCAGCTTGTCGCGGATCTGCTTCTCAAGAGCTGCTGCGATGTCCGGATTGTCTTGCAGGAACTTGGCCGAGTTGGCCTTGCCCTGGCCGATCTTGTTGCCGTTGTAGGCATACCAGGCACCGGACTTCTCGACAAAACCGTGCAACACGCCCAGGTCGATCATCTCGCCATTGAGGTAGATACCCTTGCCGTAAAGAATCTGGAACTCGGCCTGACGGAACGGCGAAGCTACCTTGTTCTTCACAACCTTGACGCGGGTTTCACTGCCTACGACTTCATCGCCATCTTTCACCGCGCCAGTACGACGGATGTCCAGGCGGACCGAAGCGTAGAACTTCAGCGCGTTACCACCGGTGGTGGTTTCCGGGCTGCCGAACATCACGCCGATCTTCATCCGGATCTGGTTGATGAAGATCACCAGGCAATTGGCGTTCTTGATGTTACCGGTGATTTTACGCAGCGCCTGGGACATCAGACGGGCTTGCAGACCCACGTGCATGTCGCCCATCTCGCCTTCGATCTCGGCCTTTGGCACCAGGGCTGCCACGGAGTCGACGATGATCACGTCGACCGCGTTGGAACGCACCAGCATGTCGGTGATTTCCAGGGCTTGTTCGCCAGTGTCTGGCTGCGAAACCAGCAGGTCATCAACGTTGACCCCCAGCTTGCCGGCGTATTCCGGGTCCAGTGCGTGCTCGGCGTCAACGAAGGCGCAGGTAGCGCCGGCTTTTTGTGCCTGGGCAATGACCGACAAGGTCAGGGTGGTTTTACCGGAAGATTCAGGACCGTAGATTTCAACGATACGGCCTTTTGGCAGACCGCCAATGCCGAGCGCAATGTCCAGACCCAGAGAGCCAGTGGAAATAGCCGGGATCGCCTGACGGTCCTGATCGCCCATACGCATTACGGCACCCTTGCCGAATTGACGTTCGATCTGACCCAGGGCCGCAGCCAAGGCTTTCTTCTTGTTGTCGTCCATTAAAGTCCTCACGTAATCAATAAGGCCTGACGGCCAACACCTGTATAAGTAGCCAGTATTATTCCACAGCGCTCGAAGATCGCCTACCCCTGATTTGCGATTTCTGCCGCTGCATGTTGCAGCAAGCCCTCTAGGGCGGCCTTCACCGTTTGTCGGCGGACTTCATCCCGATTCCCCGGGAAGAACCGGCACTCACTGACCAGCGTCTCGCCAGCGCCCCAGGCGAGCCAGACCGTACCCACCGGTTTCTGTGGTGAACCACCGTCCGGCCCGGCCACGCCACTGACCGCCACGGCGAAATGCGCCAGGCTTTTCTCCTGGGCACCGCGCACCATCGCCTCCACCACCTCACGACTGACCGCCCCCACTGACGTGAAGAACTCGCTCGGTACATTCAACTGCTGGGTTTTCTGGCGGTTGGAATAGGTAACGTAGCCAGCCTCGAACCAGGCCGAACTTCCCGGAATCCGGGTGATCGCCTCGGCAATACCGCCTCCGGTGCAGGACTCCGCCGTGGTGACGTGGGCATTCAGAACCTGTAAACGCCGGCCAAGTTCAGCGGCAAGCTGGGTAATTTCTTTCACGGTGCTCTCCTGATGGGACGGGCGTGAGGCTTACCGTACACGAGCAACCGAGGCTTGCAAGGCAGCGATCGGATCAAAAGATTAACGCGTGATGGCCCTGACATACGCCTGGCATGCCTGCAACGCAATCAATCCGCGGTCACCGGCGTCGGTGATGGCGACAATTCGTTGAGCATGCGCCGGGTCAAGTCGGGCTCGTGCGCCTCCATGAACCAGGCCGGTGCCGGCGGAGGCGGCAGGCACTGGACCAGCGACGGCGGCATCGGTGCTATCGAGGAGGACTGACAAGCGCAGATCAGCAGTGGCAAGGCGGTCGCGCAGGCGACCTTGATCACGTTGTGCATCGCTCAAGGCTCGGTAATAAGCATGGTCATTGGCTTGAAGTCGCTGCTCCAGCGCCAGGTGTTTGGCCTGCTCGGCACGCTGCTGGGCAGCGGCCGCCAGGGTGGCTTGGTTCAAGGCTTCACTGTGCAACCGGGCCTGCTCTGACAGCCGGCGAGCGTAGCGCCCATCGAGAATCTGCCAGGTCAGGGCCGAAGCGCCGCCCGCCACCAAGGCCAGCAACACCACGACCGCAACCACTCGCCAGGAACCCGGGATCAGGCCGAAGGCTGGCATAGCACCGCCCTCGCCCTGGCCCAGAGCTGCAGGCGATCCTGCAACCCGTTCAACCCGCCATTGATCCGACGGGTAATGCTGTTGAACTCATCGCGATCGGCCAGGGCATTGAGCCCGCCGCGCTCCCAGAACCAGGCCGCCGACTCGGCGGCCCATTGTGCTTGCTCCAGCAGCTCCGGCAGTTCCAGCAGACGCTCATCGCCAAACAGCCCAAGGCTGCATTGGCGATAGTTGCTGCGCCCCGTGATCTGGATCAGGCCGCGGCCGCGAAAGCGCTGGCCATCGCCATCGGCCTCCGGGGTATTGCCCAGGCGTGCGGCCAGAGTGCCGGTGTCGTATTTACTCAGGTACTGCTCACTGCCCAGTTCGCGTACGTATTGCAGCTGACCGGACTCATGACCGATCTGCGCCAGAAACGCCGCCTGGCGTTTTGGCGTGGTGATCTCTCGATGGGCCATGGCCGCATTCAGCACGGAAACAAAAACGCCCGCTTGGCGGCGGGCGTTGGGCATGATCTGTTGCAGGTGTTGCTCGGTGATCTGCATAGGTTGGGACTCGGAAGCCAGGAAAGAAAACGCCCCGACGGTGCGGGGCGTTTATTCGATGTGTTCGGCGATCCAGGACGGCGCCACCGGACGGTACTGGCTGTCCGGAAACTCCGGTGCTTGCGGCCAGTCCCGCAGGGACTGCACATAACGCAAGAGATCTTTGAACAGTTCATCAGAGAGCGTGGTGGGTATATCAATATCAAGCTGATCGCGATGACGCTCGCGCAACCACTTCACCGACGACAACTCCGCGTCACGCCAGACGCGTTCGGCCTCAGCCTTTTGGGCCTGACTGACTATCGACAGTTCCGGCGCATCATCGGCGAGCCACTCTTCAGCCAGCCCCGGCTGTGGGTTGGCAAAACGCCCAACAACAAAGCCGCTTTCATTACGTTGTACAAAGGGCATCAGAAATTCTCCTGCCAGCCGTAAGACGTGATGCTCACGGACGTTTGAGTTTCACCGGTTACCGTTCTGATACCAATCTGGGCGTCACTGTTGGTCAGCACTTCCAGTGGAATAGACGAGCAATCAAGGGTGGTGTTGTTCGACAGCGAACCAAAACCAAATGTATAAGCATTGAACGGTCCTACCGCGAGGTCTGAAAAGCCAGGATTCCTCAAGTAAATAAAACCGTTATTGCCGTAGTAAAACGCTGCCACATGCGCAATGACCGGTGCTCCTGGAGGAACGCTGATGGTGTAGTTAGCCGATGCCGCACCGGTAACATTACTCAGCAAAACGTCTTGAATCGGCGTTTTCCAAAAGAACATATGCTTGAACTGCTCGAACTGAATGAGATTGTTCGAAGCATCCGTTTTTACCGAGCCGATCCGCCGAACAAGCTCGTAACCCACCGGTACTGCAGGCGCGGTGGGGCTGACGGACATCACTACCTCAGCCGAACCATTGACGGTCGCCCGAATGACAAAGACGTGATACCACGTGTTGGCAGCACGCAAACCAGTGTCGAGCTTGTGTTGGTTCGTCCCGGCGGTCCAAACCGAATTGACCGAGGTCAGCAAGAGACAGGTCAGGCTTGAGTTCAAAACGACAGGATTGCCAGACGCCCTTGCGGTTCCTTTTGAAACAGTGATCGCTTGGGTGGTCGCACCCGCAGTGTTCGACAGCACAAACCCTTCGAGAAAGTTCACAGGCGTAGAGATTGCTACCTGTGCAGCCACCTGAGAGGCCAACGCTGCAATATCGATATTTCCCTGATTGATCGGCGCATTCCAAGCCTTGATGCACCACATCACCGCCAAGTTGCGGGGACGGGTTTCAGTGGAAGTCCGCGCAACTCTGGAGGCATCGAACGACGCATGTTTAAGAGCCGCTCCTGTGGTACCTCCTGCCTGGGAGTTGGCTGTCGCTCCAATCTCAAATACACCTAAACCATCAAGTTCTGGCTTGCCCAGGGGAATGACGCGCCCAACGCTGCCAGTAAGGTTCTGCAGCGCATCCAACTGGCTAGAACCAATCTCCCGCCCCGCATCCACCCCCAGCCCATGATCCCAACCCCGCAGGAACTCCCCCCGCGACTCAGGCAAACGGAAGACGCCCGCCGCTTCCCCACCGGTATTGAAGGTGGTCCCCAGGTACGCCGCCAGATCCGGATATTCCGCGGCACTCTGCACACTGCCATCCACTTCCAGGAACCCCGCCGGCACCGTGCCTTTGGGGAACGGCACCATGGCCCCGACCGGCAATGCCGACATGTTCTTCAGCAAGGCCTCGATCTCGGCCTTGGTGTAGGTCACCGACTTGGTGTACGCATCGGTGATGCCGTACTGGGCCAGGGTGGTCCTGACTTGTTCCGGTGGAATGTTGTCTTTGACGATGGCCTTGATCGCTGCCAGCAACTGGTCGTGCTCGGCCTCGGCAGGCTCCTCGCCACCGGCCCGAATCACGTTCAGCAACTCGTCGGTGACCGCATTGCCCCACTCGGAGGAAATCAGCGAACCGACCTGCCCGGTCACCGGGTTTTCGTCGATGAACTTGCCGTCTTTCAGCCCAACACTGGGCACACTTTTTGGATAATCCACGCTTCTATCCCCTAGTCATAATTGATGTGCACCCGGGTATGCGCCGGTGCACTGCGATGAATCATGCATTCCAGGGCACTCCCCGGACTCATGCCAAAACGTTCCCCCCAATAGCTGGCACCGAATCGCCGCCCCAGTTGCAGGCGGCCGCCGGTGTTGAGGGTCCACATGAATTGCGCCTGCCAGGTGCCGAAGTGCGCGTCACCGAAACGCGAACGCCCCATGCGCGGGGTGCGCAGTTCGGTGACGCTGGCATTGGGGTAACCCTGGCTGCGGGCGATTTCGACGAAGTAGGCGGCGCGCTGGCTGCCCACGGCGAGCAAGCGTCGGCGCACCGCCAGGCGACGGTCATCGAACAGCGGCGTCGCCCCCAGGCAGGGGTCGGGCAAGTTCATGACCTGTTCCCAATCCGCCACCAACTCGCTGACGCTGGCCGGGTCCATCTCGTTTTGCAGGTCGACGGCCCGCGCGTCGATGCGCGCCAGCTCCTGGGCGATGCCTTGCAGCACCTGCTGCAACTGCGGGACGTGCTCGGGCTCCCAGGCCGGGCCGCTGGGCAGCAGGCTGCGCAGTTGGCTCAGGTACTGGGCGGCGTTTCTTAGTCCTGCCATTGGCATTCTCCAAACACCAGCAACTTGTTGCCGCCCGCCAGCACATCCGCCGTGGGTGCCAACAGACGGTGGTCGTGCTCGCCGGCGGCGCTGCTGATGGCTTCGGCGATATGGGTCAGCAGCAGGGTTTCCCCGAGGCCACCTTCACGCTCATGCAGGTCCCGCAGCTGGGCCTCGACGGCCGCACGCACCGCACTGGTGTCGGGGCTCAAGCGCAGGTTGTAGTGCACCGGCGTGATGTCGGGGCGCCGCACATCCACCTCGGCCGTCACCGGGCGCAGGCCGTCGATGTAGGCCTTGACCAGCGCCAGTTGCTGGTCATTGGGAACCGGTTGCGGATCGTCGTCACGCATGACAAAGACCGTGACCGCCACCGGGCCGGTTTTATCGTCCGGCGCCAGGTAGCGCGGACGACACCAGGCACGGGTAATCCCCGCGCATTCCAGGGCCCAGGTTTCGTAGTCATCCGCCGAGCCGCCGTGGGGAATGATCCGGTAGGAACGAATCACCCGGGCCCGCAGGGACTCAAGGCTTTCCTCGGCCAGCCCCCCGGTCAGGCCCGGCGCCAGCACCGTGAACAGGTTGCCCACCCCCTGCACCGGCTGCACCGGAATCAGCTCCAGCCCGGCGTCGGCGTTGCCCAAACTACCGGCGTCTACCGCAGTGATCGAGGCACTGTTAAGACCGGCACGGGTGGTGACGGCGGCGGTCACTTTGTAGCTGCGACCGTCGCTGCTCTGCAGCAAGGTGTCGACATCCAGCACCGCACCGGCAGCGGCCGTAAAGCTGACACTGCCGGTGGCGCCCTGGGCGGCTTTGCGCGGTTGGTTGAGGCGCAGGATCGCCATGCGTTCCAGGGTCGGCTCATCGGCGGTATCCGGCAGAATCTGCTCGGCGATCCAATCCAGATAACCGTACAGGCCAAAGGCGGCGCCACTGAGGGTGCGCGCCAGCACTTGCGCATCGGACTGGCGCAGCGCATCGCTGGCCAGGTCGCTTTGGGTGCGTTTGATCAGCACCGGCAGCGAAGGGGTTTCAAACGGCATAGGTCACCTGCCAACTGTGATTGGGGTTGATGTCCAGGCGCTCGCCATCCGCCAGCACCAGCACCGTGCGCAGATTCAAACGCTGGGCGTCGAGGCGCTCGCTAAGGATCTCGACCGCGCTGCAATGGCCGTCTTCAACCAGCCATTGCAAGGCTTCACGGGCATAGAACTCGGCGTCGAGCTGGGTTTGCCGAGTCAGCTTGACCCGGCGCAGCAGCCACAGGCGTGAGCCGATGCGGTCGTCGGCGACGCTGGGAAAACTGTCGCCCCACCAGCCGAAACGCTCCTCATCGTCGAGGGCATCGTCATCGGCAGCGCGACGCCAGGTGTAGAGGCTGATCAGCACCGAACGGGTCAGGGCCTGTTTCAGGTTGTCACTGGCAAACATGTTCAACCTCCCACCGGCGCACCGGTCTGGCCCGGGCCCGGTTGAACGCCCGAGTGCAGGTGGTTGATCTGGCTGATGCCGGCGGCGACCTGGTCGCCCTGGGAAACGATTCGGCCGCTCTGGGTCAGGGTCGGCGTATCGATGTTCACCGCCGTGGCCGCGCGGATGTTCAAGGTGTCGGTTTCAATCTCGATGACCCGCCCACGCTTGAAGTGAACCTTGTCGCCCTCGTCGGTGTAGATCGCCACTTCCCCCGGCGCCAGGGCCTTGAGGCGGTAGCGGCGGTCAGCGACCACCAGCACCACGGCATGGGAACGGTCGCCCCCGAGAAAGGTGGCAATGCCCTCGGCGCCCGCCAGCGGGTTGCTGGTGAAGCCATAGGGCTCGAAATGCTCCATGTCGTCGTTCACTTCCCCGGCGGTCAGGCGCATCTGTAGCGATTGCAGTTTATTGGCCGAATTGACGAGCACGACGGTGCCGCGCGCCAACAGGCGTGTCAGTAAGCTCATGTTGAATTCCTTCAGGCCCGCGAGGTTACGCAGAAGCCGGCTTCTGGGTTTTCGCCGGGGAGGGGTTGGCGTCAAAGGTATGGGGTGGCGCCACCGCCAAGGTGGTGACCGACCCCTGCTCGGACAGCGTGTAGGTGACCTTGGAAATCAGCAGGTCCTGATCGAAACCCAGCACCGGGTCGATCACTCGCACCAGGGTGTTGTGCCGCCACAAATCACCGTTGGCCTGGCGCCAGCCCTGGACCCGGTAGACAGTGCTCAGGGCCTTGCCGGCGCGGCTCACGCTTTCCCAGTTGGCCCGTTGCTGGGCCAGTTCCGGGCTTAACTGGGCGGCTTCGCTGATCACCGTGATGCGTTTGCGCAGGACCTTGGGGTCCTTGGCCTGGCCAAACACCTCGCTGACCGCCGCACCGCTTTTCTGGTCGCTGCCCTTGTGCTGGCCAATCACCCGGTACTCGGAGAACTGGCTGCTGAAATCCATCGCGGCCTGGGCCGAGAGGATGTTCTTGCCCAGCTCCAGCACGTCGCTGGCGCGCCCGCCACTGCCTGGCGCCGCCAGCAGCAAATTGCCTTCGGCATCGTCGGTGGAGAACACCCGGTACAGGGTCAGCAGGCGATCGATGGACGCGAACACCGTCTCCCCCGGGACAATGCTGTGGGTGTGCAACTTGCTGGTGGGCGCAATCTCGCTGCGCACGCCCACCCCGTAAGTGCCGGCCAGGGCCCGCACGATGCTCAGCAGGTCTTGCTGGCGCCACTGCCCAGGCTGGTTGAGCGCCGCGCAGTCCACCAGGTCCTGGGTCAGCGAACTGCCCTGGATGCTCAGGCTGATCTGCTTGTCGTCATAGCTGATGGGCGCCTTGAACACATAGCCGTTGAGCACCAGGTCGCAACCGATGCGCACCTGGCAACGCGCCCCGGGCAGGATCCGCACCGGCTGGTCCTGCCCCGGCCACTGCCAGGTGATGGTCAGGCTGAAGGTGCGAAACTGCCGCTCCAGATCAGCGCTGATCTCGACACTTTTCCAGCCGCTGTACTCAAGGCCATCCACGGTCAGGGTGACGATATTGGCCAATTCATCCATGACTTACTCCCGCGCCACTTGCACGTCAGCCGGTGGTAGAAAGCCCGGATGGGCCACCCGATTGCGCTGTACTACTTCACCCACCCGGGTGGCATCGGCAAAGCGCTGATAGGCCAGGACCAGGGCCGGCATGCTCTGCTTGGGGCTGAGGCTGATCAGCCGCACCCCCGACGAAGCCACGGCATTGAGGTGCGACTGCAATTGCTGGCGCAGGGTATTGAGCACTTGGTAATGCACCGCGTCGGCCTTGAGCGCGGCTTGCCAGATCACCTCGTTGACCCGCTCGCGCAGGGCCAGCACATCGTCGGCCACCGGCACTTGCAAACGCTGCACCGGCTGGGCCGCCTGCTGCGCCACGGACGGCGTGGTGGTCAGTTTCACCACCGGCGTGGCCACCGGCATCGCTGCCGCCAACCGAGCCATCTGCACCAGCAGCACGTCCTGGACCAGGTTGGCCACGGCCTGGGCGGTGGCGGTGCTGTCCTTGCCGGTGGTCAGTTTCGGCACGTCGACCTGCTTGGCCGACTCCACTTGCTGGGACAGGTCGGCGAGCATTTTGCGGTAGCCGTCGCGGGCAAAATCCTCAAGCCCGCGGACGTCTTCCAGCAGCCCGTTGAACGCGGTGCTCAACTCCTTGGGCAGCGCCTTGACCGCCTTGACCAGGGCCGTGACGTCCCCATACAGCTCGATCAGCGGCTTGAACTCCTTCTGGATGACTTCGAAGACCTGGGTCAGACCCTTGCGCAGCTCCTCGATCCCGACCCGCGCCAGTTTGATCAAGGCCATCGCCTGCTCAAAGCGCAGCACCGCCGCGCCCAGCAGGCGGTCACTGGCCACCAGCAACTGCTGCTGGGTGTTGACCGCCGCCACCGGAAACGGCAGCGGCGGTGCGGGGTAGAACTTCAGGCTGAAGGTCACCAGCCCGCCGTCCTGGCGGGTCTGGGTCATCTCGCATTCACCGACCTTGACCTGCATCCGCCCCAACCAGGGATGAACCAGCTCACCACTGCCCTGCTCCAGCGCCTGGAGCAACTGGTCACGCTGCTCCAGGCAATTGGCGCCGACCACAAAGGCCGTCAGGTCGTGGATTTTTGTCTGCTGGCCCAAGCCTTCGAAAAACGCCTGATCGCGCTGGGGATACTCGTGCAACTGGCCTTTGCGGCCCACCGGGGTTTTCGCCGTGTCGACCCAAAAGGCCACACCGCGAAAGGACGCCGGCAACAAACGATCACGCCAGTTATCAGGCATAGGAACCTCCCAGGGAAAGTGAGCGATAACCAATGGTCGAGGCCACGCTCAGGCCGGGTTGATTGGTCTTGGCCTGTTCGGCGCGCAGGCCTGCCGGTGCGTTTTCAAAGCGCAGGGTCAACCCGCCCTCCAACTGCGCACGGTTATTCATCGCCAGCTGTTGCAGCAACGAGCTGGAGCTTTGTGGCAACGAACTGGACAGGGCCAAACCGCTGGAGGCCTGATCGGCGTCCTTGCGGAAAAAACCAGGCACTTGAGCACCGCCTTCGGCATCGGAACCTTGTGAACCAAAGAAGCCTCGTACACTGCTGCCGGCCTTCTCCATCAAGCCGCCTATGCCGCTGATGGCCTCCCTGATAGGCGCCAGCACCACCTCGAGCTGCTCTCCCCAACCGACAAACCATGCGATCAGCGCGTCCCAATAGGCGCTCACCATTTCCACAGGCGACCAGTCGAACAACGACTTGAAGGTGTCCATGAACGCTGAGGCCATTCCCTTCAGGGACTCCCAGAGCCCGGTAAAGTAAGCACCCAGCGAGTCCCAGATGCCCGTGATCAGGACCATCGGATTCCAGGAGAACCCTGCCTTCAACTCATCGAAGAGACCCAACGCCTGGGTCTTGATCTGCTGCCAGGTCTGACTGAAAAAGCCCGTAACCGTTGCCCAGTTGTTGATCAGCAACATCGTCGGCGTCCAGCTGAAAAACTCCTTAAGCGTTTCCTTGACCTGCACGGCAGCGGCGGGAATCCGCTTCAGGATGCCGATCAGAAAACCACTGAGGTCGCCCCAAAGCCCTGCAAGCACCGCTTTCGGCGACCAATTAAACAGGGCCTTGAATTCAGCCCAGCCCTTATCCACTGCAGCGCCAATAGACGCCCATAGACCGGAAAAAAACTCCGTCACAGAAGCCCACCCACTGACCAGCGTTTCAACCGGGCTCCACTCGAGCGCGCTTTTGATCCGGTCCCAATTCGCGACTATCAGCCCTGCCACAACCGCTACCACCGCCGCCGCGATCCCCAAGGGAGACGCCAGCACACCAAACACCGTAGCAGCCCCCATTGCAGCGGCAGTCACCACCACAAACGCCACAGCGGCGGCGGCCAAGCCTTCAACCAGTGACGGGTTGTTCGCTACAAATTCGCCGATGCTGGTCAGCATCGGCTGCAGGCCCGTCACCATGTTGTTAATGGCTGGCAACAAGGCGCTACCGATATTCTTGGAGATGCCCTCGACGGCCTCATCGAACTGTTTAAGGTTCTTCGCCGTATCCCCGAGCGCACCCTTGGAGTTTTTCTGCCCCAAAGACTTGGCATGGGCCACGGCCAGCTCATTCTCGGCCTTGATCGCCGCCTGCACGCCCGTTACAAAGGGCGCAATCAACCCTGTACCCGAAACCAGCGACGAAAAATTCAGGTCGCCTAGTCCGTTATCGTCCATGTGTTCCCTGAACTTGCTGACCTGTAGACGTACCCCGGTCAGTTCGTAATCCAGCGTCTTGGCGTCAGCCGCCGCAGCGGCCGCGATGGCGGCCACCGGTTGACTGGTTTTACTCCCACTCGTTTTCTTTGATTTGTTCGCCATCACTGCACCTGCTGCATCGCATTGATCCGTTGCGCGTGCTCCAGGGATTCCCGGAGCACATCCAGTGGCCTGGCCATCATCTGTTCGGGGTCAACCTTCCAGAACCAGGCCAGGTCATAGGCGACAGCGATCAGGTCGGCGATGGCTGCGATGCCGCACTCATGAAAAAACTCGCCACCGCCCAGCTCAGGGCGTTGAGGTCGGCCAGGTCCAGTTGGTTGACCGAAGACGGTGGAATGCCGGCGCACACCGCGATGTATTTGGCGGCGATGTCCATGTCCAGGCTGACTTCTTCGCTCTTGTCGATCTTGTACGGCAGCGCCTTGATCGCCCGCACTTCCTGCACCGTGGGGCGGCGCAGGGTGAGTTCGCTCAAGGGCTCGCCGTGGGCATCGATCGGCACGTGCAGCTTCACGATGTTGCTCATTGCCAGGTCCCCTTCTGCCCTTCGAAATTCAGCTCGATGGTGGCGTCATCGCCCTTGGCCACCGGCTCGTCCACCAGGTAGGCGCCGGCCAGCACATAGACTTTGCCGTTGGCGAATTCGCAGGTGACGGTCATGTCGGAACCGGCGATCAGCTGCTTGAGTGGAAAGTCCGGGGTGTGCAACGCCGTGACCTTGAAGGACGGGGTGAGGTCGGTTTCCTTGTAGAAACCCGGAACCACGGTTTCCCGTTTGACGGCCATCAGCGGAGCCTCGCAGCCGCCGTTGATGGTCAGTTGAGCGCCGTCCACTTTGACGTAGCAGGTGCCCGCAATCAGTTGACCCATGATGTTTCTCCCAAAAAATAAGCCCGCTCAAGGCGGGCTGAAAAGACGCAGTGCGGTCGGCGGTTCAGGCCGCAGCGTCGTACTGCAGACGGAACTGGTTGAGCAGCGCGAAGACCCGCAGGCCATTGATGTAGTCCGGCGGGAACAGCACGTTGACTCGGCTCGGGTCCTGCACGTCGCGCTCGACGATCAGGTGCTCGGCGAACAGCTCGGCGTTCTCCACGTGGCCTTCCAGTTCCAGCTTGGCGTACTGGGCAATCAGCTCACCGCGAATGGTGCTCGGGGTGACGATGGGCTGGCCGGCGCCGAAACGGGTGCCGTCGGCGGCCAACTTGTGGCGCCCGTACTTGCTGGTAATCACGCTTTGCAGGCGGCGCACGATAAACGCCGACTGGTGCATGGTTTCGCTGTCCAGGTAGGAGTTGTCGGCCTGGCCGTAGGCGTTCTTCTGGTAGGTGGTGATCGAACGCTGGATGCGCACGTAACCGCCTTCGTAATACGCCGTGGCGATGCCGTAATTGAGCAGCGACTGACGCTCGGTCAGGGTGAAACGCTCGCTGGCGGGGGCCGGATCGACACCGGGCAGGCTGCCGCTTTGGGTCGGACGGCTGGCGTCTGCGGAGATAAACACCGCGGTGCGCGCCGCCAAGGCTGCCGCCTGGACCCACACCGGTTGCGGAACGCCGATTTCCAGGGCCTGGATGGTGACGTGCTGGTCGTTGCGTGCCTGGCCAGCAATCACCAGGGTGCCGACGGTGCCGCGCTTGGCGCTGTAGACGTGGCCGAACAGTTGCTTGGCCCAGGACCAGCGGCCGGTGCTGTCGTCCATCACACCTTGCCAGGCGTTCAGGCTGGCGGTGTCGGTCCAGGGCATGCAGATGAACTCGAAGGGCTCGTCACCCAGGGCCGCCAGGGCCGCGACCTGGTCCGGCACACCGGTGCCACCGGCCATCTTGCCGACCACCAGGGTCAGGCCGGCCGGCGTCTCTTCGCCATTGCTCTTGCCCAGGCGATTGAACTGCAGGCTGATGTCGTTACCGCTGTCGCCGGTCCATTTGGCGCTCAGGGTCACGGTGGCGTCCACGACAGCCGCGGTCACCGGCAGATCCACGGCCGCATTGATTTTCAGGGCCAGGGCGCTGGCGGCCTGGGCGGCGGTGGCGCCACTGACGATGGACGCCTGCACCCGCACGCCACCGACGTACAGATTGAGCAGGCCGCTTTCGCTGGCGGCGCCGGTGATCTTCACCTCGGCCTTGGCCACGCTGCCTTCAGTGCTGTGCAGCGGCAGGCACCAGATCTCGCCCACCGGGTCGGTCTTGCGCCAGGTTTCGTACATCGAGGCAAGCATCGAACCCTGCCCGCCGATGCTCTTGGCCAGGGCCACGCTGGACACCAGCACCAGCTTGCCGAGGTCGTCACTGGCTTGATTGTCATTGACCTGGGCGACCAGCAAGCGGCGCATGGCCGACGAGGCGCTATTGGCAGCCGAGTTGTCCATCTCGGCGTAGAACAGCGGTACACGGATGTCCGCCGGGATATTGCTGAAACCGATCGCCATTATTTGGCTCCTTGAGATTTCGCCGTCTTCACGGCTTTGGTGGTGATATCGCCATCGGCCAGACGTCGGCGCCACCAGGCGCTGTCCGACACTTCACGGCCCGAGGCCGGCAGCAGGTCGCCGGCCTCCGGGTCCGGTACGGCACGGCCGGCGACCGGCAGCACAGTGATGCGTTTGCTCATTGCGTTAGCTCTCCTGAAAAACTCAGTTCCAGGCGCCCGTCAGGCCCTGGACGTTTCAAGTTGGGGTCGGCCGGGTCGATGGCATCGACCCGCACCGTGACCCCGGTAAAAGACGGCAAGCCGTCCAGTTCGCGCTCGTGCCAGGTTTCCGCCGGTTGGCTGGACAGGTTGCGTCCCAGTTGGAACTCGGCGAAAAAAACCAGGCGATACAGCAAGCGGTTGGCGTTGAGGGACACCCGCTCACCGCCGTCGTATTCGATGGGGTTGTACTCGGCACTCGGCTTGAAGCCGACCAGGGCCAGCCAGAGTTCGGCGCGCAGGTCGTGGAGCTGGTCCAGGACCTGCTGCGGGTTGCCGGCGTCCAGCAGCAGGAGCACTTCGAAGCGGTCGCGGATGCTCTGGCGATGGGCGTTTTGGGCACTGTTGGCAGTGGCCAGGTCGTTGCTCGGGGCGATGTACGCCGCCGGTACCGGTTGCGTGGTGTGACTGGTCAGGCTGTCGAGGTCGACGCCGGCCAGGATGCGCCCAGCGAGGCTGGGGCAGTGATTTTGCAGCTGATCGAAAACAGCGCTGAGTTTCATCGAGAGACTCCTGCGGGTTGGCCGCATCACAAGGGGGAATAACGCGCGGGCTCTAGGCCAAGCCGAATAAGCGCCCGACGAGCCGGCTTACCGCGGCAGCACTTTGAGCGGCTTGCTGGCGGGCTTTTTCTTGCCCGCAGCCTTGGCCTTGCCTTGCTTGCCGGCGTTGCACTCGACCGTGGTGCTCCACCCGGACGGGTTGAACAACTGCTCGACCGAGTCCAGCAGGTACTGGCCATCGAGCCCGTCCTTGAAGCCCTGGGCGTTGATCATGCGTTCCGCAAACAGGTCGGTACGCCCGGGCATGTCCAGGCGCAGGCTGGCGGTGCTGCGGTTGAACGCCGCCAGGCGCGCACTGGCCGCCTGCTCGGCGGCGGCCTTGTTCGGGTAGAGGTGCCGATCGGTATGCACGGACGGCACACCGGCGGGCGACTGGCTGTTACGCAGGTCGACGACCTTGAGTTCTCCGGTCTTTTTGTCCTGGTGCTTGGTCTGCACCGCCTTTTGCGTGCTGCCGTCGCTCAGGCGGAATTGATAGCGGTTCACGTCGCGGCGGGTGACTGTAACCACCCCCAACACCTTGCCGCTGGCACTCAACCCGGCCTGGCGGGGCAACACCAGCAACTTGCCTTCAGCCACCTTGGCGGTGCAGTCGTATTGCCGGGCCAGGCGGGTGATGAAGTTGAAGTCGGACTCATTGAGTTGATCGACCCGCGGCACCTTGGTGGCGACCGGGCACAAGGGCGTCCAGCCGTTACGAACCGCCAGGTCATGGACAATCTGCTGCAACGGGACGTTTTCCCAACTGCCACTGCGGGTGGTCTTGCCACTGCCGCGCATGTCGCTGGCCTTGCCGCGGATCTCGATAGAGTCCGGCGGCCCCGTCACCACCACCTCATCCACCGTGTAGCGCCCGAGGCGGGTCAGCGGCAGGCCGGCGTAGCCCATGAACACCTCAATGATGGCGCCACGCTTAGGCAACGCCACGGCGCCGTCGCGGTCATCGATACGCAGCTCGAATTCATCCGACTCCATCCCGGGCTTGTCCGTCGTGCGCAGCGTCAGCAGCCGGTCGTTGATCAGGGCGGTGATGTCCCGGCCGTCGGCAACGATTCGAAACTCTGGGGTCATGGCCCACGCTCCAGAAAAAGAAAACCCCACACGCGGTGGGGTCTGTGGGTGGGGCTGGCAATCAGTCCCACAGTTGAACCAAGGCCTGTGCCTGGTTCGGCAAGACGGGCAGCACGATCAATACCCCGGCCCGAAACGGCTGTGCTTCGTCGGCCAAGCCTTGGTTGGCATCCAACACCGCCTCGACACTGCCATTGAGGTGCCCGTAGTACTGCTGGCACAGCGTATCGAGCAGGTCCCCGTCAGACGTTCTGCAGGTCGTCGCCATAACTTACAAACTCCAGTGAAAAGCCTTGTTTCCGGGGAATACCACCGGCCAGCAGGTGGCTCTGATCTTCGTCAATGCGGGTCAGGCACCAGGTGCCCAGCACTTCGCCGTAGCCAGTGGTCAGGCTCAACGGCAGCAAGCGACTCCCAATGCTACGCAGCGCCTGCAACTGCCCGAGCCCGCCCTTGAACCCCGGAAAGATCGCGCCCTTGAGGGTGATGCTCTCAGTGCCCTGGCCCACCGCCTGCTGGGCGACACTGCGGCTCAGACGCTCCTGGCCAGACCAGCGAAACCCGGTCTGGCGGTGCAGCTCGTCAAAGGCCGCGGTGTCGACGTTGAAGTAGTAAGGCTGAGAAACACCCCCCAGCGGCTGCAGGATCAGCAAGTGTGGAAAGGGCTTCACCGCCTCGGCCGCCGGAGTGCTCGGTTCGGCAAACGCCTCACTCGGGAAAATATTGCCCAGGGCCGGGCTGATCTGCCCGCCGATCCGGTTGATCGCTGCGCCCGCCTTGGCGGTCTGCTCCTGCAGAGCACCAAGGCGCTGCTGGATCTGCGCGGCGGCAGTCACGACCTGGCTGTACTTGGCCGCCACCTCACCGACCACGGACTGTGCGGCGCTGATGCTGCGCATCGTGCGCTGCAACTTGGCGCCCAACACAGGCCCGACGAAGGGCATGTTCTCCAGCTCCGAGGCGGCGCCGGCGATGTCGCTGATGGCGCCATTCATCGGCCCCAGCATCTCATCTGCACTGCGCCGCCCCGCTTCTGCCGCCGCCACCAGGGACTCAAGCCCCGAGTGCAACTGTTCCATATAGGCCATGCCACCTCCTTAAACGTGTGCGGGGTCGAACAACTGGCGGGCGGTCGCCTGCCGGCTGTATTCGTCGAACTGAAAGCGCAAATAGGGCTCCAGCTCACGGGCCAGTTGGGCGGGGTCTTTGACATCCCCCTGGACCGAGATCGACAGGTAGGGCGCGAAGCTGAATTGCTGCTCAAGCACCGGCGATGCCTGTGACGCGAACGACTGCGGCGGGTTGATCGTGGCCAGTGTCGATGCAGAGGGCGACGGACTCTCCATCGAACGCACCACCTGCCCCATCATCAAGGGTGTCTCGCGTGGCTTGAACGATTTGGCGATGTCGCCCATGACCGGCGGGATAGTCTGCCCAGCATTGGCCATCATCAGCGGGCCGGCTGCGGGCAGCCTCTTGAGTGACTCATCAGAGCCGAACATCTTTTTACCCAAGGCACCGCCCAAGGCAGAACCGCCCCAGGCACCGAACGCCCCCCCGATCAAACCACCAATCACTGTTCCAATCACCGGCACCGCGGAGCCAATGGCGGCCCCCGCAGCGGCACCGGCCAGGGTCCCGGCGAGATTGCCTGCCGCCTCGCCATAGCCCTCAGCTTTTTCATCCTGGGTCTTGGCGTTCTGGTAAACATCCGCCACCTGGAAACCGGCGCTGATCACCGAGAGCAGCGAGCCCCCCCTGAATCCCTTCGCCACGGATGCGGCGTCTTTCAGCGCAGTGCCCGGCACTCCGGGCGCAGTGGCACCCTTGGGCAGTTTCTCCAAGCCACTGGGCGTCAGAGGGTTCTTCAATCCACCTGCCCCCTTCGAACGGCTGTTGCCAGAGTTGCCAGACTGGCCACGAGCGCCACCTCGGGGACTTTTGCGCCCCCCACGGCTCCTACGGCGCTTGTTGTCTGCACAGCAACCAACCGTTGACTGAACACAGCCCAGCCCCCCCGCCTTGCTCGCTGACACCCGCTTTGCCACCTCGGGGTCGATCTTCAAAGACCCCCGGAGGACATTGAGCAGGCCCTTGCCAAGGGTGTACGCGGCCATCAGGTTTTTTATCGCGACAAAGCCAACACCCACGGCCGCCAGCCCTAGCACTAACGGAGGAGCCGCCCCCGCCAGTTCAGTCAGTTTGCCGACCACCAGGGTGATGCCTTTGGCCACCTGATCCGTGGCGGGGCGCAAGGCCTCTCCAATGGCCAGCATGCCGTTGTCGACCGCTTGCTCGGTTTCAGCCCACAACTGCTTGGAGAGTTGCCGGCGCTGGGCGAGGTTCTCGTCGAGAGCGCCCGAAGCACTCAACGAACGCTTGCTCAACGCCTCATAACGCTCCCGGCTCTGCGAGTCAGTCAGAGCAGCGGCCTTGAGCGCATCGCCAGTGCCGAGTTTTTCTATCCAGTTATTCAACTGGCTGGCGGCCTCATCGGGACTACCCCCCGTACTCATCTGCACTTGCAGCATCGACCCCAACTGGCTCACCGCCTGCATGCCGGTAAGCCCTCCCGCGCTCGCGCTCTTGAGCAGCGCCGGCAGTAGACGGGCCATATCGGCCGCCTCGAAGTTGCCCTCCTGCCCCTGCAGGGCGATGGCCTCCAGGGCGCTCTCCATGACCTTGGGGTCGTCGATCTTGGCTTGCAACTCCAGGGCCCGCATCAGATTCGCCGTGTTTTCGGCACTGGCGCCCTGGCCCACCGCAAACTTCGCCGCCAGCGGGGCATAGCCCTGGGCCTTGTCCAGCGACATGCCATTGACGAGCATCTTGCTCACCAGCCCGGCCACCTCGTTGCGGCCCATTCCCGTGTCTTTCGCCGTCTGCATGACGGTTTGACTCAACTGCGCTTCCCGGGGCGTGTTAGCAACATTGGCCTTGATCGCCATGTCACGGATAAGCGCCTGATAATCGGCACTGACCTTGACCGGAGCTTTCAGTGTGTCGACACCGATCTTGGCCCAACCATAAGCCGCCTTGAGGTCGGTCTTGCCCTGATCGATCTGCTGCTGCCCACGGGCCTTAAGCTCTGAACCACGAGCCACTGCGCCCAGGGCCTGATACTCCTCACGCAGTTGATGGACCAGGACACCCTGCTTGCGCAGCCCATTCCGGTTGTTTTCCAGACTGCGCCACAACCCGGCGGCGGAAGCAGCGCCACGATCGTGAGCCTTTTGCCATGCGTCCTGCAGACGCAAGGTTTCACCAATGGTTTTTTCCAACACCCTGGCATTGTTGCCTTGCGCTTCCAGTTTTTTGATCCGGTCTTCCACCGTCTTGAAGGCGGCGTCCAACGTCGAACTGACGGCAGCACCAATCACCACCAGCCCTGATACCAGTTTGCTCGCCATCTGCTACTCCTGATCCTGCGGTGAAGGGCTCAATCCGTGAGCCACCAGACCATGTCGCTAAAGCGCATGGTCATGATCTCCTCGGCGGAAAAATGCAGCT
>NZ_JALQCW010000005.1 GCF_023241715.1 Pseudomonas morbosilactucae
GGCGAACATCGAACAGCACACTCATGGAACTGGGCCTGTTGCCGTTGTTTACACACTAAATATTCCAGCGCTCAACTTGCCGCTTGCCGCTTGCCGCTTGCCGCTTGAAACTTGCAGCTTGCAGCTTGCAAGCTTGCAGCTTGCAGCTTGCAGCTCACCACTGCTCCAAAAAAATACCCCTTGCCCAACTGCCTGCGGATAGGGGACGCAGGCACCTGGGAAGGGGTTGAAAATCGAACGGCCAACGACTCCCTGCTGTTACTCGCAGCTTGCCGCTTGAAGCTTGTAGCTGCCCTTACTGAGCAATGGTCTTCACCGACACCCCGCGTTCGATTGGGGTAGAGCGCCCGTAGATGTCTTCGAAGCGCTCGATGTCGTCTTCGCCCAGGTAGCTGCCCGATTGCACTTCGATGATTTCCAGGGGGATCTTGCCCGGGTTGCGCAGGCGGTGCACCGAGGCGATCGGGATGTAGGTGGACTGGTTCTCGGTGAGCAGGAATACGTTCTCGTCACAGGTGACTTCGGCGGTGCCGCTGACCACGATCCAGTGTTCGGCGCGGTGGTGGTGCATCTGCAACGACAGGCAAGCGCCCGGCTTGACCGAGATGTGCTTGACCTGGAAGCGGCCGCCCATGTCCACGGAGTCGTAGGAGCCCCACGGGCGATAGACTTCGCAATGGTTCTGGGTTTCGCTGCGGCCCTGTTCGTTGAGGGTGTTGACCATCTGTTTCACGCCTTGGACCTTGTCCTTGTGGGCGATCATCATGGCGTCCTTGGTTTCCACCACGACGATGTTTTCCAGGCCGATCACCGACACCAGTTTGCCGTTGCCGTGGATCATGCAGTTGCGGCTGTCCTGGATCACCACATCGCCTTTGCTGACGTTGCCGTTGGCGTCTTTTTCATGCACGTCCCACAGCGACGACCAGCAACCCACGTCGCTCCAACCGGCGCTCAGGGGCACCACGCAAGCGCGCTGGGTTTTTTCCATCACGGCGTAGTCGATGGAGTTGTCCGGGCAGCAGGCGAAGGTGGCTTCGTCGATGTCCACGGTGTCGGCGTCTTCGCTGCTGCGCTCCAGGGTCAGCAGGCAGGTGTCGTAGATGTCCGGGTCGTGCTTTTTCAGCTCTTCGAGGAAGCGGCTGGCGCGGAACAGGAACATGCCGCTGTTCCAGAAGTAGCCGCCAGCCTCGACGAATTCGGTGGCGCGCTTGACGTCGGGTTTCTCGACGAAGTGCGAGACCCGGCTCACGCCTTCCGGCAGCAGCGCGTCGTTGCTGGACTTGATGTAGCCGTAGCCGGTTTCCGGCTTGGTCGCCGGGACGCCGAACAGCACCATCTCGCCACGTTCGGCGGCGACGGTGGCCAGGGCCAGGGCACGTTGCAGGGCTTTCTGGTCTTCCAGCACGTGGTCCGCCGGCAGCACCAGCATCAGCTCGTCACGGCCTTCGTTGACCAGCATCATCGCGGTCAGGGCCACGGCGGGCGCGGTGTTGCGGCCGAAGGGCTCCATCAGGATGCGCTGGCATTCGAGTTTGCGCGTCGCCAACTGCTCGTTGACGATAAAGCGGTGATCCTTGTTGCAGACCACGATCGGGGTGTCCATGCCTTCGAACACCAGGCGCTCCAGGGTTTGCTGGAACAGCGTGTGTTCGCCGGTCAGGGCGAGGAATTGCTTGGGAAACTGCTTACGCGAAAGCGGCCAAAGACGTGAGCCGCTACCACCTGACAAGATCACCGGAATCATGTTGTTACTCCTAATAAATGCAGTTGGGAGCCGCAAGCTGCAAGCGGCAAGTTAAAAGCTCTTCACTTGCCGCTTGAGGCTTGTTGCTGATAGCTCGCGCGATTAGCGCGTTGACACTGGGCGTTTCACCCACACCGGCGACAGGCTGCTGCCGTTGCCGGTGACGTAGAGCACCGCCGCTTCGCCGCGCTCCAGGGCCACGGGCTTGAGGTCGCTGACTTTTTTCTCACCGTCGTACAGGGCGAAGCTGACCTTCACCGGGTTGATTTCGCGCTCGCCGCGGCCTTTGGCGGCCACGGCCTTGACCACGTCGGTCTTGCCGTCGGCGGTCTTCAGGGTCAGGGCCTTGTCGCTGAGGTTCTGCACCCGCACCAGGGACTTCTGCTTGTTCTTGAACGGCGGCTCTTCGATCAGTTGTGGCTGGCCGCTGGCGTTGTTGACCAGGGTGTAATAGTGGTCGGCGGCGAGTTTCACCGGCACGGTCTGGCTGCCCACTTTGGCGCTGTAGTCGCCACCGGGCATGAAGCTGAAGTCACTGCTGGCCAGGGGCGCAACGTCGCTGACGTTGGTGCTGCCAACCGTGGCGCTGACTTCGGCGTTGCTGGCGTTGTAGATGCGTACGAAGGTCGAGCCTTTGGGCGCGGTCGGGCCGTACAGGGCGGCGTCGCCACCGGCGAACACCGATGTCGACATCAGGCCCATGCCAGCGACCAGGGCTGCCACTTTCAGGGAGTTGGCAGCGAGACGGCGAGGAGTAGTAATGAAAGTCATGAGTGTTACCTCTTTTCAGTTTTGCGCCGATCGGCGTCTCGGATTTGGCGTTAACGGCTAGGTTTTGTTGGCGAGCGCCGGCTTGCTTGAGCTCTGCGACCCACTGCGGGTCGGCGTCGCCGATTTCGTTGTTGACGGGCAGATAGCGTTCAGGGAATTCCCAGATCAGCACCTGGGGCGGGTTGTTCTTGAAGTCGTCGCTTTTGAGGTAGCTGAGCATCGGCAGGATCGGGCCGTGGCCGTCTTCGGCGTAGCTCACCACGTCGCTGTGCAGGGCCTGCTTCAGCGCGCCGACAAAGTTCCAGTTGGGGTTGGCGCTGTAGCTGGTGCCCACCAGGGCCACCGGCACGTCGTTGTTGGCAAACAGCGCATCATCGGCAGCGGGCTGGTCGTCAGCGGCGCGGGTGACGCGTTTATCCAGGGGCTCCTGGGCCGGCATGAGGTTTTCAAACAGCGGGTCCAGGGGCAGGAACAGGCGCAGGTCGCCTTTGTGCGCCACGGTCTGTTCAGCCTCGGTGACGAAGCGCTGGGGCTGGCCGCTCAAGGGGGCTTTTTCGGCAATCGACTGGGCCAGTTGCTTGGCGGCGATTTCGGCGCCGCTCGGGGTCCAGTGGGTGTCGGTGCGCAGGAACACTTGCTGGCCCTGTTGCTTGGCCTGTTGCAGTGGGCCCAGCAGGTCGGGGGCAAGGATCTTGTTGGCCGCGACCCGGGCATGGAAGTCCTGGTAGAGGTTGGCGTGGATGCTGGCCGGTTGCACGTCACCCAGGTGTTCCGGGTACAGGCGCACCTTGGCCGGGACGATGGCCATCACCAGTTTCACGCCGCGCGCCTTGAGCTGCTGGCGCACGCCTTCCACCAGGGCGTAGTTGCCCTGCAGGTTCAGCTCTTCGTTGACGATGGGGTTGAATTCCTCATCGCTGTACAGCCACTGGTCACGGCCCAGGACCACGCCCGGACGGCCTTCGTTGAACAGCTTGAAGTCCAGGGCGGCCCAGAGGTTGGTGCCCAGGCGCTTGATCGGAAACTCTTCGTCGTAGTGCGTTTCCACAGCCTTGGTCCAGCGCCCGTTGAGCACCGTGGCCTCGGCGTTGGTGCTGAAGCCGAAGAAGCTGCGCACCGACCACAGGCCCAGGACCGTCAGGGTCAGCATGAACAGGGCGATGTAGAACAGACGTAATGAGCGGGTCATGTCAGATCCCTCAGAACTGGAAGTAAAGGAACGGCGAGAAGCTTTGCGCCGAGAGTTTGAGAATCGAGGCGATGAACAGCAGCAGCACCAGGCCCCGCATCACGTAGCGCGACCAGTCGGCGGTCCAGTAGGCCGGTTGCACCTGGGCATCGGTGCCCACGGTGTAGCCCGGTTGGTGGATGCTGCCGGGGTTGTCGCCGGGTACGGCCTTGATCAGCCCCGGTTGTGCGCCGGCCGGGCCGTCCACTTCGCTGCCTGGTTCAGGCTTGGCCTTGCTCACTGGCGGGTTGCTGTAGAGGTCGCGCAGGCCGAAGAACGCCAGGGTGGCGTAGGCCAGGATCAGGGTCGCCACTTGCAGGCCGGTGAGGCTGGCGCGGTTGAGTTCCGACAGCGACCAGTCGCCGAAGCTGAACATGGCGCCGTACATACGCCCGGCCACGTGCAGGTTTTCGGCACGGAAGATCACCCAGCCCATGACCACCAGGAGGAAGGTCAGTGCCCAGCGGATCGGGTTCAGGCTGCGCGGCGAAGTGTTGAGGCCCAGGGCTTTTTCGATCGCCAGCCACATGCCGTGCCAGGCGCCCCAGACGATGTAGGTGATGTTCGCACCGTGCCACAGGCCACCGAGCAGCATGGTCAGGAACAGGTTGCGGTAAGTCATCAGCGTGCCTTTGCGGTTGCCGCCCAGGGTGATGTACAGGTAGTCGCGCAGCCAGGTGGACAGGCTGATGTGCCAGCGCCGCCAGAACTCGGTGATCGACTGGCTGATGTAGGGCTGCTTGAAGTTTTCCATGAAGCGGAAACCCATCATCAGGCCCAAGCCGATGGCCATGTCGCTGTAGCCGGAGAAGTCGAAGTACAGCTGCGCGGTGTAGGCCAGGGCGCCGAGCCAGGCATCGCCCGTGGTGGGGTTTTGCAGGGCGAAGCAATGGTCGGCGACCACCGCCAGGGTGTCGGCGATAAACACCTTCTTGATGAAACCCTGCATGAAGCGGGTGCAGCCTTCGGAGAACTTGTCCAGGGTGTGGGTGCGGTTGTTGAACTGGTCCGCCAGGTCGCGAAAGCGCAGGACCGGGCCGGCGATCAGGTGCGGGAAGATCGCCACGAACGCCGCGAAGTCGATGAGGTTGCGCGTGGCCGGGGTGTCACCGCGGTAGACGTCGATGATGTAACTGATGGACTCGAAGATGTAGAACGAGATCCCGATCGGCAACAGGATGTGGGTCAGGATGAACGGTTCCAGACCGTAGGAGGTCATGATCGCGTTGATGCTGTCCACGCCGAAGTTGGCGTATTTGAAGTAGCCGAGGATGCACAGGTCGACGCCGACGCCGAGCAGCAGCCAGCGTTGGGCGGGTTTGGTCCGGACCCCAGCCGCACCGACTTTCAGGCCGATCCAGTAGTTCCACAGGGTGACGCCGGCGAACAGCGCCAGGAAGTCCACCCGCCACCAGGCATAGAACACATAACTGGCGATCAGCAGCAGCAAGTTGCGATAGCGTTGCCCGCTCAAGTAGTACAAGCCGAGAAAGATCGGCAAGAACAGAAACAGGAACACATTGGATGAAAAAACCATCCCGATCTCTCCGTGTTTAACCAATAGTCAGAGGCCGGAGCCCCCCCAAACCCCCCCGCGAAAAAAGCGGGAAAGCGGTACTGCGTTCTGTAGGAGCCGGCTTGCCGGCGATGGCGGTCTTGAGGGCCTCTTCGCTGGCAAGCCAGCTCCTACAGGGCGTCGTTCCAACGATTCGATCAGGAGCCTTTTTCGTGGGAAGGGTCGTAGACCTTGGTCAGGTCGCCCCCCAGGCGGAAGGTCTTGAACGGCTGCATGCCATGCTTGCGCTCCAGCACATCGGGGGCGCAGGTGTAGAGGCTGCAGAAGGGTTCGAGCCAGGCGAATTTCGAGTCGACCTTGAGGTCGCTCATGTCCTGCTGCTTACCGTTCTTTTTCTCGAAGTCGTCCGGGTCTTTCACCCCGGCCAGCACTCGGTCACCCAAGCGCTTGAGGGCGCCGTTGTTTTCCTGGCGCAGGTCCACGCCATTGACCTGGGCGAAGCTGGCGATCATCGCCAACGGCGGCAGGGCGTAGTTGTGATAGGCCAGGGCGCGCTGCTGACGCTTGAGTTCGTTGGGCAGGAAACCTTCGGCATCGACCTGGTTGACCCCGACCTTGTATTCCTTGACGGCCCAGTCGAACAGGTCGCGGCGGTTGGTGGCGATGGAGGTCGCCATCACTGACCAGGCGGCCCAGTAGGAGTGGTTGTTGGTTTTTTCCAGGGGCAGGTTGTCCCAGTCGCTGACCACCTGGTCGGCCATCTTGCTGAACCAGGCCTCGATCTGCTGCGCTTCCTTTTCGTGGGTCGCCAGCGGGTGCGAGTCGGAGAACTTCAAGCGCAGGTAAGCCGAGGCCATGCTGCCCAGGGCCCATTTGCGCATGGACTTGCCGGTGTGGTTGAAGTCCTTGGACATCAGCGCGTCGGCCTGGGCCCAGGCGGTGAGCCAGCTCAGGGTGCATTCCAACTGTTCCGGACGGCCATCACGCATGAACTGCATGACCCGTTTGCTGGTGCCGCGCTCGATTTTGGTGATGTCGGCGGTGCTGTCGCGGAAGGCTTTTTCCGACTGGGTGTTCAAGGTCGCGCGGGCCTTGTCCGAGCCTTCGTACTTGCTGCGAAATTGCAGCGAGCCGGTGTAGGGCGCGGGCATGGCGTCACAGCCTTCGCTGTGGTCGCCGGTCTTGAACTTATCCACAGGCGCAAAGTAACCCTGGGGCGGCCGCAGGGGGGCCGCGGCCTGGGTCGCGCCGGCGAACATCGCCAGGCTGAGCAGGGTCGGGGTCAAAAGTCGTTTGATCGTTGTGCTTTGCATAGGAACCTCATTGCCCGATCTGCGCGGTGCGTTGCTCCGCGCTCGGGAATACGTTGCGTTTGCAAATTTTCGCTTCGACTTTCTGCGCGGCAGCGCCCGCTTCCGGACCCTGGACTTCGACGGCCAGCAGGTTTTGCGAGGCCCAGTCTTCGTCAGTGCGCAGTTCAAAGGCGAAACGCCCGTCGGTGTCGGATGTTTCCGGTTTGTCGATCTTGATGTCCTCGTGGCGCCCGTTCATGTACCAGAGGGTGGCTTGCAGGGTTTTCACCGAGGGATCGGCGAAGCGGATGTCAACCTGGTGGTTGCTGTTGCGCAGGTCCATATTTTTGCTGTTGACCAGCAGTTCGTTCTTGCCCGGCTTGAGGTTGGCGCTGGCACTCATCTGGGTGTCCTTGCCTTCGCAGCCGTTGTCGAGAAGAGACATCATTTGTCGGTAGATGGTTTCCTGGTCCAGGCGGTATAGCGGCGAGAACTCCCAGATGAGGATTTTCGGCGGGCTCTTCTGGAATTCCTCACTGCCCAGGTACTGCAACATCGAGCCTTCCAGGCCGCCGCCGGGGAAGGCGACGTTGAGGATGTCGGCGCCGATGGACTCTTCCAGGAAGCCGGCGAAGTTGTAGTTCTTGCCACTGTGGCTGGTGCCCACCAGGGTGATCTGCGGGTTGCCGGAATCACCGAACAGGTCGCCGTCCGCCGCTTCGCCTTTGGGCTCGGTGGTGAACTGGTCCATGTACTGGATGGCGTAGCTGGTGCCGCACAGTTGCCCGGCCATGTTGTGCAGGGTGCCGGTCTTGCCCATGCGCCCAGACTTGTGGGTCTCGAATTCACGCCGTGGAATGTCGGCGAAGGCCGGCAGTTGCTTGACCTTGTCGGCGACGATCTTGGCGGTGCGTTGGGCGCCGTAAGGCGTCCAGTGCTGGTCGCCGCGGAAGTAGAAGTCGTGGGCCGGCAGGGTGTCTGGCAGTTCTTCGTTGGTCAGCGGCGACAGGTCCGGCACCACGTAGCCCATTTGGGCGAAGCGCCCGAGCATGGCTTTGTAGTTGGTCAGGGCTTTGTCGTAGTCGAAGCGGGCCTTTTCCGCCGGGTTGAGCTTGTTGCGGTTCACCAGGCCACGGGTCGGCTGATAGACCACCACCAGCTCCACGCCCTTGCTCTTGAAAGCTTCGTGCAACTGCTTGAGGCGACGGTAGCCTTGCGGTGTGGTGTTGAATTCGGTGCGCAGGTCTTCCTGGGTGCGGAACAGCCAGTCGCCCTGGGCTTGCACCAGGGTGGTGAAGTTCTGCTGGTAGCGGGTGGTGTAGTTCTTCGCATCATGGGCGGCCGGGCACAGGTTGCAGCACGGCTCGGCGGTGAAGTTCGGCGCCTGGGGCTCATCGGCGCGGGCGCCGGCGCTGGCGGCGAGAATGCCGGCGGTCAGCGCCGACAGGCTCAACAGTTTGATCAGGTGTGGGGGCATGACAGTCATCCTCAATCCCGCATTTCGGTCTGGCGTTCGACGGGGTCGATCAGCACGGCTTTTTGCTGGCGAACCATCAGGTCGAGGATTTCATCCTGGCGCTCGCCAAGGATCCCCGAGAAGCTGATGCCGCTGCTTTTGGTGGGCGCGAGCATGGACACGCGATACAGCTCCACGCTCAACGGCGAGTCGATGGACAGCGGGCCGCTGCCATTGGCCGCCAGTTCGCCGCCGACCACGATCAGCGAGACCTGGGCGTCGAACGGGTCGAGCTTGATGTCGCGGTCGGTGTCGGAAAGGTCCTTGATGTGGCCGTAGACGCCGGTCAGGCCGTTGGCCATGGCGACGTTTTCGTACAGGCGGATATTCACGCTGTTGCGAATGCGGATGCCGTGGCGTTTGTTGCTGATCACCTTGTTGCCCCACAGCAGGTTGTCGGCACTCTCGTAGAGGGTGATGCCGTCGGTGTGGTTACGGTAGATCTCGTTGTAGGCAATCAGGTTGTTGACGCTGTTACGGTCGATCACGAGGCCCGAGAGTTTGTTGTCGTAGCTACGATTGTTGAAGATGAAGCTGTCGTTCACTTCCCGGGAAATGATGATGCCGTGCTTCTTCTTCGTCCCGTGGACGGTGTTGTCGGCGATGATCAGCCGGTGCGAACGGTCGTGGGGGTCGATGCCGTAGACGATGTTGTCTTTGTAGGTGTTGCCCTTGACCACGAAGTCGCGGGTTTCGTAGCAGTAGAAGCCGTACCACATGTCCGAGAATTCCGAGCCGATGATCCAGCCGGTGGGTTCATCGCGCTTGAGTACCTTGGCCATGTTCGGCGTGTACTGGGAAATACTCACGCCGTAGGACTTGGAGTTGGCGTAGCCGAAGCTGGCCATCTGGCTGTTGACGATGTAGGTCTCGGTGCCGCCCCAGGCCAGTAGGAAGGGGCGGAATTCCTTGGGCGAGCGGAAGGTCGCCGGGCCGTTGTCTTTTTCGCGCCAGCCCGTGACCTTGGTGTCGCGCACAAACAGCTGGCCATCGTTGACCAGGAACGAACCGCCTTCCTGGGACAGGCGCAGTTCCTGGGTCTGTTTGTCGATTTCCAGGATGCCCTTGCGTCCGACCACGATCGGCAGGCGCGCGAGGAATACACCCGGCGCGGTTTCGCTGATGTACTGCTTGGGCAGTTTCTTGGCCAGGTCTTTGAGGTTGATGTAACCGTCGTCGATAAAGATCGCCTGGGGAATGCCGTGTTGGCGCACCACCCATTCGGCCATCTTGTTGTCACCGCCTATAAAGTCCTTCAGGGCGTCTTCCTGCATCATCCGGCGCACGCTGATCTTGCCCGGCTTGCTGCGCACGATCTTCGCCGCAGCGGCCTCTGCGGTGTAGCCGGAGAGGTCGGGCAGGGTCGGCGTGGCCAGATTCAGCGGCTCGGTGGGCGCACTGCTGACGGTGTAGGTCTTGGCCTGTTGCAGCTCCTTGGCGATGATCGGCGCCTTGGCCGGCTCGACAGTGGCGAACGCCGAGCTGCTGGCCAGCAACAGGGCGCCGGCCAACAGGCTGAGGGCGCCTTTCGCAGCGGGGCTGTTCATGGGGTAGCAGTTCATTTCGGGCACTCCCTTCGCGGCTCGCATCAGAAGCGCCAGATCACGTCGATAAAGGCGCGGTGCATGTACGAGTCGACGTCTTTGCCGTAGGCATCGCCGGGCTTGAACACACCGCCACGAAAACGCACCAGGGCCGATGGCTCATCGATGGACTGGCTCAGGGCCGCCGGCAACAGGCCCTGCTTGAAGTACTTGGTGACCACCAAGTCCATTTCCTGCCCCAGGTCTTTCTTGCCGTCTTGCAGCGGCAGCGAGGTGCTGGAGAGCAGGTTGCCGTCGCCGTCATAGTCGTTGTCCACGGCGTTGATGCCGTTGCTGCCGACGGCCTTCTTGCCGTCCACGCGCCAGAACTTGTGGTAGATCAGGCTGGCGTCGTATTCGTCGTTGAGCATCCAGGAACCGAACAGGGTGGCGGTCTGCATGTTGTTCATTTCGCCGCGATAAGCTTCGCCGAAACGGTGCACGCGGGAGCGGGTGCCGGTGTAGTTGGAGCGGTTGCTTTCCAGGCCGTTCTGCTCGTAGTCGCCGCTGGCGCGGGCATAGGCGGCGCCGACTTGCCAGTTCGGGTCCAGGCGCAGGCGTACGCCCAGGTCCGTGGCCCAGCCGTCGAGGTTCTCGCCGCGCTTGGCCTGGGCCGGGCGGTTGCCATTGGCGTCCAGTGCGTTGACCGTGTCGCGGTCGCCGCTCATGCCGGTCAGGCTGGCCCAGTAGTTGACGGTGTTGGTGTTGCGCCAGTTATAGGCGTCGCTGTCGGCGGTGAGGCCGAGCCAAGTAAGGTCGCCGTTCTCTTTCTTGTCCAGGGAATCGGCCGCTTCGCCGGGCACCGGATAGTCGAGCTTGCCGTCATCGTGGGTGTGATGACCGCGAATCCCCACCCAGTTGCCTGGGGTCCACTGGTACGCCGCGTCGCCGTAGACGTGCAGGCGGTCTTTATCCTTGGGCGCCAGTTCCTTGAGGTCGGTGCGGTACTCGCTGAAGCGCTCGGCGGCGCCAACGTTGGCCCGCAGCAAGGTGGTGTCGAAGGTCCAGTTCAGGGCTTCGATGTTGGTGTCGCGCCACTGGCCGTCGTCGTTACGCAGGCGTTGGCGGCCCAGTTTCAACTGCTCGCCTGGGTAGGGCGTGAAGCCGCTGTAGCCGATCCAGAACTCACGCAGGGCCAGGTAGTTTTTCTTGGTCTTGCGGTCGTCGTTGCTCGACTGCTGGGTACCGTCGGCGTCCGACTGCTGCAGCGTATCGGTTTCGATGATGTCGGTGGAGGTCACCGCCTGGCCCATGGCGTAGGCGCTCCAGGCACCGCGTTCACCGTAGACCCACGGCCGCAGGTCCAGGCCCAGGCCGTTGACGTCGCCGCCGCTGAGGGTGCCCAGGTCGCGGTCGTCTTCGGACTGGCCGGTGATTTTCACTTCCAGGCCGAAGTTCTGGGTATCGGTCATCGCTGCCAGGGTCGGGCAGGACCAGATCAGGGCGAAGCTCAGGCCGATGCCGGCCTTCACGAATGGATTCAACTTCATAGGGTTTCCTCGCCGTCTTCTTCTTGCAGGGCGTGCAGTTGCAGCGCGTTCTGGCTCAAGGCCCCACGCACGGCCTGCTCTTGTTGCAGCAGGCGTTGGGCTTCGGCGCGCTGTGCAGGCGGCAATTGGGTTTCCAGCTGTTGCGCCAGCTCGTTGGCTTGCGGCGTGTCCTGGACCTTCGCCAGTTGGCTGAAGACGTAGGCGTTGACTGGGTTGGGCTTGGTGCCCTTGCCCTGGGAGAACAACTGGGCAATGGCGAAGTCGGCGCTGTTCTGGCCGTTGCGCGCGGCGGTCAGCAGGTGGTCCAGGGCCTTTTGTGGGTAGACCTGGCCCAGGTAGCCACGGCGGTAGATCTGGCCGAGGTAGTAGTCGGCAGCCACTTCGCGGCCCACGGCTTTCTGGAAGTGTTCTTCGGCGACCTTGGCGTCGGCCGGTACCCATTTGCCTTCGTAGTAGAGCTTGCCCAGCAGCAGTTCGGCGCGGGGCTGGTCGGCGGCGCGGCCGTTGTCCAGGTACTGCATCATCTTGTCGACGTCACCCAGTTCGGGGAAGTCGTAGAGCAGTTGGGCCAGGCTGACCCAGGATGCCGGGTAACCCGGAGCGACCTGCTCCAGCAGGGCCTGGGCGGTTTTTTCGTCCGGCTTGCCGAGGCTGGCATCGCCCAGCACGCGGGCCACGCTGTCCACTCGCTGGGCGCTGACCGTGCCACGGCTGTAGCCGGCCTGCAGCTGCTTGAGCAGCTCGGCCTGTTGCTCCGGCTGGCCGCGTTTTTGATAAACGGTGGCCAGTTCCACGTAGCAGATGTCGGTGCTGTTGAGCGCGGCCTTGCAGATGGTTTCCACCTCGGCCAGGTGTTGGTCGTAGGTGCCTTGGGTGCGGTACAGCAGCACCTGGGCCAGGCCGGCTTCCGGGTAACCGGCGCTGCGCCATTGGCTGATCTGCTGCTGGGCGTTGATGTTGGGGAAGCTGTGGGGGTATTGCAGGTACAGCATCGCCAGGGGAATCAGGGTGTTGCCTTCACCGTTGGCAAAGGCTTTTTTCAACAGGCCTTCGGCTTCGTGCTGCTCGGCCTCGGTGGAGCCGGGCTTGGCCACCAACAAGCGGCCAAGGCGCGCCTGGGCCCGGGGCGATACATCGGCCGCGGCGCGATAGGTGGCCTCGGCCTGCTTGATCTGCGCCGGGTCGCGGCTGTCCACCTGGATGTCGGCCAGGCCCACCTGGGCCTCGCTGTAGCCCAGGTCCGCCAGTTGCCGGTAGTTCTGTTCGGCCAGCGCGGTGTCGCCGCGCTTCAGGGCTTCGTTGGCCAGGCGCTGGTCGGGCAGGCCGGCGCAACCGGCCAGGCTCACGGCCAGGGCCAGGGAGCACAGGGCCAAGGCGCGGCGCCCTTGAGGCTTATCGAGTGCGCAGCACTCGCCAATGGGAAGGCTAGTCACAGGCATGTCCTCCGCTTAGAGACCGGAGGCCATGGCTTTGTCGATCAGCCAGTTCATGGACGGGCCACGGTCGCTGCTGACTTCCACTGGACGACCGGCGAAGGCGCTGCTCAGGGGATGGTCAGGCTTGATCTGCACGCGGATGTCGGAGGACAGGTCGCTGCTGTTCAGGCTGGTGCTGCTGACGATGGTGCCGCGGCGCACAGTGTCTTCATCGGCAATCTGGAAGTTGACCTTGGTGCCTGGGCGGACATCAGCGAATTGACGGTAAGAGAAGCGCGCCTCGACGTTGGCCTGGCTGTTGCGCGGGACCAGTTGGAAGATCACGTCGCCTTTGCTGGCGTACTGGCCGTCGGCGACCATTTGCTGGGCCACGGTGCAGTCGCAAGGGGAGGTCAGGGTGCCGGTCATTTGCTTGCCGAACAGCTCCTCGACCTTGGCCGGTTGCAGTTGGTCTTCATCCAGGTGGCCTTTGAGCACGTCGAGCATGCTGGTGCTGAAGGTGGCCAGTGGCGCGCCCTTGGCCGCAATGCCGTCGCTCTGCACCAGGCTTTGCACCGTGCCGTCGCGCGGCATGGTGACGTTCATCCCCGGGACGCTGACCAGGCCGGCCTGGGCGTGGCTGACGAAGTACATGCCGTACACCGACTTGAGGATGAAACCGAACGCCGCCAGGCCCACCACGAAGATCCCGGCGCTGAAGGTCACGGCGCGCAGGCGGCCCATGGCGGTCATGCCGCTGCCGCTGTCCTTGACCTTGCGCGCCTTGGTGAAGTTGTCGCGCTGCAGGGTGGCGAGCACGTCTCCCATGCTGACGATGTCGCCGGCCAGGTGCGAGGTGATCAGGTGGCGCAGGGTGGAAATGTCCTGGGGCTCGAGGTTCTGGAACTGGCAGCCGACGCGGCCGCTCTGGCGGTCGAAGGAGCGGATCTGCAGTTCCACGTCCATGGCCAGGCCCAGGTTGTCGATGACGAACTGCAGGCGGCCCTTGTGCACCTCACCGATGGTCAGCGCCTGCTGCCCGGCGATAAAGCTCAAGCCACCGGCGGACAGGTCGTGGACCCGGACTTCCAGGGGTTTACCCTCTGTTCCGAAAAAGCGCAGCTTGGCCGGGATCTTGACCCGGGCGTGCTGGCGTTGGGCTTCGGATTCATGCACTACGTTGACATTCACGGCGGTGTTCATAGGGGCGATTTCCTAGTTAATTCAGGCAAGTCGGGTCAGACCATCAGCAGCAGCACGGCGACGAACACACTGCCGGCAGAGAAGGTCATGGTTCGAGACGACCAGGTGTTGAACCAACGTTGAAAGCTGGCGAGATCACGGGTCAGTTTGGTGTCCTGGCGGGTCCAGGACTGTTGGTCGAGGCGGAAGAACACGTAGATCTTCACCAGCGCGCCGACGATCTGGTTGTAATAGAGAATCACCGGGTAGGCCGGGCCGATCTTGTGCCCCGAGCACGACAGCAGCAGGGTCAGGATCAAGCGGGTGATGCCGATCCACAGCAGGTACGCGAGGATGAAGGCCGTGCCGTACTTGAAGCTGGCGATGATCGCCACGGTCAGGCCCAGCAGGGAGGTCCACATCGACACGCGCTGGTCGAACAGCACCACGCTGGTGAACAGCCCCAGGCGCTTCATGCCCAGGCCCAGGGCCCGGGAGTTCTGCCGCAGGTTGTTGCCGTACCAGCGGAACATCAGCTTGCGGCTGGCCTTGATAAAGCTCTTTTCCGGCGGGTGTTCCACGGTGTTGATCGCGGCGTCGGGTACGTAGAAGGTGTCGTAGCCCAGGCGCATCAGGCTGAACCAGCTGGACTTGTCGTCGCCGGTGAGGAACTTGAAACGGCCCAGGCGCCAGTGTTGCAGGGAGTCGCTTTCCACGTCGGCGATGAAGTCCGGGTCGGTGACCACGGTGGCGCGGAACACCGACATGCGCCCGGTCATGGTCAGCACGCGCTTGGACAGGGCCATGGAGCACATGTTGATGTGACGTTGGGCGAAGCGCAGTTTGTGCCACTCGCTCATGACGTAGCCGCCGCGCACTTCGCAGAACTCGTTGGTGGTCAGGCCGCCGACATTGCCGAACAGCTGGAACCAGGGCACGGTCTTGCGCACAACGCCTTCGCCAAGCACGGTGTCGCCGTCGATCACGGCCACCACGGCGCGGCTGTCCGGCAGGAGGCGCGAGATGGCGCGGAAACCGAAGGCCAGGCCGTCGCGTTTACCGGTGCCGGGGATGCGTACGAAGTCGAGTTTGACCCGGTCAGGCGGGTTCATCCGCGCCCACAGGCTTTTCACCAGCAGCTCATCGGACATTTCCACGATGGAGCAGACCACCGTGGTCGGGAAACCGCAGTCGATGGCTTCGCGGATCACCGAGCTGTAGACCTGGGCGGTGGTCAGGGCGTCGATGCGAAAGCTGGTGACCATCAGGTACACATGGGACGGGTCCGCTGCCGTGCCCAGCTTGCGCACTTTGCGCCGCAGGTGCGGGTAGACCACGTAGAGAAACAGCATGCCGCGGACAAAGTGCGTGGCACCCATCGAATAGCGCCAGATACCCACGGCGCCAATCAGGAAAATAAAATCCTTGGACTCAGAGTCGAAGGTCGATGTGGGCAGCAGCAGCGCCATCCCCATCAGCAAGCTCAAGAAAAACAGCCAACCGGCGGCCTGTAGGAGGCCGTTTTTTAGCCTGTGCATAATCAGCATCCTAAAATCAGTTGCAAGCTCCAAGCCGCAAGCGTGGGGCTCTTGCTTACGGCTTGAAGCTTGAAGCCTGCCGCTGCGTTACCAGCAAATCCCTTCGGTACGGCCGGTGGTGCAAGTGGCCTTGGACATGAAGCCGACAGGTCGATGACTTGCTTGCCGATAGGTGCCTTGTCGGCCAGGGCGCGGAACTTCTCGTCACGGTTGCCGAGGATGATCACGTCGGAGTTGCCGATCACTTCGTCGAAGTCCGAGTTGAGCAGGGACGACACGTGGGGGATCTTCGACTCGATGTAATCCTTGTTGGCGCCGTGGACCCGGGCGTACTCGACGTTGCTGTCGTAGATGCTCAGGTCGTAGCCCTTGCCGATGAGCATTTCTGCCAGTTCCACCAGCGGGCTTTCACGCAGGTCGTCGGTACCGGCCTTGAAGCTCAGGCCGAGCAGGGCGACTTTGCGCTTATCGTGGCTTTCAACGATGTCGAAGGCGTTCTGCACCTGGGACTCGTTACTGCGCATCAGCGAGTTGAGCAGCGGCGCCTCGACGTCCAGGGAGCCGGCGCGGTAGGTCAGGGCGCGTACGTCCTTGGGCAGGCAGGAGCCGCCGAAGGCGAAGCCCGGGCGCATGTAGTACTGGGACAGGTTGAGGGTCTTGTCCTGGCAGACCACGTCCATCACTTCACGGCCATCGACGCCGACGGCCTTGGCGATGTTGCCGATCTCGTTGGCGAAGGTGACCTTGGTCGCGTGCCAGACGTTGCAGGTGTACTTGATCATCTCGGCGACGGCGATGTCCTTGCGGATGATCGGCGCATCGAGTTCTTCGTACAGCGATTGCAGAACGTCGCCGGACGCTTTGTCGAATTCGCCGATGACGGTCATCGGTGGCAGGTCGTAGTCGGCGATGGCGGTGCTTTCGCGGAGGAATTCCGGGTTGACCGCAACGCCGAAGTCGACGCCGGCTTTCTTGCCGGAGCAGTCTTCGAGGATCGGGATCACCACGTTGGCCACGGTGCCGGGCAGCACGGTGCTGCGTACCACGATGGTGTGGCGGGTGGTCTTGTCACGCAGGACAAAACCGATTTCGCGGCACACGGCTTCGATGTAGTTGAGTTCCAGGTCGCCGTTCTTCTTGCTCGGGGTACCGACGCAGATCATCGACAGGTCGGTGTCGCGAATGGCTTCCGCGAAGTTGGTGGTGCCACGCAGGCGACCGCTCTGGATTCCCTGGCTCAGGAGTTCGCCCAGGCCCGGTTCAACGATGGGGGATTTCCCGGCGTTGATCAGGTCGATCTTGTCTTTGGCTACATCCACGCCAACCACATCATGACCCCGTGCAGACAGGCAACCGGCACAGACTGCACCGACGTAACCCAAACCAAATATGCTGATGCGCATCGCATTTACCTCTGTGTTATTCACGCCATTAGATGGCCGGAGTTAATGTTTGCCAGCGGTTGTTGCGCACTCGAAAGTACAGCGGATTAACGCTGTAATAACGTGTGCAGGCAGACTAAGTTCCGAGTGTCTAAATAAGTGCACTCAAGTTGTGCGCAACTAATCCATGTTGTAAAGGTGTGCCCTTGTTTGTTGCCAGCAGCTCCTGCTGCAGGACCGGGTTGCCTCAGGCGTGGAGCGTATCCACTGGCTCTGGGCCACATTCCATGGGTATTCCCAGTATGTGGGGCGGTCCTTGAAGGCCGGCTATTCCTTGGCGTCGTAGGGGATAGTAATGGTGCGTTATCTCCTGTCGGTTAAACCTAAGTTCAAGTTGTTGACCAGGCAGTCATATCACTGTGACAACTTGGCTAGTTTCTCTTGATCCTGTGTAAGTCATCTCGTACGTTGTCGTTGAGAATCGTTACCGGTGGTATGAGCGGTGGTTCAGGACATAGTTCCGACCCACTCATCCTGTTTTCCGAAATTTCTTGAAATATTGGCAAAGATGGCACTGCTCTCAAATTGATAGCACTTACCATTTGGGCCTTTAGTTATGGGGAGTTCACGGCGGGAGATATTTTTATGCCACTACTGAATAAAAAAAACAGTGCCACTACTGAAAAAAGTCACACCTGTCGAGTGAATAAAAAGTTATCCAGAGGGCAAAAAGAATAATGACGCCAATAAAATGGCGATTTTGGCGAGAGGGAGGGGCGAGTGATAAAAATCCGGCGTGCCCATGGAGTGGTCATGGGCACGCCGGGAATCTGCGTTATTGCGGTGCGTGATCGCGCAGGAAAACCAGGTTGTCGGCTTTCGACTGTTCGGCGCTGTAGCGGTAGCCCTGGACATCGAATTGCTTGAGTTGGGCCGGATCGTCGATGCGTTGTTCGATGACGAAGCGGCTCATCATGCCCCGGGCCTTTTTGGCGTAGAAACTGATGATTTTGTACTGGCCGTTCTTCAGGTCCTTGAACTCGGTGTTGATGATCCGCGCCTTCAGGGCCGTGTGCTTGACCGCCGAGAAGTACTCGTTGGAGGCCAGGTTGAGCAGCAGGTCGTCGCCTTGCTCGGCCAGTGCCTCGTTCAGCCATTCGCTGATGCGCGTGCCCCAGAACGCGTAGAGGTCCTTGCCCCTGGCGTTGGCCAGCTTGGTGCCCATTTCCAGGCGGTACGGTTGCATCAGGTCCAGGGGGCGCAGCAGGCCGTAAAGGCCGGAGAGCATGCGCAGGTGTTGCTGGGCGTAGTCGAAATCGGCCTCGCTGAGGGTTTCGGCGTTGAGCCCGGTGTACACGTCGCCCTTGAACGCCAGCAGCGCCTGCTTGGCGTTGTCCGGGGTGAAGGCCGGGGTCCAGCTGCCGAAGCGCGCGGCGTTGAGGCCGCCGATCTTGTCGGAAACGTGCATCAGCTCGCTGATCTGCGCCGGGCTCAGTTCGCGCAGTTGCTGGATCAGCTCCTGGGAGTGATCGAGGTACTGCGGTTGGGTAAAGCGCTGGGTGACCGGCGGGGTCTCGAAATCGAGGGTCTTGGCGGGTGAAATCACCATCAACATGCAATCGTCTCCTTTTAGCGTCGGGGGATTCTAGGGGCTCGGGCGTTCGGACTCCACCTATGATGGCGATAGTCATGACCGCTGATCGCGGTTCGCCGGCAAGCCGGCTCCACGGCCCTTTAGGAGCCGGCTTGCCCGCGAAGGGCCCTGATGCCTGGTGCTAATCAGCTATAGTGCCGCGCGGGTTTTGTTCTGGAGGCATCCCTTTTGCGTATCGCGTTTATCTTCTCGGCCTGGCTATTGAGCTTCAGTGCGTTGGCGGCGCCCAATGATGTGGCGACCCTGGACCGCAGCACCTGGCCGGAACAGCTCACCACGCCGACCCTGTTCGACGTCGCTTCGCGGGCCGAGATCCTCACCTTCGCCCGCGCCTTGCTGGTCAGCGAGGCCTGGGACGAAGCGTCGCTGAAGCAGCGCCTGGGTTTGCGGGTGATCAACATGGAGGCCATCGAGGCCTTGCGTGAGCGTCTCTGGCAGCGCTTGTTGAGCAACTACGAACAGGCCCAGCAAAGCTGTGACCAGGACGCCTCGTTCTGCTTCCTGGTGGAAGACATGGCCACCTTGCGCGAGCAAGCCGGCAAGTTTCACCTGGACGACGAGTCCTTCTACATTCGCTGGGCCGAGCCGAGCCGCAATTTCCACGAGCAGTACCTGGACGAATTGATGCGCAAGGCCGCGCTGTTTCCCCAGACCAGCAGCGAAGTGGCGCTCTTCGGCGATCACGAGCGCAATGGCGACGAACTCAACGATCGGTTGTTCCTGCTGACCTTTGACAGCGCCGCCAACCTGGCGCCGGACAACACCCCGTGGCTCACCGAGTACCTGCGCAAGTCCAACCTCAGTGGGGTGTTTTTCGTCCTCGGCAACGATATTCAGAACCGCTTGAACCAGGCCTCGGTGGCCAGCCTGCAATCCCTGTATTCCCGGCAGTGCGTGGGCGTGCAGGGCTGGGAGTATCGCTCCCACAGCCATTGGCAGGATTGGCAGTATTCGGTGCAGCGCAGCGCCGACCTGGTGAAAAGCAAGCTGCCGGAAAACTACGTGCCGCTGTTTCGCCCGCCTTATGGGCAGCGTCGGGGCGATGCCCAGGCGTTCTTCAATGCCCAGGGCATGCAAGTGGCGTTGTGGAACATCGACGCCCAGGACGGCGCCGGCAAGCTCAAGGCTGAAGACAGTGGCCAGCGGGTACTCACGCTGATGCTGTTATGGCGTCACGGGGTGATCAGTTTCAATGCCAAGCAGGACGGCGTGAAGCGCACCTTGCCCTGGTTGCTGACGCAAACCGCGCAAAGCGGGATCGGTTGGGAAGATTGCCAGGATGGGTTTCGGTGAGTCGAAAAGCCCGTAAATACTGGCGATGACCTCAGAAACGGCTGATTTTTGCGAAGAATTCGCTGCAGGCGGACTTCCGACTTTAACGGCGCTGTGGCAGCTCGCCAAGGGCTTTTCGTCACTCTGAAAAATAAACATCAAAAAAGCGTCAAAGTGCTTTTTCCTGTCACGGTTTTTGGAGTATCAAGAAGTCAGACCGCCGAAACCTGCAACACAGGTGGCGTCTCCCAAGACTCCTTTTGTGTGCGGCCTGCCTGAACCCCGGCAATCGATTTCAGGCGGTCAATTCGAGGCGCAGTGCCGTCTGGTGCTGCGTCGACTGGCTCCCACATAAGGTGACCGAGTATGGATGATCACGGACGCAGCCCTTCTTCCAACCAGCCAATCCTTTATGTACTCGATACCAATGTATTGATTCACGATCCAAACGCGTTGCTGAACTTCGAAGAACACCACGTCGCGATCCCGATGATCGTCCTGGAGGAACTCGACAAGCTCAAGAGTGGCCATCACAGCGTTGCCGCGGAGTGCCGCCAGGCCATCCGCCTGATTGACAAGACCCTCGGTGAGGCGTCGCCCGAGGATGTGGAACTGGGTGTGCCGATCCAGCGCGGCAAGAGCGGCCCCAAAGGCCTGTTGTCGATCCTGATGACCAAGCGCGCCGAGCCCAACAGCCTGCTGCCGGAAAACCTCAACGACAACATCATCATCAACCAGTTGATCGACCTGCACGCGCGCGACAAGGCACTGCGTGTGGTGCTGGTGACCAAAGACATCAACATGCGCCTCAAGGCACGCGCCTGCGGGATCGCGGCCGAGGACTACAGCACCGACCAACTGGTCGACGACGTGTCGCTGCTGCCCAATGGTTTTCACAACATGACCGGCTCTTTCTGGGACCGGGTGAGCAAGGTGGAAACCCGTCAGGACCACGGCCGCACCTGGCACCAGGTGCAACTGACGGACAACCTGCCCGCAGTGCACATCAACGAATTCATCATCGATGAACAGGGCTTTGTCGGCTGGATCAAAGAGATCCGCGCCGACGTGCTGCTGATCCTCGACCTGCATCAGGAACCCCTGTTGCACCAGGAAGCCTGGGGCCTGAAACCGCGCGACATTTATCAGGGCCTGGCGCTCTATGCCTTGCTGGACCCGGACATTCACCTGGTCAACCTGTCCGGCGCTGCCGGTTCGGGTAAAACCATCCTGGCCCTGGCGGCTGCCATCGAGCAGACCATGGTCAGCAAGCGCTACCGGCGCATCATCGCCACCCGCAGCGTGCAGGGGCTGGACCAGGAGATCGGCTTCCTGCCGGGCACCGAAGCGGAAAAAATGGAGCCGTGGCTCGGCGCCATCACTGACAACCTCGAAGCCCTGCATATGGATGACGAGAACACCCATGGCAGCGTCGACTATATCCTCAGCAAGGTGCCGTTGCAGTTCAAATCCCTGAACTACATCCGCGGTCGCAGCTTCCAGCAGAGCCTGATTCTGATCGATGAATGCCAGAACCTGACCCCGCACCAGATGAAAACCATCATCACCCGTGCCGGCGCCGGTTCGAAAGTGGTGTGCCTGGGCAACCTGGCGCAGATCGATACCCCTTACCTGTCGGCCACCAGTTCCGGGCTGACCTACCTCACCGAGCGCTTCAAGGACTTCCCCAACGGTGTACACATCACCCTGCAAGGGGTGCCCCGTTCGATCCTGGCGGAATACGCCGAAAGCCACCTGTAACCCCTTAACCTTCACCTCTACGGGCGGCCTTCGGGTCGCCCGTTTTGCGTTCCGGGTAGCGGGCTGGGTTATTCTGCGGGCCCGCCGTTGAGCGTCCCCGTTGGAAAAGAACCGGATGGCCACCGTCTCCCTGCGCAATATCGACCTGAATTTGCTGGTGGTGCTCGATGCCCTGCTGACCGAGAAGCACGTGACCCGCACCGGTGAGCGCCTGCACCTGAGCCAGCCGGCCATCAGCCACTCCCTGGGGAAGTTGCGTGCGTTGCTGGACGACCCGATCCTGATCCGCCAGGGCAGTGAAGTGGTGCTCAGTGTTCAGGCGCAGAACCTCCAGGCGCCGTTGCGGGAGATCCTCAGCCAGATCGAAGGCCTGCTCGGCAAGTCCCTGGATTTCGACCCCGCCAGCTCTCAGCGGGTGTTCCACTTGGCGATGTCCGACTACGGTGCGGCCATTGTGCTGCCCAGGCTGCTGGTGCGCTTGCGCGAGCAGGCGCCCAATACCCGGCTGGTGGTCACCCAGGGCAGCCGCCACGGCATGCTTGAGCAGGTCGCCCAAGGCAAGATCGACCTGGCCCTGGGGGTGTTTCCGAGTGTCGCGGCGCAGATCGTCAGTGAAGTGTTGTTCGAGGAAACCTTTTCCTGCCTGCTGGACCGCAGCACCTTGGCCGACCACGGCGTACTCGACTTGCCGGGCTACCTGGCACGCCCCCATCTGCTGGTGTCGATGGACGGCAGCGCCCAGGGTGAAGTGGATACCGCCCTGCGTGGCCTGGGGTTGCAGCGGCATATCGCGGTCAGCGTGCCCCATTGGGGAACCGCACCGGGGATGATCCACGGCACGGACCTGATCCTCACCGTGGCCACCCGGACCCTGGATGAGGTCTTGCTCAATCCACAGTTGATCCAGTTGAACCCGCCCTTGGCGATTCCGCCTTTTCCCTTTGTGCAGATCTGGCATCAACGCTTTGACGATGACCCGGCCCATGCCTGGCTGCGCGAGCAAGTGCGGCAGGTGATTGCCCAGGACCCCGCTTAAGCCCGGGTAGTGATGAGAAAACCGACGATCACGATCGCCACCCCCACGAGTTTCTTCAGGCTGACCTCACGCTGGGGCAGGCCCACCAGACCGAAGCGATCGATGATCAGGGAGATCGCCAGTTGGCCGACGATCACCGCCATGATGAAGTTCAGGGCCCCCAGGCGCGGGGCGATGAGCAGCGCGGTAGTGATGTAGAAGACCCCGGCGATGCCGCCCATCCAGATCCACCAGGGGCCGTTTTGCAGGGCGGCGACCAGGTTGGGGCGCGGCACCTTGATAAAGATCAGGATCAGCGCCAGGGCCAGCAGGCTGATCAGCAGCGAGACCCCGGTGGCCCAGAGCGGGTGGCCGAGTAACTGGCCCAGCCGGGCATTGGTACCGGCTTGCAGGGGCACGGCAAACCCGGCCAGCAAGCTGAGAAGTATCGGGATAAACAGCGTCATAAGGGCTTCTCCTGTAGGGCGTTGTTTTGTACGTGGCGGCGCGCGTGGCGGCCAATTCGTTGTTCTGATGCGCGGTATTCGCCGGGCTGATCGGCCCGTCAATCAACAGTGCGAGAAATTGACCCGCAGGTTTACAATCCGGGTTCCTGATCAGGAGTAACCCCGTGCTGACCCATCTCGATTCCCAAGGCCGCGCCAATATGGTCGACGTCACCGATAAAGCCGTGACGTTCCGTGAGGCGGTGGCTGAAGCCCGGGTGCGCATGCGCCCCGAAACCCTGCAAATGATCGTCAGTGGCGGCCACCCGAAAGGCGATGTGTTCGCCGTGGCGCGGATTGCCGGGATCCAGGCGGCAAAGAAAACCAGCGACCTGATTCCGTTGTGCCATCCGTTGATGCTCACCAGCGTCAAGGTCGAGTTGAGTGCCGAAGGGACGGACGCGGTGCGCATTCAGGCACGCTGCAAGCTGTCCGGGCAGACCGGGGTAGAGATGGAGGCCTTGACCGCCGCCAGCGTCGCCGCGCTGACGATTTATGACATGTGCAAGGCGGTAGACCGGGGCATGACCATCGAAAGCGTGCGCCTGCTGGAGAAGCTCGGCGGCAAGAGCGGCCATTACCAGGCAGGTGAGGCATGAAGATCAACGTCAAGTACTTCGCCCGTTACCGTGAAACGCTGGGCACCGACGGGCTGCAAGTGGAAGGGGAGTTCGCCAGCGTCGAGGCGCTGCGTGCGCACCTGGTCCAGGCACACGGGGCCCAGGTGCTCAATGAGCAGAACCTGATGTGTGCCCGCAACGAAGACCTCTGCCCATTGGACGAGCCCTTGGCGGACGGCGACGAAGTGGCGTTTTTCCCCACTGTGACCGGGGGCTGAGATGGCGATTCGGGTGCAGGCCGGAGCCTTTGATCCTGGCGCGGAAGTCAACGCCATGCACGCCGCCGATGTGGGCGTGGGGGCGGTGGTGAGCTTTGTCGGCTATGTGCGCGACTTCAATGACGGGCGCGATGTGGCGGGCATGTTTCTCGAGCATTACCCGGGCATGACCGAAAAGGCCTTGGGCAAGATCGCCGACGAGGCGCAGCAACGCTGGCCGCTGCTCAAGCTCGAAGTGTTGCACCGCGTCGGGGCATTGGAGCCGGGCGAACCCATTGTGTTTGTCGGCGCCGCCAGCGCCCACCGCCAGGCGGCCTTCGACGCTTGCGCCTTTGTCATGGACTACCTGAAGACCCGCGCTCCCTTCTGGAAAAAAGAGCAGACCAGCGACGGCCCGCGCTGGGTGGAAGGACGCGACAGCGATCACGCGGCCGCCGACCGCTGGAAAGCCTGAGCTTGCCCCTGAGCCACCGCTAATCGCCGGCATTCCGGCGATTATGCTTCCTGGTCCTTATTTTCCTTTCCTCACGTACGCAATCCCTGTGCGCAAGCCTTAGCGCGAATCCAGTGTGCGTGTCGCATTGACGTAAAATACACAAAAGTCCAATATGGAATTACAAGTACAAAATATGGCTGTGCGTTTACTTTTTCTTCTGTCTTGCCAAACCAACAACTCCAGCGAGAAACCCCATGAAGAAGCTTCCCCTGATCACTGGCCTGGCCTTCAGCTTGTTGGCCTGCAGCAGCGTGTTCGCCGCTGAGAAAACCCTGCGCATCGGCATTGAAGCCGCCTACCCACCGTTTGCGTTCAAGACGTCCGAGGGCAAGATCAGCGGCTTTGACTACGACATCGGCAATGCCTTGTGCGCGCAGATGCAGGTCAAGTGCGAGTGGATCGAAGGCGAGTTCGACGGGCTGATTCCGTCGTTGAAGGTGAAAAAAATCGATGCCGCGCTGTCGTCGATGACCATCACCGAAGAGCGCAAGAAATCCGTGGATTTCACTCACAAGTACTACTTCACCTCGTCGCGCCTGGTGATGAAGCAGGGCGCGGTGGTGGATGACCAGTACGCCAGCCTCAAGGGCAAGACCATTGGTGTACAGCGCGCCACCACCACCGACCGTTATGCCACTGAAGTCCTCGAACCCAAGGGCATCAAGGTGGTGCGCTACAGCAACAACGAAGAGATTTACATGGACCTGACGTCCGCTCGCCTGGACGCGATCTTCGCCGACACCATTCCGCTGGAGGACTTTCTATCCATGCCACGCGGAGCGGGTTATGCCTTTGTCGGGCCAGAGTTGAAAGATCCGAAATACGTCGGCGAAGGCGCTGGGATTGCCGTGCGCAAAGGCAACAAGGAACTGCTAGGGGAGCTGAACCAGGCCATCGACGGGATTCGTGCCAATGGCGAATACCAGAAGATCCAGGCCAAGTACTTCAAGTCGGACATTTACGGCGATTGATCCCAGCGCCTGTCGGCGATCCTCTACAGAGGCGGGCTCAGCTCTTGAGCTCCTTGAGGTGCTTGTACACCGTCGCCCGCCCCATGTTCAGCACGTTGGCCACATAGTTGGAGGCGCTTTTGCCCTTGAAGGCGCCTTCGGCATGCAGGGCCAGCACCAGCTCGCGCTTATGGTCGCGGTTCAGCAGGTTCAGGCCTAGCTGGCGCTCGCGCAGCCAGTTGTGCAGGAAGATGTTGATTCGCTCTTGCCAGTCATCGCGGAATAAAGAATCCGGCTGCGGGATCAGTTTGCTCGGGGACAGAAACAGGTCCAGGGCGGCCTTGGCGTTCTCGAACAGGGAAATATTCAGGTTGATGCACAGCACCGCCAGCGGTTGGCCTTGGCTGTCGCGCAGCACGCTGCTCAGGCTGCGAATTTTCTGACCATCCCAGTTGAGCTTTTCGTAAGGCCCGATATTACGTTCGCTGACGTCCTCGCTCAGCATGTCTTCCAGCGCTGCGTCGTCGCCCACTTCTCGTTTGGAAATGTTGTTGGCGATGTAGTCGATCTTCTGCGTGCGCAGGTCGTGGATCACCACTTCGGCATGGGGGAAGAACAGGGTGGCAATGGCGTCGGCGATGGCGCGGAAATTGTCCAGGGCCGGGTCCTGTGTGGGGGATGTCATGGTGAAAGCTCCAAGCGGCGTCAGCGCCCTGTCAGGCAGGGCGCTGGGAGTGTGCCGCAATCGCGTGGGCGCGTCACCTGAGGCGCGGTTCAGCCCAGGCGTGCAGGGGAGAGCATGGCGGCATTGAGGTCGAAGCGGGTCAGGGCTTCAGGCAGGGCTTCGCCACGCACCAGGGCGGCGCTGGCCTGGCCCATGGCCGGGGAGGTCTGGATGCCATAGCCGCCTTGCGCCGCGACCCAGAACAGGCCGGGCACCAACGGGTCGAAGCCGGACAGCAAGTCGCCATCACTGACAAAGCTGCGCAGGCCGGCCCACGTGCGGGTCGGGCGGCGGATGGTCAGGGTGGTGGCTTCCTCGATCTGGTAGATGCCCATGGCGATGTCCAGTTCTTCGGGCTGCACATCGTGGGGTTCGACCGGGTCGGCGTTGGCCGGTGAGCCGAGGAACATGCCGGCGTCAGGCTTCATATAGAAGGATTCGTCGAGGCTCACCAGCATCGGCCAGTGGTGAATGTCCAGGCCTTCGGGGCCCGGGAAGATAAACGCCGCGCGGCGCTTGGGTTGCAGGCCCAGCGACCGGGCACCGGCGAGGACACCGACCTGGTCGGCCCAGGCGCCGGCGGCGTTGATCAGGATGGGCGCGCTGAAGTGCGCGTCTTGGGTGCTCACGTGCCACTGGCCTTTGGCGTCGCGCTGCAGACCCTGGACTTCACAGTCGGTGTGCACCTGGCCCTGATTGCGGCGAATGCCCCGCAGGTAGCCCTGGTGCAGGGCATCGGTGTCGATGTCGCTGGCACTGGGGTCGTAGAGCGCGCCGTGGACTTTGTCGCGGCGCAGGATCGGCAGGCGTGCGCAGGCCTCGTCGGCACTGAGCAACTGCATCTCCGGGACCGAGGACTTGGCGCTCAGGTATTGCCGGTTGAGTTCGTCTGGGTCGCCGGTGAAGTCCACGGTCATCTCGCCCCGTGGGGTCAGTAACGGGTGCTCGCAAAACCCCTCGGGCGGGGCGTCGAAGAAGTCGCGGCTGGCCAGGGTCAGGGCGCGTACCTGGGCGGTGCCGTAGGCGGCGGTGTACAGCGCGGCGGAACGACCGGTGGAGTGATAGGCCGGGTGGGATTCACGCTCCAGCACGATGACCCGGCCGTGGCGCGACAGCCAGTAACCGGTGGAGGCCCCGGCGATACCGCCGCCAATGATGATGAAGTCTGCCTGGGTCATTCGAGTCTCCGAAACAAGGGGTGGTGCCGCGACGCGGGGGGCTTGGCGCTCGGTGGCCATGAGCGCCGTTCACAGGGCTGTTTTTATAAGATGGTGTGCTGTTGCAGACGGTAAAGGGCGTTGGCCAGGGCGATGTCTTCCAGGCCCAGGCCGATGGAGCGGAAGAACACATGACGCTGAGGGTCTGCTGCCGGCGTCTGGCCGCTGAGCAGCTCCGGCAGGTCGCCGATGATTGCCTGTGGGTCCCAGCCATGTTGTTCGCCGGCAATCAGCATCTCCCCGGCCGAGCCCGGGGTCGTGCGGCGGTAATCACAATACACCTGCAGGGTTGCCAGGGATTGGGGCGGCACTTCATGGGCACGGGGCGCATTGGTGCTGATGGAGGTGATCAGCGCCGGCTTGGCCAGCTCTCGCGGGTCCAGCACCGGGGCGGCGGAAGAGGTGCAGAGCATGATCACATCTGCGTCCTGCACTGCCTCGTCGCGGCTGTCGGCCAGGCTCAGGCGTGGGTCCAGGGCGCTGAGACGGGCGCGCTCCTCGGCGGTTTTGGCGGCCAGGCTCGGGGAGTACAGGCGGATGCTCTGCCACGGCCGCAGGCCTTTGACGTAATGCAGGTGCGCCAGGGCCACCGGGCCGCTGCCGATGATGCACAGGTGCCGGGCGTCTTGCCTGGCCAGGGCGTCGACCGCCACCGCCGTGGTCGCGGCGGTGCGGGCCGTGGTCAGTTCGCCGGCATCGCAGAGCAGCAGAGGCTGGCCGCTGTCCATGGACATCAGCAGGGTCCAGGCGGTGACCAGTGGCCCCTCGTTGCGCACGATGTAGGGCGAGGTCTTGACCCCGTAGACCCGATCCTCGGCCAGCACCCCCAGGTAATTGATGAAGTCGCCCCCGCCCTGGGGAAACTCGACCAACTGTTGGGCCGGTTGCACCGCCTGCCCGGCCGCCAGGTCACGGAACAGCTTGCGCAGGATCTGCGGCACGTCGATGCGCGCCAGAAGCGCCTGGGCTTGAGGCTGGGCAATCACATAAGGCGTGCTGGACATGCGGCGTTCCCTTGAAGTTGTGAGTAAACTAATTTTTCCATTATGGACTTTTAGATATCTATCGCAATCTCCAGGCGAAAAAAAACGCAGCCGGCGAGGGCTGCGTTTTTTGTCGGGCGCGTTGGCCGTTACGGGCGTTTGCGCTCTACGGGGCGCAGCAGCACAGTGGGCGGCGTCTCGCAGCTGATCTTGCGACCCAACAGGGCTTCGATGGACGGCAACTGGTAGGAGTCGTCTTCACCGGCAAAACTGATGGAAACGCCTTCAGCCCCGGCACGACCGGTACGGCCGATACGGTGTACGTAATCGTCCGGCACTTCAGGCAGGGTGAAGTTGATCACATGGCTGATGCCGTCGATGTGGATGCCGCGGCCTGCCACATCAGTGGCCACCAGCACGCGGATCTTGCCTTCGCGGAAGCCTTCCAGGGTCTTGATGCGCTTGTGCTGCGGCACGTCGCCGGACAGCTGGGCAGCGTTCACGCCATCGCGTACCAGGCGTTCTTCGATGCGCCGCACTTCGTCCTTGCGGTTGGCGAAGACCATGACCCGTTCCCAGCCGTTGTCGGTGACCAGGTTGTACAGCAGCTTGTACTTGTCGGCGCCGGCCACAGCATAAATATGCTGCTCGACGTTTTCGCTGGCGACGTTCTCGGACTCGATCTCGACGATGGACGGGTCGGTGGTCCACTGCTTGGCCAGGTTCATCACGTCTTCGGTGAAGGTGGCGGAGAACAGCAGGGTCTGACGTTCGCTCTTGGGCGGCGTCTGGCGAATGATCTGACGCACTTGCGGGATAAAGCCCATGTCGAGCATGCGGTCGGCTTCGTCGAGCACCATCACTTCGACCATGTCCAGGTGCACGTCGCCGCGCTGGTTGAAGTCCAGCAGGCGGCCCGGAGTGGCAACCAGGATGTCGCAGTGGCGCGCTTCGAGGTGCTTGAGTTGTTTATCGAAGTCCATGCCGCCGACGAAGGTCATCACGTTGAGGCCGGTGTATTTGGTCAGGGCCTCGGCGTCCTTGGCGATCTGCACCACCAGTTCCCGGGTCGGCGCGATGATCAGCGCGCGGGGCTCGCCCATGTAGCGTTCTTTGGGCGGCGGGGTTTGCAGCAGCTGGGTGATGATCGAGATCAGGAACGCGGCGGTCTTGCCGGTGCCGGTCTGGGCGCGGCCGATGGCGTCTTTGCCCGCCAGGGTAAAGCCCAGTACTTGGGCCTGGATCGGCGTGCAGTACGGGAAACCCAGGTCCTGGATCGCGTGCATCAGTTCCGGCGCGAGCTTGAAGTCGTGGAAACGGGTTTTGCCTTCCTGGGGCTCGACCGCGAAGTCTTCGAGCTTCCAGGGGATGACCACCGGCTTGGGCGCACGTTCGCGACGTGGCTGCTCGGGCTTGGGCTTTTCACTGCGCGCTTGGGGCGCGGCGGGCGATGGGTGCACCGGCTCTTGTTGGGCTGCGGTAGCAGGCACGTCCTGACCCGGCTGAGGGCCGTCGGTGCGGCTGCTGGGGCTGTGGGAAGAGGTGCTGGTGCTTGGCGCGAGCTGCTCAGCCTCGCTTTTACCGAAGATTTTCTTGAGTGCTTTGAGCACGGTCATCTCATCAATTGGTTAAGGAATGTACGCCGGGCAGTGTAATGCAAGAATCGGGCGCGGCGTAGTGTGTTGGACGCGGGACGCTGGCAAGTTGCGCTTTTAGCGCAAGCGCTCGCTCAGCCAGGCACTGATGTCGCGGATTTCTTCGGGTAACACCTCGTGGCCCATTGGGTATTCCTGCCATGTCACGGTGACACCATGCTGCTTCAAGTACTCATACGCGGTGCGTCCCATGGCGTTCTGCACCACCTCGTCGTACTGGCCGTGCAGGCTCAGCACCGGAATCCGCTGTTGGCTGGCCGAAAGTTGCAGTTCGTCACTGAAGGTCGGTGCGTAAGTGGACAGGGCAAGTACGCCACCCAACGGGCCTTGCCATTGCAGGAAGGCGGTGTGCAGGACGACTGCGCCACCCTGGGAAAAACCGGCGAGGAAAATGCGCGAAGCGTCTATTCCGCTGGCGCGTTGTTCTTCGATCAATCTGACCAGGCCTTCAGCCGATTCATCAAGCTGCTCGCGATTGATCGCGCGAGCCGGGCTCATGGCCAAAATGTCGTACCAGCTGGGCATGGCATATCCGCCATTCACCGTGACCGCGCGAGTCGGCGCCTGGGGCAGCACGAAGCGGGTGCTGAGCAAACTTTCCTGCAGCGCCTCGGCCACCGGAAGGAAGTCGTATTTGTCGGCTCCCAGGCCGTGCAGCCAGATCACACAGGCGTCTGCGGGCTTGCTGGGCTGAAGAATCAAGGGCTCGGTCATGGTCGCTCCATTTGTGTGCGTGCGCGCCTATTGAGTGCGTGATTAAAGGGCGCGCCTGTTTGATCAGTGAAGAAGATGTCGCACGGTTGAAAGTTTTGCTATTGACCGTTGGCTGAAACGCTTTAGCGACAACTGTGGTACGGGCTTTGCTATGGGAAAACCGAAGTGATTGCACTTCCCCACGGCGGTAACACTATCAGGCTACCGCTGGCTGTGGGATAGCAAGAATCTGGTGATGGACGTTCGCCAATGGCCGCTACGGGCTTTGCGAACATGAAAGGGCTACAGCCCGTTCGGCCAATTGGTGAGATGTAGGTAGGCCATTACGTGGATTTCTCCTACTAGACTCATAGCGAAGGTCTTACGCCGCTTGACCCTAAAAAAGCCAACTAGGGTCAACAGCGCCTCATAAGGGTGCGGCAGGACTCAAGCTCCGACACAACAAGAGCAAACTGGAGGTTTGAATGAAGATGTTGAAATCCACCCTGGCAGTCGTGACGGCAGCCGCGGTACTCGGTATGAGCGGCTTCGCACAGGCGGGTGCGACCCTGGATGCAGTGCAGAAGAAAGGCTTTGTGCAATGTGGCGTGAGCGATGGTCTGCCGGGCTTCTCGGTACCGGACGCCTCGGGCAAGATTCTCGGCATCGACGCCGACGTCTGCCGCGCTGTGGCCGCCGCTGTTTTCGGTGACGCGACCAAGGTCAAGTTCAGCCAGTTGAACGCCAAAGAGCGCTTCACCGCGCTGCAGTCGGGCGAAGTCGACGTGCTGTCGCGTAACACCACCTGGACCAGCTCCCGTGATTCGGGCATGGGCCTGGTGTTTGCCGGCGTGACTTACTACGACGGCATCGGCTTCCTGGTGAACAATAAGCTGGGCGTCAAAAGTGCCAAAGAGCTGGACGGCGCGACCATCTGCATTCAAGCCGGCACCACCACTGAGCTGAACGTTTCCGACTACTTCCGTGGCAACGGTCTGAAATACACCCCGATCACCTTCGACACCTCCGATGAAAGCGCCAAGTCGCTGGAATCCGGTCGTTGCGACGTGCTGACCTCCGACAAATCCCAGCTCTACGCACAACGCAGCAAGCTGGCGACCCCGACTGACTACGTGGTACTGCCGGAAACCATCTCCAAGGAGCCTCTGGGCCCAGTGGTGCGTAAAGGCGACGAAGAGTGGTTCAGCATCGTCAAGTGGACCCTGTTCGCCATGCTCAACGCTGAAGAAGCGGGCGTGACCTCGAAGAACGTTGAAGCTGAAGCCAAGTCCACCAAGAACCCGGACGTTGCTCGTCTGCTGGGCGCTGACGGTGAATACGGCAAGGATCTGAAACTGCCGAAGGACTGGGTCGTACAGATCGTCAAGCAAGTGGGTAACTACGGTGAAGTGTTCGAGAAGAACCTCGGCAAGAGCACTCCACTGGCCATCGACCGCGGCCTGAATGCGCTGTGGAACAACGGCGGCATCCAATACGCACCACCTGTGCGCTGATGGTCCTATCACCCGGCGGGCCAACCGCCGGGTGATGTTCTGTTCCATTATTCCTGGGGCACTTCATGCAAAATTCTATCGGCGCACCAAAGCAGAGGCTCAGTCTCAGCGATCCACGAGTGCGTGCCTGGTTGTTCCAGATCATCACCATCGTGGCGGTGATCTCGCTGGGCTGGTTTCTGTTCAACAACACTCAAACCAACCTCCAGCACCGGGGTATCACCTCGGGTTTCGATTTTCTTGAGCGCAGCGCCGGCTTCGGCATCGCTCAACACCTGATTGCCTACACCGAAGCGGACAGCTACGCGCGGGTGTTTGTGATCGGGCTGCTCAACACCTTGTTGGTGACCGTTATCGGCGTGATCCTGGCGACCATTCTGGGGTTCATCATCGGTGTGGCGCGGCTGTCGCAGAACTGGATCATCAGCAAGCTGGCCACGGTGTATGTGGAAGTCTTCCGCAATATCCCGCCGCTGCTGCAGATTCTGTTCTGGTACTTCGCGGTGTTCCTGACCATGCCGGGTCCGCGCAACAGCCATAACTTCGGCGACACCTTCTTTGTCAGCAGCCGTGGCTTGAATATGCCGGCGGCCCAGGCGGCTGAAGGCTTCTGGCCATTTGTGGTGAGCATCGTGTTGGCGATTGTCGCCATCGTCCTGATGTGCCGCTGGGCCAACAAGCGTTTTGAAGCCACCGGCGTGCCGTTTCACAAGTTCTGGACCGGCCTGGCGCTGTTCCTGGTGATTCCGGCGCTGTGTGCCCTGATCTTCGGTGCCCCGCTGCACTGGGAACTGCCGAAACTGGCCGGCTTCAACTTTGTCGGCGGCTGGGTGCTGATCCCTGAACTGTTGGCCCTGACCCTGGCCCTGACCGTCTACACCGCGGCGTTTATCGCCGAGATCGTGCGTTCCGGGATCAAGTCGGTGAGCCATGGCCAGACCGAGGCCGCCCGCTCCCTGGGGCTGCGCAACGGCCCGACCCTGCGCAAGGTGATCATTCCTCAGGCGCTGCGGGTGATCATTCCGCCCCTGACCAGCCAATACCTGAACCTGGCGAAGAACTCCTCGCTGGCGGCCGGTATCGGTTACCCGGAAATGGTTTCGCTGTTTGCCGGCACGGTGCTCAACCAGACCGGTCAAGCCATTGAAGTCATTGCCATCACCATGAGCGTGTACCTGGCGATCAGTATCAGCATTTCCCTGCTGATGAACTGGTACAACAAGCGCATTGCGCTGATCGAGCGGTGAGGAAGCGCCCATGACGACTCATACTTTCAAACCCGACATGCCCCCACCGAGCCGCAGTATCGGCGTGGTGGCGTGGATGCGCGCCAACATGTTCTCCAGCTGGATCAACACCCTGCTGACCCTGTTCGCGTTCTACCTGATTTACCTGGTGATCCCGCCAATCCTGCAGTGGGCGATCATCGATGCCAACTGGGTCGGCACCACCCGCGCCGACTGCACCAAGGAGGGCGCCTGCTGGGTGTTCATCCAGCAGCGCTTCGGCCAGTTCATGTATGGCTACTACCCGGCGGACATGCGCTGGCGCGTGGACCTGACCGTGTGGTTGGCGGTGGTTGGCGTGGCGCCGTTGTTCATCTCGCGCTTCCCGCGTAAAGCGGTGTACGGGCTGAGCTTTCTGGTGCTGTACCCGATCATTTCCTGGTGCCTGCTGCACGGCGGCGTGTTCGGCCTGAGCGCCGTGGCGACCAGCCAATGGGGCGGCCTGATGCTGACCCTGGTGATCGCCACTGTGGGCATCGCCGGTGCCTTGCCGCTGGGGATCGTATTGGCCCTGGGACGACGTTCGAACATGCCGGCGATTCGAGTGGTCTGCGTGACCTTCATCGAGTTCTGGCGCGGCGTACCGCTGATTACCGTGCTGTTCATGTCCTCGGTGATGCTGCCGTTGTTCCTGCCCGAAGGCATGAACTTCGACAAGCTGTTACGGGCCCTGATCGGGGTGATCCTGTTCCAGTCGGCCTACGTGGCTGAAGTGGTGCGGGGCGGCCTGCAAGCCATCCCCAAAGGCCAGTACGAAGCCGCTGCGGCCATGGGCCTGGGCTACTGGCGCAGCATGGGCCTGGTGATTCTGCCGCAGGCCCTGAAGCTGGTGATCCCGGGGATCGTCAACACCTTTATCGCTCTGTTCAAGGACACCAGCCTGGTGATCATCATCGGCCTGTTCGACCTGCTCAACAGCGTCAAGCAAGCCGCCGCCGACCCTAAATGGCTGGGCATGGCCACCGAAGGCTACGTCTTCGCTGCCCTGGTGTTCTGGATTTTCTGTTTTGGTATGTCCCGCTACTCCATGCATCTGGAGCGTAAGTTGGACACAGGCCACAAGCGCTGAGCCGCTGCCTAATTTAGGAGTTTTGTGATGAGTGAAGCGAACAAAAAGCCTGTGGGCCCTGAAGGCATTATTCAGATGCAGGGCGTGAACAAGTGGTACGGCCAGTTCCACGTGTTGAAAGACATCAACCTCAACGTCACCCAGGGCGAACGTATCGTCCTGTGCGGGCCGTCGGGTTCCGGCAAATCCACCACCATCCGCTGCCTCAACCGCCTGGAAGAACACCAGCAGGGCCGGATCGTGGTGGACGGTGTGGAGTTGACCAACGACCTCAAGCAGATCGAAGCGATCCGCCGTGAAGTCGGCATGGTGTTCCAGCACTTCAACCTGTTCCCGCACCTGACCATTCTGCAGAACTGCACCCTGGCGCCGATGTGGGTACGCAAGATGCCCAAGCGCCAGGCTGAGGAAATTGCCATGCACTACTTGGAGCGCGTGCGCATCCCGGAGCAGGCCAACAAGTTCCCGGGCCAGCTTTCCGGTGGCCAGCAGCAGCGTGTGGCGATCGCCCGTGCCTTGTGCATGAAGCCGAAAATCATGCTCTTCGACGAACCGACTTCGGCGCTCGACCCGGAGATGGTGAAAGAGGTGCTGGACACCATGATCGGCTTGGCTGAAGACGGCATGACCATGTTGTGCGTCACCCACGAAATGGGTTTTGCGCGCACCGTGGCCAACCGCGTGATCTTCATGGATAAGGGCGAGATCGTCGAACAGGCCGCGCCGAACGACTTCTTCGACAACCCACAGAACGAACGCACCAAGCTGTTCCTCAGCCAGATCCTGCATTGATCCTGATGCCGGCTTTGCACTGACGATAAACCCGGACTGGTTCCGGGTTTATTTTTGCCTGGGGTTTCAGTTGCCCGCGGCCCGCAGGGGCGTTGGGGGCTCCGCGCGCGTGGCGGGCGCCGACTGGGCTTCGCTGAGTGCACGCACGTCTTGCATCAGGTGCGGGTGACGATCCAGCAGGCGCATCAGCATGTACAGCGGTTGGGGCACGCTGACGTCAGCGCGCTCATAGCGCGAGAAGGCGTTGTGCCCGCCGCCGGAAAGCAACCGGACCGCCTCTTTCTGGGAGAGGTGCAGTTTGCGGCGGATGCGCTTTATGTCGGTGGCGATGTGCTGGCGGACGTCGATCAGCAACTGGTCGCCGGCAGCGGCGTAGCGTTCGGCGCTGTCGCCATCGAGCTCCATTTCGCCGCAAACCTGGCATGCCCAGCCGGTCAGCTTGGGCACCAGGCGAGTCACGTGCTTGAAGTCGATGCTGAGGTCGCGGTCGACGAATGGCAGCATGCCTTCCGGAGCGCCACAGCTCATGCATTGTTGGATGTTCACTGGGTTTTCTCCTTGAAGGAAATCACGGGGGCGCCAGCGCCGGGGCGGTAAGTCACGTTGATGTAGAGCGCCCGGCCGAGTGTTTCGACGTGATAGACGTCTTGCCAGACTCGAGGGTCGGCGTAGGTGGTCATTGATTTGTAAAACATGTGCCTCTGCAGATTGTCGATGATGCGCAACAGTTGCTTGAGGCTTAGATCCAGTCGCCGCCCTCCATCCATGGCGCTGACGCTGAAGGCTTTTGCACCGAGCCGAATGACCTCTGCCTTGACGACCGATAGGGCGTGGTGCGGTGTGGTCTTTTCCATAAGACACCTTCTGGTGGAATTGAAACCACCCTTAAAGGGTTTTTTATCAACGGTATTAGTCGCCGTGGATCGCCCCTCCAGCCTAAATCGTTGATCTCTCAGAAGGGGCTGAATACCATGTCGGCCAATTCATCCGATGATGGGATGAAAAGGCGAAATCACATGACAGAAGCTTCTCCACTGATTAAGCGTTCCCTGGTCGATCAGGCCTTGGAGCAGTTGCGCCTGCGCATCAATAACGGCACCTGGCAGGTCGGGCAGCGGCTGCCCACCGAGCCGGAACTGGCGGCGGAACTGGGCATCAGCCGTAATACCGTGCGTGAAGCCATGCGCGTGCTGGCGTTTTCCGGGCTGATCGAGATTCGCCAGGGCGACGGCAGTTACCTGCGTGGGGTGGCCGATCCGCTGGACATGCTCCAGGCCCTGTCCCAGTGCTCCCTGGAGCAGGCCCGGGAAACCCGCCACATCCTTGAAGTGGAGGCCGTGGGCCTGGCGGCAGAGCGCCGTACCGATGAAGACCTGCTGGCCTTGCGTGCCGCGCTGGCGATCAGCAGTGAGCATTTTCACGGGGACCTGGAGCGCTACATCGCGTGCGACCTGCTGTTTCACCAGCGCCTGGTGGATGCCGCCCACAACCCGACCCTGAGCCAGTTGTATCGCTACTTTTCCAGTGTGGTGGGGGCGCAATTGCGCCAGACCCTGCACGTCACCCCGCGCCGGCAGGCCGTGTTCGACCTGCACCGACACATGCTCGATGCCGTTGAGCAGCAGGACCCGGAGCGGGCCAAGCAGCTGTCCCGGCAACTGATCAATGAACCCTGAACCCGAGAAGCCCATGCCCAATCCCCCGGCCACTGACCCGTCCGCCCCTGTGCGTCGCACGCCCGAGCTCGACGCGTTGTTGATCGACGCCGAGGCAGACGACGAGCAAACCCAGCAAACCCCGCCGCCCATCAGCCGTCGCTGGCTGTTGCTGCTGGGCCTGATCCTGGTGGCTTTGAACCTGCGTCCGGCGCTTTCGAGCCTGTCACCGTTACTTGGCGAGGTGTCCCAGAGCCTCGGGCTGTCAGCGGCCAAGGCCGGCCTGCTGACCACGTTGCCGGTGCTGTGCCTGGGCTTGTTCGCACCGCTGGCGCCCATACTGGCTCGGCGTTTTGGCGCCGAACGGGTGGTCCTGGGGATTTTGCTGACCTTAGCCGCGGGGATTGTCTTGCGCAGTTCCCTGGGCGAGTTCGGGGTCTTTGCCGGCAGCCTCTTGGGGGGCGCCAGCATCGGCGTGATCGGCGTGTTGCTGCCGGGGATCGTCAAGCGCGACTTTGCCAAGCAAGCCGGCACCATGACCGGCGTCTACACCATGGCCCTGTGCCTGGGCGCGGCCATGGCGGCCGGGGCGAGCGTGCCCCTGAGTCATTACTTCGGTGATAGCTGGGCCATGGGCCTGGGCTTCTGGGTGCTGCCGGCGTTGCTGGCGGCGCTGTTTTGGTTGCCCCAGGTCGGGCACAAACAGGGTGCCCACCACGCGGCCTATCGAGTGCGTGGCTTGCTGCGTGATCCCCTGGCTTGGCAAGTGACCTTGTACATGGGCACGCAGTCGTCCCTGGCGTACATCGTCTTTGGCTGGTTGCCGTCGATCCTGATCGGTCGCGGCCTGAGCCCGACCGAGGCCGGGCTGGTGCTTTCGGGCTCGGTGATCGTGCAACTGATCAGTTCCCTGAGTGCGCCCTGGCTGGCCACCCGCGGCAAGGATCAACGGCTGGCGATTGTGCTGGTGATGCTGATGACCTTGGGCGGCCTGTTCGGCTGCCTGTATGCGCCGCTGGAAGGGCTGTGGGGCTGGGCGATTCTGCTGGGCCTGGGTCAGGGTGGCACCTTCAGCCTGGCCTTGACCCTGATCGTGCTGCGCTCGCGGGATACCCATGTGGCGGCCAACCTGTCGGGCATGGCCCAGGGCTTCGGCTACACCCTGGCGTCCATGGGGCCTTTCGCAGTGGGCCTGGTGCATGACTGGACCGGGGGCTGGAACGCGGTTGGCTGGATTTTCGCGGTGTTGGGCGTGGGGGCAATCGTCGCAGGGCTCGGTGCCGGGCGCAGCCTCTACGTGCAGGTGCAAAGCGAAAAAATCTGAGGCGGCGCACTGTCGGTATTTGCGCCGCAAATGCCGATAGTGTTGCGGTGCTTTGCAGATTATCGTGCAGGCACCTTTTCGATGTTTCGGAGCCTGTCCATGAGTGATGCCCACAGCGCATTGATCACTGAGTTCTACCAAGCGTTCCAGCGGCTGGATGCCGAGGCCATGAGTGCCTGCTACACCGAGGATGTGTTGTTCAGTGATCCGGTGTTCGGTGAGTTGCGTGGCCGTGATGCTGGCGATATGTGGCGCATGCTGACGACCCGTGCCAAAGACTTTTCCCTGACCTTCGACAACGTGCGTGCCGACGAACGCACCGGCGGCGCTCACTGGGTAGCGACCTACCTGTTCAGTCAGACCGGCAACACCGTGGTCAACGATATCCAGGCGCGTTTCGTGTTCCGTGACGGCAAGATCTGCGAGCACCATGACCACTTCGACCTGTGGCGCTGGGCCCGTCAGGCGCTCGGCACCAAGGGCCTGTTGCTGGGCTGGACGCCGTTGGTTAAAAACGCCGTGCGTGCTCAGGCTGGCAAGGGGCTTAAAGCCTTTCAGGCCAGTCGCTGAGCCCCGGCCTCTGTTAAGATCGCGGCTTGTTATCCACCGCTCTCGACCTTTGCCGTGACCTGCCTCGACCCCACCCCAGACAGTGAAAGCCCTCCTGCACCGGTGCAGAACAAACCCTGGTTTGTGTACCTGGTGCGGGCCGCCAATGGCTCACTGTACTGCGGCATCAGCGACGATCCCCAGCGTCGGTTTGCCAAGCACCAGAGCGGCAAGGGGGCACGTTTTTTTCTCTCCAGCCCGGCGGTGGCCCTGGTGTACACCGAAGCCTGCCGCGATAAGGGCGAAGCCTTGCGCCAGGAACGCCTGATCAAGAGGCTTAAAAAGAGCGCCAAGGAATGCCTGGTGGCGACGGCTGCGGCGGCGGGCTTATCACCCTGACTGATACGGGTTCATCAGGCGGATCGGTAGGCTGCTCAGTCATTGCGCGCTAAGCTCAATCTCTCCTACCCGTGCGACGGATCCCAGCATGTCAGAGTTGATTCTCCATCATTACCCGACGTCTCCTTTTGCGGAAAAAGCCCGCCTGCTGCTGGGCTTCAAGGGCCTGTCCTGGCGTTCCGTGAAGATTTCCCCGGTGATGCCCAAACCCGATCTGACTGCCTTGACCGGTGGCTATCGCAAGACCCCAGTGCTGCAGGTCGGTGCCGATATCTACTGTGACACGGCCCTGATTGCCCGCCGCCTGGAGCAGGAAAAAGCCTCGCCGGCACTGTTCCCCGAAGGCCAGGAAATGATCGTCGCCACCTTTGCTGCCTGGATCGATTCGGTGGTGTTCCAGCACGCGGTGAGCCTGGTGTTCCAGCCGGAGTCGGCAGCGGTGCGTTTCGGTAAATTGCCCCCCGAAGCCCTCAAGGCCTTTATGGCTGATCGTGCTGGCCTGTTCAGTGGCGGCAGCGCGACGCGGGTGCCGCTGGAGCTGGCCCAGCATCAATGGCCGACGTTGATGGCGCGCCTGGAGTTGCAGTTGCAGCGTGAGCAGGGCGACTACCTCTTCGGCGAACCGTCGATTGCCGACTTTGCCCTGGCTCACCCGTTGTGGTTCCTCAAAGGCACGCCGGTGACTGCGCCGTTGGTGGATGCTTACCCGGCGGTCTCGGCCTGGCTGGCCCGGGTGCTGGGTTTTGGTCACGGCGCCTCCAGCGAGATGAGTTCGGAAGAGGCCCTGGAAGTGGCCCGCAACGCCACGCCGGCGGCGTTGCCGGACGAGTCGTGGGTCGACCCCAATGGCTTCAAGGCAGGGCAGCAGGTGGTGATTGCGGCGACCGACTATGGCGTCGATCCGGTGGCAGGGGAGTTGTTGTTCGCCGGTACGGAAGAGCTGATTCTGCGTCGCCAGGAGCCGCGTGCCGGCGAGGTCCACGTGCACTTCCCGCGCCTGGGCTTTCGCATCCAGCCCCAATAAACCCATATCCCCCTTGTAGGCGCTGGCTTGCCAGCGATGCCGTTGCTGAATCCAGCGCAAGGCTCAGTGGCGGCCCCTACGGGGTCAAGGCAGCCATGATGGCGTCGGGGTCGTAGGTGCGGAGCAGGGTGCCGTTCACATCGAGGATCGGAATCCCGGCGCCGCCCAATGCGCTGTAGGCCTTGCGCGCATTGACGTCTTTCTCGATGTCGAATTCCTGGTACGGGATGCCTTTCTGATCGAGAAAGCGCCGGGTGGCCTTGCAGTAGCCGCACCAGTCGGTGGCGTAGAGCACCACCTTGGCCTTGGCGCGAATCTCTTCGGATACCACCGCCGACGGGTTGAAGACCCGCTCGATCTTGCCCCAGTTCTGATAGACCACCACCAGTAACAGGATCAGCAGGAACTTCTTCAGTACGCCTTGGAGCATCAGTTGCGACGCTTGAGCTGGTCGGTCAACTGGGTCGGCAGGCCCTTGATAATCAAGGTCCCGGCCTCTTCGTCGTATTCGATCTTCGAACCCAGCAGGTGCGCTTCGAAACTGATGGACAGGCCCTCGGCCCGGCCGGTGAAACGGCGGAACTGGTTGAGGGTGCGTTTGTCCGCCGGAATCTCCGGGGACAGGCCGTAGTCCTTGTTACGGATATGGTCGTAGAAGGCCTTGGGGCGGTCCTCGTCGATCAGTTCCGACAACTCTTCCAGGCCCATGGGTTCACCGAGCTTGGCTTGGCTGCTGGCGTAATCCACCAGGGTCTTGGTTTTCTCCCGGGCCGATTCTTCCGGCAGGTCCTCGCTCTCGACGAAGTCGCTGAAGGCCTTGAGCAGGGTGCGGGTTTCACCGGGGCCGTCGACGCCTTCCTGGCAGCCGATAAAGTCGCGGAAGTACTCCGAGACTTTCTTGCCATTCTTGCCCTTGATAAACGAGATGTACTGCTTGGACTGCTGGTTGTTGCGCCACTCGGAGATATTGATCCGCGCCGCCAGGTGCAACTGGCCCAGGTCCAGGTGCCGGGATGGGGTCACGTCCAGCTCGTCGGTGACCGCCACGCCTTCGCTGTGGTGCAGCAGAGCGATGGCCAGGTAGTCGGTCATGCCTTGCTGATAGTGGGCGAACAGCACGTGGCCACCGGTGGAGAGGTTGGATTCTTCCATCAGCTTTTGCAGGTGTTCCACCGCCACCCGGCTGAACGCGGTGAAGTCCTGGCCGCCGTCGAGGTAGTCCTTCAGCCAGCCGCTGAAAGGAAAGGCACCGGACTCGGGGTGGAACAGGCCCCAGGCTTTGCCTTGCTTGGCGTTGTAGCTCTCGTTGAGGTCGGCGAGCATGTTCTCGATCGCGGCGGACTCAGCCAGTTCGGAGTCTCGTGCATGAAGAACTGCAGGTGTGCCGTCGGGTTTTTTGTCGATCAGGTGGACGATGCAATGACGGATCGGCATGGGCTTCTCGGCTGGTTGAATGGGGGAGGGCGCGCTCCCCGAAAAAGTGCGCAGTGTACCGCACCCATTGGTTTTGGCGTGGTTTGCCAGGCCATCGGCGGGTCTCCGGTCGGCCTTATGCATTTTTTTACCGATTTAGAGCAATAAAGCTGACCAAATGGCTAGGTAGAGGCGGATATTTCCCCGTCTCTGTGCTAGTTTTGCCCCGTCTTACGCGATGTCTCAGCGTTAAGCGTGCATTCAGCATTTGTCGGGTCGAACCAAACCCTGATTTCGGTATCTATAACCCCGATCTGTCGTGGTTGTGACCGGGGTGCCAGACCCAAAAGATCTGGCTCGATGGCTGACACTGCACTCTGCAATCCAAATGAATTTGATAGGGAAGGAACACCACAATGGCTATTACTAAAGACCAACTGATCGCTGATATCGCTGAAGCTATCGACGCGCCGAAAACCACCGCGCGTAACGCTCTGGACCAACTGGCTCAGATCGTTGCTGATCAATTGGAAAATGGCGGCGAAATCACTCTGCCAGGTATCGGCAAGCTGAAAGTGACCGAGCGTCCTGCCCGTACTGGCCGTAACCCTTCGACTGGCGCTGCCATCGAAATCGCTGCCAAGAAAGTTATCAAGCTGGTTGTGGCTAAAGGCCTGACCGACGCTGTTAACAAGTAAGACTTGCAGTAGAACCGTGTCACGGAGCCTTCCTGACACGGTTTGCCCGCTCAAGGGCGCAACGATTTACGCAAGGTAAATCGCCGCTTCATCCCTCGTGAATGTCCCTCTTCGCTGTTCTTCGTACTAGTCCTTCTGCGCCCAGCGTTCCTGGCGCCAGGCCTGTTGCTGTGCCTTGTCCTTGAAGGTCCAGGCGACAAAGCGGCTCTGCTTCTGCCCCTGGGACATTTCCACGACCTGGCTTTCCAGGGCACCGGCTTTTTTCAGCGCGGTTTGAATGGCTGGCAGGTTCGAAGCTTTCGACACCAGCGTGCTGAACCACAGTACTTTGTGCTGGAAATGCGCGCTTTCAGCGATCAGTTGTGTCACAAAGCGCGCTTCGCCGCCTTCACACCACAGTTCCGCCGATTGGCCACCGAAGTTCAGTACCGGCAACTTGCGTTTGGGGTCGGCCTTGCCCAGTGCGCGCCATTTACGCTCGCTGCCCTTGGTCGCCTCATCCATGGAGGCATGGAACGGCGGGTTGCACATGGTCAGGTCAAAGCGCTCGCCTGGCTCCAGCAGCCCCAGCAGGATCTGCTTGGGGTTACTTTGCTGGCGCAGCTGGATTGCCTTGTTCAGTCCGTTGGACTGCACGATCGCCTTGGCGGAGGCCACGGCAATCGGGTCGACTTCCGACCCGAGGAAGTGCCAGCGGTATTCGCTGTAGCCGATCAACGGGTAGACGCAGTTGGCGCCCATGCCGATGTCCAGCACCTTGACCGGCGCGCCGCGAGGGATCAAGCCCTCGTTGACGCTGGCCAGCAGGTCGGCGAGGAAATGCACATAGTCGGCACGCCCTGGCACCGGTGGGCACAGATAATCAGCCGGGATGTCCCAGTGATTGATGCCGTAGAAGGCCTTGAGCAACGCCCGGTTGAACACCCGCACTGCGTCGGGGCTGGCAAAGTCGATGCTTTCCTTGCCGTACGGGTTGAGGATCACGAACTGGGCCAGTTCTGGCGTGGTTTTGATCAGCGCCGGGAAGTCGTAACGGCCCTGGTGGCGGTTACGCGGGTGCAGGCTGGCCTCTTTCCGAGGAACCACGGTCTTGGCCGTGGTGGCGGGTTTTGGCTTCTTGCGCGGTGCTTTGGGTGTGCTGGGGGCGGTCATGGGGGATCGATTCGGGGGTGGTTCAAAGTGGCGGGCATTGTCACACAGGAGTGGCGGTAAGTTTCAAGCTACAAGCGACAAGTGATGATCCGGGCTGCCGGATCGGGTGTTTTGATGGTTTTTTTGCCATAAAAAAGGGAGACCCTCGCGGGCCTCCCTTTTTTACATCACGGTGTTCAGCCTTACAGGCTAGAAATCCGTGCGTGTTGCTCCGCCAGCTTGCTCAGGGCCTGTTCGGCCTCGGCCAGTTTGGCGCGCTCTTTGTCGATGACTTCGGCCGGAGCCTTGTCGACGAAGGAGGCATTGGACAGCTTGCCGCCGACCCGTTGCACTTCACCTTGCAGGCGCTGGATTTCCTTGTCCAGGCGCGCCAGTTCGGCACCTTTGTCGATCAGGCCGGCCATTGGCACCAGCACTTCCATTTCACCGACCAGGGCAGTCGCGGACAGCGGAGCTTCTTCGCCTGCCGCCAGCACGGTGATGGATTCGAGCTTGGCCAGCTTCTTCAGCAGTGGCAGGTTCTCGTCGAGGCGACGCTGGTCTTCGGCGTTGACGTTCTTCAGGAACAGGGCCAGGGGCTTGCCCGGGCCGATGTTCATTTCCGCACGAATGCTCCGAGTGCCCAGCATCACGCCCTTGAGCCATTCGATGTCGTCTTCGGCGGCCGCATCGATGCGGGCCTCAACGGCTACCGGCCATGGCTGCAGCATGATGGTCTTGCCTTCGGCACCGGCCAGCGGCGCCAGGCGCTGCCAGATTTCTTCGGTGATGAACGGCATGAACGGATGCGCCAGGCGCAGGGCCACTTCCAGCACGCGCACCAGGGTGCGACGGGTGCCGCGCTGGCGTTCAACCGGCGCGTTCTCGTCCCACAGCACGGGCTTGGACAGCTCCAGGTACCAGTCGCAGTACTGGTTCCAGATGAACTCGTACAGCACCTGGGCGGCCAGGTCGAAACGGAACTGGTCGAGCTGGCGGGTCACTTCGGCTTCGGTGCGCTGCAGTTGGGAGATGATCCAGCGATCAGCCAGGGACAGCTCGTAGGCCTCGCCGTTCTGACCGCAGTCTTCACCCTTGTCCAGCACGTAGCGCGCGGCGTTCCAGATCTTGTTGCAGAAGTTGCGATAGCCTTCGACGCGGCCCATGTCGAACTTGATGTCGCGACCGGTGGACGCCAGGGAGCAGAAGGTGAAGCGCAGGGCGTCGGTGCCGTAGCTGGCGATGCCGTCGGGGAATTCGGCGCGGGTCTGCTTCTCGATGGGCTTCTCTAGCTTGGGCTGCATCAGACCGGTGGTGCGCTTCTGCACCAGGGCTTCGAGTTCGATGCCGTCGATGATGTCCAGCGGGTCAAGCACGTTGCCCTTGGACTTGGACATCTTCTGGCCCTGGCCGTCGCGAACCAGGCCGTGCACGTACACAGTCTTGAACGGGACTTGCGGGGTGCCGTCTTCGTTTTTCACCAAATGCATGGTGAGCATGATCATCCGGGCAACCCAGAAGAAAATGATGTCGAAACCGGTCACCAGCACATCGGTCGGGTGGAAGGTCTTGAGGAAGTCGGTCTGCTCTGGCCAGCCCAGGGTGGAGAAGGTCCACAGGCCCGAACTGAACCATGTGTCGAGCACGTCGTTGTCCTGTTGCAGGGCAACGTCCGGACCGAGGTTGTGCTTGGCGCGGACTTCGGCTTCGTCGCGGCCGACATAGACCTTGCCCGACTCGTCGTACCAGGCCGGGATGCGGTGGCCCCACCACAGCTGGCGGCTGATGCACCAGTCCTGGATGTCGCGCATCCAGGAGAAGTACATGTTCTCGTACTGCTTGGGTACGAAAGCGATACGGCCGTCTTCCACGGCGGCAATGGCAGGTTCTGCCAGCGGCTTGGTGGAGACGTACCACTGGTCGGTGAGCCACGGCTCGATAACGGTGCCGGAGCGGTCGCCCTTCGGCACTTTCAACGCGTGGTCGTCGACGCTGACCAGCAGGCCCAGGGCGTCGAAGGCGGCCACGATCTGCTTGCGCGCTTCAAAACGGTCAAGGCCGGCGTATTCGGCCGGGATCTTGCCGTCGATGCTTTCGTTCAAGGTGCCGTCCAGGTTGAACACCTGGCAGGCCGGCAGCACGGCCGCGTTCTTGTCGAAGATATTCAGCAGCGGCAGATTGTGGCGCTTGCCGACTTCGTAGTCGTTGAAATCGTGGGCCGGGGTGATTTTCACGCAGCCGGTGCCGAATTCAGGGTCGCAGTAGTCGTCGGCGATGATCGGGATGCGGCGGCCCACCAGGGGCAGCTCGACAAACTGGCCGATCAGGGCTTTGTAGCGTTCGTCCTCGGGGTTCACCGCGACAGCGGAGTCGCCGAGCATGGTTTCCGGGCGAGTGGTGGCCACGACCAGGTAATCCAGACCTTCAGCGGTCTTGGCGCCGTCGGCCAGCGGGTAGCGCAGGTTCCACAGGAAGCCTTTCTCGTCGTGGTTTTCCACTTCCAGGTCGGAGATCGCCGTGTGCAGCTTGGTGTCCCAGTTGACCAGGCGCTTGCCGCGGTAGATCAGGCCATCTTCATGCAGGCGGACAAAGGCTTCTTTCACGGCTTCCGAGAGGCCGTCGTCCATGGTGAAGCGCTCGCGGCTCCAGTCCACGGAGGAGCCCAGGCGGCGGATCTGGCGGCTGATGTTGCCGCCGGACTGATCCTTCCATTCCCAGACTTTTTCGAGGAATTTTTCCCGGCCCAAATCATGGCGATTCTGGCCCTGGGCTTCGATCTGACGCTCCACCAGCATTTGCGTGGCGATACCGGCGTGGTCGGTGCCCGGTTGCCACAGGGTGTTGCGACCCTGCATGCGGCGGAAGCGGATCAAGGCATCCATGATTGCGTTGTTGAAGCCATGGCCCATGTGCAGGCTGCCAGTGACGTTCGGTGGCGGAATCATGATGGTGTAAGAGTCGCCCGCGCCTTGCGGGGCGAAGTAATTCTCGGACTCCCAGGTTTGGTACCAGGAAGTTTCAATGGCGTGCGGCTGGTAGGTCTTATCCATGCGCGGCGGGACCCTATTGGCATTTATTCAGGAAAAGCCGGGAAGTATAGCGGACCCGCCCAGCCGCAAGCTACCAGCCATCAGCGGCAAAAGGCGCGCTGCGCCTCGGCTTTTCGTGCGGCTGGCGACGGTGGCTCAGGACTTGTGACTGGTCGCTGCGGCGAGCAACCGTTCCATCCTGGCTTCAAGGCGACGCTTGATTTCGGTTTCGATATGGGGGGCGAAGTCGTCGATCACGTCTTGCATGATCAATTGCGCGGCGGCGCGCAGTTCGCTGTCCAGGTGCAGCAGGGCGTCGGGCCCTTTGTTGACGACGGCCGGTGCTGGCGCGGCGGCGGGAGCCGGAGTGGGAGCGGGGGCAGGGCTGGCTGCGAGAGGCTGAACCGGGGCGGGGGAAGGTTCTGGGGTTTCAGCGGCGGCGACCGGTTGCTTGTCGCCGACCAGGTCGAACAGCAGGGGGATTTGCACATCGCCGCTGACGGTCTCGGTCAGCAGTGGCGGTTGCAGGTTGTCATCGCCGAGCAGTTGGCGGATCGACTCGAGGTCATCCAGCAGGTGCGCGGACTTTTGCAGCGGATTGGAAGTGTCCATCGGGTGCTCAGAGTCGCTGTAAACGGTGATCTTGCAGAGGATAGCCCTGTTCGCGGTAGAAACGGAAACTCTCGCGGGCGGCCTGACGAATAGTCGGATCTTCCACCACCACCTCGGCAATCCGGGCGAAACGTCCGGCAAAGGCCGGCACTTTCAAGTCCAGGTTCACCAGCAGGTCGTTGTGCGTGCCTGGGTCTTCACTCAGCCCCAGGACGATCAGGCTGTCGGGCTCGCTTTCCGCTGGGCCGTGGGGCACGAAGGTTTCACCCTTGAAGCGCCACAGACGGGCGTCCAGGTCGTCGCGTTGCTCGGCATCGCTGCAATGCAGGTAGATGCGGTGGCCCATGCGCCAGGCTTTTTCAGTGAGCTTGCAGGCGAAATCCAGGCGCGCTGAAGGATCCGCGCTGGGCAGGATATAGAAGTCGACTTTGGTCATTGCGGTTCCTGAGCCTGGAAAAGCGCCGCCGATCGACAGCGCCCTTCGAGGTCATGGTTTTCAGGCTTTGGCACGGTCCAGCAGGTACTGGGTCAGCAAGGGAACTGGGCGGCCGGTGGCGCCTTTGTCCTTGCCGCCGCTGGTCCAGGCGGTGCCGGCGATGTCCAGGTGCGCCCAGTTGAATTGCTTGGCGAAGCGCGACAGGAAGCAGGCGGCGGTGATGGTGCCGGCTTTAGGCCCGCCGATGTTGGCGATGTCGGCGAACGGGCTGTCCAGTTGCTCCTGGTACTCGTCGAACAGCGGCAGTTGCCAGGCGCGGTCGTCAGCCTGTTGGCCGGCGCTCAGCAGTTGGCCGATCAGCTCGTCGTTGTTGCCCAGCAGGCCCGAGGTGTGGGAGCCCAGGGCAACGATGCAGGCGCCGGTCAGGGTGGCGATGTCGATCACAGATTGAGGCTTGAAGCGCTCGGCGTAGGTCAGGGCGTCGCACAGCACCAGGCGGCCTTCGGCGTCGGTGTTGAGGATTTCCACGGTCTGGCCGCTCATGGTGGTGACAATGTCGCCAGGGCGGGCCGCGCCACCGCTGGGCATGTTCTCGGCGCAGGCCAGGATGCACACCAGGTTGATCGGCAGCTTGAGTTCGAGCACTGCGCGCAGGGTCCCGAAGACGCTGGCCGCGCCGCCCATGTCGTACTTCATTTCATCCATGCCGGCGCCCGGCTTGAGGCTGATGCCGCCGGTGTCGAAGGTGATGCCTTTGCCGACCAGAGCGAAGGGCTTCTCGGATTTCTTGCCGCCGTTGTATTGCATGACGATCAGACGTGGTGGCTGGTCGCTGCCCTGGCCCACGGCGTAGAACGAGCCCATGCCCAGTTCTTTGATTTTCTTCTCGTCGAAGACCTCAACCTTCAGGCCTTTGAACTCCTTGCCCAGGGCCTTGGCCTGTTCGCCAAGGAACGTCGGGTGGCAGATGTTTGGTGGCAGGTTGCCCAGGTCGCGGGTGAAGGCCATGCCATGGGCGATGGCGGTGGCGTGGGTCACGGCGCGCTCGACTTCAGCCTGGGCGGCCTTGATGGTCAGCAGGGTGATTTTCTTCAAGGCCCGGGGTTCGGCTTTCTGGCTCTTGAATTGGTCGAAACTGTATTGGCCGTCCACCAGGGTTTCCGCCAGCAGGCGGGTTTTGCCGTAGCTGTCGCGGCCTTTGACCACGACTTCGTCCAGGGCCAATGCAGCGTCGCTGCCGCCCAGACCTTTAAGGGTGTTGAGTACCGAGCTGATGATCTTGCGGAACGGCGATCGCCCAGTTCGGCGTCTTTGCCGATGCCCACCAGCAGCACGCGTTCGGCCTTGAGGTTGGCGACAGTGTGCAGCAGCAGGCTCTGACCGACCTTGCCGGCCAGGTCGCCGCGCTTGAGCACTGCGCTGATGGCGCCGCCGCTCAGTTCGTCGAGTTGTTGGGCGACACTGCCAAGCTTGCGGCCTTCGCCGACGGCGACGACCAGGGTGGCGGTTTTCAAGGTTTGCGGGCTAACGCTTTTTACAACCAGTTCCATGTCGGGTCCCTGAGTCAGTGGTCAAAGAGCGCGGGCTCCAAGGCCCTGCGCCGAAATTGTCTATGTCTATATAGAAGAAGAGGTCGCCAGGCACCGACGACAAAGCCGCCAGTTTGAACCTCGCCGCCCAAGGCTGACAACCCTCGTGCGGTGCTTTAGAGCCCTGCCTGAGCAAGCGCAGTGACAGGCGCATGCAATCACAGGATAATGCGCCATCTTTTTTCGGCGGCTCAGCGTCCTGGGCCGGCTCGATACGTTTGCTTGTTTGGCCGCCTTAGCCTGACAACCCTGGAGTGTCTGGTTTGATCGTCTTTCGTTATCTATCCCGCGAAGTCCTGCTGACCCTGAGTGCCGTGAGCGCGGTGCTGCTGGTCATCATCATGAGCGGTCGTTTCGTCAAGTACCTGGCGCAAGCGGCTTCCGGCGCACTGGACCCCGGTTCGCTGTTCCTGATCATGGGCTTTCGCCTGCCGGGTTTTCTGCAACTGATCCTGCCGCTGGGCCTGTTCCTCGGCATCCTCCTGGCCTATGGCCGGCTCTATCTCGAAAGCGAGATGACCGTGCTTTCGGCCACCGGTATGAGCCAGCAACGCCTGTTAGGCATCACTATGATTCCGGCCACCCTGGTGGCCCTGCTGGTGGCCTGGTTGAGCCTGGGCCTGGCGCCCCAAGGAGCCAACCAGTTCCAGTTGCTGCTGAACAAGCAAGACGCCCTGACCGAATTCGATACCCTGGTGCCGGGGCGCTTCCAGGCCCTGAACGACGGCACTCGGGTCACCTACACCGAGCAGTTGTCCGAAGACCGTGCCCGCCTGGGCGGTGTGTTCATTTCCGAGAAGCGCCTGAGCCAGCAGAAAAAGGACGAGGGCATCTCTGTGCTGGTGGCCGAGAAGGGCCACCAGGACATCCGTCCCGACGGCAGTCGCTACCTGATCCTGGAAAACGGTTATCGCTATGACGGTAACCCGGGCGAGGCTGACTACCGGGTGATCCAGTACGACACCTATGGCGTGCTGCTGGCCAAGCCGGACGTGAGCGACGAAGTGACCGACCGTGACGCCATGTCCACCCGTGACTTGCTGAGCAAGAGTGATGTGCGCGCCCATGCCGAGTTGCAGTGGCGTTTCTCCCTGCCGCTGCTGGTGTTCATCGTGACCCTGATGGCGGTGCCCCTGTCCCGGGTCAACCCGCGCCAGGGACGTTTCCTCAAGCTGATTCCGGCGATTCTTCTTTATATGGCTTACCTGACCATCCTGATTGCCGCCCGTGGCGCCCTGGAAAAGGGCAAGTTGTCGCCGTCCCTGGGGCTGTGGTGGGTGCACTTGCTGTTCTTGCTGATCGGCCTGGGGCTGATGTACTGGGAGCCGTTGCGCTTGAAACTGGCCGGTCGCCGTGGCGAGAAGGAGATGGCCCGTGGTTAAGCTCGATCGTTACATCGGCAGCAGTGTGCTGCTGGCTATCCTGGCCGTCCTGGGGATCATTCTCGGGCTGGCCTCGCTGTTTGCCTTTATCGATGAAATGGGCAGCGTCAGCGACAGCTACACCGTGATGGACGTGCTGGGGTACGTGTTGCTGACCGCGCCTCGGCGTCTTTACGAGATGCTACCGATGGCAGGGCTGATCGGCTGCCTGATCGGCCTGGGCAGCCTGGCCAGCAACAGTGAGCTGACCATCATGCGCGCCGCCGGGGTGTCCGTCGGACGCATCGTCTGGGCGGTGATGAAGCCGATGCTGGTGCTGATGCTGGCGGGGATCCTGATTGGCGAATACGTGGCGCCTGCCACTGAAAGCCAGGCCCAGGCCAATCGTGCCCTGGCCCAGGGCTCCGGCGATGCGCAAAGCTCCAAGCATGGCCTGTGGCACCGCCAGGGCGAAGAGTTCATTCACATCAACGCCGTGCAACCCAGCGGCCTGTTGTATGGCGTGACCCGTTACCACTTCGATGACCAGCGGCACATGCTGTCGTCGAGTTTTGCCCGGCAGGCCCGTTACGAGAAGGATTACTGGCAGCTGACGGATGTCACCACCACTTACTTCCGTGAAGGGCATACCGAAGTCATCAAGGTGCCTGAAGAGCGTTGGGACGTGGCCTTGAGCCCGCAATTGCTCAGCACGGTGGTGATGGCGCCGGAGTCGTTGTCGATCAGCGGCTTGTGGGGCTACATCCATTACCTGGCCGACCAGGGCCTGAACAACGGTCGTTATTGGCTGGCGTTCTGGGTCAAGGTGTTGCAGCCGCTGGTGACCGCCGCGCTGGTGCTGATGGCGATTTCCTTCATCTTTGGGCCGCTGCGCTCGGTGACCCTGGGGCAACGGGTGTTCACCGGTGTGCTGGTGGGCTTCACCTTCCGCATCGCTCAGGACCTGCTGGGGCCGTCGAGCCTGGTCTTCGGCTTTTCGCCGTTGTTCGCGGTGCTGGTGCCGGCGGGGATTTGCGCTGTGGCGGGCTTCTGGCTGCTACGCCGGGCCGGTTGATCGCGGCGCCCGCCGCCTGCTGTAACGCCAACGCCCCGGTCGCCAGACCGGGGCGTTTTGCATTTGACAACCGCTGACAGGCGAACGTGACGCTTGCGCCGAGTATCAGGTACAATTCCCGGCTATTTTTCGGCGGGCCTTGCCTGCAGCCTTTTTGAGTGTTCATCCGTGAGTGATTTGAGTCATATCCGCAATTTCTCCATCATCGCCCACATTGACCATGGCAAGTCGACTCTGGCCGATCGCTTTATCCAGATGTGCGGCGGCCTGGCCGAGCGTGAAATGGAAGCCCAGGTTCTGGACTCCATGGATCTCGAGCGTGAACGCGGGATCACCATCAAGGCCCACAGCGTCACCCTCTATTACAAAGCCAAAGACGGTGTGAACTACCAGCTGAACTTCATTGATACCCCGGGCCACGTTGACTTCACTTATGAAGTCAGCCGTTCCCTGGCGGCCTGTGAAGGTGCATTGCTGGTGGTCGATGCCGGCCAGGGCGTTGAAGCTCAGTCGGTTGCCAACTGCTACACCGCTATCGAGCAAGGCCTCGAGGTGATGCCCGTCCTGAACAAGATCGACCTGCCACAGGCCGATCCGGAGCGGGTCAAGGAAGAGATCGAGAAGATCATCGGCATCGATGCGACCGACGCCGTGACCTGCAGCGCCAAGACCGGCTTGGGCGTGGACGAGGTGCTCGAGCGTCTGGTGACCACCATTCCGGCGCCTACCGGCAATATCGAAGACCCGTTGCAAGCGCTGATCATCGACTCCTGGTTCGACAACTACCTGGGCGTTGTCTCCCTGGTACGTGTACGCCACGGTCGGGTGAAGAAAGGCGACAAGATCCTGGTCAAATCCACCGGCAAGATCCACTTGGTGGACAGCGTCGGTGTGTTCAACCCGAAGCACACCGCCACCGTTGACCTCAAGGCCGGTGAAGTGGGCTTCATCATTGCTGGCATCAAGGACATTCACGGTGCGCCAGTGGGCGATACCCTGACCCTGAGCTCGACGCCGGACGTGGAAGTGCTGCCTGGCTTCAAACGTATCCAGCCGCAGGTTTACGCCGGCCTGTTCCCGGTCAGCTCCGACGACTTCGAAGACTTCCGTGAAGCCCTGCAAAAGCTCACCCTGAACGACTCGTCGCTGCAGTACACCCCGGAAAGTTCCGACGCCCTGGGCTTCGGCTTCCGCTGCGGCTTCCTCGGCATGCTGCACATGGAGATCATCCAGGAGCGCCTGGAGCGCGAATACGACCTGGACCTGATCACCACCGCGCCGACGGTTATTTTCGAGCTGCTGCTGAAGAACGGTGAAACGATTTACGTCGACAACCCGTCCAAGCTTCCAGACCTGTCGGCCATTGAAGACATGCGCGAGCCGATCGTGCGGGCCAACATTCTTGTGCCGCAAGAGCACCTGGGTAACGTCATAACCCTGTGCATCGAGAAGCGTGGCGTGCAGCACGACATGTTGTTCCTCGGCACTCAGGTCCAAGTGACCTACGACTTGCCGATGAACGAAGTGGTGCTGGACTTCTTCGACCGACTGAAATCCACCAGCCGTGGCTATGCTTCGCTGGATTACCATTTCGATCGTTATCAGTCGGCTAATCTGGTCAAGCTGGATGTGCTGATCAACGGTGAGAAAGTCGATGCGCTGGCGTTGATCGTGCACCGTGACAACGCCCACTACAAAGGGCGTGCGTTGACCGAAAAGATGAAAGAACTGATTCCTCGGCAGATGTTTGACGTGGCAATCCAGGCCGCCATTGGCGGGCAGATTGTGGCGCGGACAACGGTCAAGGCCCTCAGAAAGAACGTACTGGCCAAATGCTACGGTGGTGACGTTAGCCGTAAGCGCAAGCTGTTGGAGAAGCAGAAGGCCGGTAAGAAACGCATGAAGCAAGTGGGCAACGTGGAAATTCCACAAGAAGCCTTCCTTGCCGTGCTCAGGTTGGATAGTTAGGTCCTATGTCACTAAATTTCCCGCTGTTGCTGGTTATCGCTGTCGCCGTTTGCGGTCTTCTGGCGTTGCTCGATCTGGTGTTCTTCGCCCCGCGTCGGCGGACGGCCATCGCGTCCTATCAGGACAGCGTCAGCCAGCCTGATGTCGTGGTGGTCGAGAAGCTGAACAAAGAGCCGCTGCTGGTTGAGTACGGCAAGTCGTTCTTTCCGGTGTTGTTTCTGGTGCTGGTGCTGCGTTCGTTCCTGGTGGAGCCGTTTCAGATTCCTTCGGGATCGATGAAGCCCACCCTGGACGTTGGCGACTTCATCCTGGTGAACAAGTTTTCTTACGGGATCCGCTTGCCGGTGATAGACAAGAAAGTCATCGAGATCGGTAACCCGCAGCGCGGCGACGTGATGGTGTTCCGCTATCCGGCTGATCCGAGCGTCAATTACATCAAGCGTGTGATTGGCCTGCCGGGCGATGTCGTGCGCTATACCAATGACAAGCACCTGTATGTCAACGGGCAGTTGATCACCGATCAGATGATCGGCACCGTCTACGACCCGCAGTTGGGTGACGTAGCGGTGTACAAGGAGCAGGTCGGCGACTCCGAGCACATGGTCCACAAGGCCATTAATCGCTCGATGCAGGGCGGCCAGTGGACCGTTCCCGCCGGTCACTACTTCATGATGGGCGATAACCGCGACAACTCGAACGACAGCCGTTACTGGAACGATGCCAGCATTCCCAAGGAAATGCAGGGCATGGTCCCCGACGAAAATATCGTCGGCAAGGCCTTTGCGGTCTGGATGAGTTGGCCGGAACCCAAGTTCAGCCACCTGCCGAGTTTCTCGCGGGTCGGGTTGATCAAGTAAGACAAGCGGCGCTGTGAACACAGCGCCGAATGCTTTTCTAGGGCTCGGACAATTCGTCCGGCCCTGTGCACTACGCACAAGCTTGTAACAGTAGCCAGGATGTAAATTTGAACACAGCGTCAGTCGTCGATGGCCGCCGGTGCCACCAATCAGATATGGGTAAACCGTGAGCGTTTCTTTAAGCCGTCTCGAGCGTCAGCTCGGCTATACCTTCAAGGATCAGGAACTGATGGTCCTGGCCCTTACGCACCGCAGTTTTGCCGGGCGTAACAACGAACGCCTGGAATTCCTCGGTGATGCCATTCTCAACTTCGTCGCCGGCGAAGCGCTGTTCGAGCGTTTCCCCCAGGCTCGCGAAGGCCAGTTGTCGCGTTTGCGCGCGCGCCTGGTGAAAGGTGAAACACTGGCGGTGCTGGCCCGTGGTTTCGATTTGGGTGAATACCTGCGCCTGGGGTCTGGTGAGTTGAAGAGTGGCGGTTTCCGCCGTGAGTCGATCCTCGCCGATGCCCTGGAAGCCTTGATCGGTGCGATCTATCTGGATGCTGGCATGGAGACCGCCCGCGATCGCGTGCTGTCCTGGCTGACGTCCGAGTTCGAGAGCCTGACCCTGGTCGATACCAACAAGGATCCGAAAACCCGCCTGCAGGAATTCCTGCAGTCCCGGGCCTGTGAGCTACCGCGTTACGAAGTGGTGGATATCCAGGGTGAGCCGCATTGCCGGACGTTCTTCGTCGAATGCGAGATCACCTTACTGAACGAAAAAAGCCGAGGTCAGGGTGTGAGTCGTCGTATTGCCGAACAGGTAGCGGCCGCTGCAGCACTGATTGCCCTGGGCGTGGAGAATGGCCATGACTGATTCAACTGCAACACGCTGTGGCTATGTCGCCATCGTTGGCCGCCCGAACGTGGGCAAGTCGACGTTGCTGAACCACATTCTCGGCCAGAAGCTGGCGATCACCTCGCGCAAGCCGCAGACCACCCGCCACAACATGCTGGGCATCAAGACCGAAGGCAGCGTGCAAGCGGTCTACGTCGACACCCCGGGCATGCACAAAGGCGGCGAGAAAGCCCTGAACCGCTACATGAACAAGACCGCTTCGGCGGCGTTGAAAGACGTCGATGTGGTGATCTTCGTGGTGGATCGCACCAAGTGGACCGACGAAGACCAGATGGTTCTCGAGCGCGTGCAGTACGTGACTGGCCCACTGATCGTCGCGCTGAACAAGACCGACCGCATCGAAGACAAAGCCGAGCTGATGCCGCACCTGAGCTGGTTGCAGGAGCAGTTGCCGAATGCGCAGATCGTGCCGATCTCCGCTCAGCACGGACACAACCTTGATGCCCTGGAAGGCCTGATCGCCCAGCACCTGCCGGAAAACGATCACTTCTTCCCAGAAGACCAGATCACCGACCGCAGCAGTCGTTTCCTCGCCGCAGAACTGGTGCGCGAGAAGATCATGCGCCAGTTGGGTGCTGAGCTGCCGTACCAGATCACCGTGGAAATCGAAGAGTTCAAGCAGCAGGGCAAAACCTTGCACATCCACGCCCTGATCCTGGTCGAGCGTGATGGCCAGAAGAAAATCATCATTGGTGACAAGGGTGAGCGCATCAAGCGCATCGGTACCGAGGCGCGCAAAGACATGGAGTTGCTGTTCGACTCCAAGGTCATGCTCAACCTCTGGGTCAAGGTCAAAGGCGGCTGGTCCGACGACGAACGCGCCCTGCGTTCCCTGGGCTACGGCGACCTCTAAAGCCCTCATCGGCAACCGGCACCTACCCCCTGTAGGAGTCGGCTTGCCGGCGATCCAGGTTCTCCAACCGAGCCTGCCCTCCCGGATCAACCCTGAGATCCTCTGCCAGCCATGTCCAGCAACGCCCCTCTCGGCCAGCCCGCTTATGTGTTGCACAGCCGCGCCTACCGCGAGAACAGCGCCCTGGTGGATTTCCTCACGCCCCAAGGTCGCCTGCGCGCAGTACTGCGCAGTGCCCGGGGCAAGGCCGGAACCCTGGCGCGGCCCTTCGTGCCTCTGGAAGTGGAATTTCGCGGGCGTGGCGAGCTGAAGAATGTCGGGCGCATGGAAAGTGCCGGGGTGTCCACCTGGCTCAATGGCGAGGCCCTGTTCAGTGGCCTGTACCTCAATGAGCTGCTGATTCGCCTGCTCCCGGCGGAAGATCCCCACCCTGCGGTCTTTGACCATTACGCCGCGACCTTGCTGGCCCTGGCTGAAGGGCGCCCCCTGGAACCCTTGTTGCGTTCATTCGAGTGGCGGCTGTTGGATGATCTGGGCTACGGCTTTGCCCTGGACGCGGACATTCATGGTGAGGCCATTGCGGCCGACGGCCTGTATCGCCTGCAAGTGGATGCCGGACTGGAGCGGGTCTACCTGTTGCAACCGGGGTTGTTCAACGGCACCGAGCTGCTGGCCATGGCTGAAGCCGACTGGAGCGCCGCTGGTGCCCTGTCGGCGGCCAAGCGCCTGATGCGCCAGGCCCTGGCGGTGCACTTGGGCGGTCGGCCCCTGGTCAGTCGCGAGTTGTTTCGCAAGCCTTAGTCTCCCCGTATGCTGTGCGCCGAATCTTCATTTATTCAGGAGCGCTTCCGTGAGCACCAGCAACCGCATTCTTCTCGGCGTGAACATCGACCACGTTGCCACCTTGCGCCAGGCCCGGGGTACCCGTTACCCCGATCCGGTCAAGGCGGCCCTGGACGCGGAAGAGGCGGGTGCTGATGGCATCACCGTGCACCTGCGCGAAGACCGCCGGCATATCCAGGAGCGCGACGTGTTGCTGCTCAAGGACGTGCTGCAGACCCGCATGAACTTCGAGATGGGCGTCACCGAAGAAATGATGGCGTTCGCCGAGCGTATCCGTCCGGCGCATATCTGCCTGGTGCCGGAAACCCGCCAGGAGCTGACCACCGAGGGTGGCCTGGATGTGGCCGGTCAGGAAGCGCGGATCAAGGCTGCGGTAGAGCGCCTGTCGAAGATCGGTGCCGAAGTGTCTTTGTTCATCGACGCCGACGAGCGTCAGATCGAAGCCTCGCGCCGGGTCGGCGCGCCGGCCATCGAGCTGCACACCGGGCGCTACGCCGATGCCCAGACCCCGAGCGAAGTGGCGGACGAACTGCAGCGCATTGTCGAAGGGGTGGCTGTGGGCTTGGCCCAGGGTTTGATCGTCAATGCCGGCCACGGCCTGCATTACCACAACGTTGAAGCCGTAGCGGCGATCAAGGGCATCAATGAACTGAACATCGGTCACGCCTTGGTGGCCCATGCGCTGTTCGTGGGTTTCAAAGGTGCAGTGGCGGAAATGAAGGCGTTGATCCTGGCGGCCGCAAAGGCCTGAGGAGTGATCGCCGGCGAGCCGGCTCCTGTGGGAGCAGGCTGGCCAGCGAAGAGCTTAAAGCGGCGGGTTTTCTTCTGTGGGCTTGGTCTTGTCTACGCCGGGCACATGCAGGTTGCCTTCGGCCACCTGGTCCCCCTCCAGCTGCGGCTGGGTCACCCAGGTCAGAATGTCGTAGTAGCGACGGATGTTGGCCACGAAATGCACCGGCTCGCCGCCTCGGGCGTAGCCATAGCGGGTCTTGCTGTACCACTGCTTTTGCGACAGGCGCGGGAGCATTTTCTTCACGTCCAGCCACTTGTTGGGGTTGAGCCCCTCTTTCTCCGCCAGCTTGCGTGCGTCGTCCAGGTGGCCGGTGCCGACGTTGTAGGCGGCGAGGGCGAACCAGGTGCGATCCGGCTCCTCGATCTTTTCATCCAACTGATCCTTGATCAGGGCCAGGTACTTGGCGCCGCCGCTGATGCTCTGCTTGGGGTCCAGGCGGTTGGACACGCCCATGGCCTGGGCGGTGTTCTGGGTCAGCATCATCAGGCCGCGTACGCCGGTCTTGGAGGTCACGGCCGGTTGCCACATGGACTCCTGATAACCCACGGCTGCCAGCAGGCGCCAGTCGACCTTTTCCGTTTTGGCCGAGGCCTTGAAGTGCTTTTCATACTTGGGCAAGCGCTGTTGCAGGTGCTGGGCAAAGGTGTAGGCGCCGACGTAGCCGAGGACGTCCACGTGGCCGTAATAGCGGTCTTTCAAGCGTTGCAGGGTGCCGTTCTTCTCGACCTTGTCGAGGAACGCGTTGATCTCGTTGAGCAGGCTGTTGTCTTCGCCCGCAGCCACGGCCCAGCTCTGGCTCTTGGCGTCGCCCAGGTCGAAGGCGACCCGCACGTTGGGGAAATACACCTGGTTCATCGCCAGTTCATTGGAGTCCACCAGGGTCAAATCGATTTGGCCTTCATCGACCATGCGTAGCAGGTCGACCACCTCCACTGCATCGGACTCTTCGTATTCGATGCCGGGGTACTTGAGCTTGAGGTCCGCCAGCTGCTCGGCATGGGTGCTGCCCTTGAGCACCATGATGTGCTTGCCCACCAGGTTTTCCGGGGTGGTGGGGCGCGATTGGCCGTTGCGATAAATGATTTGCGGGGTGACTTCGAGGTAGGAGTGGGAAAACCGTACCTGTTGCTTGCGTTTGTCGCTGCTGACCAGGCCGGCAGCGGCGATCACCGGGCCGCCGGGCTTGCCTAGCTGGTCGAAGAGGTCGTCGAGGTTGTCGGCGGTTTCGATCTTCAACTCCACCCCCAAATCGTCGGCGAAGCGCTTCACCAGCTCGTATTCGAAGCCGGTTTCGCCGTTGCGGTCCTGAAAGTAGGTGGCCGGGCTGTTACGGGTAACCACCCGCAGCACACCATCCTCCTTTACACGCTCCAGGGTGCTGGGTTTTTCAACACAGGCACCGAGCATCAGGAAGAGTCCAGTTGCGATAAGCCACTTGGCCCAGCGCGGACGTAACGCCATAGGGGAAAACATTTGCGCAGTATACGCAAAGGATAACGGCCGCCATATCTCGACAGCGAAGGGCTTGTCTGCTAGAGATTTCCGCTCCCGGCTGCAGCCCTCAAGAATGGGGCATCGGGCGCTGCCAACCCCTTGTAAATAACCCGTCTGAATGGCCTTGATCCCCCTTTGTTATAGGGGGCCAGTCATGGGCCGACGCCTGACCGCTGCCCTGCGTAGCGTTTCGAGTGCCGTTGCGGGCGGTTTACGTTAGAATGCACGGCCTCAAAGCACACCCCCTTCCCGAGGCTGTCCCGAAGATGTTGATCCTGCGCGGCGCTCCTGCCCTTTCTGCCTTTCGCCACAGCAAACTCCTTGAGCAACTGAGCCGATCTGTCCCGGCTGTCAGTGGCTTGTATGCTGAATTCGCTCACTTCGCCGAAGTTACCGGCGACCTGACCGGCGACGAACAGCAGGTGCTTGCGCGCCTTCTGAAGTACGGCCCAAGCGTACCGGTACAAGAACCCACCGGCCGACTGTTCCTGGTGTTGCCGCGTTTCGGCACCATCTCGCCCTGGTCGAGCAAGGCCAGCGATATCGCCCGCAACTGTGGCCTGGGCAAGATCCAGCGCCTGGAGCGTGGTATTGCGTTCTACGTGACCGGCGAGTTCAGCGAAGCTGAGGCGCAACAGGTCGCCGATGCCCTGCACGACCGCATGACCCAGATCGTCCTCGGCAACCTTGAGCAGGCATCCGGCTTGTTCAGCCACGCCGAGCCGAAGCCGCTGACCGCCATCGACATCCTCGGCGGCGGCCGCGCTGCGCTGGAGCAGGCCAACACCGAGTTGGGCCTGGCCCTGGCCGAAGACGAGATCGATTACCTGGTCAACGCCTTCATCGGCCTCAAGCGCAACCCGCACGACATCGAACTGATGATGTTCGCCCAGGCCAACTCCGAGCACTGCCGCCACAAGATCTTCAACGCCAGTTGGGATATTGACGGTCAGAGCCAGGAAAAAAGCCTGTTCGGCATGATCAAAAACACCTATCAGATGCACAGCGAAGGCGTGTTGTCGGCTTATAAAGACAACGCCTCGGTGATCGTCGCAACGTTGCCGGCCGCTTCTTCCCGGACCCTGAAACCCGCCAGTACGGCGCGGTGCAAGAGCCGGTGCACATCCTGATGAAGGTCGAAACCCATAACCACCCAACCGCGATCGCTCCCTTCCCGGGCGCGTCCACCGGTTCCGGCGGCGAGATTCGCGACGAAGGCGCCACCGGTCGTGGCGCCAAGCCCAAGGCTGGCCTGACCGGTTTCACCGTGTCCAACCTGCAGATCCCGGGCTTCGAACAGCCGTGGGAAGTGGCGTACGGCAAGCCTGAGCGCATTGTCACCGCGCTGGACATCATGATTGAAGGCCCGCTGGGCGGCGCTGCGTTCAACAACGAATTCGGTCGTCCGGCCCTGACCGGCTATTTCCGTACCTTCGAGCAGTCGATCAGCACGCCCCATGGCGACGAGGTTCGCGGTTACCACAAGCCGATCATGTTGGCCGGCGGCATGGGCAACATCCGTGAAGAACACGTCAAGAAAGGCGAAATCGTCGTGGGCTCCAAGCTGATCGTGCTCGGCGGCCCGGCGATGCTGATCGGCCTGGGCGGCGGCGCGGCTTCTTCCATGGCCACCGGCACCAGTTCGGCGGACCTGGACTTCGCGTCCGTTCAGCGTGAAAACCCTGAAATGGAGCGTCGTTGCCAGGAAGTGATCGACCGTTGCTGGCAGTTGGGCGACAAGAACCCGATCAGCTTCATCCACGACGTGGGGGCGGGCGGTCTGTCCAACGCCTTCCCGGAACTGGTCAACGACGGCGACCGCGGTGGCCGTTTCGAACTGCGCAACATTCCGAACGACGAGCCGGGCATGGCCCCGCACGAAATCTGGAGCAACGAATCCCAGGAGCGTTACGTCCTGGCGGTCGGCCCTGAAGACTTCGCGCGCTTCCAGGCCATCTGCGAACGTGAGCGTTGCCCGTTTGCCGTTGTCGGTGAAGCCACGGCCGAACCGCAGTTGACTGTCACGGATAGCCACTTCGGCAACAACCCGGTGGACATGCCACTGGAAGTGTTGCTGGGCAAGGCGCCGCGCATGCACCGTTCGGTGGTTCGCGAAGCTGAGCTGGGCGATGATTTCGATCCGAGCACCCTCGACATCGGCGAAAGCATCGAGCGCGTACTGCATCACCCGGCCGTCGCCAGCAAGAGCTTCCTGATCACCATCGGCGACCGCACGATCACCGGCCTTGTGGCCCGTGACCAGATGGTGGGGCCATGGCAGGTTCCGGTGGCCGACGTTGCCGTCACCGCCACCAGTTTTGACGTCTACACCGGTGAAGCCATGGCCATGGGCGAGCGGACGCCGCTGGCACTGCTGGACGCTCCGGCGTCTGGCCGTATGGCCATTGGTGAAACCCTGACCAACATCGCCGCCTCGCGCATCAACAAAATCTCCGACATCAAGTTGTCGGCGAACTGGATGTCCGCTGCCGGCCACCCGGGCGAAGACGCGCGTCTGTACGACACTGTGAAAGCGGTCGGCATGGAGCTGTGCCCTGAGCTGGGTATCACCATTCCGGTGGGCAAGGACTCGATGTCCATGGCCACCCGCTGGAACGACAACGGCGAAGACAAGACTGTCACGTCGCCGATGTCCTTGATCGTGACCGGCTTCGCGCCTGTAGCGGACGTCCGTCAGACCCTGACCCCGCAACTGCGCATGGACAAGGGCACCACCGATCTGATCCTGATCGACCTGGGCCGTGGCCAGAACCGCATGGGCGCGTCGATACTCGCCCAGACCCACGGCAAGCTCGGCAAGCAGGCGCCGGACGTTGACGACGCTGAAGACCTCAAAGCCTTCTTCGTCGTGATCCAGGGCCTCAACGCCGACGGTCACCTGCTGGCGTACCACGACCGTTCCGACGGTGGTTTGCTGACCAGCGCTGTGGAAATGGCCTTTGCCGGTCACTGCGGCCTGAGCCTGAACCTCGACGGCCTGGCAGAAACGTCCGCTGACATCGCGGCAATCCTGTTCAACGAAGAGCTGGGTGCCGTCATCCAGGTTCGTCAGGACGCCACACCGGACATCCTCGCGCAGTTCAGCGCAGCGGGCTTGGGCGAGTGCGTGTCGGTGATCGGTCAGCCGATCAACAACGGCCAGATCATCATCACCTTCAACGGTGAGACCGTGTTCGAAGGCCAGCGTCGTCTGCTGCAACGCCAGTGGGCCGAGACCAGCTACCAGATTCAGCGCCTGCGTGATAACGCCGACTGCGCCGAGCAAGAGTTCGACGTGTTGCTGGAAGAAGACAACCCGGGCCTGAGCGTCAAGCTGAGCTTCGACGTGAACCAGGACGTGGCCGCGCCTTACATCAAGAAAGGCATCCGTCCACAGGTTGCCGTGCTGCGTGAGCAGGGCGTCAATGGTCAGGTGGAAATGGCTGCGGCGTTCGACCGGGCCGGCTTCAATGCCATCGACGTGCACATGAGTGACATTCTGGCCGGCCGTGTCGACCTGAACGAGTTCAAGGGCCTGGTGGCTTGCGGTGGTTTCTCCTACGGCGACGTGCTGGGTGCCGGTGAAGGCTGGGCCAAGTCGGCCCTGTTCAACAGCCGTGCCCGCGACGCTTTCCAGGGCTTCTTCGAGCGCAACGACAGCTTCACCCTCGGTGTGTGCAACGGTTGCCAGATGATGTCCAACCTGCACGAGCTGATCCCGGGCAGCGAGTTCTGGCCGCACTTCGTGCGTAACCGTTCCGAGCAGTTCGAAGCCCGTGTGGCCATGGTCCAGGTGCAGGAGTCGAACTCGATCTTCCTGCAGGGCATGGCCGGTTCGCGTATGCCAATCGCCATCGCTCACGGCGAAGGTCATGCCGAGTTCGAAAGCGCCGAAGCCCTGCTGGAAGCCGACCTGTCCGGTTGCGTGGCTCTGCGTTTCGTCGACAACCACGGCAAGGTCACTGAAAACTACCCGGCCAACCCGAACGGCTCGCCGCGCGGGATCACCGGCCTCACCAGCCGCGACGGTCGCGTCACCATCATGATGCCGCACCCTGAGCGGGTGTTCCGTGCCGCGCAGAACTCCTGGCGTCCGGACGAGTGGAGCGAAGACGGCGCGTGGATGCGCATGTTCCGCAACGCTCGTGTGTGGGTGAACTAAGGGCATGTACAAGCTCTGCTTCTTTGTTCCGCCCAGCCACGTGGACGTGGTCAAGAACGCCGTATTCGCCGCCGGTGGCGGTCGTATTGGCGACTATGACCAGTGTGCGTGGCAGGTGCTGGGCCAGGGCCAGTTTCGCCCGCGGGACGGCAGTCAGCCGTTCCTTGGGCAAACCGGTCTGACCGAGCAGGTGGAGGAGTGGAAGGTGGAGCTGGTGGTCGCCGATGAGCTGGTACGCTCGGTGGTGATGGCCCTCAAGCAGAGCCATCCCTACGAGACTCCGGCTTATGAAGTCTGGCGCCTGGAAGACTTCTAAGGTTGCCACCCATGAAAAACCCGCTGAACCGGTTACGGTCAGCGGGTTTTTTTATGCCTGGCGATCAGGGGCGTATTTCAATCATCGTGCCGTCTTTGACCAGGCCCCAGACTTCGCGCATGTCGACGTTGCGCATGGCGATGCAGCCGTCGGTCCAGTCCAGGGTATGGAAGAACTGCTCCGGGTAGTCTTCGCTGTCCGGGGTGCCGTGGATCATGATCATGCCGCCCGGCGGCACGCCTTCGCGCCGGGCCCGGGCGGAGTCGCTGATGTTGGGGTAGGAGATGTGCATCGACAGGTAATAGCGGTCACTGGGCTTGCGCCAGTCGAGCCAGTAAAACCCCTCGGGGGTGCGTTTGTCGCCTTCCATGAGTTTCGGGCCCTTGGGGCCCTTGCCCAGGGAGATGCGATAGGTCTTGAGGGGCTTGCCGTCGTTGATCAGCTGCAGTTGGTGGGCAGATTTGAGGACCAGGACTTTTTCGATGATTTTGCCGTCCAGGGTTTCCACCGTGGAGGCCTGGGACAGGGCAACGAAAGACCAGCAGAGCAGGGCAAGCAACCAGCGCATTGACACGATATCCCCAGGCGTACGCAGGTGCCGCGTACGGTTTATTGTTTAAGTGATGGCAGGTTGAGCGGGTGCTGCAATCGATTCGGAGCGTACCGGGTAATCCTCGGTGCGACGGTCCGCGAAGAAGCATTCTAAGGTACGCCCGACCGTGCGGAAAGCCAGCTCGGACCAAGGGATTTCGTGTTCTTCGAAGAGCCTGACTTCCAGGCTTTCTTCGCCGGCGGCAAAGTCCAGGTCCGCCAGTTCCGCACGGAAGAATACATGCACCTGGCTGATATGGGGCACGTCGATCAGGGTGTAGATGCGCGGGTTCCGGACCCGGGCGCAGGCTTCCTCGAGGGTTTCGCGGATGGCCGCCTGCTCGACGGTTTCGCCGTTCTCCATAAAGCCTGCTGGCAGGGTCCAGTAACCCCGGCGCGGCTCGATGGCACGCCGACACAAAAGCACCTGGGTGCCCCAGGTCGGCACGCAGCCGGCGACGATGTTGGGGTTCTGATAATGGATGGTCTGGCAGTGATCGCAGACGAATCGCAGGCGGGAGTCGCCTTCAGGAATGCGCTGGGTCACTGTGTTGCCGCACTGACTGCAAAATTTCATGCTGGGTATCCGAAAAGGCTGCGCCTATCTTGGCGTGCGCGGCCTGTTGTCGGCAAGTTGTCGTTAAGCGACATGGCGGGGCTCGGGGGTTGGGCGGTTGCGGGGATTGGTGCATGATGCACGGTAGCCAACAGATCGAGATGCCTCATGCTGGACGAGCTACTTCATCGGGTAAGCAATTACACGCCGCTGACGCTGGAGACCGATACGCGTTTCCCGGAGGCTGCGGTGCTGGTGCCCATCACCCGTAGCGCTGAACCTGAACTGGTGCTGACCCTGCGGGCCAGCGGCCTGTCCACCCATGGCGGTGAAGTGGCCTTTCCCGGAGGCCGGCGCGACCCTGAAGACCCGGACCTGATCTTTACTGCCCTGCGCGAAGCCGAAGAAGAGATTGGCCTGCCGCCGGGGCTGGTGGAAATCATCGGCCCCCTGAGCCCGCTGGTATCCCGTCATGGGATCAAGGTCACGCCTTATGTGGGGGTGATTCCCGATTACGTCGAATACCTGGCCAACGACGCCGAGATCGCTGCGGTGTTCAGTGTGCCCCTGGAGTTCTTCCGCCAGGACCCGCGCGAGCACACCCATCGCATTGATTACCAGGGGCGCAGTTGGTACGTGCCCAGTTACCGTTATGGCGAATACAAGATCTGGGGGCTGACGGCGATCATGATCGTCGAGTTGATCAACCTGCTGTACGACGCCAACATCAGCCTGCATCAGCCCCCCAAAAGCTACATCACTCTCTGACAAGCCATCGCCACGTATGGCCTTAACCCGCGGCTGCCTGAGCCTTGAGGACAATAAGATGAAATACCGCCTGGGCGACGCCCGAGTCGAGACCCATGCCCAGAGCTGGGTCGCCCCGAACGCCACGCTGGTGGGCAAGGTCAAGCTGGAAGAGGGGGCCAATGTCTGGTTCAACGCGGTGCTGCGCGGCGACAACGAGCTGATCCTGATCGGCAAGAACAGCAACGTCCAGGACGGTACGGTGATGCACACCGACATGGGGTATCCACTGACCATCGGCACCGGCGTGACCATCGGCCACAACGCCATGCTGCATGGCTGCACGGTGGGTGACTACAGCCTGATCGGGATTAACGCGGTGATCCTCAATGGCGCAAAAATCGGCAAAAACTGCATCATCGGCGCCAATTCCCTGATCGGCGAAGGCAAGGAAATTCCCGACGGTTCGCTGGTGATGGGGTCCCCGGGAAAAGTAGTGCGTGAGCTGACCGAGGCCCAGAAGAAGATGCTCGAAGCCAGTGCCGCGCACTACGTGCATAATGCCCAGCGGTATGCCCGAGATCTGGTTGAGCAAGAAGAATGACCCCCATCGAACGCCCCGTCGCTTCACCCTGCGTCAGTATCTGCGCGCTGGATGATGACGATATCTGCACCGGCTGCCAGCGCACGGTGGATGAAATCACCCGCTGGAGTCGGATGGACAACACCGAACGTCGCGCGGTGCTGGTCTTGTGCCATGAGCGGGCCAAGTCCAGTGGACTGTTATGGATGATAGGTTCCAGCCCGGCAAGCTGATGGTGGTGGCCCCTGTGTAGGGGCCGGTTTGCCTGCGAGCAGCGCATCAGACGTTCTTGGCCCAGGCCCCGCGCTTGAAGTACCCTGTGCGCCTTCCTGACAGGTACTTTGCACCCCATGCTCTTCCTGATTGCCTACATCAGCAGTGTCGTGCTGATCAACTACGCCTTTTCCACCGCTCCGCACCTGGACATCATCTGGTCGGCATGGGGTGGGTTGGTGTTCGTATTGCGCGACATGGTGCAGACCCGTTTCGGCCACGGCGCCATCCTGGCCATGCTGGCGGCGCTGGTCCTGTCTTACGTGACCTCCGATCCGGCCATTGCTCTGGCCAGCGCCACGGCGTTCGCCGTATCCGAATGCATTGACTGGCTGGTGTTCAGCATCACCAAGCGTCCGCTGCACGACCGCCTATGGATCAGTTCGGCGCTGAGCATTCCCCTGGACACCTTTATCTTCTTCGGCCTGATCGATGCCTTGACGCCTGGGGTGATCCTCACGGCCCTGGGCTCGAAGTTCGCCGGTGTGACCGTGGTTTGGCTGGCCATGGCCTGGCGCCTGCGCAAAGCTGCGTGCGCCAGCTGAGGCCAAACCTCGCGCTTCATGTAAAATGCCGCGCTTTCTCCCCATGGGCCGCCCGCTTGGCGCTCGGCCCTCGATGATCCGCTCCTTTGAGGACCTGCAGATGACCCGTATCGGAACTCCATTGTCGCCAACCGCGACCCGCGTTTTGCTCTGTGGCTGTGGCGAGTTGGGCAAGGAAGTGGTGATCGAGCTGCAACGCCTGGGCGTTGAAGTGATTGCCGTGGACCGCTACGCCAATGCCCCGGCCATGCAAGTGGCCCACCGCAGCCACGTGATCAACATGCTCGACGGAGCCGCCCTGCGGGCAGTGATCGAGGCGGAGAAACCGCACTTCATCGTGCCGGAAATCGAAGCCATCGCCACCGCCACCCTGGTGGAGCTGGAAGCCGAAGGCTTCACCGTGATCCCGACGGCGCGCGCCACTTCGCTGACCATGAACCGTGAAGGCATTCGTCGCCTGGCCGCTGAAGAGTTGGACCTGCCGACCTCGCCGTACCACTTTGCCGACACCGTCGAAGATTACCGCAAGGCCGTGGAAGACCTGGGCTTCCCCTGTGTGGTCAAGCCGGTGATGAGTTCCTCGGGCAAGGGCCAGAGCCTGCTGCGCAGCGCTGATGACGTGCAGAAAGCCTGGGATTACGCTCAGGAAGGCGGACGTGCTGGCAAAGGCCGAGTGATCATCGAAGGCTTTATCGACTTCGATTACGAAATCACCCTGCTGACCGTGCGCCACGTGGGCGGCACCACCTTCTGCGCGCCTGTGGGCCATCGTCAGGAGAAGGGCGACTATCAGGAATCCTGGCAGCCCCAGGCCATGAGCCCGAAAGCCTTGGCCGAATCCGAGCGCGTGGCCAAAGCGGTCACCGAAGCCCTGGGCGGTCGTGGTCTGTTTGGCGTTGAGTTGTTTATCAAGGGTGATCAGGTGTGGTTCAGCGAAGTGTCGCCGCGCCCCCATGACACCGGTCTGGTGACCTTGATCTCCCAGGACCTGTCGCAATTCGCCCTGCATGCGCGGGCAATCCTGGGCTTGCCGATTCCGCTGATCCGTCAGTTCGGGCCTTCGGCATCGGCGGTGATTCTGGTGGAGGGCCAGTCGACCCAGACCGCGTTCGCCAACCTGGGCGCGGCCCTGAGCGAGCCGGACACGGCGCTGCGTCTGTTCGGTAAGCCGGAAGTCAATGGTCAGCGCCGCATGGGCGTCGCCCTGGCGCGTGACGAGTCGATCGAGGCCGCCCGGGCCAAGGCGACCCGTGCTTCCCAGGCGGTTGTTGTCGAACTCTGACAGCATCGCCGGCAAGCCGGCTCCTACACATAACCCTTGTAGGGGCTGGCTTGCCGGCGATAGGTTCTATCAGGCGACCCGATTCAGGTCGTTATCCCGCGTCTCTTTCAGGCACAGCACAGCGATCAGGCTGAGCAGCGCTGCTGCCGACACATACCCGCCGACGTAACTCAAACCGCCCATCGCCACCAGCTTCGTGGCAAAGAAGGGGGCGGCCGAGGCGCCGACAATCCCGCCCAGGTTATACGCCGCTGAAGCGCCGGTATAACGCACACGGGTCGGGAACAATTCTGGCAGCATCGCGCCCATCGGGGCGAAGGTCACGCCCATCAGAAACAGCTCCAGGGCCAGGAACAACGCCACTGCCCAGGTCGAACCGTGGGTCAGCAGCGGCTCCATGGTGAAGCCCGACAGAATGGCCAGCACCGCGCCGACGATCAGCACCGGCTTGCGTCCGTAACGGTCGCTGGCCAGGGCGGCAATCGGTGTCGCCAAACCCATGAACAGCACGGCGAAACACAGCAGCCCGAGAAAGGTCTCACGGCTATAGCCCAGGGTGGACACGCCGTAGCTCAGGGAAAATGCGGTGGTGATATAGAACAGCGCGTAGCACACCACCATCGACGCCGCGCCCAGCAGGACCGGCAACCAATGCTGGCTGAACAGCTCCACCAGCGGCACTTTTACCGGAGCTTCTTTGGCCACCGCGTTGGCGAACACCGGTGTTTCATGCAGCTTCAAGCGGGCATACAGGCCCACCATCACCAGCGCGGCGCTGAGGATGAACGGGATGCGCCAGCCCCAACTGCGGAACTGCTCATCGCTCAGGCCCATGGCCAGGATCAGGAACAGGCCGTTGGCCGCCAGGAAGCCGATGGAGGGGCCCAGTTGGGGGAACATGCCGAACCAGGCGCGCTTGCCCTTGGGCGCGTTCTCGGTGGCCAGCAAGGCCGCGCCACCCCATTCGCCCCCAAGGCCCAGGCCCTGGCCAAAGCGCAGCACGCACAACAGGATCGGCGCCCAGGCCCCAATACTGTCGTACCCGGGCAGCAAGCCGATCAGCGTGGTGCAGATCCCCATCAGCAGCAACGAGGCCACCAGGGTCGATTTGCGCCCGATGCGGTCGCCAAAGTGGCCGAACAGCGCCGAGCCCAGGGGGCGGGCGATAAAGGCGATACCGAAGGTCAGGAACGAGGCGAGCATCTGCGCCGTGCCTGAGGTTTGCGGGAAGAACACCGGGCCGATCACCAGCGCGGCGGCCGTGGCGTAAATGTAGAAGTCGTAGAACTCGATGGCGGTGCCGACGATGCTTGCCGTGGCAACACGAGCGGTCGAGTTGGTCGGGGCGGCGGTCGCGGCCTCGTTATAGGTGGTGCTCATGGAGGTATCCCTGACAGTCAGTGCGCGTTTGGACGCGGATTATTATTGGTCGTACCCCTCTGGATCAGGGGGCGTGCGCGGGGTGGCTCGGGATGGGAGCAAACACCGGTCAGACACGATAAAGCGGTGCCTGGACGCGCTGAGTGCGGGTAGCACGCGGTCGGGCGGGGCTTGGATAAGCCTGGGGATTATAGGAAGGGGGCTATCGATTCAACAAGGGGGAAAAACGGCGATTTTTTCCAGAAAACAGGGGCTATCTTGCGGGTTTAATCGCTTTAAGGGTGCCGTTTTGCGCGGAACTCACCGTCGCTTGAGGTTTATGCCGCAACGGGTGTCGAGCTGGTGTGCCAAATCAGTACGCGGCTGACCCGGTTGTCCTCGGTCTCGAGGATTTCCAGGCGATAGCGGCCGATCTTCAGGCACACGGCGCTGTCGGGAATGGTTTCCAGGGCTTCGGTGACCAGGCCGTTGAGGGTCTTGGGGCCGTCGCAGGGCAGGTGCCAGCCCAGGCTCTTGTTCAGGTCGCGAATCGACGCGGCGCCTTCCACCACATAGCGGCCATCGGCCTGGGGGTGGATATGGGGGTTGTCGAGGCTGTGTTCGCTTTCGAATTCGCCGACGATTTCTTCGAGAATGTCTTCCAGGGTGACGATGCCCAGCACTTCACCGTATTCATCCACCACCATGCCCAGGCGCCGCTGCTGTTTGTGGAAGTTCAGCAGTTGCAGTTGCAGTGGGGTGCTTTCGGGGACGAAGTAGGGCTCATGGCAGGCGGCCAGCAAGGCCTCTTTGCTCAGGCGGGCGTCGGGCAGCAAATGGCGGATCTGCCGGGTGTTGAGCACGGCCTCCACCTGGTTGATATCGCTGTGGAACACCGGCAGGCGTGTGCGCTTGGACAGGCGCAACTGTTCGATGATGGCTTCGATCGGCTCGTCGAGGTTGATCCCGTCGACGTCGCTGCGTGGCACCAGAATGTCATTGACCGTGATGTTGTCCAGGGCGTGGATACCGGACAGCACGTGAGGGCGGTGATGGCTGTGCTCGTGGGGCGGCGACTCGTCGGTTTCAGTGTCCTGGCGGTCATCGCTCTGTTTCACCACGCTGGCCTTTGGCGTGAAGGGGCGCAGCAGCAACTGGCTGATGGCATTGAGCAGCCAGGCGGCCGGGTAAATGATCTTCAGGGGGATGGCCAGCAGGGTGTTGCCCAGGCCCAGCAGGGCTTCCGGGTAACGCGCCGCCACGCTACGGGGCAGGTAGTCGGCCAGGATCAGCAAGCCGCAGGTGGTCAGCAGACAGGCCAGCCAGGGGCCGTTTTCCGCCTGGTAGAACAGCGCCAGCAGGGTGCTGATAATCACCACCAGCACTCGGCAGAGGGTGTTGCACAGGATCAGGCTGTCCCGGGGGAAGTTCAGGCGTCCCTGGGGTTTGTCTCCGGAGCGGGAGGCGCGCAGGGTCAGCAGGTGGTGTTGGGCGGCCTCGATGGCAGTGAACAGTGCCGACCATAAAACCAGCAGGGCCACTACCGCGAGCATCGGCCCTATGGGCATGTTGTCCATGATCGCCGCTCGTCAGATATGCAGGATGTATTCACGGACCAGCTTGCTGCCGAAATACGCCAGCATCAGCAGGCAGAATCCGGCCAGGGTCCAGCGAATTGCCTTGTGCCCGCGCCAGCCTAGGCGGTTGCGGCCCCACAGCAGCACGCTGAAGACGATCCAGGCCAGGCAGGCCAGCAGGGTCTTGTGCACCAGGTGCTGGGCAAACAGGTTCTCGACAAACAGCCAGCCGGAGATCAGCGACAGCGAGAGCAGGGTCCAGCCGGCCCAGAGGAAACCGAACAGCAGGCTTTCCATGGTTTGCAGCGGCGGGAAGTTCTTGATCAGCCCGGAGGGATGTTTGTGCTTGAGTTGGTGGTCTTGCACCAGCAGCAGCAAGGCCTGGAACACCGCGATGGTGAACATGCCGTAGGCCAGGATCGACAATAGGATGTGGGCGAGAATCCCTGGCTCTTCATCAATCACCGGCACCGTGCCAGTGGGCACGAACTGCGCCGTCAGCGCGGTCAGGGCGCCGAGGGGGAACAGCAGGATCAGCAGGTTTTCCACCGGTATCCGCGAACAGGCGAGGAGGGTCAGGGCAATGACGGCAGCAGCAATCAGGCTCGCTGCGCTGAAAAAGTCCAGGCCCAGGCCGACGGGCGTGACCAAGTGAGTGAACAGGCTGGTGCAGTGAGCCAGCAGGGCGAAGATGCCCAGCGTAACCAGCAGGCGTTTGTCCGCCTTGGTGCCTTTGGCCAGGCGAGTGCCTTGATAGACGGTCGCAGCGGCGTAGAGGCAAGCGGCGGCGATAGTGGGTAGCAAGCTGGGTGACAAGGGGAGCATAAATCCTGTTAGGCAAGCCCGAAAGTCGCTGAGTTTGGCATAGAACCCTGAGGGCCGAAAGACCGTGGCCGCAGTCAGCGAGGTGTGCGCCACGCGCAGTCTTCGCTATAATCCGCGACCTGCCCACGCCGCAGGCTCATCGAGCACTTGTTTATTACGCTCTGGGCCGCCATTACCCCCGGTCTACCTTGGGCCTGAAAGGATCGCGCATGTTTGAAAACCTAACCGACCGTCTCTCGCAGACGCTGCGCCATGTCACCGGCAAGGCCAAGCTGACCGAGGACAACATCAAAGACACCCTGCGTGAAGTGCGCATGGCGTTGCTGGAAGCCGACGTCGCCTTGCCGGTGGTCAAAGACTTCGTCAATTCGGTGAAGGAACGTGCGGTCGGCACCGAGGTGTCGCGCAGCCTGACGCCGGGCCAGGCCTTCGTGAAGATCGTCCAGGCGGAACTGGAAAGCCTGATGGGCGCCGCCAACGAGGATTTGAACCTCAGTGCAGTGCCGCCAGCCGTGGTCCTGATGGCCGGTCTGCAGGGTGCGGGTAAAACCACCACCGCCGGCAAGCTGGCGCGCTTCCTTAAAGAGCGCAAGAAGAAGAGCGTGATGGTGGTCTCGGCGGACGTCTACCGTCCGGCGGCGATCAAACAGCTGGAAACCCTGGCCAACGACATCGGCGTGACCTTCTTCCCGTCGGACCTGAGCCAGAAGCCGGTGGCCATCGCCGAAGCGGCTATTAAAGAAGCCAAACTCAAATTCATCGACGTGGTCATCGTCGACACCGCCGGCCGTCTGCACATCGACGGCGAGATGATGGAAGAGATCCAGGCGCTGCACGCGGCCATCAAGCCCGTGGAAACCCTGTTTGTGGTCGACGCCATGACCGGCCAGGACGCCGCCAACACGGCCAAGGCTTTTGGTGATGCACTGCCACTGACCGGCGTGATCCTGACCAAGGTCGATGGTGATGCCCGTGGCGGTGCTGCACTGTCGGTCCGCGCCATCACCGGCAAACCGATCAAGTTCATCGGTATGGGCGAGAAGACCGAGGCTCTGGAGCCGTTCCACCCCGAGCGTATTGCCTCGCGCATCCTCGGCATGGGTGACGTGCTCAGCCTGATCGAACAGGCCGAACAGACCCTTGACAAAGACAAGGCCGACAAACTTGCGAAGAAGCTGAAAAAGGGCAAGGGCTTCGACCTCGAAGACTTCCGCGATCAGCTGCAGCAGATGAAAAACATGGGCGGCCTGGGCGGGCTCATGGACAAGCTGCCGAACATCGGTGGGGTCAACCTGGCGCAGATGGGCAATGCCCAGGGCGCAGCCGAGAAGCAGTTCAAACAGATGGAAGCCATCATCAACTCCATGACCCCGGCCGAGCGCCGTGACCCTGAGCTGATCAGCGGTTCGCGCAAGCGTCGGATCGCCATGGGTTCCGGTACCCAGGTGCAGGACATCGGTCGCTTGATCAAGCAGCACAAGCAGATGCAGAAGATGATGAAGAAATTCTCCGCCAAGGGCGGTATGGCCAAAATGATGCGCGGCATGGGCGGAATGTTGCCCGGCGGCGGCATGCCAAAGATGTAAAGAATCCGCGCCGGCAGTCATGCCGGCGCTTTCCACGGGGACGTGGAATCCACAGCCAACCCGCTTTTGCGGGCGCTGACTCGCCGTTGTTCGCGACGGCTCTATAGCAAATCTGCATGGCGGCCGATAGGCGCCGGAAAAAGACATTTGCAAAAGTCCGGATATTCCTTAGAATATGCGGCCTTTCGGGCACCCATGCCCGCTGTGCATTTAGATTTGCAGCACCGACTACAGGAACGATGTTCACATGCTAACAATCCGTCTTGCCCTTGGCGGCTCCAAAAAGCGCCCGTTTTACCACTTGACCGTGACCGACAGCCGCAACCCACGCGACGGTTCGCACAAGGAACAAGTAGGCTTCTTCAACCCGATCGCTCGTGGTCAAGAAGTCCGCCTGTCCGTGAACCAAGAGCGCGTAGCCTACTGGCTGAGCGTTGGTGCACAGCCTTCTGAGCGTGTTGCTCAGTTGCTGAAGGAATCGGCTAAGGCTGCAGCCTGAACCCTATGAACGCGACGCCTGCTCCTGCTGATGATTTGATCGTTATTGGCAAAATCTATTCTGTTCATGGCGTTCGCGGCGAAGTGAAGGTGTATTCCTTTACTGATCCGATTAAAAACCTGTTGGACTACAAAACCTGGACGCTCAAGCGCGAAGGTAGCGTGAAACAGGTTGAGCTGGTCAGCGGACGCGGGAATGACAAGTTCCTGGTCGCAAAGCTCAAGGGTCTCGATGATCGTGAAGAAGCGCGTCTTCTGGCCGGTTATGAGATCTGCGTGCCGCGTAACCTGTTCCCTGAGCTGACCGACGGCGAGTACTACTGGTACCAGCTGGAAGGTCTCAAGGTCATCGACACTCACGGACAACTGTTCGGGAAAATCGATCACCTGCTGGAGACTGGCTCGAACGATGTAATGGTGGTTAAGCCTTGCGTTGGCAGCCTGGATGATCGTGAACGCTTGTTGCCCTATACGGAGCAATGTGTGTTGAGCGTCGACCTGGCGGCAGGCGAGATGAAGGTGGAATGGGATGCGGACTTCTAAGCGTGGCTAACTTGCGCGTAGAAGTGATCAGTTTGTTTCCCGAGATGTTTTCCGCCATCAGCGATTACGGCATAACCAGCCGCGCGGTGAAACAGGGGCTCTTGCAGCTCACCTGTTGGAATCCGCGAGACTACACAACGGATCGACATCACACTGTGGACGATCGCCCGTTTGGCGGTGGCCCTGGCATGGTGATGAAGATCAAGCCCCTGGAAGATGCACTGGTTCAGGCCAGAAACGCAGCCGGGGAGGGTGCGAAGGTGATTTACCTGTCGCCCCAAGGCCGCCAGCTGAATCAGTCGGCGGTACGCGATTTGGCGAATGAGGATGCATTGATCCTGATTGCCGGTCGCTATGAAGGCATTGACGAGCGTTTTATTGAGGCTCATGTCGATGAAGAGTGGTCGATTGGCGACTATGTACTTTCCGGTGGCGAGCTGCCGGCGATGGTCCTGATTGATGCGGTTACGCGACTGCTGCCTGGAGCTTTAGGGCATGCGGATTCCGCGGAGGAAGATTCCTTCACGGATGGTCTGCTGGATTGCCCGCACTACACCCGACCGGAGGTGTATGCGGATCAGCGTGTTCCCGACGTGTTGCTAAGTGGCAATCACGCACATATCCGGCGTTGGCGTTTACAGCAGTCCCTTGGTCGGACCTATGAACGACGCGCCGATCTTCTGGAAAGCCGCTCGCTTTCTGGAGAAGAGAAGAAGCTGCTCGAGGAATATCTCCGCGAGCGGGACGATAGTTAACAACGTATCGATGGTAAGTCAGACGATTTACCTTAGGAGCACAGCATGACCAACAAAATCATCCTTGCACTCGAAGCAGAGCAGATGACCAAAGAAATCCCTACCTTTGCCCCGGGCGATACCATCATCGTTCAGGTGAAAGTGAAGGAAGGTGATCGTTCGCGTCTGCAGGCGTTCGAAGGCGTAGTAATCGCCAAGCGCAACCGCGGTGTGAACAGCGCGTTCACCGTACGTAAAATCTCCAACGGTGTTGGCGTAGAGCGTACTTTCCAGACCTACAGCCCGCAAATCGACAGCATGTCGGTCAAGCGTCGCGGTGACGTGCGTAAAGCCAAGCTGTACTACCTGCGTGACCTGTCGGGTAAAGCAGCTCGCATCAAGGAAAAACTGGTTTAAGTCCAGCTTCCGATGCAGAAAAAAGCAGCCTACGGGCTGCTTTTTTGTTGCCCGTCATTTATCCCTTTTTAGTGTTTCAGGCAGTCGATCCATGTCCCCTCGCGAGCAAGAAATCCAGCGCCGCACCGAGCTCTCGGTGACCCGCGTGACCAAGGCAGTATTCCCGTCCACCACCAATCACCACAACACCCTGTTCGGCGGCACCGCCCTGGCCTGGATGGACGAAGTGTCGTTCATCGCCGCGACACGCTTCTGTCGGCTGCCGCTGGTGACGGTGTCGACCGACCGTATCGATTTCAATCACCCGATTGCGGCCGGCTCGATTGTCGAGTTGGTCGGGACGGTGGTGAAGGTGGGCAATACCAGCCTCAAGGTCGAGGTGGAGGTGTTTGTTGAAAGCATGAGTTGTGACGGGCGTGAGAAAGCCATCCATGGCCTGTTCAGTTTTGTCGCTATCGATGACGACAAGCGCCCCGTGCCGGTGCTCCCAGGCTTCATGTAGGCGCTCGCGGGGTTTCAGGTTGGATCAGGGCCAGTAAGGTCCAGCCCGAAGTTGGCTTGAGACTGCTGTCGGGTGTGATCACGTGGACCCATCCATTGCCGTCCCGGGCGAACAGCAAGGTGGCTCGTTCGCCATGCAGGGCTTGGTAGTCGTCCCAGCCAAAAGCCTCGGTCAGGTGCGTGCTGTACAGCTCGGCGCCCTGGCCCAGCAGGCTCGCCAGTTTGGTGTAGGTCAGGGCTTCGTTGCCCAGCAGTTGCCCCCGATGTTCATGACTGGCGCGGTGTTTGTCGGTGCGGCGGCTCTCCTGGCTGTTGGCCAGGGTGAATAGGCGTTGGTGGCCGAATTCATGGCGAAAGCGCATCGCCGCCAGGGTGTTCAGTTCGCCGGAGGGTGACAGCGCCAGCAGGTGGCCCAGCCCCACTAGGTCGAGGTGGGCGTCGGCGTGCTGGGAAGCCGGGTTGCCAAAGTACGTTGGCAAGCCTTCCATGCGGGCGGCGCGGATGTTTTCCCAGCTGGAGTCGGTCAGCAGCACGCGGCAGCCCAGTTGTTGCAAGGCTTTGCCCATGATGCGCGCCGGGCCGTTGGCACCAACGATCAGGAAGCCGCTGGGGGCTGGTTCGGCGACTTTCAACAGGCGCGCCAGCGGGCGTGCGGTGGCGCTTTGCAGGACCACCGTGCCGATGATCACGGCGAAGGTCAGTGGCACCAGTAGCAACGCCCCCTCATGGCCGGCTTCGTCCAGGCGGATGGCGAAGATCGCGGACACCGCGGCGGCGACGATCCCCCGTGGAGCAATCCAGGCCAGCAAGGCCCGCTCCCGCCAGTTAAGGCTCGACCCCGCCGTGGACAGCAGCACATTCAGTGGGCGGGCGATCAGTTGGATCACCAGCAGCAGAATCAGCACCAGCGGCCCCAGGGCAATCAGGGCGTTAAGATCCAGGCGCGCCGCCAGCAGGATAAACAGCCCGGAAATCAGCAGTACGCTGAGGTTTTCTTTGAAGTGCAGGATGTGTCGCACGTCCACGCCCTTCATATTGGCCATCCACATGCCCATCAGGGTGACCGCCAGCAGCCCGGACTCGTGCATCACCTGGTTGGACGCGATGAAAATCCCCAGCACACCGGCCAGGCTCGCCAGGTTGTGCAGGTACTCCGGCAGCCATTGGCGTCGGATGATGGTGCCGAGCACCCAGCCGCCGGCGATGCCGAACAGGCTGCCGCAAAGAATCACTCCACCGAAGGTCAGCAGGCTGTGGCTCAGCCCGTCGCCAGTGGCGCTGGCAATGATGAAGCTGTAGACCACCACCGCCAGCAAGGCGCCGATGGGGTCGATGACGATGCCTTCCCAGCGCAGGATATTGGCGATCGACGCCTTGGGGCGCACCACCCGCAGCATCGGCACAATCACCGTCGGTCCGGTGACCAGGGTCAGGGTCCCGAACAGCAAGGCCAGCATCCAGTCGAAACCCAGCAACCAGTGGGTGGCCAGGGTGATCACGGCCCAGGTGGACAGCGCGCCGAGGGTCACCAGGCGGCGGACCACGCTGCCGATTTCACGCCATTGCGACAGGTGCAGGGTCAGGCTGCCCTCAAACAGAATCAGCGCCACCGCCAGGGAAACCAGCGGCATCAGCAAGGGGCCGAACATTTCCTGAGGGTCGAGCCAGCCCAGCACGGGCCCGGCCAGGATGCCGCTGAGCAGCAGAAAAAGAATCGCCGGCAGCTTCAGGCGCCAGGCCAGCCACTGACAGCCCAGCGCGGCGACGCCGATGCCGCCGAAGGCCAACAGAATCTGTTGTTCGTTCATTGACGCTCCCTGTTTCTTGAAATGGCCGGCTATGAAAGACTAGCGACCCTGCATGCAGTTCATTTGTTTTTTTCGCGTGGCCCAAGGGCGCGCCTTTCGAGTGTTTATGGCCGCTGTCGATCACCCCCTGATAGACCGATTTCTCGATGCCCTGTGGTTGGAAAAAGGCCTCTCGGACAACACCCGTGATGCCTATCGCAGTGACCTGGCACTGTTCAACGGCTGGCTGCTGGAGCAGGGGCTGGCCCTGGAGAATGCAGGGCGCGAACTGATCCTCGATCACCTGGCCTGGCGCGTAGAAAAGGCCTACAAGCCCCGTTCTACGGCGCGTTTTCTGTCGGGCGTGCGGGGCTTCTACCGCTACCTGCTGCGTGAAAAGCTGATCGCCGTGGACCCAACCCTGCGGGTCGACATGCCCCAGTTGGGTCGCCCTCTGCCCAAGTCCCTGTCTGAAGCCGATGTCGAAGCCCTGCTGGCCGCGCCGGATCTGAGCGAGGCCATCGGCCAGCGTGACCGGGCCATGCTCGAAGTGCTCTACGCCTGCGGATTGCGGGTGACCGAGTTGATCAGCCTGACCCTGGAACAGGTCAATCTGCGCCAGGGCGTGTTGCGAGTCATGGGCAAGGGCAGTAAGGAGCGCCTGGTGCCCATGGGGGAAGAGGCCATCGTCTGGGTCGAGCGCTACATGCGCGATGCACGCGCCGAGTTGCTCGGCGGGCGCCCCAGTGATGTGCTGTTCCCCAGCCTGCGCGGCGAGCAGATGACGCGCCAGACCTTCTGGCACCGTATCAAGCACCAGGCCAAGGTGGCCGGGATCGGCAAATCGTTGTCGCCCCACACCTTGCGCCATGCTTTCGCCACGCACTTGCTCAACCACGGTGCCGACCTGCGGGTGGTGCAAATGCTGCTGGGGCACAGCGACCTGTCGACCACGCAGATCTACACCCACGTGGCTCGGGCGCGCCTGCAAGAGCTGCACGCCAAGCATCACCCTCGTGGTTGATCGATAATCGACCTCTGTAAAAGCACTTGCGTCAGCCGGAGTCGGCCCTCGCAACCAGATGTGATAGGCTTTGCCGGTTTGCAAAAAGGGCGTTTGAGTCGCCCCCTTTGCCCGTCTTCAGGAGTTTCCATGCGCTTGACCCAGATTTTTGCTGCCGCCGCCATCGCGTTGGTCAGTACCTTCGCCTGTGCCGATGACGCCGCCGAGAAAACCATTCGCAAGAGCCTCGAAAGCCTGCAGCTCGAAGTGCCCGTGGAAAGCATCAGCGCCAGCCCGCTGCCGGGCCTGTATGAAGTCAAGCTCAAGGGCAGTCGCGTGCTCTATGCCAGCGCTGACGGCCAGTTCGTGATGCAGGGGTATCTGTTCCAGCTCAAGGACGGCAAACCGGTCAACCTGACTGAAAAAACCGAGCGCCTGGGCGTCTCCAAGTTGATCAACAACATTCCGGTCGCAGAAACGGTGGTCTATCCGGCCATTGGCGAGACCAAGACCCATATCACCGTCTTTACCGACACCACCTGCCCGTACTGCCACAAACTGCACGCCGAAGTGCCCGAGCTGAACAAAATGGGCGTCGAAGTGCGTTATGTGGCGTTCCCGCGCCAGGGCCTGGGTTCGCCGGGTGACGAACAACTGCAAGCGGTCTGGTGCTCGGCGGACAAGAAAGCCGCGATGGACAAGATGGTCGATGGCAAGGAAATCAAGGCCGCCAAGTGCGCCAACCCGGTTTCCAAGCAATTCGCCCTGGGCCAGTCCATTGGCGTGAACGGTACGCCGGCCATCGTTTTGGCCGATGGCCAAGTCATTCCGGGCTACCAGCCTGCACCGCAAGTGGCCAAACTGGCGCTGGGTGCGAAATAATCCTGCATCGTCACGCTAAGCCTTTGACGATCATGGCGCGCCGGTTGCGATTGGCGGGTCATTAATAGAGAACCGCGTTGATCGCGGTTGTTTCCACGGCCGACCTTGAGTCGGCGTTTTATGGGGAGTTCAGAGTGAATCCGGTCAAAGTAGGCATCTGTGGGCTGGGTACTGTCGGTGGCGGTACCTTAAACGTACTTCAGCGTAACGCCGAGGAGATTGCCCGCCGTGCCGGGCGTGGAATCCAGGTAGCACAAATTGCTACGCGTACGCCAAAGCCTCAGTTCCAGACGACCGGTATTGCGATTACCAACGATGTCTTCGCCGTCGCCACCAACCCCGAGATCGATATCGTCATCGAACTGGTGGGTGGCTACACCGTGGCCCGTGAGCTGGTGCTCAAGGCCATCGACAACGGCAAGCACGTGGTCACCGCAAACAAGGCGCTGATCGCTGTCCACGGCAACGAAATTTTTGCCAAGGCCCGGGAGAAGGGCGTGATCGTGGCTTTCGAAGCTGCGGTGGCCGGCGGTATTCCGGTGATCAAGGCCATCCGTGAAGGCTTGTCGGCCAACCGCATCAACTGGGTGGCGGGCATCATCAACGGGACGGGCAACTTCATCCTTACTGAGATGCGTGAGAAGGGCCGTACTTTCGAAGACGTGCTGGCCGAGGCGCAAGCCCTGGGTTACGCCGAAGCCGATCCGACCTTCGACGTCGAGGGCATCGACGCGGCCCACAAGCTGACCATCCTGGCGTCCATCGCCTTTGGTATTCCGCTGCAATTCGACAAGGCCTACACCGAAGGCATCACTCGCCTGACCACGGCTGATGTGAACTACGCCGAAGCCCTGGGTTATCGCATCAAGCACCTGGGCGTGGCGCGTCGCACCGACGCCGGTATCGAGCTGCGGGTGCACCCGACCCTGATTCCGGCCGATCGCCTGATCGCCAACGTCAACGGGGTGATGAACGCCGTGATGGTCAACGGTGACGCCGCCGGTTCGACCCTGTTCTACGGCGCCGGTGCCGGTATGGAGCCGACGGCTTCCTCGGTGGTGGCTGACCTGGTGGACGTGGTTCGCGCCATGACCAGCGACCCGGAAAACCGCGTGCCGCACCTGGCCTTCCAGCCGGACTCGTTGTCGGATCACCCGATCCTGCCGATCGAAGCCTGCGAGAGCGCCTACTACCTGCGGATTCAAGCCAAGGATCACCCGGGCGTGTTGGCCCAGGTGGCGAGCATCCTCTCGGAGCGCGGCATCAATATCGAATCGATCATGCAGAAAGAAGTGGAAGAGCAGGACGGCCTGGTGCCGATGATCCTGCTGACCCATCGGGTTCAGGAACAGCACATCAACGATGCGATCACCGCGCTGGAAGCCCTGCAGGGCGTTGTCGGCCCAGTGGTCCGTATCCGCGTCGAACATTTGAATTAATGAAGCAGCGGCAAGCTGCAAGCCGTAAGCGGCAAGTTGGAAGCTGATCGGCTTTGACTTGTGGCTTGAAACTTGGAGCTTGTCGCTCAAACCAAAGGTTTGCCCCCATGCGCTATATCAGTACTCGCGGCCAGGCACCGGCCCTGAATTTTGAAGATGTCCTGCTGGCCGGCCTGGCCAGCGATGGCGGCCTCTATGTGCCGGAAAACCTGCCGCGCTTCACCCAGGAAGAAATCGCTTCTTGGGCCGGTCTGCCCTATCACGAGTTGGCGTTCCGGGTCATGCGCCCGTTCGTCACCGGCAGCATCCCGGATGCGGACTTCAAAAAGATCCTGGAAGAAACCTACGGCGTCTTCGCCCATGGTGCCGTGGCGCCACTGCGCCAGTTGAACGGCAACGAGTGGGTGTTGGAGCTGTTCCACGGCCCGACCCTGGCGTTCAAGGACTTTGCCCTGCAACTGCTGGGTCGTCTGCTGGACTATGTGCTGGCCAAGCGTGGCGAGCGTGTGGTGATCCTGGGTGCTACCTCCGGCGATACCGGTTCGGCGGCCATTGAAGGTTGCAAGCACTGCGAAAACGTCGACATCTTCATCCTGCACCCGCACAACCGTGTGTCCGAAGTGCAGCGTCGGCAGATGACCACGCTGTTCGGCGACAACATCCACAACATCGCCATCGAGGGCAACTTCGATGACTGCCAGGAAATGGTCAAGAACAGCTTCGCCGACCAGAGCTTCCTCAAGGGCACGCGCCTGGTAGCAGTGAACTCGATCAACTGGGCGCGGATCATGGCCCAGATCGTCTACTACTTCCACGCAGCCCTGCAGTTGGGCGGCCCGGCTCGTTCCGTGGCGTTCTCCGTGCCGACCGGCAACTTCGGCGACATCTTCGCCGGCTACCTGGCGCGCAATATGGGGCTGCCGATCAACCAGTTGATCGTCGCCACCAACCGCAACGACATCCTGCACCGTTTCATGAGCGGCAATCAGTACGTCAAGGAAACCCTGCACGCCACCTTGTCGCCGTCCATGGACATCATGGTGTCGTCGAACTTCGAGCGCCTGTTGTTTGACCTTCACGGTCGCAACGGTGCGGCCTTGGCGGGCCTGATGGAAACCTTCAAGCAGGGTGGCGGTTTCAGTGTCGACCAGGACCGTTGGAGCGAAGCGCGCAAGCTGTTCGACTCCCTGGCGGTGGACGATGCGCAAACCTGCGAAACCATCGCTGAAGTCTTTGCCCAAAGCGGCGAGCTGCTGGACCCGCACACCGCTATCGGCGTGAAAGCGGCCCGCGAGTGCCGTCGCAGCCTGGACATCCCGATGGTGATCCTGGGCACCGCGCACCCGGTCAAGTTCCCGGAGGCTGTGGAGAAGGCCGGTATCGGCAAAGCCCTGGAGTTGCCGGCGCACCTGGCCGACCTGTTCGAGCGCGATGAGCGTTGCACCGTTCTGGCCAATGACCTGAAGGCCGTTCAGAGCTTTGTCAGCCAGCACGGCAATCGGGGCAAGCCGCTCTGATTGATTGAACGGCGCTGGTTTGAAAAACCCGTCTGGCGACGGGTTTTTTTATGGGCGCGATAACTGGCCGGTGGTCAGCGGCCTGCCGTTGTTTTATCCCTGTCATCTTTGCCGTGCATGCTCGACAGACTGCAAGCCCTGATGGCTTTTGCACACGACGAACTTTCCTCTCGGGCCGGTGGTCATTTATTGTGGACACGCCCTTAGGCACTTGTTTTCGGACTATTGAGTGGTGATCGAGATGGAAAGTATCAGCCTGTTGTTGGGTGAAGCTTTGAGCCCGTATCAAGTGACTCTGACCCCGTCGGGTGCACACGGCGAATGCCTGGTCACCCTGAAGAACGCGCTGGGCGCGATTGTTGTCGAGCGGGAGGTCAATCAGGCCCAGCTCACCGATAAGCGTTTGCTGACCGATGTGGTCGATGGGCTGCACCGTGATGTGCTGATCGCCGAAGGCCGCCTTGAGCCTTGTGTGGTGGCCGCTTTGCGCAATGCTGCCCTGGAGAAAAGCTTCCATCGCGGTAGCTGATCAATTTTTACGGAACCTTCCCGCTGTTTAACCAGTCAGACCCCGTATCAGCAAGAGCGAGCATTGTGCTCCGGTGCTTGTCGCTTGTTGATACGGATCTCTTTGAAGATCACGTTTAACCCCGAGTCGTCTCCCCACTTCTCGGGGTTTCTTTTTGCCTGGCGTTTGGGTTTATTCCCGGGTGTCGCGAAAAAAAGCCGCGGCGTCCTGGCGGTATTCTTCGCGCGTGGTCGGGTCCAGCCAGATGGCATAGAGCTCCACCAGGGTCTTTTCCCGCAGCTCCAGCAAGGTCTGGTTGATGCGCTCGATGGCGTGCTGGCCCTGGGCGGTCTTCGAACACCCCACGTGCACCGATTGATACTTCTGCATGCCCTGGATCGGGTAGAACTCCAGTTCGTCGGGGTTGAGCCCTTGTTGCTGGGCCTGGAAGCGGATTTCGGTCTGATAGCCCAGCAGCGTCTTCAGGCGTCCCAGGCGCTGCATCTGCAGCAGATTGCCAATGGCGCTGTTGCCGTAATGGCTGGTCAGGGCGTCGGCTGGGGCCCGTTGCAAGAGGCTGTCGATCGGTTCCCCGTAGCTGCGCTCGGCAACCACGCCGACGCTGTGGGCGCCACTGGCGAGCAGTGCGCTGAGGTCGACGCGCCCGTCTTTGACAAAGGGTTGCAGGCTCGCATGGTCGCGGCGCAGCACGGCCAGGCCGTTGCTGAAGGCGCGGAAACTGGTCTTGGAAAACAGCAGCCACTGGGCCCGCGCCGGCGTCAAAATCAGCGACGGGTCACAGGCAAAGGGCTGGTCCTTGAGCATCTGTGTGCCGCGGGCGCGGTTGACATGGATCACGTTGTGCTCGTACTCCGGCAGGCTGGCGATCAGCGCTGGCAGAGTCTGGTCGATGACGCCCTGGCCTCGTTGCGGTCCTTCGAAAATCGTGGTCGGCGGCAAATCTCGCAGCAGCCAGATCAAGGTGTCTTTGGCCTGGCTGAGCTGTGGAAACCCGCTCAGCGCCAGCAGCATGGGCAATAGGCGTGTCACGCTTATCTTTGGCCGTCTGCCGGGTGAGTCCATCAGGGGGGATCCTCTATGGAAAAACAATCATCGGGTCGTGGGTGCAGGCCTAGATCGCCCCGTCTTCACGCAGGCGGCTGATCTGTTGCGCGTCGTACCCCAGTGCATTCAGTACCTGGGTGTTGTGTTCGCCGAGTTCCGGGCCCACCCAGTCACAGGAACCAGGTGTCTCTGATAATTTCGGCACAATCCCCGGCATCTTGAAATCTTTACCATCGGGCAGCTTGGCCTGGAGGAACATTTCCCGGGCCAGGAACTGTGGGTCCTTGAACATATCCTCGGCACTGAAGATCTGGCTGGCGGGCACTTCGGCCAGGTTCAACTGATGCAAGACCTGCTCCAGCGGCAGCGAACTGACCCAGCGATCGATCACCCCATACAACTCGTCACGGCGCGTGTCGCGGCCATCGTTGCTGGCCAGCGCCGGGTCGTTGGCCAGGTCTTCGCGGCCGATGATCAGCATGAAGCGCTTGAAGATGGCATCGCCGTTGGCGCCGATCTGTACGTGACGACCGTCGGCGCTGGTGTGGATGGAGGAGGGGGTGATGCCGGGCATGATATTGCCGCTGCGTTCGCGGATAAAACCGAACACGTCGAACTCCGGCACCATGCTTTCCATCATGGCGAAAATCGCCTCGTACAGCGCCACATCCACCACCTGGCCCTGGCCGCCGTTGACTTCGCGATGACGCAGGGCCATCAGCGCGCCGATCACGCCCCACAGCGCGGCAATCGAGTCGCCGATGGAGATCCCGGTGCGCACGGGCGGGCGGTCCTCGAAGCCGGTGATGTAGCGCAAGCCGCCCATGGATTCACCCACGGCACCGAAGCCCGGCTGGTCTTTCATTGGGCCGGTCTGGCCGAACCCGGACAGGCGTACCATCACCAGTTTGGGGTTAAGGGCGTGCAGGGTTTCCCAGCTCAGGCCGAGTTTCTCTAGGACGCCTGGGCGGAAGTTCTCGATCAGGATGTCAGCGTCCCCCAGCAGTTGCTTGAGGATCGCCAGGCCTTCAGGGTGCTTGAGGTTGAGGGTCAGGGACTGCTTGTTGCGGGCCTGGACGAACCACCACAGGGAGGTGCCTTCATACAGCTTGCGCCACTTGCGCAGCGGATCGCCGCCATCGGGGGATTCGACCTTGATCACTTGGGCTCCGAACTCGGCGCAGATGCGCGAAGCGAAGGGGCCGGCGATCAGGGTGCCGAGTTCGATGACTTTCAATCCGGCGAGGGGCTTGCTGAGGCTGTTCATGGGGCGTCCGCGAGGCAGGAAAATCCGCCTAGCCTAGACCATTGAGGGTGGTTTAGGCAGCCGTCGGCCGAGGGCTTTTCCTCGGTGTCCCGGCGGTTTTGAGGTTTTTCGGCTTCTCATTCCCATCGGCAGCGGGTTTAATTGCCGCCTGTCATGGAATGTACGCCGTCAAAAAACCAGGGAGAGGTTCGCGTGTCATGTTCACCATCCCCTTATCTGCGGCTTCCGGACCTGTTCCGGGGTGTTCGGCTGTCTGCGTGTGAATCCCTTCGCATTAATCACATGTGATGTGTTGAAAAAATTACATGTGATGTTTTAGTCTCTGCCCATGCACACCAAGTCCTCAGCCCATTACCAGCGATTATTTCGCCAGCGCCTGCGTGATCAGGGCCTGGTGAAAAAGGAAATCTGGATACTGCCCGAGCATGCCCAGGCGTTGCTGGCAGTGGAAAGACATTTGCGCCAGCCCGCCAACGGTTTGGCCTCTTTGGATCAGGATGGAGAGATCAGCATGCCTCAGGTCTGGAACGCCCCGACGCTCTGCCAGGCTTTGGCTGCCACTGACTTGTTCAGTAGCGGCGAAGCCAGCATCGAATTGCTCGAAGGCGCCGAGCCCAGCTTGCACGTGACCATGCGCGAATACGGTGACCTGCCGTTGTTCGTCGCCGTGCAAGGCGAGCAGATTCTGGTGGAGGCATTGCTCTGGCCCCAAAGCGAGGTGAGCGACGCCAGTGCCTTCAACGAAGAGGTGTTGCTGAGCCGCCAACTGTTCCCGCTGTCGAGCATTGGCCTGGATACGCTGCCAGGCGGCGAGCGCTGCTACATCATGTTCGGCGCCCTCAGCGCGACTTCGATCCTGTCCAACGTGCTGTTTGAAATCGAGACCTTGGCCGGCAACGTAATTCGCGCCACCGAGGCCTACGAAGGTTATCTGCAGGCCCGGGCCTGACTTGGAGGAATGCCCATGAACGTTTGGAGCAAGTTGCTCAGCGCCCTGCGCGGCGGTGTCAACGAAGCCGGCGAAGCCCTGGCGGACAGCCAGGCGCTGCGCATCCTCGATCAGGAAATCCGCGACGCCGATCAGCAGTTGCGTGTGTCCAAGGCGGCCTTGGCGGAAATCATGGCCCGGCAGAAGCTGGCCGCTGAGCGCGCCCAGGGCAGCGCCGCCAAAGTCGTGGAATACGAGAGCTATGCCCTCAAGGCTCTGGACGCCGGCAATGAAAGCCTGGCCCTGGAAGTGGCGGAAAAGATCGCCAATCTGGAGCGTGAACTGGCAAGCGAACGCGAGCAGGCTGAAGCCCTGGCGCTCAATGTCGGGCAACTGCGCAAGGCGGTGAGCCAAACCGAAAGCAACATCAAGCATTTGAAACAACAAGTGGATACGGTCAAGGCCACGGAAAGTGTGCAGAAGGCCCAGTTGGCCGTGGCCCAGCGCTACGGCGGTTCCCAGAGCAAGTTGCACACGGCGGTGGAGTCCTTGGAGCGTATCAAGCTCAAACAGGCCGAGCGCGCGGCGCAAATGGAAGCAGCGGCTGAACTTGCCGCCCAAGGCACTGTCGATGATGCCTTGGATGCCAAGCTGCGGGCGGCGGGCATCGTCGCCGACGACACCAGTGCCAACAGTGTGCTGGAGCGCTTGAGGGCCCAGGGCAAGGCCTGAACGGACGTGTGACAAGGCGTGGCCGTTCGGCCACTGCCGGCTTTTTTCATGGATTAGGAAAGCAATGGAAATCTTTCTGCAGACGGTACTGTCGTTTCCCACCGTGCTGTTCAGCTTCCTGCTGAGCCTGGCGTTCATCTATTGGATCGTCGTGGCCCTGGGCATGGTCGAGGTGGACCTGCTGGACATCGAGGTCGACTCGGTGCTCGAAGGCTCCGGCCATGCCGACGGCCTGGCGGGTTTGCTGATCAAGTTCAAGCTCAACGGGCTGCCTGTCACGGTGGTCCTGACCCTGCTGTTCTTCTTCAGCTGGTTCATCAGCTATTTCACCGAACTCTTCGTCCTCAGCCAGTTGCCCCTGGGGTGGCTGCGTTACCCCCTGGGCGTGCTGGTGGCGGGCGTGGCACTGTTCCTCGCGGCGCCCATCAGCGCATTTATCTGCAGCCCCCTGCGGCCCCTGTTTCGTAAATTGGAAGCCACCACCAGCACTTCGGTGCTGGGGCAGACCGCCGTGGTGCGCAGTGGCCGGGTGACCCTGGAACACGGCGAGGCGGTCCTGGAAAACGGCGGCGCGGGGTTGATCCTGCGCGTGCGGGCCGATGAGAAACATGCATTCAAACGCGGCGATCGCGTCGTGTTACTGGAGTATCTGGAGGCGCAACACGCCTATCGGGTCATTACCGAGGAAGAGTTCCGGGGCATCTGACCCCGACTCCCTCAGATCAAAGGAGATTGATTGGAATGAACTTACCCTCGTTGCTGCCCATCCTGTTCGGGATCGGCCTCGTGGTCCTGGTGGTGGTCGGCCTGCTGGCCCTGTTCAAGGCCTTCTACATCAAGGTCCCGCAAGGCACGGCGCTGATCGTCAACGACATGTCCTCGACGCCCAAGGTGCACTTCACCGGCGCCCTGGTGTACCCGGTCATCCACCTCAAGGAGTTCATGCGTATCTCCTTGATCACCCTGGAAGTCGACCGCCGCGCCAAGGACGGTTTGATCTGCCGCGACAACATGCGTGCCGACATCACCGTGGCCTTCTACCTGCGGGTCAATGAAACCCAGGAAGACGTGCTCAAGGTGGCCAAGGCCATCGGCGTCGACCGTGCCTCCGACCGCGCGGCCGTCAACGAGTTGTTCAACGCCAAGTTCTCCGAAGCGCTGAAGACCGTGGGCAAGCAGTTCGACTTCGTCCAGCTGTTCGAAAACCGCCAGGATTTCCGTGACCGCATCATCGAGATCATCGGCAACGACCTGAACGGTTATGTGCTGGAAGACGTGGCCATCGACTACCTGGAACAGACCGCCAAGCACTCCCTGGATCCGAGCAACATTCTCGACGCCGAAGGTATCCGCAAGATCACCGAGCTGACGGCGGCGCAGAACGTCATCACCAACGAACTGGAGCGCAACCAGGAACTGGCGATCCAGAAGAAAAACGTCGAGACCCGTGAAGCTTCGCTGTCCCTTGAGCGCCAGCAGGCCGACGCCGAAGCCCGGCAGAAGCGCGAGATCGAAACCATCCGCGCCCGTGAGGAAGCCGAGACCTCCAAGGTCAAGGAAGAGGAACGCCTCAAGGCCGAGCAAGCGCGCATCAATTCCCAGCAGGAAATCGACGTGCGCACCGAGAACCATCAGCGCGAAGTCGAAGTGGCCCAGCAGAACCGCCAGCGCGCCGTGGTCATCGAGGTGGAAAAAGTCACCCGTGCCCGTGACCTGGAAGTGGTTGCCCGCGAGCGTGAAGTCGAGCTGCAACGCATTGAGAAAGAGAAAGCCCTGGAAGAACAGCGCAAGAACATTGCCACGGTGATCCGTGAGCGCGTGGCGGTCGAGAAGACCGTGGCCCAGGAAGAAGAGCGCATCAAGGAAGTGCGTGAAATTTCCGAAGCCGAGCGCGCCAAGCAAGTGGTGGTGATCCAGGCCCAGGCCGAAGCCGAGCAGGACCTGGTGCGCCAGGTCAAGCAAGCCGAAGCCGACGAAACCCGTTCCAAGCACCGCGCCGTGGAAATCAACAACCTGGCCCAGGCCGAACTGGAAGCGGCTGCCAAACAGTCCGAAGCCAAGAAACGCCTGGCCGAAGGCCTGGAAGCCGAGCGCGCTGCGCCTGGCCTGGCCGATGCGCGGGTGCTGGAAGTCACCGCCGCCGCCCAGGAAAAAGAAGGTCTGGCCCAGGCGCGCGTGCGTGGCGAGCAGTTGATTGCCGAAGCCCGTGGCGAGCAGGAAAAAGGTTTGGCTGATGCCCGGGTGATGGAAGCCCAGGCCGCTGCCAAGGAAAAAGACGGCCTGGCCGAAGCCAAGGTCATGGAAGAAAAACTCGGCGCTCAGGCCCGTGGCGAAGAACAACTGGGCGCGGCCAAGGCCAAGGCCACCAAGGACCTGGGTTCGGCCGAAGCCGACGTCTTGCTGCAACGCTTGAACGCCGAAGCCGAAGGCCTGGGCAAGAAGTTCGGTGCCCTCGACGCCCTCAGCGACAGCGCCCGTGCCCACGAAGAGTTCCGCATGCAGTTGGAGAAGAACTTCGAGGAGGCCATGGCTGCCATCGCCGCCAACAAGGAAATCGCCAAGGACCAGGCCGAGGTGCTGTCTGCAGCCCTCAGCAAGGCGAAGATCGAGATCGTCGGTGGCGAAGGCGACTTCTTCAACTCGTTCGCCAAGTCGCTGTCGGTGGGCAAGGCCATCGAAGGCGTGGTGGGCAAGAGCCCGGTGGTCCAGGACGTGCTGGCCCGCCTGCTCAACGGCAAGGCTGCACCGGCAGTCGCTGCTGCGGTAGCGGCCGCTGCCACCGAGCGCAACGTTGAAGTCGAAACACCTGCCGCCGGGGCCTGAACCCCACGCTGATCGGTAGCCGCCCATTCTGCGCACAAGGCCCTTCAAGGTCGTGGCGCGCAGGGTGGGAGGCTGACCGCCGTTTTTTGTACCCCGCCGTAGATCCAGGAAGGCCACGATGTCGGACGCTCAAGTCGCAACTCCACCACAGGATGTATTGGACAAGGCGGTCGCCGAAGGCGGCGCCTATGAGGTGCTGCACAAGCGCCTGCTGGAACAGGGCCAGCGCCTGCGGCAAACCGCCGAAGGCCTCAACCAGCAGCGACTCGAAGAGTTCGGCAGCAGCCACATGGACGTGCTCGGGCGGGTACGGATCCGCACTGAGAACAATTGCATCGCCCGGGACATCGTCCAGGTCGGCGACTGCCTGTTGTTCGGCTACAACGTGTTTATCGGCCTGAAGAAAGAAACCCATGTGGCCGACGTGTTCTCCCTCTACCGGCTGGTGGAGGAGGGCGAAGGCTACGAGGCGGAATCGGTGCCCCTGGAAGGCACATTCCTCAATGCCCAGGGCTTCCTCAACGATTTCAACGAGCTGTACACCTATTACAAGAACACTCGCCTGCTGCAGTTGGCCATCCGTGACGGCAAGCTGCTGGCGAGTTTTCAGATTGGCGAGCGCATCACCGATATTCGAGTGTTCCGCTGGACCATCTCCCTGGATGGGCGCGACGTGCGCTACATCGACAACCGCGGCGAGCGCGACATCGCCTTGCCGGCGCCTTTTGATTTCGAGTGGAAGAAGGCCACCCGCGAGATGGCGGTGGAAGGTCGCTTCCCGCATATGAACATCCTCGACACGGTGTTCGTCGAAACCCTCGGCGGCGACCTGACCATCAAGGTCGAGAACAACACCGAGGACGGCCTGGGCATCTACCGCGAAGAGGTGGTGGACAAGACCCAGTCCCTGGACGACGGGCAGATCGAATTCGCCCGCCTGGGCAGCCTGATCCTGCTCAAGGTCCTGCCGTACCGCGAAGAGCAGTGGCGCTACCTGGTGTTCAACAGCCTGACCCGGCAGGTGGAGCGCATCGACGCCATCGGCCTGGCCTGCGTGCAACTGCCCGAAGACCACGGGATTATTTTCCCCGGTGGCTACTACCTGCAGAGCGGCGAGTACAAGACCTTCGAGCAGTCCATGGAAGGCATGCGCTTCAAGCGCTCAGTGCGCTCGCCCAATGGCGAAGACGTGCAGTACATCTTCTACCACCCCGAGCAGGGTCGCTCGGTGCTGCTGACCTACAACATGATCAACCGCCAGTTGCAGAACCCGGTGTTTGGCCATGGTTACGCGCGTCTGGAAGACGGGCGCATGGTGATCTTTGCCGCCGAAGGCGACGAGCCGACTCGGGTCCACCCGATGCAGGTCTGGCAGACGCCGTTCTTCACCGACGAGTTCGCTGCCCGGCAACCGGCCCGCAGCGGCTTCCTCGGGCGTATCGGCAATGCCGAGCTGGTGCGCAGCGTCTCTGACCTTTATGACCTGTGCCGCGAGATCGGCACCTCCGCGGTGTCGGTGCAGCGCTACTCCCTGCTGTGCCAGAACACCCGGCGCCTGTTCGACGTCTATCACTGGCTGGGCAGCTCCGAGCTCGAAGGGCTGGCGCCGCTGCTGCGGGAAATCGCCGCCACCTCCGAGCTGGTGCTCGATGAATACGAGAAGGTCGAAAGCATTCGCCGCCAGTCCGGCCAGGCCATGCACAGCGCCGAGGAGAAGCAGAAAGCCCTGCTCGCCGGCCTGTTGGTGGACAGCTGGGACCAGGTGCAGAATTTTGTCGATGCCCTCAACAACATCACCGCCCAGCGCGGCCTGTTGCTGACCATCCGTGAGTACCGCTACATCGACGTGGCGCGCATCGACGCCATGGAAGCCGAACTGCTCAAGGCCCAGGAAACCACCGCCGCCGGCACCGCCACCTTCCTCGCCAGCGAGCAAGCGTTGCAGCCGTTCGTCACGCGCCTGGAAAGCCTCGACAGCGAAGCGCAAAAAGCCGAAACCGTGGCCCAACTGGCCGAGCCGCTGGGGGCCTTGCAGGCCATGGCGGCCGACCTGGACATGCTCTCCAGCCTGATGGCGTCGCTGCAGATCGACGACGCCACCCAGCGCACCCGGATTATCGAATCCATCTCGGAAATCTACGCCCGCCTGAACCAGGCCAAGGCCCGTGCCGAGCAGCGGCGCAAAGGCCTGGGTTCCACGGAAACCGTGGCCCAGTTCGGTGCCCAGTTCAAACTCTTCAGCCAAGGCATCACCAACGCCCTGGGCCAGGCCCAGGACCCGGAGCGCTGCGACGAACAACTGTCGCGCCTGCTGGTGCAGTTGGAAGAGTTGGAAAGCCGTTTCGGCGATCACGAACAGTTCCTCGGTGACATCCTCAGCAAGCGTGAGGAGTTGCTGGAAACCTTCGAGGCCCACAAGCAATCCCTGCTCGACGAGCGCCAGCGCAAGGCCCAGGGCTTGCTGGACGCCGCGCGGCGGATTCTCGACAGCCTGACCCGACGCACTGCCAAGTTCACCCAGGCCGAAGAACTCAATGCCTTCTTCGCCGCCGACCCGCTGATCCTCAAGTTGCGGGAGCTGGCCGAGCGCCTGCGCGAGCTCAAGGACAGCGTCAAGGCCGATGACGTCGAGGCGCGTCTCAAGGGCGCCCGCGACCAGGCTGTGCGTGCCCTGCGCGACAAGACCGAGCTGTTCGAAGAGGGCGGCAACGTCATCAAGCTTGGCCCGCGCCATCGCTTCAGCGTCAACACCCAGGAGCTGGACCTGACCCTGATGCCCCGGGGCGACGAGCTGCACCTGCACCTCACCGGTACCGATTTCCTCGAACCCCTGCGCGACCCGGAACTGGAAGCCCTCAAGGACTTCTGGCAAGTGGCGCTGGAGTCCGAGTCGGCAACCCTGTACCGCGCCGAGTACCTCGCTGGCCAAGTGCTGGAGGCCGCCGATGCCGGGCAGGAAGGCCTGAGCCTGGACGGCCTCAAGCCGCTGCTGGCGCAACCGGACGAACTGGCCCGGGTGATCCGCGACTTCGCCGCGCCGCGTTACAAGGAAGGCTACGAGAAGGGCATCCACGACCATGACGCCGCGGCGATCCTGGTGCAGTTGCTGCCCCTGCGCGAGAGCGCCGGGCTGTTGAGCTACAGCCCGGCGCCACGGGCCTTCGCCAGCCTGTTCTGGGATCAGCAGCGCAGCCTTGAAGGCCCGGCGCAATGGCCCGAGCGGGCGCGTACCAGCCGGCACATCCAGCAACTGTTTGGTCGCCGTGAAGGGCTGCGCCAGTTGCAGGAAGAGATCCTCGCGACCATGCAGGCGTTCCTCACGCAACAGCCGTTGGGGCTGGCTCCCGCGGCGATCAACGAGGCTGCCGAGTACCTGGTGCAGGAGCTGGCCGCCGAGCGCATCGAGTTCACCTTCAGCAAGTACGCCAAGCAGTTGCAGGAAGGGCTCAAGTTGCGCCTGCAGGGCGCGCGCATGTGGGACGACTACCAGCAGGCCCTGGGCCGGCTGGCCGAGCGTCCGGCGGCGCAGTGGGCGCTGGCGGCCAACTGGCTGCAGGGCCTGTGCACGGCCGGCGAGTTCGCCGAGCTGGCGGCCTATGTGCCCGAAGCCGTGGCCCTGTCGCTGTTGAGCGATGACCTGGCCAAGCGCATCACCGAGGTGGACCTGCGCTTCGCCGTCGACAACCTGATGGGCGAGCACCCGCGCATCCAGGAGCGTCGCCTGTCCTTGGCCGTGGATGATTTCTTTGCCCGCCTGCGCGCTCACCGCCAGCAGTTCCTGCCGGGCCTGCAGCGCTACCAGGCGCTGCGCCAGGGCATCATCGGCCGCGAGCGCGAGGCCTTGCGCCTCAGTGAGTTCAAGCCGCGGCCATTGAGCTCGTTTGTGCGTAACAAGCTGATCAACGACGTCTACCTGGGCGTGATCGGCGACAACCTGGCCAAGCAGATGGGCACCGTGGGCGAAAACAAGCGCACCGACCTGATGGGCCTGCTGATGCTGATTTCGCCGCCGGGCTACGGCAAAACCACCCTGATGGAATACGTGGCGCATCGTCTGGGCCTGATCTTCATGAAGATCAACGGCCCGGCCCTGGGCCACGAGGTGCGTTCCCTGGACCCGGCCCAGGCGCCGGACGCCACCTCGCGCCAGGAACTGGAGAAACTCAACCTGGCCCTGGAAATGGGCAACAACGTGATGCTCTATGTCGACGACATCCAGCACACCCACCCCGAGTTCCTGCAGAAATTCATTTCGCTGTGCGACGGCACCCGGCGTATCGAAGGCGTGTGGAAGGGGCGCACCAAGACCTACGACATGCGCGGCAAGAAGTTCTGCGTGGTGATGTCCGGCAACCCGTACACCGAGTCCGGCGACGTGTTCAAGATCCCCGACATGCTGGCCAACCGGGCCGATATCTATAACCTCGGTGACACCCTGGGCGGCATGCAGGAGTCCTTCTCCCTGAGTTACATCGAGAACGGCCTGACCTCCAACCCGGTGTTGGCGCCGTTGGCCACCCGCGACATGGCCGACGTCTATCGCTTTGTCGCCAAGGCCGAAGGCAAGCCGTTCTCCAGCAACGAGCTGAGCCACAGCTACAGCGGTGCCGAGATCAACGAAATCACCACCACCCTGCAGCGCCTGATGCAGGTGCGTGACGTGGTGCTCAAGGTCAACCAGCAGTACATCGCCAGTGCCGCCCAGGCCGACCAGTACCGCACCGAGCCGCCGTTCAAGCTTCAGGGCAGCTACCGCAACATGAACAAAATGGCGGAGAAAATCTCGGCAGTGATGAACGATGCCGAGCTCCTGCAACTCTTGGCCGACCACTACCAGGGCGAGTCCCAGCTATTGACCACTGGCGCCGAGGAAAACCTGCTCAAGCTTGCCGAATTGCGCGGCAATCAGACGCCGGAACAGCTGGAACGCTGGGCGCAGATCAAGCGCGACTTCCAACGCAACCGGTCCATGGGTGGCAGCGACAGCGACGTCGGCAGCCGTGTGGTGGCCCAGCTCAATGATTTGGTGGAAGGCGTGCGTGGCCTGGCCCGTCCGCCGGAACAACAGGGTATGCGCGAAGTGCTGGAAAACCTCTCCGAGCACCTGGAGAACAGCTTCCTGCCGCTGATCAAGGTCATGCACAAGAAGATCGACGTCGACCTGCACAGCCACCAGCGTGTCAGTGACATCGCCACTCGTCTCGACGAACTGAGCCGTATGCTCAGCCATGGCAATGTTCCCACCCTCAAGGACCCCCAACCTTAAGCGCCGGTTTACCGACCCATAGCCAAGGATCACGACATGGATTTTGCCAACCTGGACCAGCAGCTGCGCGACAGCCTGCTGGACCTCAAGCTGAGCAACGACGAGCGAGACGAACTGCGCCAACTGGGCAGCGAACTGAGTGCCGATCAGGTGCGTTACTTGCGTAATCGCTCCTTCGACCTGGTGCGCGAGCTGAGCCTGGCGGACAGCGCCAATGTGCTGCCGGCCCTGAAGTGGCTGGAGCAGGTGATCAAGACCCTGGACGTCAGTGCGGCTCCGGTGCGGGACATGGCCAGCGCTCACTTCAGCCCCGGCGAGGATTGTCGACGCAAGATCCGCGACCTGTGCCGTCAGGCCCGCCTTTCGGTGGACATCTGCGTGTTCACCATTTCCGACGATCAACTGAGCGACGAGATCCGCGCTTGCCACAAGCGCGGGGTGGCGGTGCGGGTGATCAGCGACAGCGAAAAGCAGTTCGATGTCGGCAGCGACATTGCGGCGCTACGGGAGGCCGGCGTGCCGGTGCGGATCGACGACACGCCCTTCCATATGCACCACAAGTTCGCCGTGTTCGATGGCCGCACCTTGCTGAACGGCAGCTTCAACTGGACCCGCAGCGCCACCACCGGCAACGAGGAAAACCTGCTGGTGATTGACCACCCGCAACTGGTGGCCAGCTACCTCAAGGAGTTCAACGAGCTCTGGAACCGCTACGTGCCCCGTTAAGCCTGGGAGGCGTAGCGCGAGCGCCAGGCCAGGCCGCTGGTAAAGCGTTCCATCAGTTGCGCCTGCAGTTCAGTGGCCCGCTCGGGGGAGCGCTTGTGCAGTTCCTCCAGCGCCTGGTGCAGGCGTGACAGGAGCTTTTTCTCACTGAGCAAGGTGCTCAGGTTCAGAGCGTTGATGGCCTGGGCGAAACGCTGATGCTCGATGTGGTGCAGCAGCAGGCCCTCTTCCAGCGAATGGCTGCCGGCGTTCTGGGCGTTGAGCCGGTCGTGCAGGGTTTGCGCCTGCTCCACTTCGTCGAGGTGCAGGTAGCTTTCGGCGATGTTTTCCAGGTACAGGGTCTTGTCGTCTTCATCGACGTCCGGGGCGTTCTCCAGCAGGTCCAGGGCCTGTTCCAGCAAGGTCCGGCCCTGGGCGGTCTGGCCCAGGCTATGCAACAGCTTGGCGTGCTCGCACAGGTACAGCAGTTGCATTTCGCTCTCTTGTTGCTGGCGCAGGCTGTGCATTTCCTCAAGGCTGGTACGCACCAGCCAGCTGTCCCGGCGATGGGCCGGCAGGCGGCTTTGCCCCTGCAACTGGGTATGCAGGGCCTGCAAGCGCAAGCCGCTCCAGAACTCGTGGTCATCGCGCAGGCCGTCGATCTGTTGCAGGGCCTTGGCCAGCAAGGCCTCGGTCCACTGCGGCTGCGCCGCGTGGTGCTCGTCACAGAGGTAGAGCATCATCCCCGGGCGCTGCGACGCTTCGCTTTCCCGGGCCAGCAACAAGGCCTCGGCTTCTGCGGTCCGGCCTTGTTCCACGTGATGCTTCAGCAGCCTCAGCAGCAGGCTGTTCTGCTCGCTCGCCGGGGCAACGTCCAGCAGGCGCAGCGCGGCATCGACCTGGTGTTCGGCCAGGGCTGAATCCATCAGCTCGCCGTAGGTCAAGTAGGAGTGGGCATCGCCGATTTGCGCCAGCAGGCTGAACGCCGAGTCCAACTGGCCGGCACTGAACAAGGCGGCGGCCGCCTGCTCTTGCTCTTCTACCGGCAGTTGCGCGGCCCGGGTGAGGATCAGCTCGAACTGCCCTTGGTCCGCGTAGGCATCGAAGAGCCTGCGCAGTGTGCTCAGGCGATGGCTCTCGTCAGAGGCTTGGAACGTCGACCAGGCCTGCTCGACGCTGGCCAGTGCGGCGTCCTGCAGCCCGGCCTGATATTGCAGGCGTGCCAGGATCAGCAGGTTGTCGATGCTCTGGCGCTCCTGGGCCGACGGGTGTTGCGGGGCGCCCAGTTCGCCCAGCAGCGCCACGGCCTGGTCCTGTTCGCCGCGAGCCTGGAGGATTCGCACTTGCAACAGGGGCCAGGTGGGCAGGGACTCGCCGCAGCGGTCCAGCAGTTCCAGGCAGGCCTGGGTGTCGTCACTGTCGAGCAGCGATTCGATCAGGGTGTTGAGGATGTATTCCTGGGCATGGGGCGGCAGCCCGGCCCGTATCTCCAGGGCCTGGTCCTGGTGCCCGGCGAGGTAGAGTTCGGCGGCCACCAGTTGCAAGGCCAGCTCCTGGGCATTGCCGGTCATGCGCTGTGCCAGTTGCAGCGCCAGCAGCGGCTCGGCCTTGCTCAGCATCATCGCCTGATTGATCTGGGCATTGAGGTCGTGAAGCGACACCGGGCTAGGGGCGTTGAGCTTGCGGCGGGTGTACAGAATCAGCGCGATAGCAATCAGCGCAATGACAATGAGGGTGACAACGATGGCCATGGAGGTCCTTTCCTGTGGGTCTGCGGGACTCGCGCGGTGTGCGCCAGCCTGCGTGCGGCGCGGTTATAAAACGGTGGGCGCAGGCTGGCAACCGTCTTTACCCAGGCAATGCGTTTCAACGGATGTCGCCCAGGGGCCGAGCGGGCGGTCAGCGGTCGGGCAGGGCACGGGGTTTCGGGTTAGACTTGCGACCTTTTCGCACAACCAAGAAGCCCACACATGGCCCAGCCGTCCACCACGTATAAATTTGAACTGAACCTGACTGACCTTGACCGTGGCGTTTACGAAAGCGTCAAGCAAACCATCGCCCGTCACCCTTCGGAAACCGAAGAGCGCATGACCGTGCGTTTGCTGGCCTATGCCTTTTGGTACAACGAACAGCTGTCGTTTGGTCGCGGCCTGTCGGACGTGGATGAGCCGGCCCTGTGGGAAAAGAGCCTGGACGATCGCGTGCTGCACTGGATCGAAGTCGGCCAGCCGGATGCCGATCGCCTGACCTGGTGCTCGCGCCGCACCGAACGCACCAGCCTGCTGGCCTACGGTAGCCTGCGTGTGTGGCAGACCCGTGTGCTGGACACGGTGAAGAACCTGAAAAACGTCAACGTCGCCGGCGTGCCCCAGGACGTGCTGGAAACCCTGGCCAAGGACATGCCCCGCGTCATCAAGTGGGACGTGATGATCAGCGAAGGCACGATCTTCGTCACCGACGACCGTGGCCAGCACGAAGTCCAGCTGGAATGGCTGATGGGCGAGCGCGGTTGATACTCGCCGCCAATTGCCCCGATTGATTCCCCGTTACTGAAGAGAAGCCCCACGAGCCCCATGCGTATCGAACCCCGTGAGTTGCCTGCCGTCCTGCCGTTTCTGGGTGATCTGCCACCGCTGTTGACCCGTCTGTATGCCGCCCGTGGCGTGCAGTCCGAGGCGGAGCTGGACAAGAGCCTGGCGCGGTTGATCCCTTATCAGCAGCTCAAGGGCATCGATGCCGCTGTGGACCTGCTGGTGACCGCCCTGGATCAGCGCCAGCGCATCCTCATTGTCGGTGACTTCGACGCCGACGGCGCCACCGCCAGCACCGTGGGCCTGTTGGGCTTGCGCTTGCTGGGGGCGGCCCATGTGGATTACCTGGTGCCCAACCGCTTCGAGTACGGCTACGGCCTGACCCCGGAAATTGTCGCCGTGGCCCTGCAACGCGAGCCGCAGTTGCTGGTCACCGTGGACAACGGCATTTCCAGCGTGGAAGGCGTGGCGGCTGCCAAGGCCGCGGGCCTGAAAGTGCTGGTCACCGACCACCACTTGCCGGGCCATGCGTTGCCGGCGGCGGACGCCATCGTCAACCCCAACCAGCCGGGCTGCGAATTCCCGAGCAAGGCGTTGGCCGGGGTCGGGGTGATCTTCTACGTGCTCATGGCCTTGCGTGCGCGCCTGCGCAGCCTGGGTCGCTATGACAGCCAGCCGCAGCCGAACATCGGTGAACTGCTGGACCTGGTGGCCCTGGGCAGCGTGGCCGACGTGGTGCCCCTGGATGCCAACAACCGCATCCTGGTGCACCAGGGCCTGGAGCGGATTCGCGCCGGGCGTGCGCGCCCGGGGCTGAAGGCGATTCTCGAAGTGGCCAAGCGCGACCCTTCGCGCATCACCTCCACTGACCTGGGGTTTATCCTCGGCCCGCGTTTGAATGCGGCCGGCCGCCTGGACGACATGAGCCTGGGCATCGAATGCCTGCTGACCAGCGACGTGGCGGCGGCGCGGCAAATGGCCGGCCAGCTGGACGAACTGAACCAGGACCGTAAATCCATCGAGCAAGGCATGCAGCGCGAGGCCTTGGCCCAGCTCAAGGACCTGCCCGTGGAGTCGATGCCGTTCGGCCTGTGCCTGTTCGACGCCGACTGGCACCAAGGGGTGATCGGGATTCTCGCCTCGCGCCTGAAAGAGCGTTACCACCGGCCGACCATCGCATTTGCCGATGCCGGCGACGGCATGCTCAAGGGCTCGGCGCGTTCGGTGCCGGGGTTCCATATCCGTGATGCCCTGGATGCAGTAGCGGCCAAGCACCCGGATTTGATCAGCAAGTTTGGCGGCCACGCCATGGCCGCCGGCCTGTCCTTGCCCGAAGAGAACTTCCCGGCATTCGCCGAGGCCTTTGACGCCGAAGTCCGGCGCCAACTGCAAGAGGAAGACCTCACCGGGCGCCTGCTGTCGGACGGCACCCTGGCGGTGGAAGAGTTCCACCTGGAACTGGCCCGCGCCCTGCGCCACGCCGGTCCCTGGGGCCAGCATTTCCCTGAACCGATGTTCCACGGCGTGTTCCAGTTGGTGGAGCAGCGCATCGTCGGCGAGCGCCACTTGAAGGTGGTGCTGCGCAGCGAGTGCGGGTCCCTGAAACTCGACGGCATCGCCTTTGGCATCGACCGCGAAGTCTGGCCCAACCCGACCATTCGCTGGGTGGAACTGGCCTACAAACTCGACCTCAACGAATTCCGTGGCCAGGAAACCGTGCAACTGATGATTGCCCATATCGAACCGCGCTGACGTCCCTCGGGCATCCCCACCTGTCACTCTCGTGCCCATGCTCTGTGTGGGCATGCCGCGTCTGACGCTCGGCGTCATTTGAGGGCGGTTATCACTCCGTCAGTCCAAGAGGCGAGCAAACTTGCCGCTGGAGGCTGACCTTTCGACTAGTCTCTAAACACTGTCTGATTGGCCTTGTGACCTTTTGTCATTCTTCTACCCGCGGGGGCGGGCGTTCTCTTCGCTGTCACTTGTCGACCCTTCAAACAGCACCCTGGAGCCTGACCATTGATCGAGAGGTGCCCCATGAGTCTGTTGCTTGAACCCTATACCCTGCGTCAACTGACCCTGCTCAACCGCATTGCCGTGTCGCCCATGTGCCAATACTCCAGCGTCGATGGCCTGGCCAACGACTGGCACCTGGTGCACTTGGGCAGCCGTGCGGTGGGCGGTGCCGGGTTGATTTTCACCGAAGCCACGGCGGTCACCGCCGACGGACGCATAACCGCCCAGGACCTGGGCCTGTGGAGCGACGAGCACATCGAACCCTTGCAACGCATCACCCGTTTTATCAGCGCCCAGGGCGCGGTAGCGGGGATCCAGCTGGCCCACGCCGGGCGCAAGGCCAGCACCCATCGGCCCTGGATCGGCAAGCACGGCAGCGTCAAGCCCGAAGACGGCGGTTGGGTGCCGGTGGGACCTTCACGGATTGCCTTCGACCCTCAGCACACCCCGCCTACGCCGTTGGATGAAGGGCAGATCGGCGAGATCATCCAGGCCTTTGTCGACGCGGCCAAACGGGCCCTGGTGGCCGGCTTCAAGGTGGTGGAGGTGCACGCCGCCCACGGTTACCTGTTGCACCAGTTCCTGTCGCCCATCAGCAACCAGCGCCAGGACCAGTACGGCGGTTCGTTTGAAAATCGCATCCGCCTGGTGCTGCAAGTGACCGCGGCGGTGCGTGAGGTCTGGCCCGAGGAGTTGCCGCTGTTTGTGCGGGTTTCGGCCACCGATTGGGTGGAAGACGGCTGGAACCCGGATGAAACCGTGGAACTGGCGTTGCGCCTGAAAGATTTGGGGGTGGACCTGATCGATGTGTCCTCCGGCGGCACGGCGGCCAACGCCGAGATTCCGACGGGGCCGGGGTATCAGACACGTTTTGCCGAGCGGGTGCGTAAGGAGGCGGGGATCGCCACCGGCACCGTGGGCCTGATCACCGAGCCGGCTCAGGCGGAACACATTCTGCGTACCTGCCAGGCGGATATCATCCTTCTGGCCCGGGAGCTGCTGCGTGACCCTTACTGGCCGCTGCATGCCGACGACGACCTGGGCGGGCGCAAAGCCATCTGGCCGGCGCAGTACCAGCGCGCCACCCACCGCGACCAGCCGATTCATGAGTCGGATGTGCGCGATTAGGCCTGTTGGGCATAAAAAAACCGGTCCAAATGGACCGGTTTTTTTGTCGGCGGCTTTAGGGCGCCATCGCTGTCAGCGGATCACGGGTATTTGCGTTTGTCCGGTGCGGGCGGGAAGTACTGGTAGAGCCAGGTTTCGCTCAGGGTACGGTCCTGGGTGCGGATAAACAGGCGCATTTCCACCGGGTCCACGCTGTCGTTGGTCGGGTACCAGTCGAAGAGAATGCGGAAGCCCTTGATGGGGTCCAGAGGCAGCACATGGATGTCCTTGATCTGGCCGTTGGAGGCGCTGATCACGGGTTCGATCCCGGTGCCGGCCGGCAACCGGTCGAGGCCGCCACCGTTGAAATCCACCGCGAAGCGCCGCGCCCAGACCGGCGGGTAGTGCTCCCCCGGGGCCCAGCCTTCGACAAAACCGCCCATGCCCGAACGGGTGGCATTGACCCGTGCCAGGGGCGTGCTCACCGGTGGCAGGGCGCTCCAGTAGAGCTTGTAGCCGTAGTTCAGCGAGTCGCCGGCGGCCACGGGCTTTTTCGGGGTCCAGAAGGCCACGATGTTGTCCATGGTTTCCCCGGTGGTGGGGATTTCCAGCAGGTCGATGGAGCCTTCGCCCCACGCCGTGGTGGGCTCGACCCACAGGCTTGGGCGCTTGCTGTACCAGTCCACGGTGTCCTGGTAGTTGGCGAACTCGTGGTCGGTCTGCACCAGGCCAAAGCCTTTCGGGTTGGTGTCGGCGAAGGCGTTGAATTGCAGGGTGGCCGGGTTGTTCAGCGGGCGGCAGATCCACTCGCCGTTGCCGCGCCACATGGCCAGGCGGTCGGAGTCGTGGATCTGCGGGTGGATGGTGTCGCACATGCGCCGTTCGTGGTTGCCGCAGCTGAACATGCTGGTCATCGGGGCAATGCCCAGTTGTTCGATGGCGGTGCGGGCGTTGACGTGGGCGTCGATGTCCATCACCACGCGCTCGGCCTGGCAGTCGATATCAAAGCGGTAGGCACCGGTGGCACTCGGCGAGTCGAGCAGGGCGTAGACCACGAAGCGGGTGCTGTTCTTGTCCGGGGTCTCGAACCAGAACTGGGTGAAGTCGGGGAATTCTTCACGCTTCTTGGCGTAGGTGTCGATCGCCAGGCCCCGGGCCGACAGGCCGTATTGGCCGGTGGCGTCCACGGCGCGGAAGTAGCTGGCGCCGAGGAAGGACACCACGTCGTGCTTGTCCAGCTCCGGGGCCTTGAACAGTTTGAAGCCGGCAAAGCCCAGGTCGCCCTTGAGCTGGGCCGTGTCGACGCTGGTGTTCTGGTAGTTGAACAGCGGTGGCCGGAAGTGCACTTCCCGGGCCTGACGGGTCTGCGGGTCGACGCTGTGCATGCGCACCGGCTGCTTGAAGCCCATGCCGACATGGAAGAACTGCACGTCCAACTGGCCGTTGAGTTCGTTCCACAGCGAATGCTTGGCGTCGTACTGGATGGCGTTGAAATTCTGCGGCGTCATGGTCGCCAGGGTCGGCGGCAGCACCTGTTTGGTGTCGACATAACGGCTGCCGGCCAACTGCTTGGCCTGGGCCTTGAGGCCCTCGAAATCGAAGGTTTTTGCCTGGCCATCAGCGGCGCCGGCCCAGGCGCGGGCCGCCAGCAGGCCGCTGGCCGAGAGACCGGTGTAGGCCGCGAGGGCCATGGAGGCTTTCAGTAGATTCCTGCGGTGCATGGGTGAACCTTATGGCTGGGATCCCGGAGCCCTTCCTGGCTGCGCACGGGGTCGCGAATTGAGGTTCGGTCATGCCTTCGGCCAAACGCAATGGACTGTTATCAGAGGGCAAAGAGGATAAACGGTTCGCCGACGGCAAAAAATCTCCAGGATGTGTCCATTGGTAAATAAATCCCCGCGCCGGTTCGCCAGCCTCAGAGGCAGTGGGTTCCGGGCGGCGGGGTCAGCCCTTGCTTGGCGTAGTAGGCCAGGGTGTGCAGCACCTCGTCGTCGCCTTTGTCGGCGGCCAGTTGGTAGCAGGCCAGGGCCCGAGGCTGGTCTTTCGCGCCCCAGGTGCCGTCGGCGTAGGCGCTGCCGAGCACCGAATACACCTGCCCCGAATCGAAGCGCTTGGCGGCCTGTTGCAAGGTGCTTTCGGCCTTGCCCGGGTCTTTGCAGGGCTCGTCGGACACGTCGTCACCGCCGTGGCAGTAGAAACCCGACAGCAGCATCGCGGCATCGGCATTGACCTCGGCGTAGGTCGAAGTCAGTTGCTCGATCTGCGCCGGGGGCACGGCCGGAGACATGCCCGAATAGCCGAGTACCACTGCCCGTACTGCACCTTCGGCCGAGCCCTGGGCGGCGGCGTCGAGGTCGATGCGTTGGGCCAGCTCGAAGAAATAAGGGGTCAGCAGGTACTGTTCCCGCGCGCCAAAGCCTTCGTACAGCGAGCCCTTGCGCAGCTTGCGTTGCAGCGCGGTTTCGTTGGCCGGCGCGCGCTCATTGAGCATCGACTCCACTGACCACTGTTCGATACGGGCCAGGTTCCAGCAGCTGTTCTGCTTGAACACAAAGGCCTGTAGCACATCCCCCAATTGATCGTGGACCACCAGGGTCTGCTCATCGACCCAGAAGCTTTGCAGGCCGCCCGGGCCTGTGCCTGGGGATCCAGCAGCGCCAGGGCACCCTCCGGCAGGGCCGACAGTTTTTGCCGCACGGTCACGCTGCGGCCGCGGTCATCGTAGGCCGGGCGCTGCTCGACCAAGGGTGAGGCGCTGAAGGCGGTCTGCAACTCGGGGTTTGTGGCGAAGGCCTGGACAAAGCTTTTCAGGTCTGAGGAGGGGCAAGCGGGCTCGGCGGCCTGGGCCCCGGCACTGAAGGCCAGGCTCAACAGGCTCAGGCGCAGGGCGTGGTGGAATCTGGACATAGGGCTATCCGTGGCGAAAGGGGGCAAAAGGGGTCATTGGCTGTCCGGGTCGCAATACAGCACCGAGCCGCTGGGGTTCTGTCGGTCGGCCATCAAGCGGGGCTGGTGGATGCCGTCACCGTCGAAGCCTGGGCCAAGGCGGGTGCGCACGCTGGCCACATCGTCCTTGAAGTACAGGGCATGCACCGAGAACGGCCCGCGGTAGGGAATCGCCACGGCAAGCACCGTCAGCCCGTGGAAGCGCTCGTCGACGCAGTAGCGTGCCACTTCGTCGACGTCGCAAGGCAGCAGTTGGCGTTCCACGAAGTAGTCGCCGCTGGGTTGTTGATCGACGGGGTTGAGGTACACCTGATCGACACGGCAGGTGGCCAGGTCAGCGAACTGCTGCTCCAGGCTCGTCGCCAGGCTAGGGCCGCACGTGCCCAGCGTGCCCAGCAGGGTCAGGTATTTCAGCGTTGCCGTTACGCGCGTGCCATTAGCCATGGGTCACCTCCTTGGGGCTGAACAACCGGTGCAACCGCTGCGCCAGCCCGATCGCCAGTAATGGCAGGATCCCGGTCAGGCTGCAGTACACCAGGCCGCGAATGGGGTTGTTGGGGAAAAACATCCAGGCACTGGCGAGCACCGGCAGCAGGACCAGGCCCAGCTTGAGCTTGAGGTTGGGCACCAGGGCGGCCACGCCGTTGACCAGGATAAACAGAATAAACAGGTAGTAACTGCCCAGCCCCAGGGCGATGCCGCGGGAGATCGAGCCGAACAGGTGGCGGTAGATCGGCACGCCGAACAGGTGCGCCAGGTAAAACAGCGCCACCGCCAGGCCGTGGGCCAGCAAGGCAGTCAGCACGCGGATCAGTGCGTCGTGGGGGCGGCCGGGGGCTGCACTGGCGGCGTGTTGGCCCGGTGATGTGTCACGGGTCATGGCGCGCTGGCTCGGTTGGACCTGGGGCTCAGTCGCTGGTGCATCCAGCGCGACAGGTAGATCGCCGCCAGGGGCAGCAGGGCGACCTCGGCGGTGTAGACCCAACCGCGAATCGGGTGTTGGGGGAACAGCACGTAAGCCGTCAGCAGCACCAATGGCAGGGTCAGAAACAGTTTGACCTTGAGCACCGGGACGATGGCGATCACCAGGTTGACAGCGATAAACAGGCCGAACAGCGTGCGGATCAGCATGCCCATGCCGAATGCCTTGCGGATGGCGCCGAACCACTGCTCGTACAGCGGTACGCCATAGATATCGATCAGCAAGAAGGCCACAGCAGCCAGGCTGTGGGCGAGGATCGCGGTGGCCAGGCGGATCAGCTCATCGTACTTGTGCGTCATGGCCGGGCGCTCCGCACGGGGCGCTGCCCGTCACGGGCGGATAACAGGGGGGAGGGCATGGGCGCGTCCTTGCTGCCTGAGGTGTGTTCAGTGGCCCGGTTCCAGAGGTCGGGCAGGTTCAGGCGGCGGATAGTGCCGTAACCGCGAGGGCGAATCCAGAGCGGGGCGTGCAGGTTTTTCAGCATCGGGGCGGGTGAACCAGGGGCGCCTGCGCCGGGGCACCTCAAGGGCGCCCCGGCGTCAGGTGCTTGCCGGGGCGCCGAACCTCAGCGGCGAATGGTCCAGGCATCGCCCGCTGGGGCGCTGCCGTGGTCATACGGCTTGGCCAGCCACATGTACAACAGCCCCAGGCCGATGACGATGGCGGTGCTCAGGACCATGGCGTAGTTGCTGTACCAGGCCGCGTCCGGGGTCCGTGGCCAGGCCATGTTGATAATCGCGCCGACGCCATACACCAGCGCTCCCAGGTTCACCGGCCAGCCCCACGCACCGAGGGTGAACTTGCCGCTGGGCTTCCAGCCTTTGGCGCGGGCGTAGAGCGCCGCGAGGACGATCATCTGGAACGCCAGGTAGATGCCGATGGCGGCAAAGCTGACGATGGTCGCCACCGCGTCCTGGAGGAAAAAGCCCAGGGCGATGATCAGGGCCGGCAACACGCCGGAGACGAACAGTGCCGCCACCGGCACCTGGGTGGTGGGGGAGAGGCGCTTGAGCAAGGCGCTGCCGATGACCATTTCGTCCCGGGCGTAGGAGTACAACAGGCGACTGGCGGCCGCTTGCAGGCTGATGACGCACGAGATGAAGGAAATCATCACCACGCCCATCACCAGTTTCGAGCCGAAGCTGCCAAAGGCGTTGTTGAGGATGGTGGTCACCGGGTCTTTGTCGGTGCCGTCGATCACCGCCTGCATGTCCGGTACGGCGAGAATAAGCGCCAGGCAGGCAAACATCGCCGCGATGCCGCCGATGTAGATGGTCATGCGCATGGCCACCGGAATCTTCTGGCTGGGGTTGGGGGTTTCTTCGGCCACGTCGCCGCAGGCCTCGAAGCCGTAGTAGAGAAACATGCCCGCCAGGGACGCGGTGAGAAAGGCCGGCAGGTAGGAACCGTCCACCCGGATATCGAAGGTGTTGAACAGCACGCTGATGGATTGATGGCGCTCGAAGATCAGCAAGTACACGCCAACGATCACTGCGCCCACCAGTTCGCAGAGGAAGCCGAACATGGCGATGCGTGCCAGGGTCTTGGTACCGCTGAGGTTGACCAGGGTGGCGAATAGGGTCAGCACCAGGGCTATGACGATGTTGGTGTTGTTGTTCGGCTCAAAACCCAGCATCGCGGCCAGGTAGGGGCCGGCGCCCACCGCCACGGCGGCGATGGTCACGCACAGGGCAATGGAATAGATCCAGCCCACCATCCATGCCCAGCGCTTGCCCACCAGGCGTCGAGCCCAAGGATAGACACCGCCGGAAATCGGGAACTGCGAGACCACCTCGCCGAAGATCAGGCACACCAGCATCTGCCCGCAACCCACCAGCAGGTAGGCCCAGAACATGGGCGGGCCACCGGCGGCCAGGCACAGGCCGAACAGGGTGTAGACCCCGACCACCGGCGACAGGTAAGTGAAGCCCAGGGCGAAGTTTTCCCACAGGCTCATGCTGCGGTTGAAGTTCGAGCTGTAGCCCAGTTGGCGGAGCTGTTCGGCATCGCTGTCGGCGACGCCTGGGGTGAGATCGGGTGCTGCACTCATGGCGGAGTTCTCCGGGAAATCGGCAGATTTCGGATGGCCGACACCGTGGCTGGGCCTTGGCGGCCCAACCCGGATCGGTGGTTATTGTTGTGGTGTTGCCAGCGCCGGTGGACCGGCGAAGGGGTCAGTGCTTGAACATCACATGGCGCACGCTGGTGTAGTCCTCCAGCCCGTACATGGACATGTCTTTGCCGTAGCCGGAAAGTTTCTGCCCGCCGTGGGGCATTTCGCTGACCAGCATGAAGTGCGTGTTGACCCAGGTGCAGCCGTATTGCAGGCGCGCGGCCAGGCGATGGGCGCGGCCGACATCGGCGGTCCACACCGAGGAGGCCAGGCCGTAGTCCGAATCGTTGGCCCAGCCCAGTACCTGGGCTTCATCGGTGAACGGGGTGACCGACACCACCGGGCCGAACACTTCGCGGCGCACGATCTCGTCGTCCTGCTGGGCATCGGCCAGCACCGTTGGCTCAAAGAAGAAGCCGTCGCCCGGCACCGCCTTGCCGCCGGTGACCAGGCGGATATGGGGCTGGGCGATGGCCCGTTCGACAAAACCGGCCACGCGGTCGCGGTGCTGGGCGGTGATCAGCGGGCCCAGTTCGGTGGCCGGGTCGTCCTGCAGGCCGTACTGGATGCTGCTGACCGCCGCGCCGAGTTTCTCGACGAAGCGTTCGTAGATGCCGGCCTGGGCATAGATGCGGCAGGCGGCGGTGCAGTCCTGCCCGGCGTTGTAGAAACCGAAGGTGCGGATGCCCTCCACGGCGGCGTCGATGTCGGCGTCGTCGAAAATGATCACCGGCGCCTTGCCCCCCAGTTCCATGTGCATGCGCTTCACGCTGTCGGCGGTGCTGGAAATGATGTGCGAGCCGGTGGCGATGGAGCCGGTCAGGGACACCATGCGCACCTTGGGATGGGTCACCAGCGGCGCGCCGACTGTCGGGCCTCGGCCGAACACCAGGTTGAGCACGCCGGCAGGGAAGATCCCGGCGGCCAGTTCGGCCAGGCGCAGGGCGGTCAGCGGGGTTTGCTCCGAAGGCTTGAGCACCACGGTGTTGCCGGCGGCCAGGGCCGGGGCGATTTTCCAGGCGACCATCATCAACGGGTAGTTCCACGGCGCGATGGAGGCGATCACCCCCACCGGGTCGCGGCGGATCATCGAGGTGTGGCCCGGCAGGTATTCGCCCCCGGCCGAACCGCTCATGCAGCGGCTGGCGCCGGCGAAGAAGCGGAACACATCGGCAATCGCCGGGATTTCATCGTTGAGGGCGGCGCTCAGGGGTTTGCCGCAGTTGTCCGATTCCAGCTTGGCCAGCTCGGCGCCGTGGCTTTCGATGGCGTCGGCGAGTTTCAACAGCAGCAGGGCGCGGTCTTTCGGCGGGGTCTGGGACCAGCTGTCGAAAGCGCTGTCGGCGGCGCGTACAGCGGCATCCACCTGGGCTTCGCTGGCTTCGTTGATCTCCACCAGGACCTGGCCCAGGGACGGGTTGAGCACTGCCTGGGCCGGGCCTTCGCCGGCAACCAGTTGGCCATTGATCAGCAACTTGGTTTGCATGGTCATCTCCTCTCTTGATGCGATCGTTAGGAGCCGGCGTCGAAGACGCATGGCCGGCCAGCCGGCTCCTGGAAGGTTGGGTTATTTGCCGCCGCTGCCGGCGACGCTTTCGCCGCCACGGGTCAGGTAATAGGCGCCGAGGATCGGCAGCATGGTCACCAGCATCACCAGCATGGCCACCACGTTGGTCACCGGTACGTCCCGCGGCCGGCTGAGTTGGTTGAGCAGCCACAGCGGCAGGGTGCGTTCATGGCCGGCGGTGAAGGTGGTGACGATGATTTCGTCGAACGACAAGGCGAACGCCAGCATGCCGCCGGCCAGCAGGGCCGAGCCGAGATTGGGCAGGACGATGTAGCGGAAGGTCTGCCAGCCGTCGGCGCCCAGGTCCATGGACGCCTCGATCAGGCTGTGGGAGGTGCGCCGCAGCCGGGCGATCACGTTGTTGTAGACGATCACCACGCAGAAGGTGGCGTGGCCGACGATGATGGTGAACATCCCAGGCTCGATGCCCAGGGTCTTGAAAGTCGCCAGCAGGGCGATGCCGGTGATGATCCCGGGCAGGGCAATGGGCAGGATCAGCATCAGCGAGATGCCCTGTTTGCCGAAGAACTCCCGGCGGTACAGCGCCGCCGAGGCCAGGGTGCCGAGGACCATGGCGATCAGGGTGGCGATGGCGGCGATCTGCGCCGACAGCTTGATGGCTTCCAACACGTCGGGCCGGGAGAAGGCCACGCTGATCCACTTCAGGGTGAAACCCTGGGGCGGAAAGCTGAACGCCGCGTCTTCGGTGTTGAAGGCGTAGAGGAAGATGATCAGGATCGGGAAGTGCAGGAACACCAGCCCGCCCCAGGCCGCGACCCGCAGGCCGAGGGAGGCTTTGTCGCCATGCTGTGTCGAGTTAGAGCGCATCGAAGGCCCCCAGGCGTTTGACGATGGACAGGTAAATGGCGATCAGCACGATGGGCACCAGGGTGAAGGCGGCGGCCATGGGCATGTTGCCGATCGCCCCTTGCTGGGCGTAGACCATGCTGCCGATGAAGTAGCCGGGCGGGCCCACCAGTTGCGGGACGATGAAGTCCCCCAGGGTCAGGGAGAAGGTGAAGATCGAACCGGCGGCGATCCCCGGGATCGACAGCGGCAGGATCACTTGCATAAAGGTCTGGCGCGGCGTGGCCCCCAGGTCCGCCGAGGCCTGGAGCAGGGACGGCGGCAGGCGTTCCAGGGCCGCCTGGATCGGCAGGATCATGAACGGCAGCCAGATGTAGACGAACACCAGGAAGCGCCCCAGGTGCGAGGTCGACAAGGTGCTGCCACCCACCCCGGGAATGCCCAGGATCAGTTGCAGCAGCGGTTCCAGCCCCAGGTGCTGGACGAACCACTGGGCCACGCCGCCCTTGGCCAGCAGCAGGGTCCAGGCATAGGCCTTGACGATGTAGCTGGCCCACATTGGCATCATCACCGCGATGTAGAAAAACGCCTTGGTCTTGCCGCTGGTGTAGCGCGCCATGTAGTAGGCGATGGGGAAGGCCAGCACCGCGCTGGCGATGGACACCGCCACGGCCATGCCCAGGGTGCGCAGGATGATGTCGAAGTTGGCCGGTTGGAACAGCGCGGCGAAGTTGCCCAGGGTCAGGTCCGGGGTGACCGCCATGGTGAAGTCGTCGAAGGTGTAGAAGCCTTGCCACAGCAGGGCCAGCAAGGAGCCCAGGTAGATCGCGCCAAACCAGATCAGCGGCGGCACCAGCAACAGCGCCAGGTACAGGTTGGGGCGGCGGTACAGCAGGTTGGCGAAGCGCCGCAGCGTTGAGCTGTCGGCCTTGCCTTGAGTCAGGGGCAGGCTGTTCATGTCAGGCCCCGCTCGCCAGGGTGTCGCTCAGCGGCGTCATGGCTTCCCGGGCCCAGCGCACGTTCAGGCGCTCGCCGATCGGGTGCTGGGCGCCGTTGTCCTGCCACTGGTTATTGGCCTGGCTGAGGTTCAGGGTCTGGCCGTTGTCCAGCTTCAGCTCGTAGCGAGTGGCGCTGCCCTGGTACTGGATGTCGTGCAGCAAGCCGCTGACTTCCACCTCATTGCTGGCCAGCGGCCCGGCGGCGAAGCGCACCTGTTCCGGGCGAATGGAAAACGGCTGCGGGCTGCCGCCCAGTTGCTGGGCCAGGTCGCCACGGATCACGTTGGAGGTGCCGACGAACTCGGCGACGAAGGTGGTGGCGGGCCTCATGTAGAGGTTGCGCGGGGTGTCCACCTGCTCGATGCGGCCCTTGTTGAACACCGCCACCCGGTCGGACATGGACAGGGCTTCGGTCTGGTCGTGGGTGACGAAGATAAAGGTGATGCCCAGTTGGCGCTGGAGCTTTTTCAGCTCGCCCTGCATTTGCTCGCGCAGCTTGAGGTCGAGGGCGCCCAGGGGTTCGTCCAGCAGCAATACGCGTGGGCGGTTGACCAGGGCCCGGGCCAGGGCCACGCGCTGGCGCTGACCGCCGGAAAGCTGCACCGGCTTGCGCTCGCCGTAACCGGCCAGGGCCACCATGGCCAGGGCTTCTTCGGCCCGTTCCAGGCGTTCGGCCTTAGCCACGCCTTTGACTTTCAGGCCGTAGGCCACGTTGTCGCGCACGTTCATGTGGGGGAACAGGGCGTAGTCCTGAAACACCGTGTTGACGTCGCGTTGGTAGGGCGGTAGCCCGGCGGCTTCGGCACCGTGGATGCGGATCGAGCCTTCGCTGGGCTGTTCGAAGCCGGCGATCAGGCGCAGGCAGGTGGTCTTGCCCGAGCCGGAAGGGCCGAGCATGGAAAAGAACTCGCCGTCCTGGATATCGATGGACACCCGGTCTACGGCCTTGACCTCGCCGAACTGGCGGGAAACGTGGGTGAACTGGACTGCAAGGGTCATGGTGCGGTGCTCCGAAAGGGCAGGGCCTATCGCAGGCGGTGCCTGAAACGCTGAAATGAATGATCGGTCCCGCGCTCTGCGTGGGCAGGCCTCAGCGGACGCCAGGCGCCGGCTGAGGTCGGTGGGGCATCACGAACCGCGTTCCCAGGTGCCGGTGGGAACGCGCGAAGGTGTACTAGCGGCCGCCCATGATCGCGATGTAGTCCTGGGTCCAGCGGCTGTAAGGGACGAACTTGCCGCCCTCGGCCTGCGGGGTTTTCCAGAAGGCGATCTTCTCGAACTGGTCGAAACCGTTGGTCTTGCACCCTTCGGCCCCCAGCAACTCGCTGCCGGTGCAGGCCGCCGGGACCGCGGGCAACGAACCGAACCAGGCCGCCACATCGCCCTGGACCTTGGGTTGCAGCGACCAGTCCATCCACTTGTAGGCGCAGTTCGGGTGCTTGGCCTCGGCGTGCAACATGGTGGTGTCGGCCCAGCCGGTCACGCCCTCCTTGGGAATGGTCGAGGCCACGGGCTGCTTGTCGGCCTGCAGGCCGTTGACCATGTAGCCCCAGGTGCTGGAGGCGGCCACGCCTTCGTTCTTGAAGTCGCTCATCTGCACCGTTGCGTCGTGCCAGTAACGGTGGATCAGCGGCTGCTGGGCGCGCAACAGGTCGAGCACGGCCTTGTACTGCGCTTCGGTCAGTTCGTAGGGGTTCTTGATCCCCAGTTCAGGCTGTTTGGCCTTGAGGTACAGCGCCGCGTCGGCGATGTAGATCGGCCCGTCGTAGGCCTGGACCCGGCCCTTGTTGGGCTTGCCGTCCGGCAGGTTCTGCGCCTCGAAGACCACGCCCCAGCTGGTGGGCGCCTCTTTGAACACGTTGGTGTTGTACATCAGCACGTTGGGGCCCCACTGGTAGGGCGTGCCGTACACCTGTTTGTTGACCACGTACCAAGGCCCGTCCTTGAGCCGCGGGTCGATGCTTTTCCAGTTGGGGATCAGGTCGGTGTTGATCGGCTGCACGCGCTTGCCGACGATCAGCCGCAGCGACGCGTCGCCGGACGCGGTGACCAGGTCGTAGCCACCCTTGGCCATCAGGCTGACCATTTCGTCGGACGTGGCGGCGGTCTTGACGTTGACCTTGCACCCGGTTTCCTTCTCGAAGCCGGTGACCCAGTCGTAACTCTTGTCGCTCTCGCCGCGTTCGATGTAGCCGGGCCAGGCGACGATATCCAACTGGCCTTCACCCGCGCCCACGGCTTTCAACGGTTCGGCGGCCTGCAGGCTGGCGCTGGCCAGCAGGGCGGTGGTAAGAGCACTGAGCATTGCAGTCTTGTGCGCGGACATCGGGGTTCCCTCTACTTTAATTATGGTCGGGGCAGTTGGAGCAAAAGCGGTGTGGCTAGTTGTTATTGGGGCGAGCTGCACGTTGCAAGCGGCAAGCTTCAAGGCGGTACGGCCGTTCCTTGTAGCTTGCAGCTTAGCGCTCAAAACGCCGCGCCATGGCGCGCCATCACATGCCTCACCACGCTGTAATCCTGCAGTGAGTCGCTGGACAGGTCTTTGCCGTAGCCGGAGCGTTTCAGGCCGCCGTGGGGCATTTCACTGGCGAGCATGAAATGGCTGTTGATCCAGGTGCAGCCGTATTGCAGGCGCGCGGCCACTTGCATGGCCTTGTCCAGGTTCTGGGTCCAGACCGAGGAGGCCAGGCCGTATTCCGAGTCGTTGGCCCAGTCCACCGCCTGCTCCAATTCGTCGAAGCGGGTCACGGTGACCACGGGGCCAAAGACTTCGCGCTGGACGATTTCATCGTTCTGTCGGCAGCCGGCGAGCAGGGTCGGCTGGTAATAAAAGCCGGCGCCGGAATGCACGGCGGCGCCGGTGATGCGTTCGATATGGGGCTGGCCCAAGGCGCGTTCGACAAAGCTGGCCACGCGGTCGCGCTGGCGGGTGCTGATCAGCGGGCCGATCTCGTTGTCGCTGTCGCGCTTGCTGGCAAAGCGCAAGCTGCTGACCGCTGCGCCCAGTTCCGCCACCAGGCGATCGTGAATGCCCGCCTGGGCATAGACCCGGCAGGCGGCGGTGCAGTCCTGGCCGGCGTTGTAGTAACCGTAGCTGCGTACGCCGTCGATCACCGCTTCAAGGTCGGCGTCGTTGCAGACGATCACCGGGGCCTTGCCGCCCAGTTCCAGGTGGGTGCGCTTCAAGGTCTTGGCGGCGGCCTGGAGGATTTTCTGCCCAGTGACGATGTCCCCGGTCAGGGACACCATGCGCACTTTCGGGTGGCTGACCAAATGGCTGCCCACACCTTCGCCCCCGCCGCAGAGAATATTGATCACTCCGCGGGGCAGCAGTTGGGCGAGGGTCGGCGCCAGGGCCAGGATCGACAGGGGGGTGTGTTCCGAGGGTTTGAACACCAGGGTGTTGCCGGCGGCCAGGGCCGGGGCGATCTTCCACGCCGCCATCATGATCGGGTAGTTCCAGGGCGCGATGGAGGCGACCACGCCGATCGGGTCGCGGCGCACCATGCTGGTATAGCCCGGCAGGTATTCGCCGGCCAATTGCCCGGTCTGGCAGCGCACGGCGCCGGCGAAGAAGCGGAACACATCGACCGTGGCGTTCAAGTCGTCCTGACGGGCCAGGTGCAGGGGTTTGCCGCAGTTCAAGGATTCCAGGCGCGCCAGCTGGTCGGCCTGTTTTTCCACGGCGTCGGCGATGGCCAGGAGGATGTTCGAACGTTGTTGCGGCGTGGTCCGCGACCAGCCGGCAAAGGCCCGGTGGGCGGCGAGGATCGCGCTTTCCACTTGCTCGGTGCTGGCCTCGGCGATCTGCGTCAAGACTTCGCCAGTGGCCGGGTTGAGGATGGGTTCGACCGCGCCCTGGCCAGCGACCAGTTCACCATCGATCAACAGCGCAGTGAACAAAGGGGGGTGGGCGCCGGCCATTGTGCGGGTTCTCTTTGCGGATGGGGCCATGGGGGTTCCCTGGGCTGGGGACCGGGCCTGCTCTATCAGGAATGCACAGAGACTAGTAGCGCGGCCGGTGGTCGACAAATACTAAATACTGAATGCGGCGTTCGATTAAATAGATAGCTTGCGCCCACCGTGGGGCTGCTCCCGGGCCACGGTGAGGAATGGGTCCACCAGGGCGGGGCGCGCGGTGCCGCGACGCCAGGCCAGGCCAACATCCAGGGTCTGGCTCAGGTCCGCCAGGGGCCGTGCTTCAATGATGTCGCCTTCCAGGGACCAGGGGCGGTAGGTCATGTCCGGCTGGATCGATACCCCGAGGCCCGCCGCCACCAGGCTACGCACCGCTTCGGTGGACGCCGTGCGCAGGGTGATGCGTGGCTGCAGGCCGGTGCCGGTCCACATGCGCTGGGCGTTGCGGTCCATTTCATCGACGTTGAGCTGGATCAGCGGTTCGCGTGCCACATCCGCCAGGTTGATGCTGTCGTGTTCCAGCAGCGGGTGCTGGGCCGGCAGCCACAGGCGATGGGGCGAATGGGTCAGGACTTCGGTTTGCAGGGCGTGGCGGTCTTCCAGGTTGGACACAATCAGCACCCCGACGTCGATCTCGCCACTGACCAGCAAGTGCTCGATGTAGGGGCGCTCATCCTCCATCACGCGGATTTCCACATTGGGGTAGGCGCGTTGGAAGCGCGTCAGCAGGTCGGCCAGGTAATAACCGGCCACCAGGCTGGTCACACCGATGATCAACTGCCCGGCCACCTGGTCGGTGCTCTGCTGCAGGCTGCGCTTGGCGTTGTCCACGGTGGCCAGGATCAGGTGCGCCTGGCGCAGGAACTGGTGACCCTGGTGGGTCAGGGTCATGCCCTTGGCGTGGCGGTTGAACAGGGTCACGCCAATTTCCTGCTCCAGTTGCTGGATGGCCAGGGTCAGGGTGGATTGGGAAATGAACACCGCCTGGGCGGCGGCCGAGATCGAGCCGGTCTCGGCCACGGCGATGAAGTGACGGATCTGGCGCAGGGTCATCATGGGGGGCGGGTACCGGGCGTTTTTATCGATTTTTCGCAGTGTATATCTTTTTAATCGAGGGGCTGCCCGAGGGCTTTTCAGCCGCGCTGGGCCAAGCAACATTCAGAAGCACTCTGCCGCAAAGGAGCACGGCACTTCCCTTTAGGCTGGTGGCCTTATTTATCCGCGCGACACGATTTTCTGGAGGCTAGCGATGAACACCCGTGGATTGCTCGATCAATTGCTCAAATCCGGCCAGCAATTGCTGCAGGACAAGGCGGCAGGCAGCCAGCACAAGAAGCCGGCGCAAGGCGGGCTGGGCAGTCTGCTCGGTGGCCAAGGCTCCGGTGGCCTGGGCAGCCTGCTTTCCGGGGCGGGCGGCGGGGCCCTGGCCGCCGGGGCCATGGGCCTGTTGCTGGGTAACAAAAAGGCCCGCAGCTTTGGCGGCAAGGCCCTGACCTACGGCGGCCTCGCGGCCCTCGGGGTGCTGGCCTACAAAGCCTACGGCAACTGGCAGGCGCAGCAGGGCAAGGCACCGGCTCACGAGCCGCAAACCATCGACCGCCTGCCGCCGCAGCAGGCCGAGCAGCACAGCCAGGGCATCCTCAAGGCTCTGGTGGCGGCGGCCAAGGCCGACGGCCATGTGGACGAGCGTGAGCGCGCACTGATCGAAGGCGAGTTCACTCGCCTGGACAATGACCAGGAGCTGCAACGCTGGCTGCATGATGAACTCAACAAACCCCTGGACCCGGTGGAAGTGGCCCGGGCCGCCAGCACTCCGGAAATGGCTGCCGAGATGTACATCGCCAGCGTGATGCTGGTGGATGAAGAGAACTTCATGGAAAAGTCCTACCTGGACGAACTGGCCCGCCAGCTCAAGCTGGAGCCCGGGCTGAAGCTGGAACTGGAGCGTCAGGTGCGCCAAGCCTCGGTGTAACAGGCTGCTTGATACACACCACGGCGTCGGGAGTCCCCCGGTGCCGTTTTTTTTTTGCGGCCGGTATGCCAGCGGTATTTGCCGAAACAGCGCTGGCAAATGGCTATTAACTTGGCGGAGAGTAGCCAGCCAGAGCAGATTGCCGCTTCGCGCCGACTGCGACCGGGTTGGCAAACCTGTCAGTAAACGATGGCTCGCCCTCGGCTATACTGCCCGCATTTTTGAATGGCCCCGAGGACTGACTGTGAAGAACTGGACGTTGCGCCAACGCATCTTGGCGAGCTTTGCGGTGATCATCGCGATCATGCTGTTGATGGTCGTGGTCTCGTACTCGCGACTGTTGAAGATCGAAGTCAGTGAAGAGAAAGTTCGCACCGACTCAGTCCCCGGGGTGTATGCCAGCTCCATGATCCGCAGTGCGTGGGTCGACAGCTACGTGCTGACCCAGCAGATTGTCGGCCTGTCCGAGAATCATCCGATCAGCACCGAAGATCAGTTGCGCTTCAAAGAGTTCGAACAACGCCTGGTCAAGGAAATGGCCAGTTACCAGGCGACCGTTTTCGACAAGGATGATCAGGCGGCATTCGATGATTTCGAGCGTCGGCACCAAACCTACAACCAGATCCTGACCAAGGTCCTGGACCTGTACCAGAGCAAGGATTTCAGCCAGGCCCAGCAAGTCCTGCAACTGGAGCTGACCCCGGCCTGGATCGACGGGCGCAAGCACCTCAACGAGGTGATCGAGAACAACAGCGAGGCTGCCAACAAGGCCACCCTGGCGATTGGTGACGCGGTGACTGCGGCCAAGGTCAGCATGGGTGTGTCGCTGTTGCTGGCGGTGCTGGCGGCGGGCGTGTGCGGGCTGTTGCTGATGCGCGCCATCATGGCGCCGATGAACCGCATCGTGGAAATCCTCGACATCATGCGCACCGGCGACCTGAGCGGACGCTTGAACCTGGAGCGCAAGGACGAGTTCGGCGCGGTGGAAACCGGCTTCAACGACATGATGACCGAGCTCACGGCCCTGGTGTCCCAGGCCCAGCGCTCGTCGGTGCAGGTCACCACCTCGGTCACGGAAATTGCCGCGACCTCCAAGCAACAGCAGGCCACGGCCACTGAAACAGCGGCCACGACCACTGAAATCGGTGCCACCTCGCGGGAAATTGCCGCCACCTCCCGGGATCTGGTGCGCACCATGACCGAGGTCTCCACCGCCGCCGATCAGGCCTCGGTCCTCGCCGGTTCCGGCCAGCAGGGCCTGGCCCGGATGGAAGACACCATGCATTCGGTGATGGGCGCCGCCGACCTGGTGAACGCCAAACTGGCGATCCTCAACGAGAAGGCCGGCAACATCAACCAAGTGGTGGTGACCATCGTCAAGGTCGCCGACCAGACCAACCTGTTGTCCCTCAATGCCGCCATCGAGGCCGAGAAGGCCGGCGAGTACGGTCGCGGCTTTGCCGTGGTCGCCACCGAAGTGCGACGCCTGGCGGACCAGACCGCCGTGGCCACCTACGACATCGAGCAGATGGTCCGTGAGATCCAGTCGGCGGTGTCGGCCGGGGTCATGGGCATGGACAAGTTCTCCGAAGAAGTGCGCCGGGGCATGGCAGAGGTGCAGCAAGTCGGTGAGCAACTGTCGCAGATCATTCATCAGGTCCAGGCGCTGGCGCCGCGGGTGTTGATGGTCAATGAAGGCATGCAGGCCCAGGCCACCGGTGCCGAGCAGATCAACCACGCCCTGGTGCAACTGGGCGATGCCAGCAGCCAGACCGTGGAGTCCCTGCGCCAGGCCAGCTTTGCCATCGACGAGCTGAGCCAGGTGGCCGTGGGGCTGCGTAGCGGCGTCTCGCGTTTCAAAGTCTGATGAGCGAGTTCGCGGTGAAACGCGGCCCGGGGGCGGAGCACAAGGCGGTGCTGTTCCTGGTCTTCCGTATTGGCGAGGAGCGTTATGCCCTGCGAGCCACCGAGGTGGTCGAAGTGCTGCCGCGGCTGCCCCTCAAGCCACTGGCCCAGGCGCCGGCCTGGGTCGCCGGGATCTTCGCCTACCGTGGCGTGGTGGTGCCGGTCATCGACCTCAGCGCCCTGAGCTTCGGCCAGCCGGCACGCTTGCGCACAAGCACCCGCCTGGTGCTGGTGCACTATCCGGCCGAGCCCCTGCAACCGGCGCGTTTGCTCGGGCTGATTCTCGAACAGGCCAATGACACCCTGCGCTGCGACCCGGCAGAGTTCCGGCCCAGTGGCCTGGACAACCGTGCCACGCCTTACCTGGGACCGGTGCGCGAGGACGCCCAGGGGTTGTTGCAGTGGGTACGGGTCGAGGCCTTGCTCGGCGCCGAGGTACGCAACCTGTTGTTCTCCACGCCGCCCCTGGACCCCGAGACGCTTGAGGTGTTGCCATGAGCGGCGATCAGCGTTTCTTTGATTTTCTCAAGCAGCGCATTGGCCTGGATGTCGCCTCCGTGGGGCCGGCGATCATCGAGCGCGCGGTGCGCCAGCGCAGCCAGGCCTTGCAGCTGCCCAGCGTCGATGAGTACTGGTTGCTGCTGCAAAACTCCCGGGATGAGCAACAAGCGCTGATCGAGGGCGTGATCGTTCCGGAAACCTGGTTTTTCCGTTATCCGGAGTCCTTTGCCACCCTGGTCAAGCTGGCCCAGGCGCGCCTGGCCGAGCTCAAGGGCATGCGCGCCCTGCGTATTCTCAGCCTGCCGTGTTCCACCGGCGAGGAACCTTACTCCATTGCCATGGCCCTGCTGGATGGCGGTTTTGCACCTCACCAATTCAAGGTCCAGGGGCTCGACGTCAGCCCACTTTCGGTGGAGCGTGCACGCCGTGGCGTGTATGGCCGGAACTCGTTTCGTGGCCAGGACAGCGATTTTCGTGAGCGGCATTTCAGTGCCGAGGGCGAGCGTTATCAACTCAGTGCCCGGGTTCGTGAACAGGTGCATTTGCAAGTGGGTAATGTCCTGGATCCGGGGTTGCTGGCCAGCGAACCGGCCTATGACTTTGTGTTCTGCCGCAACCTGTTGATCTATTTCGATCAGCCGACCCAGCGTCAGGTGTTCGAGGTGCTCAAGCGCCTGACCCACGTCGAGGGCGTGCTGTTTATCGGCCCCGCCGAAGGCAGCCTGTTGGGCCGCCTGGGCATGCGTTCGATCGGCATTGCCCAGTCGTTTGCCTTCAGCCGCCAGCCGGCCCCGCCCCCTGAACCGCTGCCCATCGCCCCGGCCCCCCGTGCGTCCGTCCCCTTGCCTCCAGTGCCGCGCAGCCTCGCCGCGGCACCCGTGCGCCAACGCCCCTTTGCCAGCACGAAGCTGCCGACCCGTGCGGGCCCGGCTGCCGCAGTGGGTGAAGCCCCGGCGCTGTTGGCAACGATTGCCGCCCTGGCCAATGGCGGCAAGAGCGCGGAGGCCAAAGCGGCCTGCGAGCAGTACCTGCGTCAGTACGAGCCGGTGGCCGAGGTCTTTTATTGGCAGGGTTTGCTCAGTGACGTCGCCGGCGATGCCCCGCAGGCCCAGGCCCTGTACCGCAAGGCGCTGTACCTGGACCCGCAGCACGCCGAAACCCTGGCCCACCTGGCGGCGTTGCTCGCCTCCCAGGGCGACGCCGCTGGAGCCCGGCGCCTGCAGGCGCGGGCCGCCCGCAGTGCTCGCGGTACCGAGAATGAGGGCAACCTATGACTCAGGCCTACACATCCAACCTGATCCATGCCGATGCCCAGGCCATCGATGACTGCTGGAACCGCATCGGTATTCACGGGGACAAGTCTTGCCCGTTGCTGCCCGAGCATATTCATTGCCGCAACTGTGGCGTGTATTCGGCTGCCGCCACCCGCCTGCTGGACCGCTATTCGTTGCTACAGGACGACCGCGACCGCTCCCAGGCGCCGCCTGTGGAGAGCGACGTCGCCACCCGTTCACTGCTGATGTTCCGGCTGGGCGAGGAGTGGCTGGGGCTGCCCACCCGCTGCCTGGTGGAGGTGGCACCGCAGCAGGTGATTCACTCCTTGCCCCATCAGCGCTCGCGGGCTTTGCTCGGGGTCGCCAATGTGCGCGGGGCCCTGGTGGCCTGCCTGTCCCTGGCGGAGCTGCTTGGGCTCGGGCCGGCGGAGAATGTGGCCGCTGGCGGGCGGGTGATGCCGCGCATGCTGATCATTGCCGCCCAGGGCGGCCCGGTGGTGGTGCCGGTGGATGAGGTGGACGGCATTCACGCCATTGAAGAGCGCAGCCTGCAGGCCGCGTCCCTCTCGGGTCAGCACGCCAGCGCCCGCTACACCCTGGGTGTGTTGCAGTGGAAGGGGCGCAGCCTGCGCCTGCTGGATCAAGAGCAGTTGCTCTCGGCCGTGACCCGGAGCCTGACATGACCCCCGAACAGATGCGCGATGCCTCATTGTTGGAACTCTTCAGCCTGGAGGCCGAGGCCCAGACCCAGGTGCTCAGCGCCGGGTTGCTGGCCCTGGAGCGTAACCCGACCCAGGCCGACCAGTTGGAAGCCTGCATGCGCGCCGCCCACTCCCTCAAGGGCGCGGCGCGTATTGTCGGGGTGGATGCCGGCGTCAGCGTGGCCCATGTGATGGAGGACTGCCTGGTCAGTGCCCAGGAAGGCCGCCTGTACCTGCTGCCCGAACACATCGATGCCTTGCTCCAGGGCACGGATTTGTTGATGCGCATTGCCACCCCCGGAAGCAACACCGGGGCGGGGGATATCAGCGCCTATGTGGCCTTGATGGAGGCTTTGCTGGCGCCGTCAGCCCCAGGAGCCCAGGCGCCGACGCTGACCAAGGTCGATGCGCCCTCAACACCGCCCAATGCCGCGGCGGTCCTGGCGCTGGACGCTGAACTGGCGCTACAGCTTCAACTTCCAGCCGAACTTCAACCCGAGCCTCAGGTCCCGTCAGCACCCGAGCCCTTGCCGGTGGAGGCGCCGCCGGAGCCCGTCCAGCCTGCAGTCTCACGCCAAGGCAAACGCCCGGCGGAAGGCGGCGAGCGGGTGTTGCGGGTGACCGCCGAACGTTTGAACAGCCTGCTGGACCTGTCCAGCAAGTCCCTGGTCGAAAGCCAGCGGCTCAAGCCTTACCTGGCCAACCTGCAGCGCCTCAAGCGTATGCAGAGTGGCAGCCTGCGGGCCCTGGAAAACCTCAATCTGCACCTCGATACCCAGACCCTGAGCCTGGAAGCCCAGGAAGCCTTGGCGCAAACCCGCCGGTTGCTGGCCGAGTCCCAGCAACTGCTGGCCGAGCAGACCGCTGAGTTGGATGAGTTCGGCTGGCAGAGCAGTCAGCGGGCCCAAGTGCTCTATGACACCGCCTTGGCGTGCCGCATGCGGCCCTTTGCCGATGTGCTGACGGGGCAAGTACGCATGGTCCGGGATTTGGGCCGTAGCCTGGGCAAGCAGGTGCGCCTGGAAATCGAAGGTGAAAAGACTCAGGTCGACCGTGACGTGCTGGAAAAGCTTGAAGCGCCGTTGACCCATCTGCTGCGCAACGCCGTCGACCATGGCATTGAGCTGCCTGAGCAGCGGCTGGCGGCCGGCAAGCCCGCCGAGGGGTTGATTCGCTTGCGTGCGTCCCACCAGGCCGGCCTGCTGGTGCTGGAACTGAGTGACGACGGCCATGGCGTGGACCTGCCACGCCTGCGCAAAAACGTCATCGAGCGCCAATTGTCCACGGCCGACACCGTTGCCCAGTTGAGTGAAGAGGAACTGCTGACGTTCCTGTTCCTGCCAGGTTTCAGCCTGCGGGACAAGGTCACCGAGGTGTCGGGCCGGGGGGTTGGCCTGGACGCCGTGCAACACAGCGTGCGCCAGCTGCGCGGTGCCGTGGGGCTGGAACAGAGCAGCGGTCAGGGCAGCCGCTTTCACCTGGAAGTGCCGCTGACCCTGTCGGTGGTGCGCAGCCTGGTGGTGACCGTGGGTGATGAAGCCTATGCGTTCCCGCTGGCCCATATCGAGCGCATGTGCGATTTGGGGCCGGACGACATTGTCCAAGTGGAAGGGCGCCAGCATTTCTGGCACGAAGGCCGGCACGTGGGCCTGGTGGCCGCCAGTCAATTGCTGCAACGGCCGGCCGCCCAGAGCAATGAGCAAAGCCTCAAGGTGGTGGTGATCCGCGAGCGCGATGCGGTCTACGGGATTGCCGTCGAGGGCTTTGTCGGCGAGCGCACCCTGGTGGTGCTGCCCCTGGATGAGCGCCTGGGCAAAGTCCAGGACATTTCCGCCGGTGCCTTGCTCGATGACGGTTCGGTGGTGCTGATTGTCGACGTCGAAGACATGCTGCGTTCGGTGGACAAGCTGCTCAACACTGGCCGCCTGGAGCGTATCGCCCGGCACAAGCACACCCAGGCCGAGGTTGCGCGCAAACGTATCCTGGTGGTCGACGACTCGCTGACGGTGCGGGAGTTGCAGCGCAAGCTGCTGCTCAATCGCGGCTACGACGTGGCCGTGGCGGTGGATGGCATGGACGGCTGGAACGCCCTGCGTGCTGAAACTTTCGACTTGCTGATCACTGACATCGATATGCCTCGAATGGATGGTATTGAATTGGTCACACTCTTGCGTCGCGATAATCGTCTGCAGTCGTTGCCGGTGATGGTGGTGTCTTACAAGGATCGAGAAGAAGACCGTCGCCGTGGACTGGATGCCGGAGCCGACTACTATCTAGCCAAAGCCAGTTTCCATGATGACGCTCTGCTGGATGCGGTGGTGGAACTGATTGGAGGCGCGCGGGCATGAAGATAGCCATCGTCAACGATATGCCCATGGCGGTAGAGGCGCTGCGGCGTGCCCTGGCGTTCGACCCGAGCCACGAAGTGGTGTGGGTGGCCAGCAATGGCGCCGAGGCGGTGCAGTGCTGCGCCCAGCTCACCCCGGACCTGATTCTCATGGACCTGATCATGCCGGTGATGGATGGCGTGGAAGCGACGCGGCGGATCATGGCCGAGTCGCCCTGCGCCATTGTCATCGTCACTGTGGACCGCCAGCAGAATGTGCACCGGGTGTTCGAGGCCATGGGCCACGGCGCCCTGGACGTGGTCGACACCCCGGCCCTGGGCGCCGGCAATGCTCAGGAAGCGGCAGCGCCGTTGTTGCGCAAGATCCTCAATATCGGTTGGCTGATCGGCCAGCGCGGCAGCCGCGTGCGTTCGGTGGCCACACCGCTGCGCACCCAGGCGCCGCGCCAGAGCCTGGTGGCCATCGGTTCGTCCGCCGGCGGCCCAGCGGCCCTGGAAGTGTTGCTCAAAGGGTTGCCCACGGATTTCTCCGCGGCCATTGTGCTGGTCCAGCACGTGGACCAGGTGTTCGCCGCCGGCATGGCCGAATGGCTCAGCAGTGCCTCGGGCCTGCAAGTGCGCCTGGCCCGTGAGGGCGAGCCGCCGCAACCCGGCACCGTGCTGCTGGCCGGCACCAACCATCACATCCGCCTGTTGAAGAACGGCACCCTGGCGTACACCGCCGAACCGGTCAACGAGATCTATCGGCCGTCGATCGATGTGTTTTTTGAAAGCGTCGCCAGTTACTGGAACGGCGATGCGGTCGGCGTGCTGCTGACCGGCATGGGCCGCGACGGCGCCCAGGGCCTGAAGCTGATGCGTGACCAGGGCTACCTGACCATTGCCCAGGACCAGAACAGCAGTGCGGTGTATGGCATGCCCAAGGCGGCAGCGGCCATCGACGCTGCGGTAGAAATTCGCCCATTGGATAAGATCGCTCCACGTTTGCTGGAGATCTTCGCCAAATGACTGATAAACGCTGCTGCCCTGGCCAAGCGGCAACTCAGGGGATCCCCCATGGATGATTTACAGCTCGACGAATTCAAGACCGATGAAGATGCCGTCATGGTGTTGCTGGTCGACGACCAGGCAATGATCGGTGAAGCCGTCCGGCGTGGGTTGGCGAGCGAAGAAAACATCGACTTTCATTTTTGCGCCGACCCCCACCAGGCTATCGCCCAGGCGATCCGCATCAAGCCCACGGTGATTCTCCAGGACCTGGTGATGCCAGGCTTGGATGGTTTGAGCCTGGTGCGCGAGTACCGCAACCACCCGGCGACCCAGAACATCCCGATCATTGTGCTTTCGACCAAGGAAGACCCGCTGATCAAAAGCGCGGCCTTCGCTGCCGGGGCCAACGATTACCTGGTCAAGCTGCCGGACAACATCGAGCTGGTGGCGCGGATTCGCTACCACTCGCGCTCCTACATGACCCTGTTGCAGCGCGACGCGGCCTATCGGGCGCTGCGGGTCAGCCAGCAGCAGTTGCTCGACACCAACCTGGTGCTGCAGCGGTTGATGAACTCCGATGGCCTGACCGGGCTGTCCAACCGGCGGCATTTCGATGAGTACCTGGAGCTGGAGTGGCGCCGTGGCGCGCGGGAGCAGACCCAGTTGTCGCTGCTGATGATCGACGTGGATTATTTCAAGTCCTACAACGACAGCTTTGGCCACCTGGAAGGGGACGAAGCCCTGCGCAAGGTGGCCACGGCCATTCGCGAGGCCAGCAGTCGTCCTTCGGACCTGCCGGCCCGTTATGGCGGTGAAGAGTTCGCCCTGGTGTTGCCCAACACCTCGCCTGGCGGTGCACGGCTGGTGGCCGAGAAGCTGCGCCAGACCGTGGCCGGACTGAAGATTCCCCATGTCGCCCCCGCCGAAGGCTCAAGCCTGACGGTCAGCATCGGCTTGTCGACCGTGGTTCCGCAGTCCGGCAGCCATTGCCGGGAGCTGATCCTGGCGGCGGACAAGGGGCTGTACCTGGCGAAAAACAACGGTCGCAATCAAGTGGGGATCGCGTAGCCGGTTTCAGGGGGTGGTCGTTACACCCACTGCATCTGTGGCGGGCGCCTGATCCTGGGGCACCTCCACCAGGGTGTCTCTGAACAGGTAGTAGCTGTGGCTCGACGTGTACCGGCAGGTGAGCTTGACCGCTTCGACGCGGTAGGTGGAATGGGTGTTGAGGGTCTTGTCGATAAACCAGTTGTTCAGCAGGTTGCTCGGGGCGACGGGGTAGTCGCCAAAGCGGTAGTCGAGGTAGCTGTTTCTAGCCGTGACCAGGCGCACGCTGAACCTGGCTTGCAGCCACTGGGTTTGTTCGCCGACCTCATCCACCAGCACCCTGGCGCGGTAGTAGACCCACCACCACAACACGATCAGCCAGGGCACCACCAGGGCGCAGGCCAGCGCCGGTGAGGCCATCAGCCAGACGCCCATCAGCGGCATAAAGGCCAGGGCGCTGAAAAGCGCGAAGAAAAAGGCCTGGGTTGCCCTCAGGTTTTGGCGCTCCCTGCGCTGGATGTCTTGGATTTCGACACGGCTGAGTGTACGTCCCATGGGCCTGCTGCTTCCTTGTCCTGTCAGGGGGCGGATTGTATAGCGCCGGCCGCTCTTGAGGGGGCTGGGGTTGCACGCCGCGAGCGCGGGTTTTCCGAGGCGGGCAGGGCGGGGTGAATGGGGGCGATAAAATTCAGGTGCGCCCGGATTCCAGGGGTTCTGCCACTGAAATTAGATGGCCGATTGGCCGCTAAAGCCGCTAAGCGGGCTGCCGTGATTCGGTGATTCCGTTATAATCGTCGGCTTTCGAAAGTTCGCCAACGAGTGCCGCCCCCCATGGAAATCAACCCGATCCTTAACACCATCAAGGACCTGTCCGAGCGCTCCGAAACTATTCGGGGGTATCTTTGACTACGATCAAAAGCATGAGCGTCTGACCGAGGTCAATCGCGAGCTTGAAGATCCGAGTGTCTGGAACAAACCCGAATACGCCCAGGAATTGGGCCGCGAGCGCTCGGCGCTGGCGCAGATCGTCGATACCCTGGACGAATTGAACGCTGGCCTGGCCGATTGCCGTGACCTGCTGGACATGGCCGTCGAAGAAAATGACGAAGGCGCAGTGGGCGATGTCGTCGCCGAGCTGGCCCGTCTCGAGGAAAGCCTCGCCAAGCTTGAATTCCGCCGCATGTTCAGCCACGAAATGGACCCGAACAACGCCTACCTGGACATCCAGGCCGGTTCCGGCGGCACCGAGGCCCAGGACTGGGCCAACATCCTGCTGCGCATGTACCTGCGCTGGGCAGACAAACGCGGTTTCGACGCGACCATCATGGAACTGTCGGCCGGTGAAGTCGCCGGGATCAAAGGTGCGACCGTGCACATCAAGGGCGAATACGCCTTTGGCTGGCTGCGCACCGAGATCGGCGTACACCGTCTGGTGCGCAAGAGCCCGTTCGACTCCGGCAACCGTCGCCACACCTCGTTCTCCGCAGTGTTCGTCTCGCCAGAGATCGACGACAAGGTGGAAATCGAAATCAACCCGGCCGACCTGCGGATCGATACCTATCGCTCCTCCGGTGCCGGTGGTCAGCACGTCAACACCACTGACTCGGCCGTACGTATTACCCACGTACCGACCAACACCGTGGTCAGCTGCCAGAACGAACGTTCCCAGCACGCCAACAAAGACACCGCCATGAAAATGCTGCGGGCCAAGTTGTACGAGCAGGAAATGCAGAAGCGCAACGCGGCTTCCCAGGCTCTTGAAGACACCAAGTCGGATATCGGCTGGGGTCATCAGATTCGCTCGTACGTGCTCGACGCGTCGCGGATCAAGGACCTGCGCACCAACATCGAACGCAGTGACTGCGACAAGGTGCTCGACGGCGACATCGACGAATACCTGGAAGCCAGCCTGAAATCAGGCCTGTAATACTGCAATACGGGATCGGCTGACACAGCGCGATCCCGTAGGAGCCGGCTTGCCGGCGATCCCCAGGCCGAAGGCGTGGGGGCAATGAACCTGTGATGGAATTTCAAAAGACATGAGCGACCAACAACTCGACCCGCAAGCCCTGCAACAGGAAGAAAACTCCCTGATCGCCCTGCGCAAGGAAAAGCTGGCTGCCGAGCGCGCCAAGGGCAATGCCTTCCCGAATGACTTCCGCCGCGAAAACTACTGCGAAGATCTGCAGAAGCAGTACGCCGACAAGACCAAGGAAGAGCTCGCAGAGGCGGCGATCCCGGTCAAGGTTGCCGGTCGCATCATGCTCAACCGTGGCTCGTTCATGGTGATCCAGGACATGACCGGTCGCATCCAGGTCTACGTCAACCGCAAGACCCTGTCGGAAGATACCCTGGCCGCGGTGAAAACCTGGGACATGGGCGACATCATTGCCGCCGAAGGCACCCTGGCCCGTTCCGGCAAGGGTGACCTGTACGTTGAAATGACCCAGGTGCGCCTGCTGACCAAATCCCTGCGCCCGCTGCCGGACAAGCACCACGGCCTGACCGACACCGAACAGCGCTACCGCCAGCGTTACGTTGACCTGATCGTCAACGAAGACGTGCGCCAGACCTTCCGCGTGCGTTCGCAAGTCATCGCCCACATCCGCAGCTTCCTGATGAAGCGTGACTTCCTGGAAGTGGAAACGCCGATGCTGCAAACCATCCCCGGCGGTGCTGCGGCCAAGCCGTTCGAGACGCACCACAACGCCCTGGACATGGAAATGTTCCTGCGTATCGCCCCAGAGCTGTATCTGAAGCGCCTGGTTGTGGGTGGCTTTGAAAAAGTCTTCGAGATCAACCGCAACTTCCGTAACGAAGGCGTTTCGACGCGTCACAACCCAGAATTCACCATGTTGGAGTTCTACCAGGCCTACGCCGACTACGAAGACAACATGGACCTGACCGAAGAACTGTTCCGCGAGCTGGCACAGCTGGTTCTGGGCAGCACCGACGTGCCGTACGGCGACAAGGTGTTCCACTTCGGCGAGCCGTTCGTGCGCCTGTCGGTGTTCGACTCGATCCTCAAGTACAACCCTGAACTGACCGCCGATGACCTGAACGACATCGACAAGGCCCGTGCCATCGCCAAGAAAGCCGGGGCCAAGGTCCTGGGCTTCGAAGGCCTGGGCAAGCTGCAAGTGATGATTTTCGAAGAGCTGGTCGAGCACAAGCTGGAGCAGCCGCACTTCATCACTCAGTACCCGTTCGAAGTGTCGCCGCTGGCCCGTCGCAACGACGACAACCCGAACGTCACCGACCGCTTCGAACTGTTCATCGGCGGCCGTGAAATCGCCAACGCCTACTCCGAGTTGAACGACGCGGAAGACCAGGCCGAGCGCTTCATGGCCCAGGTGGCCGACAAGGACGCCGGCGACGACGAAGCCATGCACTACGACGCCGACTTCGTCCGTGCCCTGGAATACGGCATGCCGCCAACCGCGGGTGAAGGCATCGGTATCGACCGTCTGGTCATGCTGTTGACCAACTCTCCGTCGATTCGCGACGTGATCCTGTTCCCGCACATGCGGCCGCAAGCGTAAATGCCTTGAATAAGAAGCCGCCTTTCCCAGGCGGCTTTTTATTGCCTGGGTGGAACTGACGTACCGCTTTTTGATTCTGTGATTTTTAAGAGGAATACCTGTCGTGAACCGCGCAATTGCTCAAGAAGGTGCCGCTGGCATCGCCACTGCGGTCGCTGAAAGCGTTCAGTATCAAGGTCGCAAGGCAAGCCGTCAGGGCAGTGAGCAGCGTCGGCAGGAGATTCTCGATGCCGCCATGCGCATTGTCGTGCGTGACGGCGTGCGTGCCGTGCGTCATCGCGCGGTGGCCGCCGAGGCCGGTGTGCCCTTGTCGGCCACCACTTATTACTTCAAGGACATCGATGACCTGCTCACCGATACCTTCGCCCAGTACGTCGAGCGCAGCGCTGCCTTCATGGCCAAGTTCTGGGCCAATAACGAAGGGCTGCTGCGGGAGATGGTCGCCTATGGCGATGGCAGCCCGCAGTCCCGTTCGCAGTTGGCCGACGACATCGCCCGCCTGACCGCCGATTACGTGCAGCGGCAATTGCAGAACCGCCGTGAGCACCTGATGGCCGAGCAGGCGTTCCGCCAGGAGGCCTTGCTCAACCCGCGCCTGGCGTTGTTGGTGCGCTCGCACCAGCAAATCCTGCTGCAGGGCACTTGCCAGTTTTTCCAGGTATTGGGTTCGCGAGAGCCGCAACAGGATGCCAAAGTGTTGACGGCTATAATCGGACGGATGGAATATCAGGGCCTGCTTAATGGTCCCGAGCCTCTGGCCGATGAAGACCTGCTCGGCATCCTCACCCGCTACATGCATCTGGTACTGGCTTCGGTCTGATGGGCGCTTGCCGCGCCGCACTCCCGAGGCCTTGCAGGGCATAGCGGCAACCGCGGTTCTTGTGCTCATTGGGAGTGTTGAATGAAAGCCTGGCGCGTGCTGATCGCCTTGTCGTTTCTCTTGCTCAGCGGCTGTCTGGTGGCGTTCAAGGCGCCGTTGCCGGCCGATGAAGCGGCCCCGGCGGCCCTGCTGGGCAAGTGGACCAGCAAAAATGCCTGGGGCGAGCCCTTGAGCATGGAGTTGAACCGGATTGCCGGTAATCGCTACATGGCCGTCAGCCACGGCAAGGGCAAAAGCCAGCGCGAGGTCTATGAATTCACTGTGTCCCGGCACGGCAACCGCTGGTACCTGTCGGCGGCGTTGCCAGCCAGGCTTGGCGGGCACTACACCATTGCCGGGTTCGAACTCACCGACCAGCGTGAGCTGGTGCTCTATGGCCTGGACCTGGAACAGATCAACCAGGCCCTCGGTCAAAAGGCCCTGACGGGCCAGCCCTTTTCCACGGCGCAAGGCGATGGCGTGCTGATCGACAGTGCGTTGCCCCAAGTCTTCGCCTACCTGGATGACCCCGCCAACTCCGACGTCTTCGTCGAGGCGGCGCGCTTTCAGCGGGCAAGCAAGTAAAACGCGGCACAGACGTTATCAATAGGAGCTTCCGGTGGACGATTACCAGCAGACGATACGCACCTTGTCCGATCGCATTGTGCTGGCGCAAACACCGATTCGCGTACTGGATGCGGTGAAGTGGGACGAGAACATCCGCCAGGGATTTCTCAAGGCCAAAGGCAAGGAAATGCCCGCGGTGGACCGCGCCTACTACACAGGCCGGCCGCTGTCCTTCGACTCCAGCGCGGTCAAGCTGGAGTTCCAGAACATTGAACGGGACATCACCCGGCAACTGGGCCAGTTCAACCCGGTGGGCCAGATCATGCGCCGCATGTGCAAGGAATACCGCATGGTAGTGCGCATGCTCGAGGCCCGGGGCACCGAGGATTTCGGGCTGATTTCCCAGGAGCTGTACGGCGCCGCGTCCGATGCCTTTCACGCAGGCGACCCGACCCTGGCCGACCTCGGCCTGATGCTCTCCGACTACCTGAACAACATCGATGGCCGGGGTGATCTCAAGGATGAACCCAAGGTGCTCACTGCCAAAGACGCGGTGAGCCTGCTGCAAAGCCGCCTGAACAAGGTGTTTGGCGAGGCCGAGGAAACCATTCGGGTGTTCGAGTCCGACGGCATTGTAGCCGACGCCGCGGCCGGCGCCGACTACATCAAGATCCGCAGCGACGCGATGTTCAACAACCGCGACGTGCGCGCCCTGGAAGTGCATGAGGGCCTGGTGCACGTGGGCACCACCCTCAATGGCTTGAACCAGCCGATCTGCACCTTCCTCTCCAAGGGGCCACCCTCGTCCACGGTGACCCAGGAAGGCCTGGCGATCCTGATGGAGATCATTACCTTCGCTTCCTACCCGAGTCGCTTGCGCAAGCTCACCAACCGCACCCGCGCCATTCACATGGTGGAAGAGGGGGCGGACTTCCTGCAGATATTCGAGTTCTTCCGCGAGCAGGGCTTCGAGATGGCCGAAAGCTACGGCAACGCCAGTCGGGTGTTCCGCGGCTCGGTGCCTACTGGCTTGCCGTTTACCAAAGACTTGTCCTATCTCAAGGGCTTCATCATGGTTTACAACTACATTCAGCTCGCCGTGCGCAAGGGCAAGCTCGAGCAAGTGCCTTTGCTGTTCTGCGGCAAGACCACCCTCGAAGACATGCGCACCTTGCGGCAATTGGTGGATGAAGGCCTGGTGGTGCCGCCCAAGTATTTGCCGGACCAGTTCCGCGACATGAATGCCTTGTCGGCCTGGATGTGTTTCTCCAACTTCCTCAACCATTTGAGCCTGGACCGCATCGAAGCGGACTACTCGAACATTCTCTGACTTCTGCAGGGTTTCCCGCACTTTGTGAGGCTTCCAACGGATGAGAATCCTCAGCGTCGTTCTTTTGCTTTTGAGCCTGGGCGGTTGCAGCTCGCTGCTGTTTTACCCCGAGCGCAACCTGCCGTTCACCCCGCAGCGAGCCGGGCTGGAATACCGCGACATCACCCTGACCGCTGCCGATGGGGTCAAGCTCCACGCTTGGTGGCTGCCGGCCAAGGCCGGGGTGCCGGTCAAGGGTACGGTGCTGCACCTGCATGGCAATGGCGGCAACTTGGCCTGGCACTTGGGTGGCAGTTGGTGGTTGCCAGAGCAGGGCTATCAGGTGCTGTTGCTGGACTACCGCGGTTATGGCTTGTCAGAAGGGCAGGCCAGCCTGCCGGCGATCTATCAGGACCTGGATGCCGCCTACAAATGGCTCGATGCGGCCCCTGAAGTCCAGGGCAAGCCCCTGGTCTTGCTGGGACAGAGCTTGGGCGGTGCCCTGGCCATTCATTATCTGGTGGAGCATCCCGAGCGCCAGGCCCAGCTCAAGGCGCTGGTGCTCGACGGGGTTCCCGCCAGCTATCGCGATGTGGGGCGTTTTGCCCTGAGCACGTCCTGGCTGACCTGGCCGTTCCAGGTACCGCTGTCGTGGCTGGTGCCCGACGGCGACAGCGCCATCCGTTTCATGCCGCGCCTGACCGGGGTGCCGAAACTGCTCTACCACAGCCTCGATGACCCGATCGTGCCCCTTGCCAACGGCATCCGCCTGTATCAAGCCGCGCCCCCGCCAAGGGTGCTGCAGTTGACCCGGGGCGGTCATGTGCAAACCTTCGCCGATCCGACCTGGCGCACTGTGATGCTGCGCTACCTGGACGATCCGCAACACTTCAACGGGTTGCGCCGCCTGGGGGAAATCCCCAATTACCCGGCCCCCGCGAATTCAGCAGTTGAACCTCCAGAGAGTCCGCAATGAGTGAAGAACGCAACGCCATTCCCCTGATCATCACCGGTATCTGCACCATCCTCGGCACCGTGGGCTGCCTGTGGTACTACGGTTACCTGCACTTCGCCAAGCCCACGGATGCGCTGCTGCTCAACGATTTCACCATGCTCAAGACCGTGCCGGGGGAGGATTACAAGGTGTCCCTGCAGCCGGCCGCCGAAGTGGCGCAGTGCATCGATGGTGTGCTGGTGCTGTTCGATACCGAGCAGAAGGGGCTGACCGGGGTGTTGGTCAATAACAAGAAGCAGGCCGTACGCTGCATCGGCCAGGAAACGCCGCAACAGGTTCAATAACAGGCGCTCAGTAAAACGCGCTGTCCCTTGGGGGGCAGCGGCGTTTTAGTGTGCCTGCCTGAAAAGAGGCAGGGCTTGAGGGTGACGCCGTCGGTCTATCAGTTGCTGCTGACAGACGAACGTGGCGCGACCGGCTGGTTGTCGTTGGAAATGGTCACTTCCACACGACGGTTCATCGCCCGGCCAGACACACTGGCGTTATCGGCCACCGGGTATTCCTTGCCGTAGCCCTGGGCAACGATACGTGCCGGGTCGACGCCCATCTTGATCAGCGCGACTTGCACCGAGGTGGCACGGCGCTCGGACAGCGACTGGTTGTAGCTGTCGGAACCGGTGCTGTCGGTGTAGCCCTCGACGATCACTTTACGGTCCGGGTTTTCCTGAAGGAACTGCGCCAGCTTGTTGATGTTAACCAGGCCGCTGGATTTCAGGTCGGACTTGTTGGTGGCGAACAGCACGTCACCGAAGGTCACCAGGGTGCCGCGATCGGTCTGCTTGGCGTTGAGGCTGTCCTGCAGTTGCTTGATCTGAGCGTCACGGGCATCCAGGCGGGCCTGGGCGCGTTGGGCCGAAGCGTCTTTGAGGTTGGCTTCAGCGGTGCGCAGGGCAATGGTCTGCTTGGCCACTTCAACCCGCTGGTTGGTCAGGTAGGCCAATTGGTCGACTTTGCTCTGGTCTTCCTTGTTCAGGTAGGCCTTGTCGGCCTTGTCCAGGTAGTCGGCAGCGTCCTTGGTTTCCAGCGCAGCCACTTTGCTGGCTTGCGGGTCGGCTTGCAGGCCCGAGTAGTTGGTCCGGGCTTGCTCCAGGTTGACGTTAGGCTGGGAGGAGCAGGCGGCCAGGCCGACGCTGAGGGCCAGGAGGGCTGGGATCATCACTTGTTTACGCATAATGGTTCGTCCTTTCTATCGGTTGCAGCTTCAGGCTGCGAAGTCGTTCAAGCGGCAGGCGCGGCGGTTTACTGCACGCTGCGCTGGCTTTCCTGACGCAGTTCCTGAACCCCTTGCTGAGAGTCCTTCACGGCCTGCTCGGCTTTGGCGGCCTGGGCCTTGCGCTCGGCAACACGGGCATCCCACTCGGCCTGCTCGGCCAGGCGCTTGGCTTCGTCATACTTTTTGTCGTGCATGGCGATTTCGGCTTGTTTGAGTTTGTCCTGGGCCGACTTCATTTCCACCGCGGCAAATTCGGTACCGCCAGCGCTCACGGCGCTGTTGACTGCTGACTGGGTCACGGCGTACTGCTCGGTCGGCGGGTTGCCGGCGCAACCGGCCAGAACCAGGCTGCTGCCCAGCGCCAGGGCGGCCAGTTTGAGACCGCGCAGAGGGGTAGACGAGGATGTGGCAGTGCTGATCTTCATGGTCTTCAACTCCATTGGGTAACTCCTGGAAAACATCAAAATCCATCCCGGTTCTGGCGCCGTAACGCTGAGTGACGGCGGACGCTGTTAGCGACAATTGAAACGGCCGTTCCAGTGATGGTTATTGGCTGTGACCGGCGGCTTTTTTGAATAGTTCAGAAAAGATGGCGATTGGCCCGAAGACAATGCTGACCGAGCGGTCAGCGCTAAAACGTCTGAACTTTTGCCGCGGCCAGGGGTATTCCCGGCCCGGTCAAGGGCCAGGAATAAAGGGCTTCAGCGATGGCTGGGCGGGGGAGAATCAGTGTTTCTGGTCGTCGTTCTGGGCCGACAGGTCCTGCAGGTGGCGCCGGGACAGGGCGAGAAAACGCGGTGTAGCGCCGACGTCCTCGTACAGTGGGTTGTCCTCTTCATCGGTGGCCACCACGTGCTGCCCCTGAATGTAGGGGAAGCTGGCTTCCAGTTCTTCCAGGGCGGCGCCGATCAGCTCCCCGAGCAGTTCTTCCGGGTGCCGCTTGGGGTACATCTCGGCCAGGGCCGCCAGGCGCGCGGCAGCCTCGACGTCCAGATGAATCGCGTAGCCGGTCTTGGTCAGGCGACCCTTGGCGTTTTCTTCCCAGTGTTGTGCGAGTTCACGGATTTTCATGGCGACCTCAATCAGCGAGCTGCTCGTGGCAGTCTGTGGTAAGTGACCGGCCGGCGCCGGTGCTGGGCCGTTGTGCGGCCTAGTCTTGAGACTAGTCGGATCGCATAAGGTTTGGTGGCGCTTTGTTGCAGGCTTGCTAAGAGCGTGGCGCTGGCGGCACTCTTGAGGCTTTCGTGCCGCCCCGAGTCTGCTGGAGACCCCTCGATGACCGATATTGATGCGCGCTTGCGCGAAGATGTTCACCTGCTGGGTGAGTTATTGGGCAACACCATTCGTGACCAGTACGGGGAGGGGTTTCTCGACAAGATCGAGCAGATTCGCAAGGGCGCCAAGGCTGACCGTCGCGGGTCCGCCGGGGCCGAATTGAGCGCCAGCCTAGATCAGCTGAGCGAAGACGAATTGCTGCCCGTGGCCCGGGCCTTCAACCAGTTCCTCAACCTGGCGAACATCGCCGAGCAGTATCAGTTGATTCACCGGCGCGACGAGTCGCAACCGGCCCCCTTCGAAGCCCGCGCCTTGCCGGAACTGCTGGCGCGCCTGTTGGCCGCCGGCCACAGCGCCGACGCCTTGGCCCGGCAATTGGGGCGCCTGGAGATCGAACTGGTGCTGACGGCCCACCCCACGGAAGTGGCGCGCCGCACCCTGATCCAGAAATACGACGCCATTGCCGCGCAATTGGCCGCCCAGGACCATCGCGACCTGACCAGCGCCGAGCGTGGGCAAATCCAACAGCGCCTGCAGCGCTTGATCGCTGAGGCCTGGCACACCGAAGAAATCCGCCGCACCCGGCCCACCCCGGTGGACGAGGCAAAGTGGGGCTTTGCGGTGATCGAGCATTCCCTGTGGCAGGCCATTCCGAATTACCTGCGCAAGGCCGACCAGGCCCTGCATGCCGCCACTGGCCTGCACTTGCCCCTGGAGGCGGCGCCGATCCGCTTTGCCTCGTGGATGGGCGGCGACCGCGACGGTAACCCCAATGTCACTGCCTCGGTCACCCGGGAAGTGTTGCTGCTGGCGCGTTGGATGGCGGCGGACCTGTACCTGCGCGATGTCGACCATCTGGCCGCGGACCTTTCCATGCAACAAGCCAGTGCCGCCTTGCTGGCCCAGGCAGGGGACAGCGCCGAGCCGTATCGCGCGGTGCTCAAGCAATTGCGCGAACGCCTGCGGGCCACCCGGAACTGGGCCCAGGCGTCCCTGAGTGGCAGCGTGTCGGCGGGCGCCGATGTGCTGCAGAACAACCGCGATCTGCTGGATCCGCTGGAGCTGTGCTACCACTCGCTGCATGAATGCGGCATGGGGGTGATCGCCGATGGCCCGTTACTCGACTGCCTACGGCGGGCGGTGACCTTCGGCCTGTTCCTGGTGCGCCTGGATGTACGCCAGGACTCCAGCCGGCATAGCGCCGCCATGACCGAGATCACCGATTACCTGGGGCTGGGCCGCTACGAGGACTGGAGCGAAGAGGAGCGCATCACCTTCTTGATGCGTGAGCTGGGCAACCGTCGTCCGCTGCTGCCGGGCTACTTCAAGCCCTCGGCAGACACCGCCGAAGTCCTTGCCACCTGCCGCGAAATCGCCGCTGCACCGGCAGCGTCCCTGGGCTCCTATGTGATTTCCATGGCCGGGGCGGCTTCCGACGTGCTGGCGGTGCAACTGCTGCTCAAGGAATCCGGCGTGTTGCGGCCGATGCGCGTGGTGCCGCTGTTCGAAACCCTGGCCGACCTGGACAACGCCGGCCCGGTGATCGAGAAGCTGCTGCACTTGCCGGGCTACCGTTCGCGCTTGCAGGGGCCGCAAGAAGTGATGATCGGTTACTCCGATTCGGCCAAGGACGCCGGTACTACTGCGGCAGCCTGGGCGCAGTACCGGGCCCAGGAGCAACTGGTGAATATCTGCCGCGAGCAGCAGGTGGAACTGCTGCTGTTCCACGGCCGTGGTGGCACTGTCGGCCGTGGCGGCGGCCCGGCCCACGCGGCCATTCTGTCGCAGCCACCGGGTTCGGTGGCCGGTCGGTTCCGCACCACCGAACAAGGGGAGATGATTCGTTTCAAGTTCGGGCTGCCGGACATCGCCGAGCAGAACCTCAACCTGTACCTGGCTGCCGTGCTTGAGGCGACCGTCTTGCCGCCGCCCCCGCCGGAACCGGCCTGGCGCCACCTGATGGACGAGTTGGCCAGCGACGGGGTTAAGGCTTACCGGGCGGTGGTGCGCGACAACCCGCAGTTTGTCGAGTACTTCCGCCAGTCCACCCCGGAGCAGGAACTGGGGCGCCTGCCGTTGGGCAGCCGCCCGGCCAAGCGCCGCGCGGGCGGTATAGAAAGCCTGCGGGCGATTCCGTGGATTTTCGGCTGGACCCAGACGCGCCTGATGCTGCCGGCCTGGCTGGGCTGGGAGGCGGCCCTGAGCAAGGCGCTGGAGCGGGGCGAGGGTGAGTTGTTGGGGCAGATGCGTGAGCAGTGGCCGTTTTTCCGCACCCGCATCGACATGCTGGAGATGGTGCTGGCCAAGGCCGACGCAGAGATTGCCCGGTCGTATGACGAGCGTTTGGTGGAGGCGGAACTGCTGCCTTTGGGCGCACATTTACGCGACCTATTGTCGCAGGCCTGTGCGGTGGTCCTGGGCCTGACTGGCCAGTCGCAACTACTGGCACATAGCCCAGACACCTTGGAGTTCATTCGCCTGCGCAACACCTACCTGGACCCTCTGCATCTATTGCAGGCCGAACTGCTGGCGCGCTCGCGACAGCAGGATGCGGCGCAGGACAGCCCGGTAGAACAAGCGCTGCTGGTGTCTGTGGCGGGCATCGCCGCCGGTTTGCGCAATACCGGCTAAGCCGGCCACGCGCTTGGGTTGGCCCTGGCACGGCTGTGGTCAGGATGATCTGAAGGTGTCCTTCAGAGCGTTCTGGCGACACTTTGTTGCTGGGGTGCGACTTGGTACAGCCCGTCGAAGGGCTGCCACAGCAGCCGGTTTCTCCGACTTTCGGCTGCTTGTGTGGTCCCTGTCGGCTGTGTATCTTGATCAGCCTTTGGCCGTTTGGGCGGCCACTATCCTATTGACGAGATTGGCCCCACGAGGCGAATCCGAGCGTTTCTAAATAAAAAATTGAGGAGCACATCGATGCGCGTAATTCTGCTGGGAGCTCCCGGGGCCGGTAAAGGTACTCAGGCAAAGTTCATCACCGAGAAATTCGGCATTCCGCAAATCTCCACTGGCGACATGTTGCGTGCTGCGGTCAAGGCCGGCACCGAGCTGGGCCTGATCGCCAAGAGCGTGATGGACAGCGGTGGCCTGGTATCCGATGACCTGATCATCAACCTGGTCAAGGAACGTATCAGCCAGGCCGATTGCGCCAACGGTTTCCTGTTCGACGGCTTCCCACGCACCATTCCCCAGGCTGAAGCCCTGGTCAAAGCCGGTGTCGAGCTGGACAACGTAGTGGAAATCGCCGTCGATGACGAAGAGATCGTCCAGCGTATCGCTGGCCGTCGTGTGCACGAGGCTTCCGGCCGCGTTTACCACACCGTCTACAACCCGCCGAAAGTCGAGGGTAAAGATGACGTCACGGGTGAAGAGCTGATCCAGCGTAAAGACGACACCGAAGAAACTGTGCGTCATCGTCTGTCGGTCTATCACTCCCAGACCAAGCCGCTGGTGGCCTTCTACCAGAACCTGGCCGCTAGCCAGGGCAAGCCGAAGTACAGCCATATCGCGGGTGTCGGTTCGGTTGAAGCGATCACCGGCAAGGTGCTCGAAGCCCTGAGCTGAGTTGCCTGATCGGTTTCATCGTCAACGGCCCGCTTGCGGGCGTTGCTGTTTATAATGCGTCACTTTTTTCACTGACCCCCATGGATACATCGATGAGCACCTTGCTGGCCCTGGACACCGCGACTGAAGCTTGCTCCGTTGCCTTGCTGCACGACGGCAAGGTCACGAGCCATTACGAGGTGATCCCGCGCCTGCACGCGCAGAAGCTGTTGCCGATGATTCAGACGCTGCTGGCCGAGGCGGGGACCACCCTGCAAGCGGTGGATGCGATTGCCTTCGGTCGCGGCCCTGGCGCCTTTACCGGGGTGCGCATCGCCATTGGCGTGGTGCAGGGGCTGGCCTTTGCCCTGGAGCGTCCGGTGTTGCCGGTGTCCAACCTGGCGGTACTGGCGCAGCGGGCCCTGCGTGAACACGGTGCAACCCAGGTCGCGGCGGCCATCGATGCGCGCATGGATGAAGTCTATTGGGGCTGCTACCAGGAAACCGCCGGCGAGATGCGCCTGGTAGGCGCCGAAGCGGTCTTGCCGCCGGAAGTCGCCCATTTGCCCGAGGCAGCCACTGGCGACTGGTTCGGTGCCGGCACTGGCTGGGGTTACGGCGAGCGCATCGCTGTTAAATTGGCTGGCCAAGACGCGGCCATGCTGCCCCACGCCGAAGATCTGCTGACCCTGGCGCGCTTTGCCTGGGAACGTGGTGAAGCCATCGTCGCCGACGACGCCCAACCCGTGTATCTGCGGGATAAAGTGGCCACGCCCAAGGCGCGTTGATCCCCGTCTATAGGGTCAGTCGTCCGGTTTTCATGCCAGATTCAGGGGGTTTTTAAACCTTTTTGCTTTTCTGTGTTCTAGTTATCACTCGGGCATTTGCTAAGTCGGACGTGTGCCGCTAAATTGCCATCATTGATACCGGGCATGTATTTATGCGCATCGACGGCATTTCCTCCCAGTCCTATCCCATTAAGCGCAAGCCTCGCAAAGGCAACGTGCTGCTGGACGATAACCAGGACGACGTGGATGCCATCGAGGTTCAGCCCGAGCCTGCCCCGCAGAGCCGTTCCCAGGGATCGGCCTCACGCACCAGCAATCTCCCCGCCCGCCAGCAAGACATGATTTTCCAGCGCGCCATGAAAAGAAGCGTGGCCAATGCCCTGGCCAGCTACCTGACCACGGCCGGCTTTGTCGATTGGGATCTGGAAGTCGTGGGTCTCGACCTGCATATCTGATGCTGCCTTATTTTCTCGGTTGCCCGTCCTGGAGCGAAAACGCTTGGCGCGAGTACCTGTACCCGGAAAACGCGCGGCCGGCGGATTTTCTCAGCCTCTATTCCCAAGTGTTCAATGCCGTTGAAGGCAACACCACCTTCTATGCCCGCCCCGCCGAAACCACGGTGCAGCGCTGGGCGGAAATCATGCCCGAGCACTTTCGCTTCACCGCCAAGTTCCCGGGGGATATCAGCCACGGCGGCGACCTGCGCGAGCAACTGACGGCCGCCGAGACCTTTGTCCAGTTGCTCAGCCCTTTAGGCGCGCGCGTCTCACCCCTGTGGCTGCAGTTGCCGGCGAGTTTTGCGCCCCAGCGCCTGGCGGAGCTGGCCGGCTTTATCGACGGCCTGGATCGGCCGCTGGCGGTGGAGGTGCGGCACCCGGAGTTCTTTGCCAAGGGCGACGCCGAGCGCAGCCTCAACCGTTTGCTGCTGGACCGCGGAGTGGAACGCATTTGCCTGGATCCGCGGGCGCTGTTCAGTTGCACCTCAACCGCCCCGGCGGTGCTTCATGCTCAATCGAAAAAGCCCAAGGTACCGCCGCGTCCGGCCGCCTTTACCTTGTTTCCCCAGGTGCGGTTTATCGGCCATCCCGAGCTTGAAGCCAACGATCCGTTCCTGACGCCCTGGATTGAAAAAGTGGCCAGCTGGATTGAAGAAGGGCGCACGCCTTATGTGTTTCTGCACACGTCGGACAACCGCCTGGCGGCCGAATTGGCGCGACGTTTCCATGCTCGCTTGATGGAACGTTTGCCTGGCTTGCCCGCCCTGCCTGAGTTATACAGAGAGCCCGTCGCGGAGCAGCTCGGCCTGCTCTGAGACGGGGTTGTTCCCTTCTCCAGGAGCGAGCCTATGGACGCGCAAACCCTCCGAGCCCACGCCTTCAAAGCCTTGCATGAGCGTGACGGTGCCTTTGTCATTCCCAACCCCTGGGACGCCGGCTCGGCGAAGATGCTCGCCAGCCTGGGTTTCGAGGCACTGGCCACCACCAGCGCGGGTTACGCCTTCTCCTTGGGGCGACCAGATGCCGAAGGGGCGCTGTCCCTGGACGACACCTTGAGCAACGTGCGGGCTATTGTCGGAGCCAGTGAGCTGCCGGTGGCGGTGGACTTGGAAAACGGCTTTGCCGACAGCCCCGGCGCCTGCGCCCAGGCCTTGCTGGCAGCGGCGGCTTGTGGGGCAGTGGGCGGCTCCATCGAAGACGCCAGCGGCCGCGCCGAAGAGCCCATCTACGATTTCAATCTGGCGGTCGAGCGCATCGAGGCTTGTGTGGCGGCGGTGCGCGGTTTGCCATTCCCCTTCACCCTGACCGCCCGGGCGGAAAACCTGCTGCATGGCCGCGATGACCTGCCCGACACCTTGCGCCGTTTGCAGGCGTTTGCCGAAGCCGGGGCCGACGTGCTGTATGCCCCCGGCTTGCGCAGTCGTGAGGATGTTTTGCTGGTGGTGCGGGCGCTGGCGCCCAAGCCGGTGAATATCCTGATGTCCGGTGGGCTCAACCTGACCCTCGCCGAGCTGAGTGAGATGGGGGTCAAGCGCATCAGCGTTGGTTCGACCCTGGCCCGGGCCGCCTACGGTGCGTTCTATGCCGCGGCGCAAGACATGCGCGAGCATGGCCGCTTCGATTTCGCTGATCGGGCCATGCCGTTCGGGCAGATCAATCAGTTGTTCAAGGGCTGATCAGCCGGGAGTCTGTGTGCGTTTCTTGAAAGTGCTGATGCTGTTTGCCGGCGTGCTCGGCTTGTCGCTGCTGGCCGTTTGGCGTGGCTGGTTGCCGTTGCCGGCGGCATGGAACCCTTGGGCGCCCCTGGATGTGCGGGCCGAGCCCAATCTGCTGACCCGTTTCAAACTGGCGCGACTGCGGAACGACCCGGTGTTGTGCGATCAGGTGCTGAGCCAGTCAGGCTTGCGAGCCACCCGCCAGCAGGACAGCCGCCCGGATGTTGCCTGCCCCTTGAGCAATACCCTGCGGGTGCAGGGTGGCGAGGTCGGCTTGAGCAGCAGCTTTCTTGCCAGTTGCCCGCTGGCGGTGGCCTTTGCCTTGTTCGAGCGCCATGGCCTGCAACCTGCGGCGCGGCAGGTGTTTGGCCAAGCGGTGACGCGGGTCGATCACTTGGGGAGTTTTGCCTGTCGCAACATGTACAACCGCGAGGGCGGGGCGCGCAGTCAGCATGCCAGTGCCAACGCCCTGGATATCGCCGGGTTTCGCCTGGCGGATGGGCGTAGCATCAGCGTGCTCAGGGATTGGCCCAAAGACAGTGAACAGGGGCGGTTTCTGCGTTTGGCCCGGGACGGAGCCTGCGAGGCGTTCAATGTGGTGTTGAGCCCGGATTACAACGCAGCCCATCGGAATCACTTTCACCTGGACGTGGGCCCTTGGTGGGTGTGTCGCTGAGGCGTTGTTGAGGCTTAGGCGGCGATGCGCAGGTTTTGCAGGACTAGCGGACGGGCCCAGCGGATGTCGAAGTCGAATTGCTTCTGCTGCTCGATGAGTTCTTCAGGCGGGAACGGCGTGGCCGGTTTGTCCAGCAGGTCCAGTTCGAACTCGGCGATCGGCAGGTGCAGCGGGCGCGGATGTGGCGCCGGGCCCGGCTCTGGCAGCGGCTGACCGGCGTTGAGCACGATCGGGCGAACCCAGCCGCTCTCGAAGTTCTGTTGGGCCTGCTGAGCGAGGATTTCGTCCTCGGGGAAGGGCGGGAACGGCTTGTCCAGCAGTTCGGTCTCGAATTCGGCGATCGGCAGGAACAGCGGCTCTGGCGGACGAATCTCGGTGTCTTTTACGTCGCAATGGCGCTGGGTCACGATTTGCGCCAGCAGGTCGCTGCCGCCACTGGGTTCGACCGGGCCGTCCACGGCCACCAATGCTGTCGGCTCAACCCCCGCACCCTCACCCCGTTGCTCGGCCAGGGCCTGGGCAAAGAAGTCCTGCCACAGGTGGCTGACGCCGCTCAGTGCCTGGGAGTTGCGCAGGCCATAGTCGCCGTGGGGCGAGATATAACCTATGGAGGTGGATCGAATGTCTGACATTGCTCTCGGTCGACGCTCAGCTCTGGCAAAATGCCCGATAGTTTTGTTATCGGCCGTTTTTGCCGATCATTAATTTTTTGAGTGTGTTTTCTGATGAGTGAGCAACCTGCGGCCTGCCGCATCAAAGTCCAGGCCTTGAGCGATGAATTCCAGGGCCCGGCCGAGCAGTGGGCCGAGCGTTTAAGCCTGCCGTTGCAGATCGATGACGCCGAGTTCGCCTTGCAATTGGGTGAACAAGGCTTGCAGTTGCAGCAGTTGGGGCCGGACGCGCCGGGGCCGGTGCGGGTGGATTTTGTCGAGGGTGGCGCGGCTCACCGGCGGCTGTACGGCGGCGGCAGCGGGCAGATGATCGCCAAGGCGGTGGGCGTGGCCCAGGGCGTGCGCCCGCGGGTGCTGGATGCCACGGCCGGCTTGGGCAAGGATGCGTTCGTACTGGCGAGCCTGGGTTGCGAGATGAGCCTCATCGAACGCCAGCCGCTGATCGGCGCCTTGCTGGAGGATGGCCTGGCACGGGCTGCGACGGACTTCGATGTCGCGCCCATCGTCGCCCGCATGCACCTGCTCAAAGGCAACTCCATCGAGGTGATGCGCAACTGGGAAGGCGAGCCGCCCCAAGTCATCTACCTGGACCCGATGTTTCCCCATCGTGAGAAAACCGCCCTGGTGAAGAAGGAAATGCGCCTGTTCCGGCCGCTGGTGGGCGATGACCTGGATGCACCGGCTTTGCTGGCGGCGGCCCTGGCCCTGGCCAGTCATCGGGTGGTGGTCAAGCGTCCGCGCAAGGCGCCATGCATTGAAGGGCCGAAGCCGAGCCATGGTCTGGAGGGCAAGTCCAGTCGCTACGACATCTATCCGAAGAAGGCTCTCAAGGCCTGAACGGCAGGCCCTGAGCGCGGGCCAAAGCGTTGCAGCAACACGTTTGCGCGGGCAGCGCTTGGCTGCCCCTAGGGGCGGTAGGCCCGCATAAACAACCTCACCACTTCCTGCACATGGGCCTCCGCAGCCTCGCCGCGCAAGGCCTCGCCGCAGCCATACAGCAAACGAAAATTCGCCCCGCCCTTGAGCATGCAGAAGAAGTGCTCGGCGGCGTTGCGCGGTTTGTCGATGCTCAGGGTGCCGGTCTGGTTGACCTTGCCCAGCAGGCGTTCCATGCCGGTGAGCACGCGCTCGGGGCCGGCTTCGAGAAATATCTGCGAAAGCTTAGGGTCCTGGCTGCCCAGGGTCATGATCAGGCGATGCAGGTTCACCGACTCGTCACTGTTGATCAGCAGGTGAAAGCCCCGGGCAACGTTCAATAGAACCTTTTCGACGGACATGCCCTCCGGCAGTTCGAAGATCAAGGTCGGCAGTTGCTCCTCGCACTTGGCGACCACGGCGGCGGAGAACAGGGTCTCTTTGTCGGTGAAATGGCTGTACACCGTGAGTTTGGAAACCCCGGCGGCGGTGGCGACAGCATCCATGCTGGTATTGGCGTAACCCTTGCTCAGGAACAGGTCTTTGGCGGCCTCGAGGATGGCCTGGCGCTTGGCCAGATCCTTGGGCCGACCTGGGCCAACATTTGCAGAATTATTGTCGGACATTTTTCGCTTTTAATACTGGACTGGTGAGTTTGCTATTAATAACATACCGGCCAGTATAATTATTCCAAGCTCCATTAGCGAAAGGTCTCTCGCCATGTTCCGCTATGCCTTGCCCCTCGCTTTGCCAGTCAGCCTGGCTTTTTTTCTGTCTGCTTGTGGGCATGAGGAGCCGACTCAAAGTGTTGTGCGTCCGGCCATGGTGGTCCAGCCAGAGCCTTCGTCGCAGGCCGCGGACAGTTATCCGGGCGAGGTGCGGGCACGCTACGAGCCGGAGCTGGGCTTTCGCATCGGCGGCAAAGTCAGTCGACGACTGGTAGAAGAGGGTGATCGGGTCAAGGCCAATCAACCTCTGGCCGAACTCGATCCCCAGGATGTGCGCCTGCAACTGCAAGCCACCCGCGCCCAGGTCTCGGCCGCCGAGGCCAACCTCAACCTGGTGCGCGCCGAACGAGACCGCTACAAGACCCTGCTGGATCGGCAGATGGTCAGCCATTCGCAATACGACAATGCCGAGAACCTCTATCGCGCGGGCGCCGCCCGTTTGCAGCAGATCAAGGCCGAGTTTGACGTCGCCAACAATCAGGCGGGCTATTCCGTGCTGCGGGCGCCCCAGGACGGTGTCGTGGCCAAGCGCGCGGTGGAAGTGGGGCAAGTGGTGGCGGCGGGGCAAACCGTCTTCACCCTCGCGGCGGACGGCGAGCGTGAAGTCTCCATCAGCTTCCCGGAACAGAGTTTCGGCCGAATCAAGGTCGGGCAGCCGGTGGCCATCGAACTCTGGACCCAACCCGGCCAGCGTTTTGCCGGGCATATTCGTGAGCTGTCTCCGGCGGCGGATCCGAAATCCCGGACCTTCGCTGCACGGATCGCTTTCAACGCCGGCAAGCAGCCGGCTGAACTCGGGCAGAGTGCCCGCGTGTTTATCCAGAGTGCCGAGGCGGTGGCTTTGACCGTGCCCCTGGCGGCGGTGACCGCCGAGAACGGCGCCACCTATGTCTGGCGCGTGGATGCCCACAACACCCTGCGCAAGACCCCTGTGCGGGTCGGTGCCTTTGGCGAGAAAAGCGTTCCGGTGCTCGAGGGCCTGAGTGCCAGCGATTGGGTGGTGGCGGCCGGCGTGCATGTGCTGCATGAGGGGCAGTCCGTGCGTCCGGTGGACCGCGACAACCGTGTGGTCAACCTGGCGGCCAAGGAGTAATCCCCGATGGATTTCAACCTTTCCGCCTGGGCGTTGCGCAATCGCCAGATCGTCCTGTTCATGATGCTGTTGCTGGCCATCGTCGGGGCGCTTTCCTACACCAAGCTGGGGCAGAGCGAAGACCCGCCCTTCACTTTCAAGGCCATGATCATCCGCACCAACTGGCCCGGAGCAACGGCCGAGGAAGTGTCGCGCCAGGTCACTGAGCGCATTGAAAAGAAACTGATGGAAACCGGTGAGTACGACCGCATCGTCTCGTTCTCCCGGCCCGGCGAGTCGATGGTGACCTTCGTCGCCCGGGACTCCATGCACTCCAATGAAATCCCCGACCTCTGGTACCAGGTGCGCAAGAAGATCAGCGACATCCGCCAGACCCTGCCGCCCGGTGTTCAAGGGCCGTTTTTCAATGACGAGTTCGGCACCACCTTCGGCAATATCTACGCACTGACGGGGGAGGGCTTCGATTACGCGGTGCTCAAGGATTACGCCGACCGGGTGCAACTGCAGCTGCAGCGGGTCAAGGATGTGGGCAAGGTCGAGCTGGAGGGGCAGCAGGACGAGAAGATCTGGATCGAACTGTCGAACCTCAAACTGGCCACCCTCGGTTTGCCCATGGCAGCGGTGCAACAGGCGCTGGAGCAGCAGAACGCGGTGTCCACTGCCGGTTTCTTTGAAACCGCCAGCGAGCGTCTGCAACTGCGTGTCTCCGGCAACTTCCAGACGGTGGAGCAAATCCGCGCCTTCCCGATCCGCATTGGTGATCGCACCCTGCGCATCGATGATGTGGCCGATGTGCGTCGCGGCTTCAATGACCCACCGGCGCCGCGCATGCGCTTTATGGGGCAAGACGCTATCGGCCTCGCGGTGGCGATGAAGGAGGGCGGCGACATCCTGGTGCTGGGCAAGGCCCTGGAAAGCGAGTTTGCGCGGATCCAGAACAACCTGCCGGCAGGCATGCAGTTGCACAAGGTTTCCGATCAGCCGGCAGCGGTGAAAACCGGGGTTGGCGAGTTCGTCAAAGTCTTGGCCGAAGCCTTGATCATTGTGCTGCTAGTGAGCTTTTTCTCCCTGGGTATGCGCACCGGCATGGTGGTGGCGCTGGCCATTCCCTTGGTCTTGGCCATGACCTTCGCCGCCATGTATTACTTTGGCATCGGCCTGCACAAGATTTCCCTGGGCGCCCTGGTCCTGGCCCTGGGCTTGCTGGTGGACGACGCGATCATCGCGGTGGAAATGATGGCGATCAAAATGGAGCAAGGCTTCGACCGCTTCAAGGCCGCCAGCTTTGCCTGGACCAGCACCGCCTTCCCCATGCTCACCGGCACCCTGATTACTGCGGCGGGGTTCCTGCCGATTGCCACGGCGCAGTCTGGCACCGGCGAGTACACCCGTTCGATCTTCCAGGTGGTGACCATCGCCCTGGTGGCGTCCTGGATCGCCGCGGTGGTCTTCGTTCCGTATCTGGGGGACAAGCTGCTGCCGGACCTGGCGAAGCGGCATGCCGCCAAGCACGGCACGGACGATGGCCAGAACGACCCTCACGGCACCCCGTTCTACCAGCGGGTGCGGCGCGTGGTGGGTTGGTGTGTGGAGCGGCGCAAGACGGTGATTACCCTGACCGTGGTGCTGTTCGTGGGCTCGGTGGTGCTGTTTCGCTTCGTGCCTCAGCAATTCTTCCCGGCCTCCGGGCGCCTGGAGCTGATGGTCGACCTGAAGCTGGCTGAAGGCGCGTCCCTGAGCAACACCGCGGATGAGGTCAAGCGCCTGGAAGCCTTGCTCAAGGGCCATGCCGGCATTGATAACTATGTGGCGTATGTGGGTACGGGCTCGCCGCGTTTCTACCTGCCACTGGACCAGCAACTGCCGGCCACCAGCTTCGCCCAGTTCGTGGTCCTGGCGAACAGCATCGAAGAGCGGGAAAGCCTGCGTACCTGGCTGATTGAAACCCTCAACGAGCAGTTCCCGGCCCTGCGTTCACGGGTCACGCGGCTGGAGAACGGTCCGCCGGTGGGCTACCCGGTGCAGTTCCGGGTGACCGGCGAGCACATTGATGAGGTTCGCGCCCTGGCTCGCAAAGTGGCGGCCAAGGTGCGGGAGAACCCCTACGTGGTCAACGTGCACCTGGACTGGGAAGAACCGAGCAAGGTGATTTATCTCAACATCGATCAGGACCGCGCTCGGGCCTTGGGCGTGAGCACCGCCAACTTGTCGAAATTCCTCCAAAGCTCGCTCACCGGCTCCAGTGTCAGCCAGTATCGCGAAGGTAACGAGTTGATCGAAATTCTCCTGCGTGGCACGCCCCAGGAGCGCACGGCATTGTCGTCGCTGCCCAGCCTGGCGGTGCCCACCGACAATGGCCGCAGCGTGTCGCTGGCGCAGATCGCGACGCTTGAGTACGGCTTCGAAGAGGGCGTGATCTGGCACCGTAACCGCTTGCCCAACGTGACGGTGCGGGCCGATATCTACGGCAAGGAACAACCGGCGACCCTGGTGCAGCAGATTTTGCCGTCCCTGGAGTCGGTGCGTGCCGAGTTGCCGGACGGTTACTTGCTGGACGTGGGCGGCACTGTCGAGGATTCCAGCCGCGGGCAAAACTCGGTCAAGGCCGGCGTGCCGCTGTTTATCGTGGTGGTGTTGAGTTTGCTGATGCTGCAGCTGCGCAGTTTCTCGCGCACCCTGATGGTGTTCCTCACAGCGCCCCTGGGCTTGATCGGCGTGACCCTGTTCCTCTTGGTGTTCCGCCAGCCCTTCGGGTTTGTGGCGATGCTGGGGACCATTGCCCTGTCGGGGATGATCATGCGCAACTCGGTGATCCTGGTGGATCAGATCGAACAGGACATTGCGGCAGGCATGCGCCCGTGGGACGCGATCATCGAAGCCACCGTGCGGCGTTTCCGGCCCATCGTGCTGACGGCCCTGGCGGCGGTCTTGGCGATGATCCCACTGTCACGCAGTGTGTTCTTCGGCCCGATGGCGGTGGCGATCATGGGCGGGCTGATTGTAGCGACGGCCCTCACCCTGTTGTTCCTGCCAGCCCTCTACGCCGCCTGGTTCCGCGTGAAAAAGACATAACCCCATTGGTAGGAACCGGCTTGCCGGCGAGAGGTCCTCAAGGCAGGTGTTGCCCTTGAGAACGCTATCGCTGGCAAGCCAGCTACGGGGTGTGTGAGGAGGGGCGGGTTTACAGGGTGCCGAAGACTTTCTTGGCCAGGCTGGTGGCCGCGGCTGCCGGGTTTTTGCGGATGGTTTCTTCCTGCTTGCCGATCATCTCAAACAGGCCATTGAGCGCCTGCTCGGTGACGTAGTTTTCGATGTTGGCGCTCTTGGCGTCCAGTACGCCCAGGGTCGCGGCCTGGCCGGCAAAGGAGTTGTACTGCTTGGCCAGACCGACCTGGTCGGTGGCTTGTTTGACGATTGGCAGGAACTTGGCGCGGATCTGCTCGCGGCTGCTCTTGTCCAGGTACTGGGTGGCGGAATCCTTGCCACCGCTGAGAATGCCTTTGGCGTCAGACACAGTCATTTTCTTCACTGCATCCACCAGCAGCGCCTGGGCTTGTGGCACGGCCGCTTCGGCGGCCTTGTTCATGCTGGCTTCCAGTTGATCGACCTGGTCGCCCATGCCGAACTGCTTCATTTTTTTCGCCACTTTGCCCAGGTTGCCCGGCAGCTCGATGCGCACGTCCGGGTTGCCGCTGAAGCCGCCCGGGGTGCCCAGTTGCTTGACGGCGATTTGCGCGCCTTGGGTCAGGGCGTCCTTGAGACCGCCGGAGGCGTCGCCCTGGGACAGGTCACTGAGGGACAAGGCCAGGGCGCTGGCGGAAATCAGCAAACCGGCGCACAGGCTGGTGAAACGCAGGGAGGAACGGAGCATGACGGCTTCCTTGTGCAAAAAAGGGGGGGATTAACGGACTGCGTCGACGCGGATTTTCAACGGCTGCAGGTCGCTGCCGTCGAGTTGCACCGCGTGGTTTTCGGTGGTGATAAACATCAGTTGGCCGTCCACTTCGATCCGCGCGCTGACCGAATAGCGATGGCCGGGCTTGACCTGGGCCGGGTCGTAGTTGAGGTGGAAGGGCAGCGGAACCTGGCCTTTTACCGGGCCTTTCTGCTCGGCCAGGATGACCGCGGGGGCATCGGCCAGGGACACGTCCTGCAGGCTGACGCTCAGGGTGGCGTCTGGCGGCAAGGCAATACGTTGCAGGTAGAAGACTTCACCGTCGAGCTTGGCGGCCGGGTGCATGGTCTGACAGGCCCCGAGCAGGGTGGTGACGGCCAGCAGGATGAGTTTCTTCATGGAGGATCTCCGTATCGGCGCGCCTGAAGTTGCCAGGCGCCCATAAGAATCTAGTCGCTTTGCTCAGGCGCCGCGACCTGATCGGCGGCATCTTCGCTGCGGTGCAGGGCGACCTGGCGGATCGACAGGCGAATCTCCGCCGGCAGCACGCGTTTGGCCGCGCCTTCGGCCAGGTCCCCCAGCAGTTCGTGGTAGCTGAGCTTGCCGGCGGCGTCGCGGCGCAGCACGTCGAGGTCGAGCAAGGTCTGGATAAAGTGCCGGAACAGGCTTTTGTCGAAGAACTCCGGGGCGTTCAGGCCATGGAGAATCGACAGGCGCTGGGCCATGACCGTGCACAGGTCTTCCAGTTCTTCGGCGCTGATGCTGTTCTGGCCGCTGTTGAGCAACAGGGAAATGGCCATGTAGAAGCGTTGCAGGGTCTGGGCGATGCTCTTGGACAGCAGGGTCAGCAACACAAAGTGCCGCGAACTTGGAGCGGGTCGCAGGTAAGCGTCTTTCTCGAAACGCAGCAGCCCCTGTTCGACAAAGGCCTCCAGCCACTGGTCAACCACGCTGTCCAGTTCTTCCAGGGACCAGCGGATGAACAGCTCCGACTGCAGGTAGGGATAGAGCGCGCGGGTGTAGCGCAGGATCTGTTCGCGGCTCATGCGCGACGAGCTCTGGAAGAAGCTCGCCAGCAGCGCCGGAAGGGCGAAAATGTGCAGCACGTTGTTGCGGTAATAGGTCATCAGGACGGCATTCTGCTCATCCAGATAGAGGATCTTGCCCAGGGCGTCGTTCTGCTCGGACAACAGCTTCATGTCCTTCACATGCTCGATCAGCGCCTGCCCATCGCCTTCCGGCAGCGTGGTGTGGGGCGAGTAGGGCACCCGGCGCAGCAGCGCCAGGTACAGGTCCAGCACCCGAGCCATGGCACGGTCGTCCAGGGCCAGGCGGCTGGTGGACAGCAGCGCCAGGGCCACCAGGTTCACTGGGTTGATCGCAGCCGCTTCGTTAAGGTGCTGAGCCACCCGCTCGCCGAGGCGGTTGGTGGTTTCGTTGAGCCAGGCCGGGCGGAATTGCGGGCCCAGTTCCTGACTGCGCCAGTCCGGCTGCTCCTGGTCGAGGAACTCCGCCAGCTTGATCGGCTCGCCGAAGTTCACCGCCACCTGGCCGAAGCGCTGCTTGAGGGCGCCAATGACCTTGAAGATGTCGAAGATCGATTCTTTCTTCTTGCTCGCGCCACGCAGCTCGCCCAGGTAGGTGCGACCTTCCAGCACCCGCTCGTAGCCGATGTACACCGGCACGAAGACGATGGGCATGCGCGAGGACCGCAGGAAGCTGCGCAGGGTGATGGCCAGCATGCCGGTCTTGGGTTGCAGCATGCGCCCGGTGCGCGAACGGCCGCCCTCGACGAAGTACTCCACCGGGAAACCCTTGGTGAACAGGGTGTGCAGGTACTCGTTGAACACCGAGGTGTAGAGCGGGTTGCCCTTGAAAGTGCGGCGCATGAAGAACGCGCCGCCGCGCCGCAGCAGGCTGCCGATCACCGGCATGTTGAGGTTGATCCCGGCGGCAATGTGCGGTGGGGTCAGGCCGTTGCGGAACAGTAGGTAAGAGAGCAGCAGGTAGTCGATGTGGCTGCGGTGGCAGGGCACGTAGATCACTTCGTGACCCTGGGCGACCTTTTGCACGCCTTCGATGTTGTTGACCTTGATCCCGTCGTAGATCTTGTTCCAGAACCAGCTGAGCACCACTTCCAGGAAGCGGATTGCCGTGTAGGTGTAGTCCGAGGCGATCTCGTTGCCGTAGCGCAGGGCCTGGGCCTTGGCTTTTTCCGGGGCGATCTTTTCGCGCTCCGCCTCTTCGAGAATCGCTTGCTTGACCAGGGGTTGGTTGAGCAGGCCCTTGACCAGGTTGCGCCGGTGGGAAATATCCGGGCCGATCACTGCCGCCTTGAGGTTGCGAAAGTGCACCCGCAGGATGCGCTGGGCCATGCGCACGGTGCGCTCGTGGCCCTTATTGTGTTCGATCAGTTCACGCAGGTTGATTGGCGCCGAGAACTGCACCCGGGTCTTTCGCCCCAGGATCATGATGCTCAGCAGCCGGCGCAGGCGTCCGGTGACGGCCCAACTGTCGGCGAACAGGAGTTTCCAGGGGCTGGACTCGCTGTCCGGCGACTGGCCCCAAAACACGCTGACCGGAATGATCTGCGCGTCTTCGGCGGCGTTTTGCGTCAGGGCACTGACCAGGCGGGTCAGGGTCGGCGGTGCGCCGCGCTTGTCCTGGCGGCCAAGCCAGTCCGGTTCCGGGGTCAGGTAGAAGAAGGCCGCCGGTTCCAGCAGGCTACCCACCGCCACTGGCAGCACCGGACGCGGCAGGCCGGCCTTGGTGCACTCGGCGTCGACCACCGCCAGGTCGGTCAGCGAGGGGTTTTGCAGGACGTAGAACACCGGTCGGCTGCGGTCGAGGTCGAGGGTGAAGGACGACTGGTTGATGGTCTCGGAGCGAACCCAGAGATACAGCAGTCGGCGCAAGGTGCCAAACACAAGACGGCGGATCGGGGAGCGGGTCATACGGCTTCTGCATGAGTGAATAAAAACCGAGCAGGCGCTCGGGGCCGGTAGTGTGCCGGATTCACCGAAAATCGGCAAAAAAGCGCCGAAACAAGATTGAGTTGAGAGTTTTTACGCCTGTCATATACTCGGCCGACTCTCCCGCGGCCGCATGGCTTCCACTCATAGAGAGGCAGGTCGAGGGAAAGTTCTCAAGGTTTGGTTGCAGTGCGCCAATCCAATAATAAAAAAATGAGGTATGGATTCATGTCTACTCGCGAGACCGGCAATGTGAAGTGGTTCAACGACGCCAAGGGTTACGGCTTCATTCAACGTGAAGGCGGGGCGGATGTCTTTGTGCACTACCGGGCGATTCGTGGCGAAGGCCATCGCTCACTGGCTGAAGGCCAGCAAGTGGAATATGCGGTGGTGACGGGGGAGAAGGGGTTGCAGGCTGAGGATGTTGTAGGTCTGTAGGTGCGAGCTACAAGCTGCAAGCGGTTCAGCTTGAGACTTGCCGCTTGTAGCTTGCCGCTGCTTTTTAAGCCGTCTTCCAAGTAATTTCTTCTTCACCGTCAACGCTGATGCGAATCCAGCGGTCGGCGGTTTCTTCGCCTTCTTCCTCGACCCAGGTACCCGGTGCACAGCGCACTTCGACGTTCAGCGCAGCGAAGGCGGCGCGGGCGCAGGCGATGTCGTCGTCCCACGGGGTCTGGTCGCTTTCCAGGTACAGGCTGTTCCACTTGCCCACGGCTTTGGGCAGCCAGGTCACGGGTACGGTTCCGGCCTTGCACTTGAAGGTCTGGCCTTTCTGTACCCAGTCGGTGCAGGGGCCCAAAGCGCTGCCGAGCCAGGCGGCGATGGCCTTGTAGTCGACGTCGGCGTCTTTCAGGTAAATCTCGATATCGGGCTGGCGCATGGATGTCCTCACTGCCGGTCTGAAAAATCCATTCGCGGATTTATTCGGCCTCGAGCCGTTGCTCAAGGCCGTGGGTTAAAGGGTTATTGCAAGACGAAATAATCGTAGCGCATGGACACAGTGACCTCGAACGGCTCGGCCTGTTCGATGACCTGGGCCCGGCGTTCGGCACTGGCGCGCCAGCCGTGGGGCGTCATCGCCAGCAGGTTGGCGCGGTCCTGCGCACTCGCCAGGCTCAGTGTGAACTCCAGGGTTTCGCTGTGTTGCAGCGCCATCCCATCGGGCACCAGGGCCAAGTGCTTGTCGTCGGTGTATTCGCGCACCTCATCGTACAGGCGCTCGCGCAGTTCCATCAGGTGGCCGCGGGTGGGGCCGACTTTCATCAGGCCGCCGCCGGGGCTGAGCAGGCGTTTGGCCTCCTGCCAGTCCAGCGGGCTGAACACGCTGGCCAGGAATTGGCAGCTGGCATCGGCCAGGGGTACCCGGGCCATGCTGGCGATCAACCAGGTCAGCTCGGGGTTGCGGCGGCAGGCGCGCTTGATCGCTTCCCGGGAGATGTCCAGGGCGTAGCCGTCGGCACCGGGCAGGGCGTCGGCGAGCTGCGCGGTGTAGTAACCCTCGCCACAGCCGATGTCGACCCAGCGTTGCGGCGCCCGCTCAGCGGCCAGTTCGGCCAGGCGCCGGGCCACCGGGGCGTAGTGCCCGGCGTTGAGAAAGTCGCGACGAGCTTCGACCATGGCCTGGTTATCACCCGGGTCGCGGCTGTTCTTGTGCTGCACCGGCAACAGGTTCAGGTAACCCTGGCGCGCACGATCGAAACGGTGCCCGACCGGGCAGGCCACGCCGTTGTCTACTGCGCTCAGCGGCGCATTGCAAATGGGGCAGGCGAGCATCAGGCGAGCAACTTGATCAGGGTCTGGTAGTAGATTTCGGTCAGCACGTCGAGGTCGCTGGCCAAGACCCGCTCGTTGACCTGGTGAATGGTGGCGTTGACCGGGCCCAGCTCGACCACCTGGGTGCCCAGGGTGGCGATAAAGCGCCCGTCGGAAGTGCCGCCACTGGTGGACGCCTTGGTTTCGCGGCCGGTGATGGCCTTGATGCTCGCCGACACCGCGTCCAGCAGGGCGCCGGGTTCGGTGAGGAACGGCAGGCCGGACAGTGCCCATTCCACGTGCCAGTCCAGGCCGTGCTTGTCGAGAATCGCCGCCACGCGCTGTTGCAGGCCTTCCACGGTGGATTCGGTGGAGAAGCGGAAGTTGAACAGGGCCACCAGCTCGCCAGGGATCACGTTGGTGGCGCCGGTGCCGGAGTTGAGGTTGGAGATCTGGAAGCTGGTGGGCGGGAAGAAGGCGTTGCCGTCGTCCCAATGCTCGGCGGCCAGCTCAGCCAAGGCCACGGCAGCCAGGTGGATCGGGTTCTTCGCCAGGTGCGGGTAGGCCACGTGGCCTTGTACGCCGCGTACCGTGAGCTTGGCACCGAGGGAGCCGCGACGGCCGTTCTTCACCACGTCGCCCACCAGGCTGGTGCTCGAAGGCTCGCCGACGATGCACCAGTCCAGGCGCTCTTTGCGGGCGGCCAGGCGTTCGACCACGGCTTTGGTGCCGTGGTGGGCCGGGCCTTCTTCGTCGCTGGTGATCAGGAAGGCCACCGAGCCCTTGTGGCCCGGGTAGTCGCCGACAAAACGCTCAGCGGCCACCAGCATGGCGGCCAGGCTGCCTTTCATGTCGGCCGCGCCACGGCCGCAGAGCATGCCGTGTTCGTCGATCAGCGCGTCGAACGGGTCGTTCTGCCAGGCCTGCACCGGGCCGGTAGGGACCACATCGGTGTGGCCGGCGAAGCACAGCACCGGGCCTTCGTGGCGGCCGTGGGTGGCCCAGAAGTTATCCACATCCTCGATGCGCATCGGCTCCAGCTTGAAGCCGGCATCGCCCAGGCGCTGCATCATCAGCTTCTGGCAATCGGCGTCGACCGGCGTCACCGACGGGCGGCGGATCAGATCACAGGCAAGTTGCAGGGTCGGCGAAAGGTCGGCGTGGGCCGTCATGGGGAACTCCGGTGCAAGGCATTGTGTAGGAGCCGGCTGGCCGGCGCGGAACGAGAACGCGGTGCGTATGAAAACATCGCTGGCAAGCCAGCTCCTACAGGGTTGGGCAGGGCGCGCAAAATGGCGGATATCTTAAAGCAAAACGCGGCCAGAGGCCGCCGTTTAGTAGGTGCAAGCGATTTAGACGGCCGGTGCCTCTTCTGTTTCTGCTGCCGGTTTGGGCAGCGAGGACAGGAACGCCATGATCAGTGCAGCCAGATAGGGCAGCGACTGCACCAGGAGCATGGTCACCCAGAAACGCATGTCGTTGCTCGGCAGGCCCTGGACCAGGAAGATCCCCAAGGCCGCGCCCCACAACAGCAGCATGATGAACAACTCTTCCCGGGCTTCCGAAATCGCCACCCAGAAGCCGTGGTTATCGGCATTCTTCGGCGTCCGGAAGAACGGAATGCTGCTGGTGAAGAACCCGTACAACACCGCTTTGGCAATGGTGTGGGACAACGCCAGGCCGGCCAGGGCCGCGCAGAACGCATCGGTCAGGTTCACCCCCACCGCGCGACGGTAGAGGAAGATGATCTTGCCGACCTTGAACACGAACAGCGCCAACGGCGGGATTGCGAAGATCAGCAGCGGCGGATCGACCCGTTGCGGCACGATGATCATCGCCGCCGACCACAGCAGGGCGCCGACGGTGAAGAAGATGTTCATGCCATCGGCCACCCACGGCAGCCAGCCCGCGAGGAAGTGATAGCGCTGGCCACGGGTCAGCTCGGTGTCCTTGCCGCGCAGCAGGCTGGCGGTGTGACGCTTGATGATCTGAATCGCCCCGTAGGCCCAGCGGAAGCGCTGTTTCTTGAAGTCGATAAAGGTATCGGGCATCAGGCCCTTGCCGTAGCTGGTGTGGTAGTACGCCGCCGACAGGCCTTTCTCGAACACCCGCAGGCCCAGTTCGGCGTCTTCACAGATGCACCAGTCGGCCCAGCCCAGCTCTTCGAGCACCGAACGCCGGGTCATGGTCATGGTGCCGTGCTGGATGATCGCGTCACGGTCGTTACGGGTGACCATGCCGATGTGGAAGAAGCCTTTGTATTCCGCGTAGCAGAGCTTCTTGAAGGTGCTTTCGTTCTGGTCGCGATAGTCCTGTGGCGACTGCACCACGGCGATTTTCGGGTCGGCGAAGTGCGGCACCATGTGCTTGAGCCAGTTCGGCTCGACGCAATAGTCGGAGTCGATCACCGCAATCACTTCGGCGTCTTTGGCGGTGTGCGGGATCAGGTAGTTCAGCGCACCGCCCTTGAAGCCGGCGAGGGGCGCGACGTGGAAGAACTTGAAGCGCGGGCCGAGGGTTTCGCAATAGGCCTGCACCGGTTCCCACACCGCTGGGTCCTTGGTGTTGTTGTCGATGATCAGGACTTCGAAGTCCGGATAGTCGAGGTTGGCCAGGGCGTTGAGGGTCTGTTTGACCATCTCCGGCGGCTCGTTGTAGCAGGGCACGTGGATCGAGACTTTCGGCCGGTAATCGGATTCACCTTCCACCGGCAGGAATTCACGCCGGCGTTTGTGGGTCCAGACCGCCTCCGCCAGTTCGTGGGCTTCGGTCAGCAAGACGATAAACACCCCGAGGGCGCCGAGGGCCAGCAGGAAGCCCACCGTCAGGCTGAACCAGGTGCTGTATTGCTGGCTGTAGTCGTAGCCGATCCACACCAGCACCGACCCGCACAGGAAGGCGATAAAGGTCAGGAAGGTGCGGCCACGCTGGCGCAGGGCCGAGCCGTCGATCATTAGCAGGGTCAGGGACAGCAACGCCAGGACCACCGAGCCGATGGCCAGGACCCGCCATTGCGGAATCGCCACCACCGGGCCTTCAAAGTTGAATTTCTGCTGGCGCGCAGCGTTGTACACGCCCCAGTAGGCGCCCACGGAACCTTCGTCGCTGGCCTTCCACGGCTGGTCGAAGGCTTCGATGACGAAGTAGTTGTAACCCTGGCGGTTGAGCTTGTTGACCAGGGTACGCAAGTAGATCGCCTGGTCTGCCGGGCTGGCGTCAGCGCCACCGCGCATACGACCGTTGCTCGGCCAGCCCACTTCGGAAAGCAGCAGGGGCTTTTTCGGGAACAGTTTTTTCAGGTCGCGGGCGCGGTCGAGGACGAATTGCCCGGCCTTGTCCACCGGGATGAACTCCCAGTACGGCAGGACGTGCGCGGCGATCAGGTCGACGTGGTTGGCCAGTTCCGGGTGTTCTTCCCAGACGTGCCACTGTTCCGAGGTGGTCACCGGCACTTTCACCGCCGCGCGAACCCGGTCGAGCAGCACCGACAGTTGGTCGGCGGTGATTTCCTTGCGGAAGATCGCTTCGTTACCCACCACGACTCGCACGACACTGCGGGAGCTGTTGGCGATCTCGATGGCGCGGGTGATTTCCCGCTCGTTGCGCTCCAGGTCCGGGCTGATCCAGATGCCCAGGGTCACTCGCAGGCCGAACTCTTCGGCGAGCTTGGGGATGTTCTCCAGGCTGCCGTCGACCGAGTAGGTGCGGATGTTATCCGTCAGCTTGCTCATGATCTCCAGGTCGCGACGCATCTCATCGTCCGACGGGTACTGGTTTTTCTGCGGGAACTGGCCTTGCTGGAAAGGCGAGTAGGAAAAACCGGAGATCTGTTCAGGCCAGTTCGGGGCCGAAACCGGGCGATTGATCAGCGCCCAGAAACCGGTGAACAGTGCGGCAATGGCCAGCACTATCACCAGATTGAGTCCAAATTTACGCGATGACATAGCTATTTCGGGTTCCAAAAGGTGTGGAACGAGGGGAGGGTTGGCAGGCGCCAAACGGCGGGCATCCTACACCGGCCCTCAACTGAGCGTACAGCGCAGAGGAAAACCAGACCTTGGGCACTGCATTTGAACTTAAGTTCTTAACTTGTAGCTTGTCGCTTAAAACTTGTCGTTGCGAAGCCCTATAATGCGCGCCGGTTTTTGGGGTAATGGTCATGAGTACAGAAGATCCGCGGTTTGCTGGTGTCGCCCGTTTGTATGGCATTGAGGGCCTGGAGCGGCTGCGCGCGGCCCATGTGGCGATCGTCGGGGTCGGTGGCGTCGGTTCCTGGGCGGCGGAAGCCATCGCCCGTTGCGGTGTCGGCGAGATCTCGCTGTTCGACCTGGACGACGTGTGTGTGAGCAACAGCAACCGCCAACTGCATGCCCTGGACAGCACCGTGGGCCGGGCCAAGGTCGAGGTCATGGCCGAACGCCTGCGGGGCATCAACCCGGATTGTCGGGTGCACGCGGTGGCGGATTTCGTGACCCGCGAGACCATGGCCGAGTACGTCACGCCGAACATCGATTGCGTGATCGACTGCATCGACAGCGTGAATGCCAAGGCGGCGCTGATCGCCTGGTGCAAGCGCCGCAAGATCCAGATCATCACCACCGGCGGTGCGGGCGGGCAGATCGACCCGACCTTGATCCAGGTCTGCGACTTGAACCGCACCTTCAACGATCCGCTGGCCTCCAAGGTGCGCTCGACTTTGCGTCGCGACTACGGTTTTTCACGCACCGTGACCCGTCATTACAGCGTGCCTTGTGTGTTTTCCACCGAGCAACTGCGCTACCCGAAGCCGGACGGCAGCATTTGCCTGCAGAAGAGTTTTGTCGGCGACGGCGTGAAGCTGGACTGCGCCGGCGGTTTTGGCGCAGTGATGATGGTGACGGCGACCTTCGGCATGGTGGCGGCCACCAAGGCTGTGGATAAAATCGTCGCCGGCGTGCGCCGCCCCGCCGAACGCAGCAAACCCGCCGCCTAAATACATTGTTCGCATAACTTGGTAGGAGCTGGCTCGCCAGCGATGACGCCCGCAAGAGCGACGCAAACTCAAAGTCTGATCGCCGGCAAGCCGGCCCCCACGGCTAGAACGGCCAACGTGTTTGTAGGAGCTGGCTCGCCAGCGCATTACGCCC
>NZ_JALQCW010000050.1 GCF_023241715.1 Pseudomonas morbosilactucae
AAGGGGTGATGGTCGAGCACCGGACCCTGGAGAACCTGGTGCACTGGCATAACCAGGCGTTTGCCCAACAGGCCGGCAGCCAGGTCTCCAGCGTTGCCGGCTTTGGCTTCGACGCCATGGCCTGGGAAGTCTGGCCGGCCTTGTGCGTGGGGGCGACCCTGCACCTACCGCCACGGGACATCGGCAATGAAAACATCGAGCAGTTGCTGGCCTGGTGGCAGGCCCAGCCGCTGGAGGTGAGCTTCTTGCCGACACCGGTGGCCGAATACGCTTTCCACCAGCAGTTGCAGCACCCGACCCTGAAGACCCTGCTGATTGGCGGCGATCGCCTGCGCCAGTTCACCCGAGCCCAGGGCTTTGCGGTGATCAACAACTACGGGCCGACCGAAGCCACGGTGGTCGCCACCTCGGGCGCGGTGCAGGTGGGGCAGGTGCTGCACATCGGTACGCCGATGGCCAATGCCCGGGTCTACCTGCTGGATCGGCAGATGCGTCCGGTGCCGGTGGGCGTGGCGGGTGAGTTGTACGTGGGCGGCGCCGGGGTCGCCCGGGGTTACCTGAACCGCTCGCAAATGACCGCCGAACGGTTCCTCGCCGACCCGTTCAGCCAGGACCCCGAGGCGCGCATGTACCGCAGTGGTGACCTGGCGCGCTGGCTGGCCGATGGTTCCATCGAGTACCTGGGGCGTAACGACGACCAGGTGAAAATCCGTGGCATGCGCATTGAGCTGGGGGAAATCGAAACCGCCCTGGCGCGCTTCCCCGGCTTGAGCGAGGCCGTGGTCCTGGCCCGCGAGGACGGCGCGGGGCACACGCGCCTGGTGGCGTACTTCACCGCTGCCGAGCACGTGCAGATCGACGCGCTGCGGGCCGAGCTGCAGGCCAGCCTGCCCGGGCATATGGTGCCATCGGCCTATGTGCAATTGCCGGCGCTGCCGCTGACGGCCAACGGCAAGCTGGACCGCAAGGCCTTGCCGGAACCGGCGGCCGAGGACTTGATCAGCCGCGAATACCAGGCCCCCGAGGGGGCGGTGGAAGTCGCCTTGGCGCAGATCTGGCAGGAGGTGCTCAAAGTCGAGCAGGTGGGGCGTCATGACCACTTCTTCGAGCTGGGTGGGCATTCGCTGTTGGCCGTCAACCTGATCGAACGCATGCGCCAGGCGGGCATGAGCGCGGATGTGCGCATCCTGTTCAGCCAGCCGACCCTGGCCGCCCTGGCGGCGGCCGTGGGCAGCGGGCGTGAAGTCCAGGTGCCGGACAACCGCATTCCGGCCGATTGCCAGCGCATCACCCCGGACATGCTGCCCCTGGTGCAACTCGACCAGGTGACCCTCGACGCGGTACTGGCGCGGGTTCCCGGTGGTGCGGCCAATGTGCAGGACATCTACCCCCTGGCGCCGCTGCAGGAGGGCATCCTCTATCACCACATCACCGCGCGGCAGGGCGACCCGTACCTGCTGCAATCCCACATGGCCTTTGCCGACCGTTCGGTGTTCGCGGCCTTCACCGAGGCCTTGCAACAGGTCATCGCGCGGCACGACATCCTGCGCACCGGCGTGCTCTGGGAAGGCTTGCAGCAACCGCTGCAAGTGGTGTTGCGCAACGCTCCGCTGGTGGTGCGCGAGGAACTGCTGGACCCGGCGGCCGGGGACATTCTCGGCCAGCTTCATGCCCTGTACGACGCCCGTCATCACCGCCTGGATATCAGCCAGGCGCCACTGATGCGCGTGCATTTCGCCCATGACCCGGCCAATGCGCGGATCGTCGCCGTGGTGCTGTTCCATCACCTGGCCCTGGACCACACCGCCATGGACGTGGTCGGCCACGAGCTGCGGGCGTTCCTCCTCGGCGAGGGGGGCAACCTGGGGGCGCCGGTGCCGTACCGCAATTACGTGGCCCAGGCGCGCCTGGGTGTCAGCGAGCAGGAGCATGAGGCGTTTTTCCGCGACATGCTCGGCGACATTGACGAACCGACGCTGCCGTTCGACCTGCAAGACGTGCAGGGCGACGGCGGGGATATCGAGGAACGCAGCCAGGCCTTGCCGAGTACCCTGAGCGCCCGTTTGCGCCATCAGGCTCGCTTGCAGGGAGTGAGTGCCGCGAGCCTGTTCCACCTGGCCTGGGCCCGGGTGCTGGCCGGCACGTCGGGCAAGCCGGCGGTGGTCTTCGGCACCGTGCTGCTGGGGCGGATGCAGGGCGGCGAGGGCGCGGATCGGGCCCTGGGCATGTTTATCAATACCTTGCCGTTGCGGGTGAACGTCGACCAGGTCTCGGTGCGCGAGGGGCTGCGGGCCACCCACGGGCGGCTCAGTGCCTTGCTCGGCCATGAACATGCGTCCCTGGCCCTGGCCCAGCGTTGCAGCGGGGTGGCGGCGCCGTTGCCGCTGTTCAGCGCCATGCTCAACTACCGCCACAGCCAGGACACGCAGCAGCCGGAAGCGGTGCACGCTTCGGCCCATGGCATCCAGACCCTGGCCGGCGAGGAGCGCACCAACTACCCGTTGAGCTTGAACGTGGACGATCGCGGCGAAGGCTTCAGCCTGACCGCCATGACCCCGGCACGGATCGGCGCGCAGCGCATCTGCGGCTACATGCAGACCGCCCTGGAGTCCCTGGTGGACGCCTTGGAACGGGCGCCGGACATGGCGATGAACTGCTTGCCGATCCTCCCCGGCGCCGAGCGCCAGCACCTGCTGCTGGACCTCAACGCCACCGCGGTCGGCTATGACCTCGAGCAGACCTTGCATGGCCTGTTCGAGGCCCAGGTGGAGCGCACGCCAGAGGCGCCGGCACTGTTGGCCGGTGGGCAGCAACTGAGCTACCGCCAGCTCAACCAGCGGGCCAATCAGTTGGCCCACCACCTGCGGCGCCAGGGCGTGAGTGCCGACAGTCGGGTGGCGATCTGTGTCGAACGCGGGCTGGAGATGGTCATCGGCTTGCTGGCGATCCTCAAGGCCGGCGGCGGTTATGTGCCGATCGACCCGAGCTACCCGGCAGAGCGCATCGCCTACATGCTCGAAGACAGCGCGCCGGTAGCGGTGCTGGTGCAGGGCGCGACGCAGCACCTGGTGGACCTCGGGCTGGCCCCGCTGATCAGCCTCGACGCGCCGCTGTGGCCGGCCGAGCCGCTGGACAATCCTCAGTGGCCCGAGCTGCACGCCGGGCACCTGGCCTACGTGATCTACACCTCGGGTTCCACCGGGCAGCCCAAGGGCGTGATGAACGAGCACGGTGCGGTGGTCAACCGCCTGTTGTGGATGCAGGACGCCTATGGCCTGACGGCTGCGGACGCGGTGTTGCAGAAGACCCCGTTCAGCTTCGACGTCTCGGTGTGGGAGTTCTTCTGGCCGCTGATGACCGGTGCGCGCCTGGTGATGGCGCGTCCGGAAGGGCACAAGGACCCGGCCTACCTGAGCCAGGTGATCCAGGCCGAGGGCATCAGCACCGTGCATTTTGTGCCGTCGATGCTCGATGTGTTCCTGGCCCACGGCGCCGATGCGGCCTGCGGCGCCCTGGTGCGGGTGATCTGCAGTGGCGAAGCGCTGCCGGGGAACCTGGTACGGCGCTTCAAGCGGCAACTGCCGGGCAGCGAGCTGCACAACCTCTATGGCCCGACCGAGGCCGCAGTGGATGTCACGGCCTGGAACTGCGCCGGGCCGGTGGAGCAGACCCCGGACAACACGCCGATCGGCAAGCCCATCGCCAACACCCGCATGTACCTGCTCGACGAGCAGCAGCAGCCGGTGCCCCAGGGTGTGGTGGGTGAGCTGTACATCGGCGGGGTGCAGGTGGCGCGGGGTTACCTGAACCGCGCGCAACTGAACGCCGAACGCTTCCTGGTGGACCCGTTCAGCCCTCTGGCCAACGCGCGGATGTACCGCACCGGCGACGTTGCCCGCTACCGCGCCGACGGCCATATCGAGTACCTGGGGCGCAACGATGACCAGGTCAAGCTGCGCGGCCTGCGCATCGAGTTGGGGGAAATCCAGGCACGCCTGACCCAGTTGCCGGAGGTCAAGGAAGCGGTGGTCCTCGCCCGTGAAGACGTGCCGGGGGACATGCGCCTGGTGGCTTACTACAGCACCCGGGAGGCCGGCCAGCGCCTGGCGGTGGAGGCCCTGCGCGGGCACCTGCTGCAGCACTTGCCGGAGTACATGGTGCCGGCGCTGTTCGTGCACTTGGAGGCCTTGCCGCTGAGCCCCAACGGCAAGCTGGACCGCAAGGCCCTGCCGGCCCCGGGGCTGGAGGCGGCCATCGTGCGTGATTACGAAGCGCCGCAAGGGGAGACGGAAATCCTCCTGGCCCGACTCTGGGCCGAACTGCTCAACGTGGAACGCGTTGGGCGCCACGACAACTTCTTCGAGTTGGGCGGGCACTCGCTATTGGCCGTGAGCCTGATCGGTCGGCTGCATCAGGAAGGCATGGAAGCCGATGTCAGGGCCTTGTTCGAACAACCGACCCTGGCCGGGTACGCGGCAATTACAGAAAGAATGGAGATCGTCCTGTGAGCGTGATTGAACTGTTGGCAACCCTGAAGGCAAAAGACATCCAACTGGCGTTGCGCGATGAGCAACTGATTGTCCAGGGCAACCGCCAGGCCCTGACCGAGCCTGCGGTGATCGCCCAGTTGCGCGAGTACAAGCCGGTGCTGATCGAGATGATCCGCTCGGGGCAGTACTCGGCGCCCAAGTCCGGCCAGGTGGAGGTGCCGGTCAACGGCATCCTGCCCGGCTGCACCCGGATCACGCCGTCGATGCTGACCCTGGTGCAACTGGACCAGGAGGCCATCGACCGCCTCGTCGCCAGCGTCCCGGGGGGCGCCGCCAACGTGCAGGACATCTACCCCCTGGCGCCGTTGCAGGAGGGCATTCTCTACCACCACGCCAGTGCCGGGCAGGGCGACCCCTATGTGATGCAGGCGCATTTCGCCTTTGACCATCGGCCCCGCCTGGAGGCCTTTGCCCAGGCCTTGCAGGCGGTGATCGAACGCCATGACATCCTGCGCACTGCCGTGCTCTGGGAAGGCCTGGAGACACCGCTGCAAGTGGTCTGGCGCCAGGCCACCCTGGCGTTGCAGGAGGTGCCGCTGGCGCCGGCCGACGGCGATATTCTTGAGCAGTTGCACCAGCGTTTCGACGCCCGCCACTACCGCCTGGACGTGACCCAGGCGCCGCTGATCCGCCTGGCCTATGCCGAGGACCCTGCCAACCAGCGCCTCGTCGCCGTGCTGCTGTTTCACCACATGGCCCTGGACCACAGCGCCCTGGACGTGGTGCGCCAGGAAATGTGCGCCTTGCTCCTGGGCCAGGGCCATCTGCTGGGCCCGGCCGTACCGTTCCGCAACTACGTGGCCCAGGCCCGATTGGGCATGGGCGAGGAGGAGCACGAGGCGTTCTTCCGCCAGATGCTCGGCGACATTGACGAACCGACCCTGCCGTTCGGCCTGCATGACGTGCAGGGCGACGGCAGCGCCATCGACGAATTCAGCCTGCCCCTGGACCCACAGCTGTGCCAGGGCCTGCGGGCCCAGGCGCGACAACTGGGGGTGAGCGCCGCGAGCCTGTTCCACAGCGCCTGGGCCCAGGTGCTGGGCGCGCTGTCGGGCAAGCGCAAGGTGGTGTTCGGCACGGTGCTGATGGGGCGCATGCAGGGCGGCGGTGACAACGACCGGGCCCTGGGCATGTTTATCAATACCTTGCCGTTTCGGGTCGACCTCGACGGCTGCACGGTGCAGGACGGGGTCAAGGCGGCCCACGCCCGGCTCACCACCTTGCTGCGCCATGAACACGCACCGCTGGCCCTGGCCCAGCGCTGCAGCGGTGTCTCCGCACCGGCACCGCTGTTCAGCAGCTTGCTCAACTACCGGCACAGCGCGCCGGCCAGCGGCAACTTGATCACGGCCTGGCAGGGCATCTCCAGCCTGAACTCCGAAGAACGCACCAACTACCCGCTGACCATGAGCGTGGATGACCTGGGCCAGGGCTTTGTCCTGACCTTGCTGGCCTGCCGCGAGGTGACCCGCAGCGGGTTTGCGACTACCTGCGCTGTGCCCTGGAAAACCTCGTGCACGCCCTGGAACAGGCACCGCAGCAGGCCCTGGAGCAAGTGTCGGTGCTGCCGCTTGCCGAGCGCGAGCAGCTGCTGGCCCTTAACCCGCCCCGGGTCGACTACCCGCAAGGGCTGACCATCGGCCAGCGCGTGGCGGCCCGGGCGGCGACCCAACCGGACGCCGTGGCGGCGATTCATGAAGGGCAGCAACTGACCTACGCCGAGCTCAATCGCCGGGCCAACGGCCTGGCCCGGCGCCTGCTGGACCTGGGGGTACAGCCCGATGACCGGGTGGCGGTGATCGCCCGGCGCGGCCTCGACACCCTGGCCGGCCTGCTGGCGGTGCTCAAGGCCGGTGCCTGTTATGTGCCGATTGACCCGGCCCATCCCCTTGAACGCCTGAACTACCTGCTGGCCGACAGCGCCCCGGTGGCGCTGCTGACCCAGGCCGACCTGCGCGGCCGCCTGCCGGCGTTTTTGGGGCCGCTGATCGAGCTGGAGGAGGGCGCCGGGAGCGACGCAGCCTGCGATGATCCGCAATTGCCGCAACTGACCGCGCAGCATTTGGCCTATGTGATTTACACCTCCGGTTCCACCGGCCTGCCCAAGGGGGTGATGGTCGAGCACCAGACCCTGGGCAACCTGGTGGACTGGCACAACCAGGCCTTTGACCTGGGGCCGGGGCGCCATACCTCGAGCCTGGCCGGTTTCGGGTTTGATGCCATGGCCTGGGAAATCTGGCCGGCGCTGTGTGCCGGGGCGACCCTGCATTTGCCGCCTGTCCAGGACGGCACTGAAGACCTCGACGCGCTGCTGGCCTGGTGGCGCGCCCAGCCCCTGGACGTGAGTTTTTTGCCGACCCCGGTGGCCGAGTACGCCTTCAGCCAGCACCTTGAGCACCCGACCCTGCGCACCCTGTTGATCGGCGGTGATCGCCTGCGGCACTTCTCCAGGGCCCAGGCATTCGAGGTGATCAACAACTACGGCCCCACCGAGGCCACGGTGGTGGCGACCTCGGGCCGGGTCGAGGCCGGGCAGGTGCTGCACATCGGCAAGCCGATGGCCAATGCCCGTGTCTACCTGCTGGACGAGCAGCAACGCCCGGTGCCCCTGGGGGTGGCGGGGGAGCTGTACGTGGGCGGCGCCGGGGTGGCTCGGGGCTACCTCAACCGTGCCGATTTGACCGCCGAGCGTTTTCTGCACGACCCGTTCAGCGATCAGCCCCAGGCGCGCATGTACCGCAGCGGCGACCTGGCGCGCTGGCTCGCCGACGGCAGCCTGGAATACCTGGGGCGCAACGACGACCAGGTGAAAATCCGTGGCCTGCGCATTGAATTGGGGGAAATCGAAAACCGCCTCAACCAACTGGCCGGCATTCGCGAAGCCGTGGTGGTGGCCCGTGAAGATGAACCGGGCCAGCCCCGGCTGGTGGCCTATTTCACCGAACAGGCAGAGGTCGAACCCCTGGCCCCGGCCGAGCTGCGCCAGCAACTGCTGGCCCATTTGCCGGACTACATGGTGCCGGTGGCCTACGTGAAACTCGACGGCTTGCCGCTGACTGCCAACGGCAAGCTGGACCAGCGCGCCCTGCCAAAACCCGACCGGGCGGCGACCTTCAGCCGCGCCTACGAGGCGCCTCTGGGCGAACTCGAAACCACCCTGGCGCAGATCTGGGCCGAGGTGCTGCAGGTCGAGCGCGTGGGGCGTGGCGATCACTTTTTCGAGCTGGGCGGGCATTCCCTGCTGGCGATGCGCATGGTCTCCCAGGTGCGCCTGCAGTTGGGGGTGGAGCTGGCCCTGGGCGAGCTGTTTGCCAACCCCGAACTGGCCGCCGTGGCCCAGGTGCTGGCCCAGGCGGGGCGCAGCGCCTTGCCACCGATCCTGGCGGTGCCGCGGGACGAGCCGTTGCCCCTGTCGTTTGCCCAGCAACGGCTGTGGTTTATTGCCCAGTTGAAAGGGGTGGAAAGCGCCTACAACATTCCCATCGCGCTCGGCCTGCGGGGTCGCCTGGATACTCTGGCCCTGCAACGGGCCCTGGCGCGGATCGTCGAACGCCATGACAGCCTGCGCAGCCGCTTCACCCTGGACAACGACGAGCCCTGGGTGCAGATCACCCCGGCCGAGGCCGGCTTCCCATTATCGTGCCAGGACTTGGCCGGCCAGCCCCTGGACCTGCTGCAGGAACAGGTGCGGGCCCACAGCGCCCAGGCCTTCGACCTGCAACAGGGGCCGCTGATTCGAGGGCAACTGCTGCGCCTGGCGGATGAGCACCATGTGCTGCTGCTGGCCTTGCACCACATCGTCGCCGACGGCTGGTCGATGGGCGTGCTGACCCGGGAACTGGTGGCGCTGTACCAGGCCTTCAGCCAGGGCCAGGACGACCCGCTGCCGGCGCTGGCCTTGCAGTACGGCGATTTTGCCGTGTGGCAACGGCGCTGGCTCAGCGGCGAGTTGCTGCTCAAGCAAAGTGCCTACTGGCAGCAGGCCCTGGCCGGCGCCCCGGCCGTGTTGTCGCTGCCCAGCGACCGGCCACGCCCGGCCCAGCAGGATTACGCTGGCGGCTGTGTCGAGCTGTGCCTGGATGAACGCCTGAGTGCCGGGCTCCAGGCCCTGAGCCAGCGCCATGGCAGCACCTTGTTCATGACCCTGCTGGCGGGCTGGAGCCTGCTGCTGAGCAAGCTCAGCGGCCAGCCTGACCTGGTGATCGGCTCGCCGGTGGCCAACCGCACCCGGGCCGAGGTTGAAGGCTTGATCGGCCTGTTCGTCAACACCCTGGCCCTGCGCATCGATGTCTCGGCGGCGCACACCGTCGAAGCCCTGCTGGCCCAGGTCAAGGCCGTGACCCTGCAAGCCCAGGCCCATCAGGACCTGCCGTTCGAGCAGGTGGTGGAAGTCACCCGGCCCCAGCGCAGCCTGTCCCACAGCCCGTTGTTCCAGCACATGCTGGCCTGGGACAGCGGCTCGGGATCGGCCCTGGTGCTGGGCGACCTGCAACTGGAGGCGGTCAGTGGTGGCGAGCATTTCGCCAAGTTCGACCTGAGCCTGACCCTGGGCCAGAGCGAAGGGCGGATCGGCGGGTCTCTGGTGTACGCCACGGCCTTGTTCGATCACGCCACGGTCGAGCGTTACCTGGGGTATTTCGAGGCGGTGTTGCAGGCCATGGTCGCCAATGACCAGCAGGCCCCGGAGCACATCAGCCTGCTTGACCCGCAGGCCCGGGAACAGGTGTTGCACGGCTTCAACCCGGCGCCGGTGGACTTCCCCCGGGGGCAGACCCTGCATGGGCGCTTCGAGGCCCAGGCGCGGCTCACCCCCCATGCCCTGGCCGTGCAAGCCGGCGACCAGCGCCTGAGTTATCGCGAACTCAACGAGCGGGCCAACCAACTGGCCCATCACCTGCGCGAGCAGGGCGTGGGGGTGGATTCGCGGGTGGCTATCTGCGTTGAACGCGGGCCGGGCATGGTCATCGGCCTGCTGGCGATCCTCAAGGCCGGTGGCGCCTATGTGCCCCTGGACCCGAATCACCCAGCGCAGCGTCTGGCCTGGCTGCTGGAGGATTGCGCGCCGGTGGCGGTGCTGGTCGAGGACGCCACCCGCGGCCTGCTCGGCGCTGTGGAGACGCCGCTGATCAGTGTTGACCAGCGCTGGCTGCAGCCGTCGAACAACCCCGACGTGCCGGAGTTGAACGCCCAGCACCTGGTGTATGTGGTCTACACCTCCGGCTCCACCGGCCTGCCCAAAGGGGTGATGCTGGAGCACCACAACCTGCTCAATCTGGTGGATTGGCATAACCAGGCCTTCGCCCAAGGGCCGGGCAGCCAGACCAGCAGCGTTGCCGGTTTCGGCTTTGACGCCATGGCCTGGGAAATCTGGCCGGCCTTGTGCGTCGGCGCCACGGTGCACCTGCCGCCGGCCGGCGTGGGCAGTGCCAACCTCGATGCGTTGCTGGACTGGTGGCGCGCGCAACCCCTGGACCTGAGCTTCCTGCCGACCCCGGTGGCCGAATACGCCTTTGCCCAGCAGTTGGGTCACCCGACCTTGCGCACCCTGTTGATCGGCGGTGACCGCCTACGGCAGTTCGCCGAGGAACAGCGCTTCAGCGTGGTCAACAACTACGGGCCGACCGAAGCCGCCGTCGTGGCGACCTCGGGTCGTATCGAGGCCGGGCAGGCCCTGCACATCGGTACGCCCATCGCCAACACCCGGATCTATTTGCTGGACGAACAGCTGCGGCCAGTGCCGATCGGTGTGGCCGGTGAGCTGTACATCGGCGGTGCCGGGGTGGCGCGGGGTTACCTGCACCGCCCGGACCTGACTGCCGAACGCTTCCTCGACGACCCCTTCGTCGAGACGCCGGGCGCCCGCATGTATCGCAGCGGCGACCTGGCCCGCTGGCTGGCCGACGGCCGTATCGACTACCTGGGACGCAATGACGACCAGGTGAAAATCCGCGGCGTGCGCATCGAGCTGGGCGAGATCGAAACCCGCCTCAACGGTTACCCCGGGGTCCAGGAGGCGGTGCTGCTGGCCCGTGAGGACGAACCGGGGCAGACCCGGCTGGTGGCTTATTTCACCCTGGCCGAGGCGGGCGTCGAGGTGGCGGCCGCCGAGTTGCGCGCCCACCTGCTGACCCAGTTGCCGGACTACATGGTGCCGGTGGCGTATGTACGGATGGACGCGTTGCCCTTGACCGCCAACGGCAAGCTCGACCGCCGGGCCTTGCCCAAACCGGACCTGACGGCGTTGCTCAGCCGCGACTATGAAGCGCCCCAAGGCCCCGTCGAAACCCGCCTGGCGCAGATCTGGGCACCGCTGCTGCAGGTGGAGCGGGTGGGGCGTCACGACCACTTCTTTGACCTCGGCGGCCACTCGCTGCTGGCCATGCGCATGGTGTCCCAGGTGCGGGCGCAACTGGGCCTGGAACTGGCCCTGGGTGAGCTATTCGCCAACCCGGAACTGGCCGCCGTGGCCCGGGCCCTGGAGCAGGCCCAGGCGGACAGCCTGCCGCCGATTCTGGCGACGACCGGGGAGCAGAAACGGCCGCTGTCGTTTGCCCAGCAGCGGCTGTGGTTCCTGGCGCAGATAGAGGGCGTCGGCAGTGCCTACAACATCCCCTTGGGCCTGGGGTTGCGCGGGCCGTTGCACGTGACAGCGCTGATCCAGGCCCTGGAGCGCATCGTTGAACGTCATCAGGTGTTGCGCAGCCGCTTTGTGCAGATCGACGATGAACCCCAGGTGCTGATGGCGGCGGCCGAGGGCCTGTTGAACCTCGCTCGCCACGACCTGACGGCCGCACCCGAAGCCTTGCAGGCCCTGGTGCAACGGGAGGCCAGCGAGCCGTTCGACCTGGCCCGCGGGCCGCTGATTCGCGGGCACTTGGCGCAACTGGGCCGCGAGCACCATGTGCTGTTGCTGACCTTGCACCACAGCGTCGCCGATGGTTGGTCGATGGGCGTGCTGACCCGTGAGTTGATGGCGCTGTATGCCGCCTTCAGCCAGGGCCAGGCCGACCCGTTGCCGCCGCTGGCGGTGCAGTACAGCGACTTTGCCCTGTGGCAGCGACGCTGGCTCAGTGGTGAACGCCTGCAACAGCAAAGCGCCTACTGGCAGCAGGCCCTGGCCGGTGCCCCGGCCTTGCTCAGCGTGCCCAGCGACCGGCCACGCCCGGCGCAGCAGGATTACACGGGGGGCAGCGTCGAGCTGCGGCTGGATGCGGACTTGAGCCTGGAGCTCAAGGCCCTGAGCCGACGTCACGGCACCACCTTGTACATGACCTTGCTGGCTGCTTGGAGCGCCTTGCTCAGTCGCCTGGCCGGGCAAACCGACGTGGTGATCGGCTCGCCGGTGGCCAACCGCATGCGCGCCGAGGTCGAAGGGCTGATCGGCCTGTTCGTCAACACCCTGGCGTTGCGCATCGAGGTGTCGCCGGGGCTGGACGTCGCCGGGCTGCTGGCCCAGGTCAAGGCCCGGGTGCTGGAGGCCCAGGATCACCAGGACCTGCCGTTCGAGCAGGTGGTGGAAATCACCCGGCCGCAGCGCAGCCTGGCCCACAGCCCGCTGTTCCAGAGCATGCTGTCCTGGGACGCGCAACCGGGCACGGCCCTGGCCCTGGATGAGTTGCAACTGGAAGTGCTGGGCGGTGGCGAGACCTTCGCCAAGTTCGACCTGGCGTTGAACCTGGGGGAGGTCCAGGGGCAGATTGCCGGCTCCCTGGTGTACGCCTCGGCCTTGTTCGACGCCGCCACCGTCCAGCGCTACGCCGGCTATTTCGAGCGCCTGCTGCGGGCCATGGTCGCCCATGACCAGGGGCTGCTGGAGCAGGTGCCGCTGCTGGATGGGCAGGAGCGCGAACAACTGCTGGTGCAGTTCAATGCGACCCACGAGGCCTTCGACCTGGAGCAAAGCATTCACGGCTTGTTCGAGGCCCAGGTGCAGCGCAGCCCGGACGCCGTGGCCCTGGTGGCCGAGGGCGAGGCCCTGACCTACGGCCAGCTCAATGCCCGGGCCAACCAGTTGGCCCGTCACCTGAGCGAGCAAGGCGTGGGGCCGGATGCCCGGGTGGCGATCTGCGTCGAGCGCAGCCTGGAGATGGTCATCGGCTTGCTGGCGATTCTCAAGGCGGGCGGCGGTTATGTGCCGATCGACCCGAGCTACCCGGCGGAACGCATCGCCTACATGCTTGACGACAGCGCGCCGGTGGCGGTGCTGCTGCACGGCGCTACCCGTCACCTGTTGAGTGCAGTGACCGCGCCCCTGATCGACCTCGACCAGCCGGTCTGGCACGCGCAGCCATCCAGCGACCTGCCGGTTGCCGGCCTCAGCCCGCGGCACCTGGCGTACGTGATCTACACCTCCGGTTCCACCGGGCAGCCCAAAGGCGTGATGAACGAGCACCGGGCGCTGGTCAACCGCCTGCTGTGGATGCAGCAGGCCTACGGCCTGACGGCGGCGGACGCGGTGTTGCAGAAAACCCCGTTCAGCTTTGACGTCTCGGTGTGGGAATTCTTCTGGCCGCTGATGACCGGTGCGCGCCTGGTGATGGCGCGCCCGGACGGGCACAAGGACCCGAGCTACCTGAGCCGGGTGATACAGGTTGCAGGCATCAGCACCCTGCATTTTGTGCCGTCGATGCTCGATGTGTTCCTGGCCCAGGGCGAGGCCGCCGACGGCCACTCGCTGGTGCGGGTGATCTGCAGCGGCGAGGCGCTGCCGGGCAGCCTGGTGCGGCGCTTCAAGCAGCAACTGCCAAGCTGCGAGTTGCACAACCTCTATGGCCCGACCGAGGCCGCAGTGGACGTTACCGCTTGGCACTGTGGCGGGCCGCTGGATGCGACCCCGGACAACACGCCGATCGGCAAGCCCATCGCCAACACGGGCATGTACCTGCTCGACGAGCAGCTGCAGCCGGTGCCGCTGGGCGTGACCGGCGAGCTGTATATCGCCGGGGTGCAAGTGGCGCGCGGTTACCTGAACCGGCCAGAGCTGAACGCCGAGCGCTTTTTGCGCGACCCGTTCAGTGCCGAACCCGGTGCGCGGATGTACCGCACCGGCGACGTTGGGCGCTACCTGGCCGATGGCAACCTGGAGTACCTGGGGCGCAACGATGACCAGGTGAAGATCCGTGGCCTGCGCATCGAACTGGGGGAAATCCAGGCGCGCCTGACCCAGCTTCCCGGGATCAAGGAGGCGGTGGTGCTGGCCCGTGAAGACGTGCCGGGAGACAAGCGCCTGGTGGCCTATTACACCGGCGACGGCAGCGACCTGGGGCTGGACATCGAGCAACTGCGCAGCCACCTGCTGCAACACCTGCCGGAGTACATGGTGCCGGCACTGTTTGTGCACTTGGAGGCGCTGCCCCTGAGCCCCAACGGCAAGCTCGACCGCAAGGCCTTGCCGGCCCCGGGGTTGGGTTCGCTGCAGGCGCGGCCTTACGAAGCCCCCATCGGCGACACCGAAACCCTGCTGGCGGGGCTGTGGGCCGAACTGCTGAACGTGGAGCGGGTCGGGCGCCATGACCACTTCTTCGAGCTGGGCGGGCACTCGCTGCTGGCGATCAACCTGATCGGGCGCATGCGCCGCGCCGGGCTGGCGGCGGATGTGCGGGTGCTGTTCGGCCAACCGACCCTGGCAGCCCTGGCCGCTGCGGTGGGCGAGGGCCGGGAGGTGGACGTGCCGGCCAACCTGATCGGCAGCGATTGCTCGCGCATTACCCCGCAACACTTGCCGCTGCTGGACCTGGAGCAAGGCGCGATCGACCAGGTCGTTGCCCAGGTGCCCGGCGGCGTGCGCAACGTGCAGGACATCTACCCCCTGGCGCCGTTGCAGGCGGGGATCCTCTATCACCACATTCTGTCCACCCAGGGCGACCCCTACCTGTTGCAGGCGCAGTTTGCCTTCTCCAGCCCTGAACGCCTGGAGGCCTTTACCCAAGCCTTGCAGGCGGTGATCGAACGCAACGACATTCTGCGCACCGCGGTGTTCTGGGACGGGCTCGAAGAACCGGTGCAAGTGGTGCTGCGCCAGGCCACGCTGCACGTTGAAGCGGTGCAGGTGCGAGCCAGTGGCGGCGATGTGCTGGAGCAGTTGCTGACCCGTTTCGACCCCCGGCATTTCCGCCTGGACCTGGCCCAGGCGCCGCTGATTCGCCTGTACCACGCCTGGGACAAGGCCCAGCAGCGGGTGGTGGCCTTGCTGCTGTTCCATCACCTGGTCATGGACCATGTCGGCCTGGAGGTGTTGCAGCAGGAGGTCCAGGCCTGCCTGCTGGACCGGGCCGACCAGTTGGCCGCGGCAGTGCCTTACCGTAACTACGTGGCCCAGACCCGCCTGGGAATGGGCGAGCAGGAACACGAGGCGTTCTTTAGCGAGATGCTCGGCGACATCGACGAGCCGACCCTGCCGTTCGGCCTGGCCCAGGTCCAGGGCGACGGTCGGGACATCGAAGAGGCCCAGCAGGCGTTGGGCGAACCGTTGAACCAGCGCTTGCGCACCCAGGCCCGGCAGTTGGGGGTGAGTGCCGCGAGCCTGGTGCACTTGGCCTGGGCCCAGGTATTGGGTGCCGTGTCGGGCCAGGACCATGCGGTGTTCGGCACCGTGCTGTTTGGCCGGATGCAAGGCGGCGAGGGCGCCGAACGGGCCCTGGGGGTGTTTATCAATACCTTGCCGCTGCGGGTCGACCTCGGCGATCAAGGGGTGCGTACCGCGTTGCTGGCCACCCATGCGCGGCTGGCCCGCCTGCTGGCCCACGAGCACGCGCCGTTGGCCCTGGCCCAGCGCTGCAGCGGGGTGGCACCGCCGACGCCGCTGTTCAGCGCCTTGCTCAACTACCGTCACAGCGCCGTCGGTAGCGCGCCTTCGACCGAGGCCAGTGGTGCCTGGCAGGGCATGCATTTACTCAAGGCCGAGGAACGCAGCAACTACCTGCTGACCCTGAGCGTGGACGACCTGGGCCATGACTTCATGCTCAGCGTGATGGCCGGCTGCGGCATCGGCGCGCAACGGGTGGCGGACTACATGCACGCGGCGCTGGAGAACCTGGTGCAGGCCCTGGAGCAGGCGCCGGAGCGGGCCATCAGCCACCTGTCGATCCTCTCGACGGCTGAGCGCCGGCAACTGTTGGTGCAATTCAACGCCAGCACGCGCGACTTCCCCCGGGAGCAGACCGTGCACCGGCTGTTCGAGGCCCAGGCGCAGTTGCGCCCGCAAGCCGTGGCGGCGGTGCACGGCAGCGAGTCCCTGAGTTACGCCGAGCTCAACCAGCGCGCCAACCGACTGGCGCACCACCTGCTCGACCTGGGTGTGCAGCCGGGGGACAACGTGGCGTTGCTGTTGCCGCGCTCCTTCGAGCTGTTGCTCGGCCAACTGGCGATCAGCAAGTGCGCGGCGGTCTATGTGCCGCTGGACATCAACGCCCCGGCTGAGCGCCTGGGCTTTATGCTCGACGATTGCCAGGCGGTGCTGTTGCTGACCCAGGGCGAGCCGACGCTGGAGCACCCGGTGCCGCGCCTGGACCTGGCGCAGTCGAGCCTGATGCACGCTGGCCTGGATGCCGGGCCGAGCCATGATCCGCAACTGCCGCAGTCGTCCGAAACCGCGGCCTACATCATGTACACCTCCGGTTCCACCGGGACCCCCAAAGGCGTGTTGGTGCCGCACCGGGCCATCGTGCGGCTGGTGCGCAACAACGGCTACGCCGATTTCAACCCCCAGGACCGCCTGGCGTTTGTTTCCAACCCGGCGTTCGACGCCAGCACCATGGATGTCTGGGGCGCCTTGCTCAACGGCGGCCAAGTGCTGGTGATCGACCACCACACCTTGCTTGAACCCGAGGTGTTTGGCCGGGCCCTGTTGGACTCGGGGGCGACCGTGCTGTTTCTCACCACCTCGCTGTTCAACCAGTACGTGCAGCTGATTCCCGAGGCCCTCAAGGGCTTGCGCCTGCTGCTGTGCGGCGGCGAACGGGCCGACCCGGGGGCGTTCCGCCGCTTGTTGGAACAGGCGCCGGCGCTGCGCCTGGTGCACTGCTACGGCCCGACCGAAACCACCACCTTTGCCACCACCGGTGAAATCCGGACGCTGGCGGCGGACGCCGAGAGCGTGGTGGTGGGCGGGCCGATTGGCAATACGCGGATCTACGTGTTGGATCGGCGCCAGCAACCGGTACCGGTGGGTGCCGTGGGCGAGATCTACATCGGCGGCGAAGGCGTGGCCCTGGGCTACTTGAACCGCCCTGAGCTGAATGCCGAGAAGTTTGTCCACGACCCCTTCGACGAGCAGCCGGGGCGCCTGATGTACCGCACTGGCGACCTGGGTCGCTGGTTGGGCGAGGGGCAGCTGGATTGCATCGGCCGCACCGACGACCAGGTGAAACTGCGCGGTTTCCGCATTGAGCTGGGGGAAATCGAAACCTGCCTGGCCGCGTGCCCGGGAGTGCGCGATGCTGCGGTGCTGGTGCGCGAGATCGGCCCGGGGGACAAGCGCCTGGTTGCGTACTACACCCGCCAGGCCACGGCCGAGGCGCTGGACAGCGAGCGCTTGCGTGCTGAGCTGCAAAGCCAGTTGCCGGACTACATGGTGCCCGCGGCCTATGTGTGCCTCGAACGCCTGCCGCTGACCGCCAACGGCAAGCTGGACCGTAAGGCCTTGCCGGCGCCGGAGCTGCAGGCCTTGGCCGGGCGCGTCTACGAGGCGCCGGCCACGGCCCTGGAACAGATCCTGGCGCGGATCTGGGCCGAAGTCTTGCAGGTGGAACAGGTGGGTCGCCACGACAGCTTTTTCGAGCTGGGCGGGCACTCGCTGTTGGCCATTCGCCTGCTGAATCGCATGCAGCAGGACGGGTTGAAAGTGACCCTGGCCGAGCTGTTCCAGCACGCCAGCATCGAGTCGCTGGCGACCTTGCTGGGCCAGCGCACCCAGCCATTGGAGGACCAGCAGAGCCTGATCGAAGTGCGCGGCACTGGCCGCCAGCCGCCGTTGTTCCTGGTGCACGAGTTCAGCGGCATGGACCTGTACTTTCCGGTGCTGGGCCGGCATATCCCGGGGGACTTCCCGATCTACGGCTTGCCGGGAATAGCCTTGCAGCACGGGCAATTGCAGACCATGGAAGGCCTGGCCGGCCGTTTGGTGCGGCTGATTCGCTCGGTCCAGCCCGAGGGCCCGTACCGCCTCGCCGGGTGGTCGTTTGGCGGGGTGCTGGCCTATGAAATCGCCCTGCAATTGCAGGGGCAGGACCAGGTGGTGCAGTTCCTCGGCCTGATCGACAGCTACATGCCGCGCCTGACCGACCAGGGCAAGGCGCGTTGGAATGGTCCTCACGCCAAGAAGCGCCATTTGCTGCTGCAATGCGAGAGCTACTGGACGCTCCAGGGCCGTGACGGCGAGGCGGCCCTGGCCGGGGTTCGCCAGTTGGAACAGGAGCTGGAGCTGCACGACTTTGCCGGGCTGCTCCAGGCCTGCCGTGAACGCCAGGTGCTCAACCCGTCGTTGCTGGAGACGCCGGCCGGCGACCTGGAACGCTTCCTCGGACGGGAAGTGGCCCACGGGCACGCCATGGCCCACTACACCCTGCATCCGATTGGGTTGCCGGTGCACCTGTTCTGTGCCGAGGAGCGGCCCACCGAACTGGCGCGGCGCAGCGAGTCCCTCGGCTGGGCCGAGGTATTGGGCGCGCGCTTGCAGATTGTGAATGTGCCGGGGGACCACCTGAGCATGATGCAGGCGCCCCACGTCCAGGCCCTTGGCCAGGCCATTGCGTCGGCCATGGCCGCTGCAGCGCCCGAACCCATGGCGCCGCACCAGCCGTTGTTGAACATCCAGACCGGGCGTGCCGGGCAGACCCCGATTTTCTGTGTGCCGGGGGCCGGTGACAGCGTCACCGGGTTTATCGGCCTGACCGATGCCCTGGGGCTTGACTGGCCGCTGTTCGGCTTGCAACCCCGGGGCCTGGACGGGCAATGGCCGCCCCACAGCCAAGTGGAAAGCGCCGCCGAGCATGCCTTGTCGGCCTTGCAGCAGGTGTGCCCGGAGGGGCCGGTGCACCTGGTCGGCCATTCCTTTGGCGGCTGGGTGGCCTATGCCTTGGCGGCGAGCCTGCAGGCCCGGGGGCGCCAGGTGGCGTCCCTGACCCTGATCGACAGCGAAGCGCCGGGGGGCAACGGTGGCGTGGCCAGGCCCTACACGGCGACGGCGGTCATGGAACGCTTGATCGAAGCCTTGCAACTGGCCTCGGGCAAGTCCCTGGGGATCGACCCGGTGGCCTTTGCCGCGGCCGACGATGCGAGCCAACTGCGCTTGCTGCATGGGGGCATGGTGCGGGTCGGCCAGTTGTCGCCGCGCTCAACCCCCGAGGCGATCTACGGCACGGTGCGCACCTTTGGCGCGGCGCTGCGCACGGTCTATCAGCCACGCCAGTTGTACCGCGGGCCGGTGCGCCTGGTGCTGGCCGAGGACCCGACCCTGGACGCCGCCGGCAACCTGCGCGAGCAGGAGGCGATGCTCCATGGCTGGCGCCAGTTCGCCGACCCGTTGCAGGTGTGGCATGGCCCGGGCAACCACTTCAGCATCCTCAAGGCACCCGACGTCTTCAGCCTTGCGGCCTGGTGGCACGAAGGGCTGGCCCTGGCGGTGGGCGAGGGGGTGTCGTGAGGCGCTGTGCGGAAAGGCACTGAACGCGGTTTTATCGATCGGGAGCATCACTCATGACGGCAATAGGGTGCTCCTTACACAAGGGTCCGGCTGCGGCCGGACCCGCTCTCAACACATGTGTGGGCATTTATGGAAAAGTCGAAATTTCGCAAGGCAGGCCTGGGGCTGGCGCTGCTGCTGGCGGTCGGGCTGGTGGTCTACACGGTGCAGGCGCCGGCCGAGGCGCCGCAGTACCTGGTGGCCAAGGTCGAGCGCGGCGATATCGAAAACGCCGTGCTGGCCACCGGGCTGCTGGAAGGCATCAAGCAAGTGGACGTTGGGGCCCAGGTCTCGGGGCAATTGAAGTCGCTCAAGGTCAAGCTCGGGGACAAGGTGAAGAAGGGCCAGTGGCTGGCGGAAATCGACCCCCTGGTGCTGCAGAACACCTTGCGCCAGGCCCAGGTCGACGAGGAAAACCTTCAGGCCCAGCGGCGGGCCACGGCGGCCCAACTCAAACAGACCAAGTCGATTTACGAGCGCTACCAGGACTTGCAGTCCGATGCGTCGATTTCCCGGCAGGACTTCGAGACCGCCGAGTCCAACTATGAGGTGCAGCGGGCCAACCTGCTGTCCCTCGATGCGCAAATCAAGAGTGCGCATATCCAGATCGACACGGCCAAGGTCAACCTGGCCTACACCCGGATCGTCGCGCCCATCGACGGCGACGTGGTGGGCATCGTCACCCAGGAAGGCCAGACCGTGATCGCCCAGCAACTGGCGCCGGTGCTGCTCAAGCTGGCGGACCTGGACACCATGACCGTCAAGGCCCAGGTCTCGGAGGCCGATGTGATCCACATCACCCCGGGGCAGGCGGTGTATTTCACCATCCTCGGCGAAGACCGACGCTACTACGGCAAGCTGCGCGGCACTGAACCGGCACCGCAGAACTTCCTCGACACCCAGGCGGCCGGCACGTCGAAACAGAGCAGCGCGGTGTTCTATAACGCGCTGTTCGACGTGCCCAACCCGGACCACCGGCTGCGCATCGCCATGACCGCCCAGGTGCGCATTGTGCTCGACACCGCCGAGGCGGTGCTGATGGTGCCGGTGGCGGCCCTGGGCCCGCGCAATGCCGACGGCAGCTTCCCGGTGCGGGTACTGGACGCCAAGGGCCATGCCCAGCAACGCAGTGTGCAGGCCGGGATCAACAACAACGTCAAGGTCGAGATCAAGGACGGGCTGGTGGAGGGTGACACGGTGGTGATCGGCGATCCGGTGTCCGCTGTGGTGGGAGCCTGACCATGACCCAGCCATTGTTGGAACTCAAAGGCATCACCCGCAGTTTCATGGCCGGCGACAAGGCCTATATCGCCCTCAACGAGATCGACCTGACGATCCAGGCCGGGGAGATGGTGGCCATCACCGGCGCCTCGGGCTCGGGCAAGTCCACCCTGATGAACATCCTCGGCTGCCTGGATTACGCCACCGCCGGCAGCTACCGAGTCAACGGCCGGGAAACCCGCGACCTGGACAACCAGGAGCTGGCGGAGCTGCGGCGCGACTACTTCGGTTTTATCTTCCAGCGCTACCACCTGTTGCCGCACCTGAGTGCCATGCACAACGTCGAGATGCCGGCGATTTATGCCGGCACCGCGGAAAGCCGGCGCCACAGCCGGGCCAGTGCGTTGCTCGGGCGCCTGGGGCTGGCGGGGCACCTGGAGCATCGCGGTCTTGCTCCGGGCCACCTCTTCAGCGCCTTCATGGCTTCCCAGGCGTGCCAACTGCGCCGCCAGATTCATCGCCAGCGCCTCGCGGGAATAGACCCCGCCGCCCTGGGCATAAACCGAAGCGATCAGTTCCCGCAACTCCAAGGGCATG
>NZ_JALQCW010000051.1 GCF_023241715.1 Pseudomonas morbosilactucae
CCGAATCAGCAGTGAAACGGAATTGCAATCGCCGATGGTAGTGTGGGGTTTCCCCATGTGAGAGTAGGTCATCGTCAAGATTAAATTCCGAAACCCCAATTGCGAAAGGCAGTTGGGGTTTTGTTTGTCCGGCAAAGAAAATGGTGCGCGGCTTCGGCGAAAATTTGCACAGTTATTTTCGAGCCGGAACACTAGAATAGCCGCAACTCTTTTCAGACTCAGAGCCCTCTATGCCAGATCCGGTTGACGCCCCCGGGTTGTCAGAATTACCACTGGACGACCTGGTAGCCTGCCATGAATGCGACCTGCTGATGCATAAGCCTCAGCTCGCCCACGGTGAAAAAGCCCAGTGTCCCCGCTGTGGTTATGAGTTGTACGCCCATCGTCATAACGTGGTCGAGCGCAGTCTGGCGTTGGTGATCGCGGCGTTGTTGTTGTACGTCCCGGCGAACTTTTTACCCATCATGCAGCTCAATCTACTCGGACAGTCTTCTGAAGATACGGTCTGGAGTGGCGTGGTCGGGTTGTTCGACACCGGCATGCAGGGGGTCGCAGCGGTGGTGTTTCTCTGCAGCATGGGCATCCCCTTGCTCAAGCTGGTCTGTCAGTTGCTGGTGTTGCTGAGTATCCGTTGGGATATCGGCCGCAGTTACGGCCTGTTGCTCTATCGCATTTATCACCACCTGCGCGATTGGGGCATGCTCGAGGTTTATCTAATGGGCGTGCTGGTGGCCATCGTCAAATTGGCGGATATGGCCGTCATCAGCGTGGGCTTGGGGCTCATCTGTTTTATCAGCTTGTTATTGGTCCAGGTCTGGTTGGAAGTGGTGATGTCCCCCCATCAGATCTGGCAGGCGTTATCGGGAGAAGATGTGCATGCGGGCGATTGATGCAGGCATTCTGATTTGCACGGAATGCCATGAGTTGAACAAGCAGGAGCCCGACACCGACGAGCAGGTCTGTACCCGCTGCGGAGCCTTGGTTCATGCGCGTCGACCCAACAGCATCATGCGTACCTGGGCGCTGCTGGTGACCGCAGCCATCCTGTACATCCCGGCCAATGTGTTGCCGATCATGACTGTGAGTTCATTGGGACAGGGTGATCCAAGTACCATCATGTCCGGCGTTATCCAGCTGGTTCAACACGGGATGATTCCTATCGCCGCCGTGGTGTTTATCGCCAGTATTCTGGTCCCCACTTTCAAGTTGGTAGGGATCGGTCTGCTGTTGTTTTCGGTACAGCGTCATCAGCCGCTCTCGGCACGGCAGCGGATCATCATGTACCGCTTTATCGAGTTCATTGGCCGCTGGTCGATGCTCGACATCTTTGTCATCGCCATCCTGGTGGCCCTGGTCAACTTTGGCCGGCTCGCCAGTATCGAGGCCAATCTTGGCGCGGTGGCTTTTGCCAGCGTAGTGATCCTGACGATGCTGGCCGCAGTAACTTTCGATCCCCGACTGATCTGGGATAACACGGAGTCGGACGACGACCATGAGTGATTTGCCTACAGCCAAAACCCGACCGGCTTCCAATTGGTCGGCTATCTGGGTCTTGCCCCTGATTGCCCTGGTGATCGGCGGTTGGTTGGGCTGGCGTGCCTATAACCAGACCGGCATCGAGATCCAGATCCGCTTTGAGAGCGGTGAAGGCGTACAGGCAAACAAGACCGAGGTGGTCTACAAGGGCATGCCCGTGGGCAAGGTCAAGACTTTGGCCCTGGATGACGAAGGCACCAGCAAAGGGGTCATTGCCACGGTCGAGATGAACAAGGACGTGGAGCAATACCTGCGCACCAACACGCGTTTCTGGCTGGTCAAGCCGAGTGTCAGCCTGGCAGGCATCACCGGTTTGGAAACCCTGGTCTCGGGCAACTACATTGCCGTCAACCCGGGGGAGGGTGAGCCCACCCGCAAGTTCAAGGCCTTGGCCGAGGAGCCGCCGCTGTCGGATGCCAAGCCCGGTTTGCACCTGACCATTAAGGCTGATCGCCTGGGTTCGCTGAACCGTGGCAGCCCGGTGTTCTACAAACAGATTCAGGTCGGCCAGGTGAAGAGCTACCTGCTGTCCGAAGACCAGAACACTGTCGAAATCAAAGTCTATATCGAGCCGACCTACGCCAACCTGGTGCGTAAACACACGCGTTTCTGGAACGCCAGCGGTATCAGCGTCGATGCCAACCTGTCGGGCTTGAAGATTCGTAGCGAGTCCCTGTCCAGCATCGTCGCCGGCGGCATTGCTTTCGCCACGCCGGAGAACCGCAAGGACAGCCCGCCCACCGATCCAAGCCTGCCGTTCCGCTTGTATGAAGACTTCGATGCCGCCCAGGCCGGGATTCGGGTCAAGGTCAAACTCAGCGATTTCGAAGGGCTGCAGGCCGGGCGCACCCCAGTCATGTACAAAGGCATCCAGGTCGGTAGCCTCAAGGCCCTGAAGGTCGACCCGGACCTGTCCAGTGCTACGGCAGAGCTGACCCTCGATCCACTGGCCGAAGACTATCTGGTTCAGGGCACCCAGTTCTGGACGGTCAAACCTTCGATCTCCCTGGCCGGTATCACCGGTCTGGAAGCCTTGGTAAAAGGCAACTACATCGCCATTCGCCCTGGTGACAAAGGCGCCACGCCTCAGCGTGAATTCGAAGCCCGGGCCAAGGCGCCGCCGCTGGACCTGCGCTCACCTGGCCTGCACATGGTGCTGTTCACCGACAACCTGGGCTCCCTGGATGTCGGCAGCCCGATCCTCTACAAACAGGTGAAGGTCGGTTCGGTGCAGAGCTACCAGTTCTCCAAAACCCGTAACCAGTTGGTGATCGGCGTCCATATCGAGAAGGAATACGCCAATCTGGTCAACGGTTCGACACGCTTCTGGAATGTCAGCGGCATCACCTTGACCGGCGGCTTGACCGGCGGCATCCAGGTCAAGAGCGAATCGCTGCAAAGCCTGATGGCCGGCGGTATTGCCTTTGAGACGCCGCAACCCAACGTGGCGCTGAAAAAACGCATTCCGCGCTTCCGCCTGTTCGCCAGTCAGGAAGAAGCCGCGCAGCGGGGCACTCTGATCAGCATCAAGGTCGACCGCGCAGATGGCTTGCGCCCTGGCACGCCGGTGCGTTTCAAAGGCCTGGATGTCGGCAAGATCGAAGATGTAGACCTCAGCGCCGACTTGCAGTCGGTCATGCTCAAGGCGCGGATCACTGAAGTGCCGGAGCGCATTGCCCGGGCTGGCAGTCAGTTCTGGGTGGTCAAGCCCGAGTTGGGCCTGATGAAGACCGCCAACCTGGAAACCCTGGTCACGGGTCAATACATCGAAGTGCAGCCAGCGGTGAAAAGCCAGGGCCCGCAGACCCATTTTGTCGCCTTGCCCCAGGCCCCGGAAGCCTCTGCGCCCGAGGCTGGCCTGAGCCTGGTACTGAGCGCCGCCCGCCGTGGTTCGCTGAAGATCGGTGTGCCGGTCACTTACCGCGAAATCGCGGTCGGCAAGGTTACCGGATACGAGTTGGGGCAGACGGCGGATCGAGTGTTGATCCATATCCTGATCGAACCCAAGTACGCGCCGCTGATCCGGGGAGGAACGCGGTTCTGGAACAGCAGCGGATTCGGCGTGGACTTTGGCCTGTTCAAAGGCGCTACGGTACGCACCGAGTCCCTGGAAACCCTGATCCAGGGCGGTATTGCCTTTGCTACGCCAGATGGCGAACGCATGGGCAATCCTGCACGTCCGCAACAGACCTTCCCCCTGTTCGACAAGTTCGAGGACGAATGGCTGACCTGGGCCCCCAAGATCCCCCTCGCCCAATAACCCCGTTGTAGGAGCCGGCTTGCCGGCGATAGCGTCCGTAAAGCATTCGGAATAGTTATCGCCTGGGCCACCACCGCCCACAAAAAAGGCCGCGTTCGAAAGAACGCGGCCTTTGTCGTTTCAACGGGCTACGAAATCAGACTTCGTCCAACTCCGCCTGCGGTTCGACCGCCACGCTGGCCTTGGCCTGATCGTGACGGCGGATGAACTTCCAGTCCGCCTCGTCGATGTAGATGCCGTTCGGCCCACTGCCACCTTCCAGGTCGATGGCCACCTGGGCCGAAACCTGTGGCTTCACACTGGCGAGGATCGGCACGAAGCCCAGTTGCAGGCTGGTTTCCAGCAACGCCGACTGGTTCTTCTCGTCGATATCCGCCGCCTCGTCGAGGTAGTAGGGCAGGCGAATACGCCCGGCCTGATCGCGGTCCATCAAGTGCAGCAACAGGTACATGTTGGTCAGCGCCTTGATGGTCATGGTGGTGCCGTTGGACGCCGCGCCATCAATGTCGGTGTGGATTATCGGCTGGCCGTTGACCTTGGTGATCTCAAAGGCCAATTCGAACAGGTCCTTCAAGCCCAACTGGTTGTGGTTGGCAGCCACCAGGCGCGCCAGGTATTCCTTGGCCTCTTCGTTCTTGTTGTCCTGCTCGGCACTCTGGCTCAGGTCGAACACCGACAGGGTTTCGCCTTCCTCGTACTGGCCGGCGCTGTGGATGATCTGGTCGATGTGCTTGAGGGCTTCCTTGTTCGGCGCCAGGACGATGCGGAAGCTCTGCAGGTTGGACACCTGGCGTTTGTTGATCTCGCGGTTGAACAGCGCCAACTGGTGCTCGAGGCTGTCGTAGTCACTGCGGATATTGCGCAAGGTCCGAGCGATATCGGTCACTGCCGCGCGGCGCGCCTTGCCCAGGGTCAGGGCTTCGTCGGTGCGGTGGGCATAGGCGTTGATCAACAGTTGCAGGCGCCGTTCGACGTCGTCTTCGCTGTCGAACTTGGCCACGCCCTTGAGGCGTACCTGCGCATACAACGCTTCGATCTGCCCATCGACCCGCTGCAACCCCTGCCAGCTGTCCTGGTAGTCGTTGAGCAGGGGCAGCAGGTTGTCCATGGAGTCGTCCACCGGGTCCATGAACGGCGTGCCGAACGGCAAATCCGCCGGGAGCAGTTGGCGACGGCGCAGGGCATCGTCGAGGGTGCGCTGCTTGGCTTCCATGTCGCCGATCTGCCGGCCCACCAGTTGCAGCTTGGCCGACAATTGCTGGACGCGTTCGGTGAAAGCGTCGCTGGAGCGCTTGAGTTCGTCCTGGGCGGCTTCCATCTGCGCCAGTTGTTCCAGCTTCTCGCCTTCTTCAGCGCTCAGGGTCTGGGAGCGACGGAAGTCCTCAAGGGCCTTCTGTGCATCCAGCACCTGCTGATACAGGGCTTCGGTCTGGGTCTTGCTGGCCGCACGGTCGGCGACCACCGAGGCTTGGGTCTTCAGTTGCTTGAGTTCTTTTTCCAGGCGCTCTTTCTGGTCACGCAACGCGGCGCGGTCAGCCAGGGCCTGCAAGGCCGGCGGCTCGATGTGCGAGATGTCGATGGACAGCCCCGGCACTTCGAAGCGTTCACCCTTGAAACCGTCGAGGATCAGCTCCAGGGATTTAACCCACTGGCCATCCTCGTCCAGGGCAATGCCGTGCTCGCCCAACGGCAGGCTGAACAGGGCGCTGTTGAACAGGCGCATCAGGCGCTCGACGTCCTGTTGCGAGAACTCTTCACGCAGACGCGCATAGCTGTTGTTGTCGGCGTGATCCAGTTGCTGCTTCACCGACTTCAGGCGCTTTTCCAGGTCCCGCAGCCGCTCATCCAAGTCTTCGGCGGAGAACTGCCGGGACTGGGCCAGGGCGCCGGCCAGCTCATCATGAGCATCCTTGGCCGCCAGCAGTTGCTGCTCCAGGACCTTCACATTGTCCACCAGGGCGAAGCGGTGCTTGAGCACCGACAACTCGCCGAGCCAGCGTTGGGTGCCCGTGATTTCCCGCTCCAGGCGCATCATTTCCTGAGTGCTGCTGCGCTGGTTGTTTTGCAGGGCATCCTGCTCGTGGCGATAGTGCTCGGCCTGCAGGGTCAGTTCTTCCTTGCGTGCACCGGCGTAATCCGACCATGTGCCCAGCAGCGAATCCAGCAACGGCGACAGGCGATGCAACTTGCCACGCTGGATGTCGCGTTGCTTCACGCCGTTGGCCAGGGCTTCCACCAGCGGGCCGGCGGAGACCAGGGAGTTGTAGTCCTGCTCCATGCGCCGCACATCGCGGAAGGCTTCTTCGCAGGCGGCGATGTAGTCGACGCTGCCGGAGCGCAGGCTGTGCTCGAAGGCATCGAGGAACAGTTGCTTGAGCTTGGCCGCAGTGATCTCACGCATGTGCAGCAGGTTGATAAACAGCGCGCGGAAGGTCTTCAGGCTCTGCTCGCTGGTGGAGCGCAGCGGAATCAGGGTCAGGTCCAGCGGGATCGACGTATGGCCGCCCACCAACAGCCGGCGCAGTTCATCGGGCTTGAGCTCATAGGCTTTCAGGCCCTGGCGCTCAAGGTTGCCGAACAGCTCTTTCTGCCGCAGGCAGGTATCGTCTTTCTGGTAATGAGCCAAATCCAGTTGCCCCGCATAGGCGAAGAACTGGTGGCCAAAGCCGCCGCCAGGGCCGCGACCGACCACGCCAATCACGTGAGGGCCGTGGGGCAACGAGACTTCAACCAGGATGTAGCTGGTGTCCGAGGCGAAGTAGAAACGCCGGGATTGCTCCAGGCTGTACTTGCCGAAACTCATGTCCGACATACGCGCCAGAATCGGGAATTGCAGGGCGTTGATCGACGCCGACTTACCCAGGTTGTTGGCCCCGTAGACCGACAGCGGTTCTTCCAGGGGGAACAGCCCGAGGCTGTAGCCGGCGGTATTCAAAAGGGCAAAGCGGCGAATGCCGTAGCGTTCCTTGCTCATGCGTCGAGCTCCTGTTCTTCGGCAATGGCACGGGCCAGGGCGTCTTCTTCACTTTCGTCGGTGTCGCCGAATTCGCTCAGGTCCAGCGGGTCATCGGTTTCCAGGAGTTTTTCATCGCTGTCGTTATCGATCAGCACCGGGGTTGGCAGCGGCAGCACGCTGTGCAGGCTGGCGGCCAGGTCGCGGTCCTGTTGCACCGACAGGCAGACATCAAGGAAACGGTGCATCGGCGGCAGGAAACGGTAGATGCCCGGCTCCTCACCGGCAAAACCCAGTTGGGTCATGCGGCGCATGATTTTTTCTTCCAGCTCGTCCTGGGTCTGCACTTCGGCCTGGATAAACAGGTCGCGGTACTTCTCCAGCAACGACGGCAGTTCGTCGCGGCCCAGGCTGCCGCCGTCGAGCACGGCGATCGGGTCGCGGCCCTGGTCGGCCAGGTGTTCCACGAGGATGAAGGTGAACAGCGCCAGGCGCTGGGCGGTCTTGTTCACCTGGGCGGCGGCGTTGTCCGGCACGAAGTAATAGAAGCCGCGGGTGTCGCACACCAGCTCAAAGCCCAGGGCCTTGAACAGGGTGCGGTACTGATCCTGGAAGTTCGACAGTTGGGCGTACAGCTCCGGGTCGCGGCGGCTGACGTGATACCCCTTGAACAGCTCGCGAAAGATCGGCGCCAGCTGTGACAGTTCGGAAAGATCAAGATGCATGGGGAGTGCTCGCAGAATTCTCGGGCTGGTCATCGCGGGCCGAGAGCAGGGCGAAGGAGCGCAGGCTGACCTGGTGCTCGTGGGTGTGGTAATCACGGCGCTCCAGGCGCTCGCGGGTAAAGCGTTTTTCCCGGGACAGGCGCGAGAACCAGTACAGCAGTTCGTCGGTGGCGCCGTCCGGCTCCTGCTCCAGCAGCCAGCTCATCAGGTCCGGCATCGGCAGGGCGTCCGCGCAGCGGTCCAGCATTTCGCGGACTGTGCGTGGTGCTCGTGGCGCTTCGCCGCCCTTGTGGCTCTTGTGCGCCTTGGGGAAGCGCGCCGGCTTGGGTTCGAAGCGGGCCAGGGCATACACATAGGCTTCCACCTGGCCGGAGCTGCCGAGGAAGGTGCTCTGTGGCCGGGTGAACAGAGGCATGGCCGCCTGGGGCACGGCGTCGATGCCCTTGCGACGGATCGCCGACAGGGCCAGCGCCGCGCCGCGGGTCACGGCGTTGTGCCGGCGGGCTTCTTCACGCAGGGGCAGCAGCAGTTCCCGAGCATGGCGCAGGGTCAACTGGGCGCTGGTCTGCATTTCGAGGATCCGCGCGTGGGTGCGCAGCAGCATGTCATCGTCCACCAACTGGCCCAGGCGCTGCTGCTCGGTGAGCAGGCGCAGCAGGACGTTTTCCACCTTGCGCACGCCTTGCTCGAACGCGCCATCGGCGTTCACCAACTGGATCATCGGTTCGACGTATTCGTCCCAGGTGGCCAGTACTTCGGCATAACGCTGGCGCAACGGAATCTGCCGGTCGCTGGTCTTGGCCCGCTCGGCGACGGCCACCAGGGCCTGTTCGTCATTGGCGAGTTTTTTCAGTACGTCCCGTACGCGCATGTCCAGCAGGCGCAATTGGCGCGCCAGGTCATGGCCGTCGCGGATGTCGAAGGCGTCCTGGATGTAACCGGCCAGGCGTTCCAGATGGCGCAGGTAGGCTTCGATTTCCAGGCACAGGCCCAAGCGGTGCTCGCGGCGCAGGTAGGCGAGAAAGTCGTGGATCTGCGCATTGAGTTCGAAGCGGTTCGGGCTTTTGGCCACGGGAACCAGGATGTCCAGGCGGATCCACACATCCAGCAGGCTGGTGATGTCCTGGGGCGTGCTGTCCAGTTGTTGGGCGGCCAGCTGTGAACGCAGTTCGGCAAGACTCAAGGTGCCTTGGTCGAAGTGCTCGCACAGCGGCTCCAGAAGTGCCCAGTGTTCGGCGAGGGCGCGCAAGACGCGCTTGGGTTCGATCATCGGAATGGCCGGCTGGTTGGCAAATGAAAAGCAGCGATTGTACTGCATCGAAGGGCCGACGATTCACCCCCGGTCTTGTCAGGGGGCTGGTGGTCGGTTTTCTCATGATCAACAGCGGGCGATCTTGGCCGAAGGGCGGTAGAATCCCCCACCTCAGTTATCCACAAGTGGCCGACCTTTGCTTATCGAGTCCCGTCGCCGCGCCTATTTGACCGCCATGCAGGTGGTCAGCTGGCTGCCGCGCACCGAATTGCCCTTTGCCGCGCCGTCGCGCCCTGAGCTGCTGGCGTTGCCAGAGCCGCTGGTGGAGGCGCCCGCACCCGCGCCAACGGCCAGGGCTGCGGTCGATCCGGTGGCCAAGCCCCAGGGCAAGCCCAGCGAGCGGCCGAAAATCGAGGTGCCGCGGCCGTCCAGCAGTGCCGCCAAGGGCGCTGCCAAGCCAGTTGCCGAAGAAACGCCCGCCGTCCCCCAGGTGCCCAAGGCCCCGCCGGTGCAGCCGCCGCGTTTCTCCTTGCAACTGCTGCGCGCCGGGCGCTGCCTGCTGTTGGTGGAGTTACCCACAGGCGAAGCCTTCCAGAGCCGCGACCCGGCCTACCTGCTGCTCAAGGATATGTTGCGTGCCGCCGGCCTGCCGGACAGCCCGCAGATCCTCGCCGAGCCGGTACGCTGGCCGATGTTGACTCGCGGCAACCTGGACCAGGGGCCCGAGGCGGCCCGGGATTTTATCCAGGCCTTTGTCGGTGCCCGCGTCGAAGAAGAACCTTGCGTGTGCGCCTGGCTGATCGGCTTGCCGGCCGTGCGTTTTGCCGGTGAGGCCAACGCGGAATCCTACAACCGTGAACTTCAGGTCGAAGGCCTGGGGTCGGCCTGGGCCTTGCCGGGGCTGGAACTATTAATGGAAGAGCCACAGCGTAAGGCTGATGTCTGGCAAGCCATGCGTCGGCTGATGGCGCGCTGGAAGAGCACTGATGAGCAGAATGACCAATGAGTGACGCGTTGACCTTCCGCCTGGCGACCGAGGCGGACTTGGATAGCATCCTGAAAATCGAATATGCGGCGTTCAGCCATCCTTGGACCCGGGGCATTTTCATGGACGCGTTCAAGTCCTACGAAGTGTGGCTGATGTTCGAAGGCAGCCAGCAGGTCGGGCACGGGGTGATCCAGGTGATCATCGACGAGGCTCATTTGCTGAACATCACCGTCAAGCCGGAAAGCCAGGGCCGTGGCCTGGGCCTGAGGCTGCTGGAGGAGCTGATGAAACGCGCCTACCAGAAGGAGGCACGGGAATGCTTCCTGGAAGTGCGCTCCAGCAACCAGACCGCTTATCGGTTGTATGAACGCTACGGTTTCAACGAAGTGGGCCGCCGACGCGACTACTACCCAGCCGTGGGCGGCCGTGAAGACGCCCTGGTCATGGCCTGCACTCTGGTGGATTGATAGCCGGCTCGAGGGCCTGATCGCCGGCAAGCCAGCTCCCACATAGCGGCGGTCGTAGGAGCGGGCTTGCCAGCGATGGCGTCACCGACAACGGTGCAAGGCTCAAGGCCCAATCGCCGGCAAGAGCCTCAGGATTTGCCGTCCAGTGGGTCGCGGCGGGCCAGTTCGGCTTCATCCAGGCCGGCGCCGCCACCAATGTCCGCGCCATCGACAATACTCAAATCCCAGTCTGCCGGTTTATCGCCGCCGGCTTCCCGGGCGGAGCGGGCGCCGTCTTCATGGATCAGGGTTTCGGGGCTCAGGTCGTCGTCCGTGGATCCGTCGCTGGTGACGCCGGCACCGCTGCCGACGGCGGGTTCGTCGTCATCGAAATGCAGCTCCTCCATGGAGCCCATGCGGTCTTCGTTATCGTCGATGGGCTCGGGTTGGGGAGCCCCGTAGGGACGTCGTGATTCGGTCATGGCGGTTACTCATACTTTTAGGGACTTAAGAGGTGGACCCGGGACGCCGCTCAAGATTCCACTGCAAGGGATGGCCGGTATCTGCAGAACAACGCGTGACCTCGACAGGCGGTCGTCTGTCAAAGCAGCGCATCATTCTTGAGGCCTCACAGCATGAACGAACTACAAGATCTGATTGATAACAACGAGCGTTGGGCCGAAGCGATCAAGCAGGAAGACCCGGACTTCTTCTCCAAGCTGGCCCGCCAGCAGACCCCGGAGTACCTGTGGATTGGCTGTTCGGACGCGCGGGTGCCGGCCAACGAGATCGTTGGCATGTTGCCGGGCGATCTGTTCGTGCACCGCAATGTGGCCAACGTGGTGCTGCACACCGACCTCAACTGCCTGTCGGTGATCCAGTACGCGGTGGATGTGCTCAAGGTCAAACACATCCTGGTCACTGGCCACTATGGCTGTGGCGGCGTGCGCGCTTCCATGCAGGACCGTCAACTGGGGTTGATCGACGGCTGGCTGCGCTCCATTCGCGATCTGTATTACGAGCACCGCGACGCCCTGGGGCAATTGCCCACGGAAGAGGAACGCGTGGACCGTCTTTGCGAGTTGAACGTGATCCAGCAAGTGGCCAACGTCGGCCACACCAGCATCGTGCAGAACGCCTGGCATCGTGGGCAGAGTCTGTCGATCCACGGTTGCATCTACGGCATCAAGGATGGCCGCTGGAAGAGCCTGAACGCGACCATCAGCGGCTTTGAGCAACTGCCGCCGCAGTACCGCCTGCGCCCGGTCGGAGCGCCCTAGGTCCGAACTACCGGCGATAGCCGCCGGGTTATCGCCGGCCAACCGGCACCCACCCGGTCACGGGTGAGCGCCGGCGTGCGCCGTTAGAGTGTCGGCAACGCCGTGCTAGGCGACGGTGCCGGTGCCTTCAGTTGTTGCAGTTGAGTCTTGATCGGCGCGCTGGTGCATTGCGCCTGGGCCTGTTCCTGCGTCAGGTTGCGCACCGAGGTGTAGAACAGCTCGCAGGTCTTTTCCTTCTGGGTCACTTGCCAGGTTTGCGTACAGCGCTGCAGTTGCGCCGCGGCGTCGCTGCCCGGTGTGCTGCCCATGGCCGCTTGCCAACAGGCGGCGCTCAAGTCTTGCCCCATCACCTTCAAGCCCGCCGCATCGGCTTTGGCCTGGTCGTTGTCGTAGTTCGCCGGGTCCGCCGCGTACCAGATGTAGCTCGGGTGGTTGGAACCCAGCACCGGCACCTTGAGCCCTTCGCTCGGGCTGATCTGCCCCAGGCCCAGCACGTTCACCGTGACGCCGTATTGCTGCTTGATCCAGTTCCGCACCGGTGCGCCGAAGGCCACCATGGGCAGCGCTGCGCCTTGGGCATTCTGGCTGACCTCCTTGACCATGGTGGTCTGGTAATCCTTGAAGTAGTCGTAGACCCCTTCCAGGTCTTTGCCGGCACTGGACGGTGCGGCAATCGGGGCGATGTCGATGATGGTCTGGTAGGCCGGGGTTTGCTCGCTGGCAATGCCGTTGGCCGTCAGCAAGGTGGCCCAGCGATCGGTGGTGGCCGATTCGAGGTAATCCTGGGCGCGGGTCAGCGAGTAGTCGGGTGGGAAGTGCAGCAACTCGACGCTCTTGCGGTTTTCCAGGGCCATGCCCAGGGGCAGGAACAGGTACCAACTGTAGGCCCACTTGCCGTCGGCGTTGAGCCGGTAGGCACCGTTATAGGCCAGGTCGCCGGCGTCGAGCAGGGCGCTCAAGGGTTTTGCATAGTCGGCGGGCACGCCGCTGATGTGCGCGTAGAGTTGGTCGTTATCACTGGTCACCTTGACCTTGGCGGCGCTGTAGCCGTCGCGCTGCACACTCTGGTTCAGGTAATGCTCAACGGTCTGTTCCAGTGTCCAGTTACGGAAACAGATCACATTGCAGTTGTTGGGGTAGGCGAAAAGCCGGGTGACGCGCTGGGTATCCCCCAGCTTGATGTCGGCATCGGCGTGGGCGGTGGCACTCAGGGAGAGGGCCGCCAGGGCGAGGTACAGGCCTGCGGGTTTGAACATGCTCAGATCCTTTTCAGCGTGGGCCCCTCACAGACAGGGCGACCCTTACTGAAGCACAGAGCCGAGGGGAAAAAACGGGGTACTGAAAAAAATATCCATACCGTCATCCAGGGCGATGTGCGCCGTGCGCATCGCCCTGGTGCGGCGCCGTATCAACCCTGGAATTGCAAGGCGTTGGTCAGGTCACCCATGGGCGTCTGGCCGCGGGTGATCATCTGCTGGTCACGCTGCTTGATGCCATCGAGGGTCTCCAGCTTGAACACCCGGGTGATCAACCGCAGGATCGAGGCGGTGTCGTAGACTGTGTGATCCACTGTGCCCTTGCGGGCGAACGGCGACACCACCAGCGCCGGGATACGCGTGCCCGGGCCCCAGCGGTCGCCCTTGGGCGGCGCCACGTGGTCCCACCAGCCACCGTTCTCGTCCACCGTGACCACCACCACCATGTTTGGCCATTGCGGGCTTTCCTGCAGCACTTTCAGGGCCCGGGCGATGTGGCGGTCGCCGGCGGCCACATCGGCGTAGCCGGCGTGCATGTTGAGGTTGCCCTGGGGTTTGTAGAAGCTCACGGCGGGCAGCTTGCCGGCCTCGGCGTCGGCAAAGAACCGGTTGCTGCTCGATTCGTCGCCCAGTCCGCCATCCCGCAGGCGCCGGCTGCGCTCGGCGGGGTTCTCCGGGCCTTGGCGCAGGAAGTAGTTGAACGGTTGGTGGTGGTACTGGAAGTTGGGGATCTTCGGAATGCCCGCCGACTCCTTGAACTGCTCGAGGGTCGCTTGCCAGGCGCCGCCGTACCAGGCCCAGTCGACGTTGTTTTTCGACAGCTTGTCGCCGATGTGTTCGTGGGTTTGCGGCACCAGCACGCTGGGCAGGTCGGCCTTGGCGTAGTCCGGGCGCTCAGGGTCGCGGATCCAGGTCGGCCAATAGGGCGGGGCCATGGTGTTTACCGCGTAACCGTCCGGGGTCAGGGCGCTGGGCCCGAACTGCGGCGGGCCGCTCATGGCACTGGCCGGCGACCCGTCCAGTGGCTTGAGGCGCGTGTCGCTCGGATCATCGCTTTGCAGGGTGGCGATCATCGACTTGGCCACCGAATTCGTTGCGTCCGGGTAGAACGGCACGGTCGCGCTGATCAGGTACTGGTGGTTGAGGAAGGAGCCACCGAAGGCGCCCTGGAAGAAGTTGTCGCAAAGCACGAACTCCCGGGCCACGTCCCACAGGCGCAAGGCGTAACGGCTTTGTGAGTAGTGGCCCATGGTCAGGGCCCCAGAATCGGCCCAGGCGACGAAACCGTCATTCTTGCCGCCGTTGATCTGCATCTGGTTCTGATAGAACACGTGCCATAGGTCACGGGTCACCAACCCCAGTGGCAAGTCCTCGCCGCCAGGGCCCTTGAGGGCGAAGGGCGCGTTGGGCAGGTGTTCCTGGAACTGGGTGCCCACCGGGTACGTCACGCCATCCAGGCTTTGCGGGCCGACCTGGAGGATGCCGCCCCACACCGGCGGCAGCGTCTGCAACAGGCTGCCGTCCCGGTCCCGCTGCTGGCTGGCCTGGGGCTTGAGTGCGCTGAGGGGCTGCTCCAGCCCCGGGAAGTCGGCGAACAGGTTATTGAAACTGCGGTTTTCGGCGTAGATCACCACCACGGTTTTCACTTGCTCCGCGAGGACCTGGTCCAACTCGGCTGCTGAACGCTGGCGCTGCGGCGCCGGGCCCTGGGGCTCGCGGGTGTTGCCGCAGCCGCTCAAGGTGGCGCCCACGCCGAGCACGGCTACGCCGCCGAGGAAGCGGCGGCGGCTGGTATCGGTGGGTTGGTCGGCGGGGGAGGAGGCTGTGTCGCTGTGTTCTTTATCGTCACTCATTACGGTTCCCTGCTCGTCATTTCGACAATTCGTTACAAAATATTTCGGTCGCACGGTAACAATCGAATATGACGCAACGGTGACGTAAAGACGCTAGGAGCCAGCTGGAGATGCCTTGAGAAAGCTCTGAAAACCTTGAGAGAAAAAACACATCGTCAACGGCGGGCCTCGGCGCGAGTGGGGGTGAAAGCTGTGCCAGAATGCGCAATTGCCATGGACTGCGAAGGAACATCCCCAATGTCATTTTCCCCGGAAGAACGCCAGGCACTGCTCAAGGTCAAGGGTGTCGGCCCGACAGTGGTCGGTCGCCTGGAACAGCTGGGCATCCGCTCCCTGGCGCAATTGGCCGAGGCCGACGCCCTGGAGATCGTCACCCAGGCCTCAGCCCTGGTGGGCTCCAGTTGCTGGAAAAACAGCCCCCAGGCCCGCGCAGCGATCCAGGCCGCCATCGCCATGGCCAGGGACACCTGAACCGGTGAGCCGTGAAACCCCCTTCGCCTATCAGGCGGTTTACCGCTACCTGATGGAGTGGATCGACAATGCCAGCGAGGCCGAGCAGCGCCTGCCCTCGCTGCGGGCCCTGGCGCTGCGGCTGAAGGTGTCGATCTCGACCATCAAGCACGCCTACGCCTTGCTTGAAGACCAGGGGCGCATCCAGTCCCGACCCAAACAGGGCTATTTCCGGGTGCCGCTGGCGCCGTCGCAACTGCCGGTGGATGGGCCGAGCCTGATCGACAGTGTCTACGCCCAGGCCCGCCAGCCCGGCATGTTGGCGCTGTGCAGCGATGCGCCGGCCATGCTGCTGTCCCTGGAGAACCCGTTGCTGATGACCGAGCGCGAGCTCACCCGGCAGTACCCGCGCTCCCAGGCGCCGCTGTACCAGCCCTTTGGCGAACCCGAGTTGCGCGCGGTGTTGGCCGAGCGCTATACCCGCTCCACCGCTGACTATTGGCAGGCCGAACAGGTGTACCTGGGCCCCGACCTGCGCAGCCTGCTGGAGCTGGCGCTGCAAGCCTTGGAGCTGACAGGCAGCGTGGCGCTGGTGGAGTCGCCCTGTTCCTGGGCGGTGTTGCGCCAACTGCGCGCCGCGAATATTCGGGTCATCGAACTGCCGCTCGACAGCGCTGGGCGTTTCGATCAACAGCAACTGCAGGACCTCCTGCTACGTGAGCCGGTGCGCCTGGCGGTGCTGTCATCAACTTTTAGCGTGCCCCACGGCAGCCTGATGCCGGCCGCCGACAAACAACAGCTGTGCCGGTGGTTGGACGAGCGAGGCATCTGGCTATTTGAAAACGACAGCTATGGCGAGTTTTGTTTCAGCCCGGCCCCCGTGCGTTTTCGTGACTACGCCAACCCCGAGCGGCTGTTGGTGTTTGCCACTTGCGACAAGCGGATTGGCGCCGAGGCTCCGTTCAGCTACGTGCTGACCCGTGGGCATGGCCAGCGCCTGCACCGGCAGTTCCTCGAACGGGCCTTTCGCCTGTCACCGCTGCGCCAGCAGGCTGTGGCCCGGCTGTTCAGCTCCGGGCGAGTCGACCAGCATTTGCTGAAACTGCGGGTGCTGTTGCGCGAGCGCATGGGCCAGATGCAGGGCCTGCTTCAGGAACATGCCTGTCAGCAATTGCAGGCACAGCCGGCGGCCGGTGGCGCGACCTTATGGGTCGAGGCCCAGCGCCCGGTGGAGATGCGCCAGGTGTACCAGCGCCTGTTGGCCCAGGGCCTGGTCATCGCCCCCGGGGCAATGTTCAGCCAGCAGGGCCTGTGGCGGCATCACCTGCGCCTGAGCTACACCCTCGACTGGCGCCAGGATATTCCGGGCGCCATCCAGGCCCTGGCCCAGGCAATCGATCAGGAACCCTGCCCGACGCCATAGCAGTGCTGCGCCTCGGGAAACTGCCCGTCGCGCACTTCGGCGGCAAAGCGCTCGCAGGCCTGACTGATCAGCGCGGCTGCGTCGGCGTATTGCTTGACGAAGCGCGGCACCTGCTCGCCGCCCAGGCCCAGCAGGTCCTCGGTGACCAGCACCTGTCCGTCGCAGGCCGGGGAAGCGCCGATGCCGATGGTCGGCATGGCGGAGAACTCGCTGATGCGCCGGGCCACCGGTTCCGCTACCCCTTCCAGCAGCAGGCTGAAAGCGCCAGAGGCGAGGTGGGCGCGGGCGTCGTCTTCAATCGCTCGGGCCGTGGCTTCATTCATGCCTTGCGCCTTGAACCCGCCCATGGCGTTGACGTACTGGGGCATCAGGCCGATGTGGGCCATCACCGGAATGCCCCGTTGCACCAGAAACTCCACGGTCGGCGCCAGGGCCTTGCCGCCTTCAAGCTTGACCGCGTCGCAGCCGGTCCGCGCCAGCACCTGGGCGCAGTTGCGGTAAGCCTGTTGCGGCGACTCCTGGTAACTGCCAAATGGCATGTCGGCGATCACACAGGCCAGGCGGGTGCTGGTGACCACGGCGCGGCTGTGGGCGATGATTTCCTCAAGGCTCATGTCCAGGGTCGAGGTGCGGCCGTAGCCGACCATGGCCGTGGAGTCGCCGATCAGCACGAAGTCGACAAACGGATCCATCAGCCGGGCCATGTGGCTGGTGTAGGCGGTCAGGGAGACGATTTTCTGCCGGCCTTTCATCGCCACCAGTTGCGGTACGGTCAGGCGGCGGGTGCGGGTATGGATGCTCATGGCGGCTTTCCTGTTCTGCTGCGGTTTGGAAAGTTGCCGATTATTGCTGCTGCCCAAAGGGATTCAATGCACAGAAATTGGCTAAAAATAGACCCAGTTACGGGTTCGGGTTGTTCCTGGCTGTTTTTGCGTAGACCATTGGCGCCTTGGTTTCTGTCCCCCCTACAGAGTGACTGCTATGCCTTTGCCTCCAGAGACGCGACCGGCGCCGTTTTCCCGGTCCGACTATAAAACCCTGGGCCTTGCGGCCTTGGGTGGCGCGCTGGAAATCTACGATTTCATCATCTTCGTGTTCTTTGCCCTGACCCTGAGCCAGCTGTTCTTCCCGCCGGAAATGCCCGAGTGGCTGCGCCTGCTGCAAAGCTTCGGGATCTTTGTCACCGGCTACCTGGCGCGGCCCCTGGGCGGCATCCTCATGGCCCACTTCGCTGATCGCCTGGGGCGCAAGAAGGTCTTCAGCCTGAGCATCTTGATGATGGCGCTGCCGTGCCTGCTGATCGGCATCATGCCGACCTACGCGCAGATCGGTTATTTCGCGCCGCTGTTGTTGCTGGTGCTGCGGGTGCTGCAAGGCGCCGCAGTAGGCGGCGAGGTGCCCAGTGCCTGGGTGTTTGTCGCCGAGCACGCGCCGCCAGGGCATCGCGGTTATGCCTTGGGTTTCCTCCAGGCCGGGCTGACCTTTGGCTACCTGATCGGGGCCTTGACCGCGACCTTGCTGGCCCAGGCCTTTACCCCCGCAGAAATCCTCGACCAGGCCTGGCGTTATCCCTTCCTGCTGGGGGGGCTGTTCGGCGTGATCGGTGTCTGGTTACGCCGCTGGCTCAGTGAAACCCCGGTGTTCATGGCCTTGCAGGCCCAGCGCGAGGCGGCCACCGAACTGCCCTTGCGCACCGTGCTGCGGGAGCATCGCCTGGCCATGCTGCCGGCGCTGATCCTCACCTGTGTCCTGACCTCGGCGGTGGTGGTGTTCGTGGTCATCACCCCGACCATGATGCAGAAAACCTTCGGCATGACCGCCAGCCACACCTTTGCCTTGAGCAGCCTGGGCATCGTGTTCCTGAACATCGGTTGTGTGTTGGCCGGGTTGATCGTCGACCGCATTGGCGCCTGGCGCACGGTGATGCTCTACAGCCTGCTGCTGCCGGTGGGCATTGCCCTGCTGTACGGCAGCCTGATCAGCGGCGGGGAGTGGATCGGCCTGGCCTACGCCGTGGCCGGTTTGGGGTGCGGGGTGGTTGGGGCGGTGCCGTCGGTGATGGTCGGACTGTTCCCGGCGCGGATTCGTGTCTCCGGGATTTCCTTCACTTACAACATTGCCTACGCCCTGTGGGCCAGCACCACGCCGTTGCTGTTGATCGGCCTGATGCCCTGGAGCCCCTGGATTTGCGTGATCTATTGCGCGGTGATGGGCACGGTGGGCGTGGTGAGTGCCGGCTACTTCGGCTCACGCATGGCCGAGCCGACAGAGTCGGCGCTGCAAGAGAGCTGGTGCCGATAGCGCCGTCTGCCGGTCTGTCGCGACGGCGGTAACGCCCTGGCAGAAACGCGTCGGCCCGGGCTAGAGCCTTCGCTGCCGAGGACGCCCAACGGCCCGCAAACAGCGGGAAAAATAGCCCTTAGCCCAGGGCGAAATTCCCGCTAATCTCCCCGAATCGCGCGGCCTGCGCCTGAGTGTCCGAGGCCTGTCTTGATTCGCACAAGCAAAGCGTTCGCAGCTTTGGCGCCCCTGCTGCAGGTGGCCCTGGTGTCCTTCCTTCTCGGGTTGGTGTTCGCCCTGATCCAGCTATGGACCCTGAATGCCACGGACGACGGCCTTGAGGGCGCCAGCGTCGAAAGCGCTCGCGCCAGGGTGGTGTCCCTGGACAGTTTCAGCCTGATGACCGAGGACCTGGACAGCGGCGAGCGACGTCAATTGAAGGAGGTGCGGGGGCTGACGCGCTGGGTGGTGGAGCGCGGGACGGTCAAAGGCCAGGTCCTGGAACTCACCTATCTGCGGGACTACCTGCTCAGTGGCTCGTTCAACGGTGCGGCGGTCTGTGTGGCCCTGTGTTCGAACGCCCTTGAGTGCCAGGAAAACCGCCGAGAACGTGAGTCGTCCCTGGCCATGCTGCTCTTCGCCTGGGGCACGACCCTGGGCTGCTTGGTGCTGCACGGCATGAGGTTACGGGCGAGCAAAACCACGCCGCTCCCGCCCGGCTGATTGCCTGTGCTTGCCACCCTCCTCAGCTACAGCACTCCGGCAGCGTCTGGTCCAGGTCCCGCGCCCGCTCCTGGCTCAAGCGGGCCACGCAGGCATTGATCAGGGTGGTGTGGGCCGGCATGCCCGGCTGCACCTCGAAGGCTTCCACTACGCAGTGGGTGTCGCGGTACTTGATCCAGGCCCGTTGGGCGTTTTTCAGCTTGCCGAGAAACTCCTGCTCCAGCACCGGGCTGGCCTGGTACTGATGCTGCACTCGCCCCAGCAAACGCTGGTAACTGGCATTGAGCGTGGCGTCGGCGCGCTCCTTATCGAGGTGCGCGCATCGATCTACCTCGACGCTGGTCTGGCGGCGTTGGCAATCGAGGTCAGCGGCCCAGGCCGGGGCCAGGCCGCTGCAGGTCAAGAGGGTGAGGGCGGCAACGAATCGGCGGTGCCGTGGCTGATGACGCATGGGGCTTCCTTGGGCCGAAAAGCGAGGGCGCATTCTACAGGGCGACGATCATGTCGACTTCCACCGAGGCGTTCTTGGGCAACTGATAGACCCCCAGCGAGGTCCGAGTGTGGACGCCGGCGTCGCCGAAGATCCGGTACAGCACCTCGGAAGCGCCATCAGCGACTTCGCTCTGCTGGGTGAAGTCGGCCGCGCTTTGCACATACACATTGATGCGCAGGATTTTGCGAATCGGCTCCAGGTCCCCCAGCATTTGGCCGAGAATCGCCAAGGCGCGCATGGTGCAGATTTGTGCCCCGTGGCGCCCCTGCTCCAGGGTCACCTCGCTGCCGACCCGACCCACCACCATTACCTGGTTGTCGATGCGTGGAATCTGCCCGCTGACGTAAATGTCATGGCCGTTGCGCACCGCCGAAACGTAATTGCCGCCGATGCGTATTTCACCGTCGAAGCTGTAGCCCAACTCCGCCGCTACCTGATCGAAAACCGCCTTACGTGAAGCGTCCATTGAGCTAACTCCGTCGATCGCCGTTGATTGTTCCGGGAGGCGACTATAACTGTTCCCGGATACCGCCAGATATCTCCCCCAAAGCCCTCGAGTATTTTTTCTGCCAAGGGCAAAAGGCACTTTAGAAAAGTCGTTCAGCGCCGATGGTTAAGCCCAAAGCTGCCAACCCTTTCTGCCCAGCGGTGTGTCCCCCATGTTCAACAAACGCTTGAAGCAAGAGCTCGTCGCTCTTCGCGAAGAACTCTCGAGCCTCCAACAAGTGAGGGACAGCCTCGAAAGCGAGATGCTGGTCATCATTCTTGACCCGGAAGGCCGGATCCAATCGGTCAATCACAACTTCGCCCAAGAGATGCTCTACAAAAGTGGCGACCTGGTGGGTCGTTATCTGGAAGACATCGTGCCGGCCCATGTGAAGTCCGATGAGTTTCATTTGCGCTTCAAGGCCACCATGACCCGTGGCGAACATTTTGCCGGCGCGGTGCGGCTGCTGCGGGGCAATGGCGAGGAAGCCTGGCTGCGTTCGATCTCCCAGCCGGTGCGTGACTCCAATGGGCGGGTGAAAAACGTCGCTATCTATTCCAGCGACCTGACGCGCACCATCGAAGCCTCCCGCGAACACGAGAACCTGATCGGCGCCCTGGTGCGCTCCACCGCGGTGATCGAGTTCGACCTCAGCGGCCACGTATTGACCGCTAACGATCGCTTCCTCAAGGGCATGGGCTACACCCTGGCGCAGATCAAGGGCAAGCATCACCGCATGTTCTGTGAAACCCAGGATGCCAACAGCCCGGAATACCAAGCGTTCTGGAAGCGCCTGAACAATGGCGAGTTCGTTGCCCACCGTTTCAAACGTGTCGACAGCCTCGGCCGCGCCGTGTGGCTGGAGGCGTCCTACAACCCGGTGGTGGACGCCAATAACAAGCTCTACAAAGTGGTGAAGTTCGCCACAGACATCACCGACCTGGTGAACCAGGAACAGGCCGTGGCCGAGGCGGCCAACATCGCCTACAGCACCTCGCTGCAAACCGACAACAGTGCCCAGCGTGGTACCACGGTGGTCACCGAGGCGGTGAATGTGATGCGCGACCTGGCCAAGCACATGCAGCAGGCCGGTGACGGCATCGAGGCCTTGAACGAGCAGTCGCTGGTGATCGGCACCATCGTCAAAACCATCAGCGGAATTGCCGAACAGACCAACCTGCTGGCCCTCAACGCGGC
>NZ_JALQCW010000052.1 GCF_023241715.1 Pseudomonas morbosilactucae
GCACGCAAGTGGGGCTGGTGTTCCAGCAGTTCAACTTGATCAGCAGCCTGCGGTCGAAGACAACCTGGGGTTCCAGGCGCGGCTGGCGGGGCGCTTCGATCCCCGCTGGCAAGCACAGTTGGTGGAGCGCCTGGGGCTGGGTGATTTGCTTCAGCGCTACCCCGAACAGCTCTCCGGCGGGCCAGCAGCAGCGGGTGGCCCTGGGTCGGGCCCTGGCGGCGAAACCGGGCCTGCTGCTGGCTGACGAACCCACCGGCAGCCTCGACGAAGCCACGGGCGATCAGGTCCTGCAACTGTTGCTGGAGGTGTTGGCCGACAGCTCCACCAGCCTGTTGATGGTCACCCACAGCCAGCGGGTGGCCAGCCGCCTGGCGCGGACCGTGGTGTTGCAGGGTGGCCGTCTGGCCGCTGTGCAGGAGGCTTGAGGTGCGGGTCATGCGTTGGACCCTCGACGCCTTGCTCAGCCATTGGCGCCAGCACCCGGTGCAGTTTTTCAGTGTGCTGACCGGGCTGTGGCTGGCCACCAGCCTGCTGACCGGGGTCCTGGCGCTGAACAGCCAGGCCCGGGACAGTTATGCCCGGGCCAGCCAACTGCTGGGCGGCGAACCCCAATCCAGCCTGGCCACCGCCAATGGCGCCAACTTTTCCCAAGACCTCTTCATCAGTCTGCGGCGGGCCGGCTGGCCGGTGTCGCCGGTGCTGCAAGGCCGGGTGCAGCTCAAGGGACACCCAGACCAGCGCCTGCAACTGATGGGCATCGAGCCGCTGTCCCTGCCGGCCGGTTCCGCGGTGGCCGGGCAAGCCCTGGACCTTCGCAGCATCGTCGAGTTCTTCAGCCCGCCGGGCAGCACCTGGGTGGCACCGCAAACCTTGCAGGCCCTCGGCTATCAACCGGGTGAGCAACCCCAGGCCCTGGAGGGCCAGCGCTTGCCGCCGTTGCGCAGCCAGGAGGGCATGGCCCCGGGCGTGTTGCTGGTGGACATCGGCTTTGCCCAGGCCGTGCTGGGGCAGCCCGGGCAACTGTCGCGCCTGCTGCTGCCCAGGGAGTTCGCCAGCCAAATGCCGCCGTTGCCCGAGGCCCTTGCGGGGCCGTTGCAACTGCGCCCGGGTACGCAAGACAACGACTTGTCACGGCTCACCGAAAGCTTTCACCTGAACCTCAATGCCTTGGGTTTCCTGTCATTTGTGGTCGGGCTGTTTATCGTCCACGCTGCCATCGGCCTGGCCCTGGAACAGCGTCGTGGCCTGTTGCGCACGGTGCGTGCCTGCGGCGTCAGTGCGCGGATGCTGATCCTGTGCCTGGGGCTGGAATTGGGTGCTCTGGCCCTGTTGGGCGGGGTGGCCGGGGTGGCCAGTGGTTACCTGCTGGCGGCGCTGTTGCTGCCCGACGTGGCCGCCAGCCTGCGCGGTTTGTATGGCGCCGAAGTGGCGGGGCAGTTGAGCCTGAGCCCCTGGTGGTGGCTCAGCGGCATTGGCTTGAGCCTGCTGGGCGCGTTGCTGGCCGGTGCCAACAGCCTGTTGCGTGCCGCACGCTTGCCGTTGCTGGCCCTGGCCAACCCCCAAGCCTGGCATCAAGCCCATGCCCGCTGGCTGCGCCGCCAGGCTTGGGTCGCCGCGCTGGCGGTGGTAGTGGCTGTCACGGCGTGGTGGTTGGGCGACAGCCTGGGCAGCGGCTTTGTGCTGATGGCGGCCTTGTTGCTGGGTGCTGCCCTGGCGCTGCCGGTGTTGCTGAATGCCTTGCTCGGTGGGTTGTTGGGGCGCAGTCGCTCGGTGCTGGGGCAATGGTTTGTCGCCGACTGCCGCCAGCAACTGCCGGCCCTGAGCCTGGCGTTGATGGCGCTGCTGCTGGCCCTGGCGGCCAATATCGGTGCCGGCAGCATGACCGCCGGCTTCCGCGAGACCTTCAACGACTGGCTCGAACAACGCCTGACTGCCGAGCTGTACCTCAACCCGCAAGACCCGGCCCAGGCCCGCGAGCTGCAACAGTGGCTGCCCACTCAGCCGGAGGTGCAGGCAGTGCTGCCCAGTTGGCTGGTGCCGTTGCCATTGCAGGGTTGGCCGGCGGAGCTGTACGGGGTGATCGATCACCCGACCTACCGCCAGCACTGGCCCCTGCTGGAGGCTCTGGGGGACAAGCCCTGGGAGCAACTGGCCGAGGGCGACAGCCTGATGCTCAGCGAGCAGTTGGCGCGCCGGCTCAAAGTGCGCCTCGGTGATCGCTTGCCGATCCCGGTGCCCGACGGCCAATGGGCACCGCAGGTGGTGGGGATCTATGCCGACTACGGCAACCCTAAGGGCCACGTGCTGGTCAACGTCGAGCACCTGTTGCAGCACTGGCCGGGGCTGGCGCCGAGCCGCTTCAACCTGCGGATTGCACCGTCCGCCATCGGGCCTCTGGTTGCCGCCTTGCATCAGCGCTTTGCCCTCGACGACAGCCGCATCGTCGATCAGGCGCAACTCAAGGGCTGGTCGAGCCAAGTCTTCGAGCGCACCTTCGCCGCCACGGCTGCCCTTAACAGCCTGACCCTGGGCGTGGCCGGCGTGGCGCTGTTTATCAGCCTGCTGACCCAGAGCCAGAGCCGCCTTGGCCAGTTGGCGCCGCTGTGGGCCTTGGGCGTGACCCGGCGCCAACTGATGCTGCTCAACCTGGGCCAGACCTGGCTGCTGGCGGTGCTGACCCTGGTGCTGGCGTTGCCCTTGGGTATCGCCCTGGCCTGGTGCCTGGATACGGTGATCAACGTCCAGGCCTTTGGCTGGCGCCTGCCATTGCGGGTGTTCCCCTGGCAGCTCGCGCAGTTGTTGGGCTTGGCGCTGCTGGCCACCTTGCTGGCGTCGGCGTGGCCGCTGTTCAAACTCTACCGCACGCAACCGGTGGACCTGCTGAGGACCTTTGCCGATGAGCGTTGAATGGGCACGGGGCCTGGTTCTGTTACTGCTGCTGGGTTTGAGCGGATGCGATCAGTCGAGCGAACCGCAGCAGGGCTTTGCCGGGTTGGGCAACCAGGCGGCCGAGTTCACTCAGGTGGTGCCCGGTCGGGTATTCAGCTTTCCGGCCGATCACGGCGCCCATGAGGGGTTTCGCATCGAATGGTGGTACCTCACCGCCGATCTGGTGGACCCGAGTGGTCAGCGCTTCGGGGTGCAGTGGACGTTGTTTCGCAGCGCCTTGCGCCCTGGCCCCGAGCAGCCGGGCTGGCATTCGCCGGTGGTGTGGTTGGGGCACGCGGCGGCGACCTCGGCCAGCAGCCACCATGCGGCCGAGCGCTACGCCCGGGGCGGCGTTGGCCAGGCCGGGGTGAGTGCCCAGCCGTTCCAGGCCTGGATCGATGACTGGGGGTTGCGCAGCCTGTCAGCGGCAGGCGACCCCCTTGCGCACCTGCACGTGCAGGCCAACGGGCCGGGGTTCGCTTACCAACTGCAATTGCGCACTCAGCAGCTGCTGGTGCTGCAGGGTGAGCAGGGCTATAGCCGCAAGTCCGAGCAGGGCCAGGCGTCCTATTACTACAGCCAGCCGTTTTTCCAGGCGGCGGGCAGCCTGCAGATCGGTGGCCAGACCTATCAGGTCAGCGGTCCGGCCTGGCTTGATCGCGAGTGGAGCAGCCAGCCCCTGGCGGCCGGGCAGAGTGGCTGGGACTGGTTCTCCCTGCACCTGGACAGTGGCGAGCGGCTGATGCTGTTCCGCGTCCGAGAAAGCACCGGTGCGCACTACATCACCGGCACCTGGATCAGCGCCGACGGGCGAACCCGGACCTTGCACAAGGGGGAGATCGAGCTGTTGCCCTTGGATGTTTCCAAGGTCGAGGGCCGTGAATTGCCCACCCGCTGGCAGTTGAAAATTCCCTCCAAGGGCCTGGACGTCACGACTCAGGCACTCAACCCCAAGGCCTGGATGAACTTGCGCATTCCTTACTGGGAAGGGCCGGTGCACATCAGCGGCAGCCACGGCGGCAGCGGCTACCTGGAAATGACCGGTTATTGAGGCGGCAGCCGAAGAAAAATCCGACCGTCAAACACCCGTTTTTACGGGCTACTCCGAACAATTCTGGCGGGAATTGTGTGCAGTTTTTTTCAGAATCTGGGCAAGGACTTTCCTTGTTCATTCGATTAAAATAGCGCCCGTTCGCCCGGTGCAAAGGCTCTTTACCAGTGCATGGATTGCCGAGGCCATAGCACTGGGCGAACACCTTTTGTGGGGGGCTTGCCCTCAATACTTCACAGTCCGCAATGGACCGATTTTCTCGCTCAACGCTGCCGTAAATTCCCCCTCATCGGCAAACCGCCCCTCTTCGATAAAGCTCAGAAACCACTCGGCCTGCAAGGCTGTGAACACGGCCCACCAGCGTGGCTCGCTGGCCGCGGCCAGGGTTATCACGCTGCCTGCCAGACCATGCCCTTTGCCCTCGGTCAGCATGATGCTGCGGTCTTGCGGGCAGTAGGCAATCTGCTTGGGCCAGTCGGCGTGATGGGGGTATTGGGGGTACAGGTCTTTTTCGGCGATCACGTAGTAGAGCTTCATACGCCGATCACCATGGGCGCGACTTGGCCTTGGCGACAGCGCTCGACGAACGCCAGTGCCGCCTGCGGGTCACGCTGGAACTGCTCGAAGGCGGCAGCGTCCAGCTCGAAGTAGTGGTCGAACTCGATCAGGCACCCGTTGGGGCGCAACGGCATCGACACATAGGTCCTGCCCGACTCCGTTTCGATGCCGATGCAAAACTGCTCGACGCGGTTGATGAACACATCGTGATAGGTCATGGGTGCTCTCGGTAATCAATGGATTGGCCCAGCAGGAAGTGCAGGAAGCCCCTATCGTCGAGGGGGCTCCAGCTGTCGTTGTCGTGCAGGTAGATCGACACCTGAGGCAGGCAATGGCCCTTGCTGATGGGAAAGCCATAGAGGTCGCCACAGCCATTGTCGGAAAACACCACATGCGCCCCACGCAAATGGGCGCACTGCTGGTTGCGCTGGATCAGGTTGAAATCACTGGCTTCATCCAGCGAGTAGACGATGCCCAGCCCGAAGTAGCCGCCACCGTAGCGGCTGATGAAACTCAGATAGTCCTCGGGCAGCAGGCAGTTCAACTGCTGCTGGGCATGCTCGATCTGGCCGGCGCTTGGCGGCTGGTCCGGCTCCAGCGCGAACCAGATCGGTTGCTCCTGGCGTGCGCTGTCGATGAGACGGTTGAAGTGCTCAAAACGGTTCGGTGGTGGCGCAGTGGTCATTTCGGTTCTGGACATGGTCTGGTGGGTTGGGCCCGTGGCGATAAGTGGGTGGCGTGGCGCTATGGCGTGACTGTCACGGGCTGATGGTCAGTCGCCTGACCAAGTTGCCGCCTCAGGTTGGCTGGCCCGCTCGCAGTGGTAGCTGCCGGCAATGACGCTCAGCACCGGGCGAGCGCTCCAGGCACAGATAAAGCTGTAGCTGTGGGGGCTTGATGTCAGTTCCTGTGGATCGACCTGGGCCATTAACAGGGGCATGGCAGCCATACTCAATTCGGCGATCTGCGAGCCCTCGGCGCCCAGGCTCTGGAACGCCACCAGGTCGTTGAAGGACAGCACCCATGGCTGCTCCTGCCAGTCGATGAATTCAACCCGCAAAAGCCCGGGGCGGCTACCGATGCCTTGGATGCTACCGTCGACCACCGAGAACGACGCGTCTGGCTGGAGGGGGGGTTGTGATGGCCGGTTCATCGTTCAACTCCATGCAGGGTCAGGTCCTGGGCGACCAGTTCGACCCATCCCGTATGGGCCTCTGTGTGGGGCTGGAGGCTGATCAGGACGATAGAGCCATGCAGGTTGAGCACGGCTGTGCCATCCGCTTCCAGGGCCACCAGCTCGGCGCACAGGTGCAGCCCATCAGCCTGCACGTTCAGGCTGGCGCTGTGGCGCTGAGTTGGCTTCAGGTTGTGCCCCCAACGGAATTCATCATCGAGGTCGAGCTCGACTTCGCACCAGGTGTCGACTGAAGGCAGTGGGCCTGACCAGTTGGCTTCGCCCGTACCGCACGCGCTGAAAAAGCTGACCCGTGGTGGGGTGGATGGGTGGATCTGCAAGAGGCGAACGTTCATGGCTGCAAACACAGGCTGGAAAGACCGTGGGATTGCAGGTGCTGTTGCACACGCGCCACCTGCGAAGCGTCGGGTTTGTGCGTGCTGCACGCGCGGTAAATATCGTTGAGCACCCGGTGCGCATCCCGGCCGCTGATCGCGGCAACCAGCTCGGCCAGATTGCGGTCGGAAAAGTGCTCGTAGAGCAAGGCCAGCAGCGGCAGGTAATCCCCATCGGGCAGGCCCTGTGGGTAGGCGGCATGGAGCATGTTCAGACTGCTTTGCATGGGGGGAACACCTCGCGTCGGGCCATGACCATCGGCTTAAAGCACACGCAGGTCATGCAGGTGCAACAGGCCGTCATCGCCCTGGAACAGCACCTCCAGGGACAGGGTCAGGTCGCTCAGGCCTTCCTCCGCCGTCCACAGCGGTACATCCAGATGCAGGCCCGAACCATCCTTGTAGGGGTAGGCCTCGATGCTGTCCATAAAGGTCGGGGGAGGGCTGATCAGCTTGGCGCCGTATTCGCTTAGGCGTCGCTGCAGGTCGTCTGCGTGTAGCCGGCCCAGCCAGCCTTCGGTGGCGATTTTTGTGTAGTCAGCCGCGACCAGTGCGTCGATCAGCTCGCGGATCTGCTGTTGCAGAGGGGGGGCGACGTCCATGGTCCAGTCCCTGTCAGGTGAGCGCGGAGCCTGAATTGATGCGGTGTTTTTTACAAGCCGGTGGCAGGCTTTTTTATCTGCAGCCAGGCCACCGATCAGGCATGGGGTACATGGGTGCGCAGTTCAATTCCCAGGGCACGCATGACCTTGAGTACGGTGTCGAAGCGCGGCTTGGCACCGGGAGCGAAGGTTTTGTACAGGCTGGCGCGGCCCAGGCCCGAGTCGCGGGAAACCTGGGCCATGCCCCGTGCTCGGGCGACGTGGCCCAGGGCTCGCAGCAGTTCATCGGTATCGCCGTCGGCGAGGATCTGGGACAGGTACTCGCTGATGGCCTCGTCACTGTCGAGCAGGGTGGCGATGTCGAAGGGAATCAGTGTGTCAGCCATTTAAAACTCCTTTGCCAGGGCCCGGGCTTTTTGGATATCGGCGGCTTGGGTGGCCTTGTTGCCGCCCTGCAGCAGAATGATCAGCCAGGTGCCACGCCGGATGAAATAAATGCGGTAGCCGGCGCTGATATCTACACGCATTTCACAGAGTTCGCCGCCCAGGGCTTTGACGTCGCCGAGGTTGCCCGCCGCCGCACGTTCAAGACGCCGTGCGATGGCGATCCGGGCCCGCAGATCGCGAAGCGAGGAGTGCCAGCGCGCAAAGACGGGCGTCTGCTGGAGGGTGTAGTTCATGGTGGAGTGTATCCATATGGAGACTTATTACAATGCCGTCGTGCAACTGATCCGACTGGCGGTCCATGGCGAATGCCTGGCTATCAGGTAAGCAGCAGAGGGGGAGGAGGGGGCGCGATTTTCGTATCGGAATGTTGAGTGGGCGACATTAGTCGGGGGATTGAAGTGGGCCAAAGGTGAAGAGCGACAGCCCGTGGGAGGCGTTTTCACCCGGGTCATTTAATGCAGCGCTTTGCGTTTACTCTAAAATGCCTTCGAATGTTTGTAGCATCAGCCTCAAGTCAAAAGCCGTCGGCCCCACTTGCCCACGATTACGGGCGGTGCCGATAGGGCATTAGCGAATTTTCCAGAGCGAGTGCGCATGAGTGATTTTCAACCGTTGGCCCAATCTTGCGGCATAGCGTTGCCGGATGTGTTTGTCCGCCTGTTGGCGGATGGCAAGACCCGCTACGGCAAAGACCGCGCTGATTGGCAGAAAGAGTGGCGCAACTACAGCTTGTCGGCGCAGCCCGCGTTGTCGTGTGTCTATGACCTAGAGTGGATCGATGCTCAGGAGGCCGCTGAGTTTGTCGAGCAATGGCTCAATCCGGCCTATCAGAATGGACGGCGCTTTTTGCCCTTTGCGCAATCAGGTGCCGGTGATGCGTATTGCTTGACGCCCATGGCCGACGGGCAAATGGGCGTGGCTTTTATCTGGCATGACCAAACGTTCAGCGAAGTGGAAAGCCTGTCCTTCGCTGAGTTCGTGTATCGGTTGTTGGTGGAGTCCGCGAGGGACGTTGAGCACCAGCTTGAAAGCGATTTTGACCTGAGCGATGCCCGGCAGTGTGTGATCGCCAACCTGCGATTGTTTGATGGCTACCTGCCGGAACCCTTGCGCACGGGCCTGGAGCGGGTGCGGGTGCTGATTGAGCAACGGGAGGCAGATTCACCGGCCTTGATCAGTGCCGAGGAAGCCAGGGTGGCGTTGGCCGTGCTGCCGCCGAGCGTTGTCGAGAAGGTGTCGATAACCGCCTCCTGGGAGTGCGAGCCGAGCTGAAGGCTTCGGGTCTGTTTGCCTTGACGCCTTTGTCGGCTGGACAAGCCGCCAAGGGCGTGGTTCAGCCCTATTGAGCCGCTCAGTCAGGTGCCGGACCGTTGCAATAAAACAGTCTTCGGCCAGTGATGGCTATTTGATCGTGCGCTGATAGACTGCCTAGCACTATCCCCTTCATGCTTTTCTCTCCGCACAGTTTCAACGGAGGAGCCTTGGGCCCTGCGCAGTACAGCAAAGGCAAAGGACTGTCATTGGCCAGGAGGCTATATAAATCGCGCATTCTGGGCCTTAGCCTGGGACTGATTTGTGTCGCGGCCGGTCTTTACCCCTTGCATCCTCCCGCTTGGCTGTGGGGGCTCATGTTGTTCAACGCCTTCATCTGGCCCCATGTGGCTTATCAATGGGCGCGTCGGGCGCGGGTGCCGTTCTGGGCTGAGCATCGCAATCTGCTGGTGGACTCCTTGATGGGCGGCTTCTGGGTCGCGGCCATGCAGTTCAATCCGCTGCCCCTGGCTACCACCTTGGGGATGATGGCGATGCACAACGTCGCCATTGGCGGCATGCGTTTCTTTTTGTTCGGTTCGCTGGCCCAGGCCTTGGGCATCGGCATATCCCTGCTGCTGTTCCCCGTGACCTCGGTGCCCGACACCACGCCGCTGCAGTTGTACGCCTGCCTGCCGATGTTGACCCTGTACCCGCTGGTGCTGGGCTACATCTGCTACCAGCAGGCCTTCACCCTGGGCCGGCATAAACGTGAATTGCTGGCGCTGAGTCGCACCGACAGCCTGACCGGGTTGCTCAACCATGGTGCCTGGAAAGACCAGTTGGACATCGAGTTCCAGCGTTGCAAGCGCCAGCAGCAGGGCGGGGCGATCGCCCTGATCGATATCGATCACTTCAAGGTCATCAACGACACCTACGGCCATGTGGCGGGGGACATCGTGCTGCGCCAGTTGAGCAAGATCCTTCGGCAGAACCTGCGGGTCAGCGACCTGGCCGGGCGTTATGGCGGCGATGAGTTCTGCGTGATTTTGCCGGATGTGCCCATTGCCCATGCGGCGCAGTTGATGGAAGCGCTGCGGGACCGGTTCAGCGCGCTGGGCTATGAGCAAAACCCCGCATTGCAGGTCAGCCTGAGCATTGGCCTGGCGGCGTTCGACCCCCAGCATGGGGATGCCCTGGGCTGGCTGAATGACGCCGACCTGGCCTTGTACGAGGCCAAGAGCACGGGACGCAACAAGGTCGCCTATCGGCCTTGGGATGAACAGTCGCTGCGGCTGATGACCTCACACTGACGCCACGCCGCCCTGGCTGGTGTTGGTGCCCTCTACGTTGATTCCCCTGGTTTCCCCTCCATCAGCAGCGCAGTTAGCGCACCAGGCTGCCGCGGAACGCTGCGCTCAGGGCACGTAAGGTGGCCTGGGTCCGGGCATCGCCGGCACGGGTATGAAGCACGATTTCAGTCAGCGGCAGGCTCGGCAGGCCCAGGCGTTCGCCCACTTCCACGGCGCCGCTCGGTGCCACGCGGTGGGCCAGGGCGGCCACCCCCAGCCCGGCACTCACCGCTGCGCCCACGGCCATCACGCCACCTCCGATAAACACTTCGCGCCAGGCCACTGTGGCGGCGTCCAGCACCTGCACTGCCAGTTGCCGTACGCCACAAGGTGCGGCCAGGGTCGCCAGGGGCAGGGGCGCCTCCGGCGAATGCTGCCAGTGGGGGGCGGCAAACCAGCCCATGGGCTCGGCCACCAGCACTTCGCCGTCCTGCCGGGCCCCCTCGTTGCGCACGATGGCGGCGTCCAGTTCATGGCGGTCGAAGGCCGCGGTCAGCTCCCGGGACGCGGCGATGCGCACTTCGATCAGCAACAAGGGGTCGTACGTGGCGATGCGCCCCAGCATGTGCGGCAGATCGGGCCCGGCCACATGGTCGCTGATGCCGATCACCAGGCGCCGTTTCGGCGCCGCCTGCAGATGGCCCAGGGCCCGCTCATGGGCGCGCAGCAACTCGCGGGCGGCGACGATAAAAGTCTCGCCTTCTGCAGTCAGGCGCACATGACGCGGCGTGCGTTCGAGTAGCCGGTAGCCCAGGCGTTCCTCCAGGCGCTTGAGTTTGAGGCTGATGGCCGCCTGGGAGGTGTCCAGGGCCTGGGCGGCCCGGGTGAAACTGGCGAAGTCGGCGATCAGGACAAAGGCCTGCACGGTGTCGAGGTCCAGGGGCTTGGCGGGCTCAGACATAGCAATCTCTTATCGCAGATATATTTGGCGATATCTTGTTGTAATCATCAGGGCTGCGCAAGCTGGCAACACCTTCCGTGCACTGGAGCACTGCCATGTTTGCCAAACAGTATTCTCACCGCTTGCCCGCCGATTACGACATGGGCCTGATCCGCCGTCGGGCGGCAGAACGGGGGCCGTTGTGGGACCAGGTCCCGGGTTTGCTGTTCAAGGTCTTCGCCGGCCAGGAGCGGGGTGTACACGGCGCGGTGCACAACGGTTATGCGTCGATTTACCTGTGGGCTGATCCCTCAGCAGCGGGGGCGTTCCTGATGGGCCCGGGGTTTCAGGGGGTGATCGATTCATTTGGCCGCCCGGTGATTGAGTCCTGGCTGCCGCTGGACTGGCGTCGTGGCCCGGCGACGCAAGCCCGGGTGCTGTACCGCGAGAGTTACGACATCGATCCGCAGGCCGATCGAACCCAACTGCTGGCCGAGGAACAGCAACGCAACCAGGCCATCGCCGCCGACCCAGAGACCTTTGCGGTGTTCGTGGCCCTGGACCTGCAAGTCTGGCGATTGCTGCGCTTTACCTTGTCGTCCGGAGCGCCGGTTCCTGCTCACGGGGTCGAACACTATGAAGTGCTGTACCTGGCGCAGCCCGGGCTCAAGGCGGTCGCAGGCTGACACGGCAGGCTGGGAAACGGGCATCGACCCGTGCTACAAACCCCGCCTCAACCCTGGCTGTCCTTTATCGAGAACCCCCCTGTGCAGGCGACCCGCTTGACCCTGATGTGCCACGGCCGGACCGCCGCCCAGAAGCGTGCCTGTTTCCCCCTGGATGAGCCGCTGGACATGCCCTGGTCAACCCCCAAGGGCAGCCGCGCTGGGCAGTTCAAGGGCACGCCGCGCCTGCTGTGCGGGCCTGAACTCAGGGCCCGGCAGACCGCCGAGCTGTTTGCCGGGCCGGCGACCATCGTTCCAGCCCTGCGGGACCTCGACCTGGGCTGCTGGCAGGGGCAGGGCCTCGATCAGGTGCAACAACAGCAGCCCGATGCCTTGCAGGCCTGGCTTGATGACAGCGCTGCGGCGCCCCACGGCGGTGAGTCCTTGCTGCAACTCCAGGCGCGCCTTGCGCAGTGGTTACAGGAAGTCTCTGCGCAGCCTGGGCATCTGCTGGCCATCACCCATCCCTGGGTGATCCGGGTGGCGCTGGCCCAGGTGCTGAATTGCCCGTTGCACAGCTGCCGGCAGATGGACGTGGAGCCGCTGTCGAGCCTGGAATTGCGCTTCAATGGGGGGTGGCGGTTGCGCCTGCAAGCCAACAACGAGGATGTGCAGGGTTGAACCGACGCTGACGCAAACCATGCTGACTCAGCCCCCTGGCCCCACCGATCACGACCCGCCCCGAGAGCCTGTCCCCATGAAAACCCTTCTGATCATCGGCATTGGTGCCGGCAACCCCGACCACATCACCGTGCAGGCGATCAAGGCGTTGAATCGCAGCCAGGTGATTTTCCTGATGGACAAGGGTGCCCGTAAGGACTCGTTGGTCGACCTGCGCCGCGAGCTGTGTCGGCAGCACATCGCCGGCGGCGACTACCGGTTTGTCGAGGCGCCCAGCCCCGAGCGCGAGCGTGGGGAGGTGGACTATCAGAGCAGCGTCGAGGCCCTCAACCTCGCTAAGCAGCAACTGTTCGAGCGGCTGATAAATGAAGAACTGGCGGACGGTGAGACCGGGGCTTTCCTGGCCTGGGGCGACCCGGCGCTGTACGACAGCACGATCCGCATTCTCCAGGGGCTCCTCGCGGCGGGGCAGTGCCGGTTCGAGTTCGAGGTGATCCCCGGCATCACCAGCGTCCAGGCCCTGGCGGCGCGGCACCGGGTGCCGTTGAACCGCATCGGCCGTTCCCTGGAAATCACCACCGGGCGCCGTGTGGCTGCGGGCCAGTTCAGTGAGGCCGACAGCCTGGTGGTGATGCTCGATGCCGAGGACGCTTACCAGCACCTGCGTGGCCAGGATTGGGATATTTTCTGGGGCGCCTACCTGGGCACACCCGAGGAAATCCTGGTGGCCGGTCGCCTCGACGAGGTGGCGGATCAGATCCAGCGCCAGCGCACGGCGGCCCGCGCCGCGAACGGCTGGATCATGGACACGTATCTGCTGCGCAAACCCTAGGCACCGGCTGCGCACATCCTGGGCGCAGCTGCCAGCCTCGGCGCTAGGGGCTGAGGTCAGCGCCGCTTCGGCCGAACCGCTCGCGGTACGCCGATGGCGGCAAGCCCACCACGCTGCGAAAGGCCACACGAAAACTCTCCACCGAGCGATAACCGCAACGCTGGGCGATGTGCTCGGTGGTGTCGGTGCCACTTTCCAGCAGTTCCCGGGCTCGGGCCAGCCGCTCGTGTTGCAGCCAGGCCTTCGGCGTGGCGCCGGTGGCGTCGCTGAAACGCCGCAGAAGGGTGCGTTCGCTCATCAGCGCCTGGCCGGCCAGGTCGCGCACTTCCAGTGGCTCGTGCAGGTGCTCGCGGGCCCATTGCATGACTCGCGACAAATCGTTGCGCGGCGTGCGCCCCACCGGGGTCGGGATAAATTGCGCCTGGCCGCCGGTGCGTTGCGGTGACATCACCAGGCGCCGGGCCACGCTGTTGGCCACCGCCGTGCCGAAATCCCGGGCCACCAAGTGCAGGCAGGCGTCGATCCCGGCCGCGCTGCCGGCCGAGGTGATCAGTTGCCCGGAGTCGACATAGAGCACATCCGGGTCCACCCGAATCTTCGGAAAGCGCTCGGCCAGTTCGTCGGTGTAGCGCCAATGGGTGGTGGCGCCCAGGCCATCGAGCAAACCGCTGGCGGCCAGGGCAAACACCCCGGAGCAGATCGACAGCAGCCGCGCACCGCGCTGGTGAGCCCGCTGCAGGGCCTCGATCAGCAGGGGCGGCAAGGGCTCGCTGCGGCTGCGCCAGCCGGGGATGATTATCGTCTGCGCCTGCTCCAGCAGGTCCAGGCCGCCATCGGCCAACACCTGGATGCCACCGGTGGCGCGCATCGGGCCACTGTCCACGGCGACGATGCAATGCCGGTACCAGGGGAAATCGAACTCCGGCCGCGGCAGGCCGAAGATCTCCACAGCAATGCCGAATTCAAAGGTGCAGAGGCCGTCATAGGCCAGGATGGCGACCAAACCGGGGGCAGTGTGCATTTGGCGGAAAGTTACCAGTCAATGTCTGGGCCGCCACTGTAGCGCCAGGTGCGCAGCGGATAAAGTCCTTCCCAGCCCTTATCGACTCCTGGAGAGCGCCCATGACCAGCCTGGTCCGTGATATTCCCGCCGCCCCTTCGGCCATTGCCCTGATGCATTTTTCCAACCGCCTGACCTTCGAGACCGATTGTTCCGACGTACACGCTAGCCAAGCCGCCGGGGAGGTGGATTTTGTCCTGGTGGACGTGCGCGGCCCTGACGCGTTCGAGCGCGGGCATGTGCCGGGGGCGATCAATATTCCGACACGGCAGCTTAGCGCCGAGGGCTTGGCGGCCTACCCGCGAGACACCTTGTTTGTGGTGTATTGCGCCGGGCCCCATTGCAACGGGGCGAACAAGGCGGCGGTGAAACTGGCCGCGCTGGAGTACCCGGTCAAAGAGATGATCGGCGGCGTCACGGGCTGGCTGGATGAAGGCTTTGCCTTGACCACCAATGTGCTGCGCGAGCAACCCGTCACCTTGGCCTGCGATTGCTGAGCGGTCACTGCTTGATAGTGCGCGGACCGTTGACGACGGTCCGCGTGTGACGCTCCAACGTTCAAGGGTTTTCAACGAGACTCGCGGGTCGGATTTCGGCCGCCAACGTGCACCCTTTGGTGGCGATCCGCGGGGTTTTTACTGGCTTTTGCAACGAACCGGGGCAGGGTTTTCGGCGCGCGCGCGAGGTCATGGATTTTTTATAAGTATTTGTCGCATCAACATAATTTCATTCCTGGGGGCGCCTCTAGACTGCTGGCCACTTCGCTGCTCAGGCAGTCGAAACCAGCCAATAAAAACCTCCGCCCCTTGGAGTTATAAATGAACAAGTTCGCGCTGTTCGGTGCCCTGGCACTGTCCCTGTTTTCCCTGACCGCCACCGCTGACGAGGCCAAGCCGATCCGCATCGGTATCGAAGCCGGCTACCCGCCGTTCTCGATGAAAACCTCCGACGGCAAACTCACCGGTTTCGACGTCGACCTGGGCGACGCCCTGTGTGAGCAGATGAAGGTCAAATGCACCTGGGTCGAGCAAGAGTTCGACGGCCTGATTCCGGCGCTGAAAGTGAAGAAGATCGACGCCATCCTGTCGTCCATGACCATCACCGACGACCGCAAGAAGAACGTCGACTTCACCATCAAGTACTACCACACCCCTGCGCGCTTCGTGATGAAGGCCGGTTCGACCGTCAAAGACCCGCTGACCGAACTCAAGGGCAAGAAAGTCGGTGTGCTGCGTGCCAGTACCCACGACCGCTTCGCCACTGAAGTGCTGGCCCCGGCCGGGATCAACCTGGTGCGCTACGGCTCCCAGCAGGAAGCCAACCTGGACATGCTCGCCGGTCGCGTCGATGCCTTGCTGGCCGACTCGGTCAACCTCGACGACGGTTTCCTGAAAACCGACGCCGGCAAAGGATTTGCCTTTGTAGGCCCTGAGTACAACGATCCGAAATACTTCGGCGGCGGTGCCGGCATTGCGGTGCGCAAGGGTGACACGGCCCTGGCGGAGCAATTCAACAAGGCCATCACCGACATCCGTGCCAACGGCAAGTACAAGCAAGTGCAAGACAAGTACTTCGATTTCGACGTCTACGGCGAGTAATTCCCTCGTTGTAAAAAGGTGGCCACGGTTGACCCGTTGGCCACCTTTTTTGTGCCTCAGTGTTTTATCCTGCGCCACGCTTTTTTTACCCGGGAGCCCCCATGCAACGCATCGACCATTCTCTGCCCTGGAGTCACCTGGGCAGCCAGCGCCAGCTCAGCGTGTTCCGTTTCGGCAGCGGCCAGCGCAAGGTGTACATCCAGGCCAGCCTGCACGCCGATGAGCTGCCGGGCATGCGCACCGCCTGGGAACTCAAGCAACGCCTGGCCGAGCTGGAGACACGCGGGCAATTGCAGGGGGTGATCGAACTGGTGCCGGTGGCCAACCCCATTGGCCTCGACCAGCATGTGCAAGGCAGCCACCTGGGACGTTTCGAGTTGGGCAGCGGCAAAAACTTCAACCGCGCCTTCGTCGAACTCAGCGGCCCGGTGGGCGACCTGATCGGCGCGCAACTGGGCAGCGACGCGGCCGCCAACATCGTCCTGATTCGCCACGCCATGGGCCAGGTCCTGGACGGGCTGCCAGCCCCGGGGTCGCAGTTGGAAGCCCTGCACCGGCTGTTGCTGCGCCACGCCTGCGACGCCGATATCACCCTCGACCTGCACTGTGATTTCGAGGCAGCGATCCACCTGTACGCACTGCCCCAGCACTGGCCGCAATGGCAATCCCTGGCGGCACGGCTCAAGGCCGGGGTGGCTTTGCTGTGCGAGGACTCGGGCGGCAGTTCGTTCGATGAATCCTGCTCTTCGCCCTGGTTGCGCCTGGCCCGGGACTTTCCCAAGGCGGCGATCCCGCCGGCCAACCTGGCCACGACCCTGGAACTGGGCAGCATGGGCGACACCCGGGTCGAGCAGGCGCGGGCCAACAGCGAGGCAATCCTCGGTTTTCTTGCGGAGCAGGGGTTTATCACCGGTGATTGGCCAGCCGCGCCCGAACACTGTTGCGAAGGCATGCCGTTCGAGGGCACCGAGTATCTGTTTGCGCCGCACCACGGCGTGGTCAGCTTCCTGCGGGACGCCGGAGAATGGGTGGAGCAGGGCGATGCCCTGTTCGAAGTGGTGGACCCGCTCAGCGATCAGGTCAGCACCGTGCGCGCCGGCACCGCGGGGGTGCTCTTTGCCCTGGATCGCGGACGCTACACCCAGCCGGGCACCTGGCTGGCCAAGGTCGCCGGACGCGACGCGATACGGGCCGGCAAGCTGATCAACGACTGACCCCCGGCCTCACCCCCAAGGATGGAACCCATGAACCGTGTTGCCCTGAGACAAAGCGCCCTGACCTGCATGGTGCTGCTGATTGTGTTTCCGCAAACCCTGATGGCCGTGTCGGCGGGGCTGATGGGGCTGCAAGCGGCCCTGAATGGCCTGGCCCGCGACCCCGTTGCCGCCTTGGGGTTGCTGTTGATGGTGCTGGCCTGCTGGTACGGCGTGCTCAGTGGCTGGATCGTCTATTTCCACCTGATGAGCGCGCAGCCGCTGTTCGAGCACAAACGTCGCTGGGCCCTGGGCTTGTGGTGCGGCATTGGCGTTTCGGTGCTGCTGATGTTCGGCGCCTACCTGCCCGTGGGCTTCAGCCCCCTGGTGATGGGCCCCGGGGTCATGGTCGCGATGGTGTTGCTGCTGTTGATGCGCCGGGCGCCGTACCAGACCTGGCCAACGGGCTGATCGAATCGCTCCTGGGTTCAGCCGCGCGTCGAGTGTTAGGCTCTGGCCTGGTCTTTTTCAGCCCTCAAGGAGCCCCCTATGATCCGCTGTCTAGCGCTCTTGGCGCTGCTCGCCGCGCCGGTTGTCCAGGCGCAGGCGCCGCTGCACGACGACCTGCCTTTGCGTTACCTGGAGCAGGCCGACAACCCGGCGCCCCACCAGCCTTTGGTGATTTTTCTTCACGGTTATGGCAGTAACGAAGAAGACCTGTTCGGCCTTCGGGAAGGCTTGCCGAGGGGCTATAACTACCTGTCGGTGCGGGCGCCGCTGACCCTGGAAGAGGGCAGTTACCAGTGGTTTCGACGTAAAGGCGACGGGCCTTATGACGGCGTGACCGAGGACCTGGCCGACAGCACCCGGGTGCTGGGAAGCTTTGTCGAGAAAGCCGCCGCCAAGTACCACGCCACGGCCGACAAGGTGTTCCTGGTGGGCTTCAGCCAGGGGGCGATGATGTCTTATCAACTGGCGCTGCGACAGCCCCAGGCGGTACGCGGGATCGCCGCCTTGAGTGGCAAGGTGCTGCCGGTGCTGCGCGCGGAACTCAAGGCCCGGCCGGCGCTGACGCAACTGGCGATCTTTATCGGTCATGGCACCAACGACTCACTGGTGCCCTACAGCGATGGCGTCGAGGCCAACAGCCTGCTACGGGCGCTGGGGCTGCAACCCCAGTGGCAGGTGTACCCGGGCATGGGCCACGGTATCAACGCGGCCGAGGTCCAGGACCTGGCCCGTTGGCTTCAGGCCCTCAACCCCTAGGCGGGGTTATTGACCGAGGATCTGCTTCATCAGGGTTTCATGGCCGGCCTTGTCGCCGGCCCGGGAAATCACCTGGATCACCATCATTTTGTTGCCCGAACCGGCCAGCAGGGTGGAGTTCAGGGTCAGGCCGCCGCCCATGCTTGCGGTGCTGTCGATCTGCCGTACGCCCAGGCTTTTGACGCGCATGCTTTTTTCGCTCTGCTTGCTGAAGTCCGGCAGGGCGGCGGCCTGTTGCGAGAGAAAACCCGCCACCGCGCCATCGAGGAAGACGCTGTCGTTGTCTTCGACCTGCTGGCCGTTAGGCAGCGTGTTATGCGCAGCGATCACCACGGTCTTGGTCGTGGCGTTGGAGTACAGGGTGCCGCTGGCGCCGGCGGTGCCACTGGCCTCGTCGCCGGCCCCCAGCGTGGAAGCGGTGAAGCCCTTGGGCAGGGTGAAGCTGAACTTGCCATTGAGCATCGAGATGTTTTGCGCCGCAGGGGTCTTGCTGCTTTTCTTGTCCGCCGCCTGGGCGCTCATGGCGCCGAAACCGGCCAGTGCCGCGAGGATCAGGACTGCGGCGTGTTTGCCGAACAATGACATGGGGAAGGGCTCCAGGGTGGTCGCGAAAGGCGCGCATCATCCCATGGCCGTGATTGAGCGCTCCAGTGGGATTTGTGCCTTCGGATAAAAAGCCGCCCCATCTAAACCGCCTGTGCCCCAGGCCCGAGTGCTTAGGCGCGGCCTGCCAGCAAGCGCTTGCTGATGCCCAGCACCGCCATCGACACCAGCACTGCCACGACAAAGGCCACCAGCCCCAGGTGTGGCAACGCCAGGGCCAGCACCAGGCAAAACGCCGCGAACGAATATAGCCCGGTGGCCAGGGCCCGCAACAGCACGGTGGTAAAGGCTGGGCCATGGCGTTGATGGGAGAACACCGCAAGCACGCTGCCCAGCACCGGGAACACCGCTAGCAGGCCGCTCCACTGTTGGCCCACAGTGCTCGCCAGCCAGGTCACGGCCAGGGTCAGCAGGGCCCCGGCGAACATGCGGTATGGCAGTTTGTCGGAGCCCGGGCCAGGGCTCACGGCAAGCGTGCCCACGGCGGGAAACAGGCGCGGCGCGAGGATCAGCGCCGACAGGGCGCAGACGACGGAAAACCCCAGGGACGTCGGCACTTGGGCAATCGCTGTGGCCAACAACGCCCAGACCAGGATGGCGACCGCCAGGGCTCCCGGCCAGGCCAGGTGTTGTGCCGCCCGGGCGTAGGCGACGCTAAAGGCGACCATGGCAAACAGTGCCGACAAGGCCGCGACCGCCGCCTGGGCGGCGAAGTCCTGGCCTTGTTCCAGGGCCAGGAACAACAGGATCGGCCCCACCACCACAGGCAGTCCCGCGAGCCAGCCGGCGACACTCGGGCCCCAGCGCCGGTTGGCGAGGGCAATCAGCCAGAGAAACCCGGGAACCGTCAGCAGTTTTACAAGCAGCACGGGATCAGACCTGAAGGAGGAGGTTGGCAAAACTAGCATCCAATCGCGGTGTTGGCGCGTATGTCTTGCAAGACGCTCCCGGAGGACGGGCGGGCTTGGTTTTTTCTTGTACAGGAATTTTGTCGTTGGGCAGGTATTCAGTCGGATATGTACAGGTTTTTGCAATTTCAAGCGCTATATCGCTTAAAAAATTGTACAAGATCTGTTTTTGCGTATAGGTTTTTACCCAGGGAACAGCGAGCTCGCCTTTACCGGGATCAACTCCCCGACCTGCGTTGTGCTGTTCCCCCGGTTTTGGACCTGAGGCCACGCCCGAGCACTGCCCGGGCACGGTCAGACGAGCAATCGACCGCCTCAGGTCCACTTTGCTACCCCCTTTGCAGCGCTCACCTGCCGAGCGCTGCAACCGCCTTTCGGATGACCCTGTAATGAGTGACCTGCTGCCAGAACACTATCGCGAGATCCTTTCCGGCGTTGGCGAAGACCCCGCTCGCGAGGGCCTGCGCGACACCCCGCAGCGCGCCGCCAAGGCCATGCGCTACCTGTGCAACGGCTACCACAAGAGCCTGGAAGAGGTGGTCAACGGCGCGCTGTTCAGCTCCACCAGCGACGAGATGGTGATCGTCCAGAACATCGAGCTGTACTCCTTGTGCGAGCATCACCTGCTGCCTTTTATCGGCCAGGCCCATGTGGCCTACCTGCCCACCGGCAAGGTGCTGGGGCTGTCCAAGGTGGCGCGCATCGTCGACATGTACGCCCGCCGCCTGCAGATCCAGGAAAACCTCACCCGGCAGGTCGCTGAGGCCATTCAGGAGGTCACCCGGGCCGCCGGTGTGGCCGTGGTGATCGAGGCGCGGCACATGTGCATGATGATGCGCGGCGTGGAGAAGCAGAATTCGCTGATGAACACCTCGGTGATGCTGGGCGCGTTCCGCGAATCGAGCAGCACCCGCCAGGAATTCCTGCAACTGATCAGAAGGCAGCCCTAAGTGCAGCGCCCACCGCTGACGGCCCTGCGCCGTGCGCTCTGGCTCCTGGTGCTGCTCAGCGCCACGGCATCGGCCGGCTGGCAGGCGACCTTGCCCAACGCACGGGTGGTGGGCAGCGGTGAATTTACCTGGTTCGGTTTCAAGGTTTACCAGGCGCGGCTGTGGAGCTCGGCGGCGCCCCTGGCGGCCGATACGCCGTTTGCCCTGGAACTGACCTACCAGCGCAAGATCAGCCGCGACGACCTGGTGCAAACCAGCCTGGATGAGATCCAGCGCCTGTCGGGCCCGGCGGTCAGCGCGGCCCAGCTCAGCGACTGGCGGGCGCAGATGCAGCGTTCGTTTGTCGACGTGGTGCCGGGGCGGATCATTACTGGGGTGTTTCTGCCCGGGCGTGGCGCGCAGTTCTTCGTCGACCAGACCTTGCAGCACGAAGTGAAGGACCCGGCGTTCGCCCAGGCGTTTTTCGCCATCTGGCTCGACCCGCGCACCCGCAACCCGGAATTACGCGCCCGGTTGCTCGGGCAATAACCGCCTTTATCGAGGAGTTTGCTGATGTTCAAGACATGGATCTTGCTGCTATGCGCCGCGTTGCTGTCCGGCTGTGCGGGCGTTGAGGTGAGCCAGTACCGTGAGCAGACCCCAGCACTTGAACTGCGTCAGTTCTTCACGGGGCGGGTCGAGGCCTGGGGCATGTTCCAGAAGCGCTCGGGGGAGGTGATCAAGCGGTTCCATGTGCAGATCAACAGCCGCAGCGAGGGCGACCGTTTCATCATGCATGAGGACTTCACCTACAGCGACGGCACCCGCCAGACCCGTGTCTGGACCTTGCGCCCCGACGGTCCGGGGCGCTGGCGCGGCACTGCCGACGACGTGGTCGGCGAGGCCGAGGGCGAAGTGGCCGGCAATGCCTTGCGCTGGCGCTATGTGTTGAACCTGCCGGTGGACGGCAAGATCTACCAGGTGCACTTCGACGATTGGATGTTCCTGCTGGATGAAAACACCTTGGCCAATCGCTCCTACATGACCAAGTTCGGCTTCGAGCTGGGCCAGGTCACCCTGTTCTTCCGCAAGCAGCCTTGAGCGGGCAGGGGCGCCGCTTGGGCGGCGTGGCACGGTGAATTTTCCGGCTTGGGCGCGTGGGCTGAAACGTCTAAGCTTGGCCATCGTTTCAGCCGCCCGGATGCTTGTGTGAAATTCAGCCTGCCCAAAATCGGTACCGCCCCGTTCTGCCCGCCAGAAGTGGCGGGCTCTGTCAGCGTTGATCCCAACGCTTCGCTGTTCAAGCGCATCCTGCGTTTTGCCGGCCCCGGGCTGTTGATTTCCATTGGCTACATGGACCCAGGCAACTGGGCCACGGCCATCGAGGCCGGTTCCCGTTACGGCTACAACCTGTTGTTCGTGGTGTTGCTGGCCAGCCTGGCGGGCATGGCGGTGCAGTGCCTGTGCTCGCGGCTGGGCATCGCCACCGGGCATGATTTGGCCCAACTCTGCCGCCAGCGCTACAGCCGCCGTTCGGCGCGCACCCAGTGGCTGCTGGCGGAAGTCTCGATCATCGCCACCGACTTGGCGGAAGTGCTGGGCTGCGCCCTGGCGTTTCACTTGCTGCTGGGGGTATCGCTGACCACCGGCATTGTCATCACCGCCTTCGATACCTTGCTCATTCTGGCCTTGCAGAACCGCGGCTTTCGGCGCCTGGAAGCGATCATGCTGGCGCTGGTGGCGACCATTGGCGTGTGCTTCTTCATTGAACTGCTGCTGATCAAACCTTACTGGCCCGACGTGGCCCGGGGCTTCACCCCGTCGCTGTCGGCCATCAGCGATGCCGCGCCGCTGTACCTGGCTATCGGCATTCTCGGGGCCACGGTCATGCCCCATAACCTCTATTTGCACACCTCCATCGTCCAGACCCGGTTGATCGGCAAGGACCTGGAGAGCCGCCGCGACGCGATCAAGCTGGCGCGCATCGACACCATTGGCTCCCTGGCCCTGGCGCTGTTGGTGAATGCCTCGATCCTGATCCTTGCGGCGGCGGCCTTCCACAGCACCGGGCACAGCGACGTGGTGGAAATCCAGGACGCTTATCACTTGCTCGACCCGCTGGTGGGCGGGGCGTTGGCCAGCGTGCTGTTCGGCGTGGCGTTGCTGGCCTCGGGGCAAAGCTCGACCTTCACCGGCACCATCGCCGGGCAAGTAATCATGGAGGGCTACCTCGACCTGCGCCTGCCGTGCTGGCAGCGCCGCCTGATCACTCGGGGCCTGGCCCTGGTGCCGGCGTTTGTTGGCGTGTGGCTGATGGGCGACGGCGCGGTGGGCAAGTTGCTGGTGTTGAGCCAGGTGGTGCTCAGCCTGCAATTGCCCTTTGCCCTGTACCCGTTGATTCGCATGACCAACGACCCGCGCCTGATGGGCGAGTTCGTCAACCGTTGGCCAACCCGGGTTTTGGCCTGGAGCCTGTTCGCGGTGATCAGCGCGGCCAATGCCTGGCTGATTGCGCAACTGCTGTTCTGAACCGGCCCTGGCGGGGTTGCGGCCTGGGCTAGCGGTCCCAATAGGGCGTTGGGCCGAACTTCTCGACAAAAAAATCAATCACTGTCCGGACCTTCACCGACAGGCGCCGGCTGCCGGGCCAGAGTGCGGCGATCTGTTGCGGTTCCAGGCTGATGGCCACCTGATAGTCGTCGAACAGGGCCACCAGGCGCCCCTGATGCAGGGCCTCGCCAATCAGCCAGGACGGAAACAGCACCAGCCCCAGGCCCTGTTCGGCCGCCTGGGTCAGGGTGTCGGCGTGGTTGCCGGTCAACGGCCCCTTGACGCTGTAAGGCACCCAATCCTCTTGGCCCTGGCGGTAGAACCAGCGCTGTTGCCCGGCCTCGCCCTTGTACGCCAGGCACTGATGTTGGTGCAGCTCCTGCGGGTGCCGAGGCGTGCCGTATCGGGCCAGGTAAGCCGGGCTTGCAGCGACGCAGTAGCGCTGGGGCGCCAGCACCCGGGCCTGCATTCCGGAGTCGTTCAGGCTGCCGATGCGAAACAGCAGGTCGGCGCCTTCCTGTAGCGGGTCGATGTAGCGGTCGGTCTGCTGCACATCCAGTTGCAGCTTGGGGTAGCGCCCGCACAGTTCACCCAGCCACGGCGCCAGGTGCAACTGGCCGAACGCCATCGGTGCACTGATGCGCACCAGGCCGCTGGGTTCGCTGTCCTGTTCCTGCAGGGCCTGTTCCGCTTCCTGCCACTGGGCCAGCACCCGCCGTGCGTGGTGCCCCAGCAGACGCCCGGCTTCGGTGGGGCTGACGGCGCGGGTGTGGCGGTACAGCAACTGTTGGCTCAGGGCCTGTTCCATCAATTGCACCTGCCGCGAGATGGAAGACGGCGCCAGCCCTTCACGGCGGGCCACGGCGGAGAAGCTGCCCTGGTCGAGCACCGCCACGAACAGGCGCAGGGCCTTGAAGCTGAGATCGTTGAAGCCTTGCATGGGAATGTCCTGCTGTGCGTAATGCGCAAAGGTGTTGTCGGGATGGTCCCATTTATCGCAAAGCTTGGGCAATCGATAATGGCCGCCATTCTTTCCCGTCATTACAGGTTGTTGCATGCCGTCTTCTTCGCTGGATGAGCGCGTGTCGCTCAGGGTTCCGCGCCCTTCGCTGAGCCGTTTACTGCTGTTGCCCCTGGTGATTCTCGCCGGCATGGGCCTTTCCGTAGAGGCCGGTTTGCTCGGGCCGTTGGGGGCCCAGGTTGGCCATTTATGGGCCACCTTGAGCATCTTCGGGGTCGGTTCGGCGCTGTTGTTTTTGCTCTTGCTGTTCAGCGGTCCGCAGCCGGGGCCGGCCTTCAGCAGCCTGCCGCGCTGGCAATTGATCGGCGGCCTGCTCGGGCCGATCTACGTGGTGGTGCTGACCCTGGCCACGCCCCATATCGGCATTGCCATGACCATGATTGCGATCCTGTCCGGCCAGGTGGGCAAAAGCGTGCTGATCGACCATTTCGGCTGGTTCGGTGCGGCGCGCAAGCAGGTCAATGCCGAGCGCTGGCTGGCGCTGGTATTGATTGTCGCGGCCCTAGTCCTGATTGCCCGAGGTTGAACATGAGTGTGTTTCTGTTGTTGCTGTTGGTGGTGGCCGCCGGTGCGGTGTTGAGTGTGCAGGCGGCGATCAATGGCCGTCTGGGTGAGACGGTGGGGGTGTTGCGCAGCAGCCTGCTGACCTTTGTGGTGGGGGCTGTGGTCAGCGCCTTGCTGATCCTGTTTTTCCAGCCGCCCCAGGCCATGAACCTGCTCCAGGTGCCCAAGTGGCAACTGGTCGGAGCCTTGTTCGGCGTGGTTTACATGATGGTCATGGTGGGCGCCGTGCCCCGGCTGGGCGCGGCGGTGGCTACGGTGGCGGTGATTCTCGGGCAACTGGCCATGGGGCTGTTGATCGACAACTTCGGTTGGCTCGGCAACCCGGCCATCGAGCTGTCGTCCAACCGTTTGCTGGCCATGCTGTGCCTGGCGCTGGCCCTGGTGTTTATGTACCGCAGCAGTCGCCAGGCCTGAGGCGGCTCAGCCCAGGGATGGCTCAGCCCAGGCATTGCGCGCCGCAGTGGGCGATCTGTGCATCGTCCGCAGACTTGACCCCGGACACACCGATGGCGCCGATCACCTGGCCTTCATGCAGGATCGGCACCCCGCCTTCCAGGGGCGTGAGGGTCGGCGCGCCGAGAAAGGCGGTGCGCCCGCCGTTGACCATTTCTTCGTAGAACTTCGATTCGCGGCGGCCCAGGGCCGAGGTGCGGGCCTTTTCCGTGGCGATGTAGGCGCTGATGGACGAGGCACCGTCCAGGCGTTCCAGGGCCAGGGGGTGGCCACCGTCGTCAACGATGGCGATGCTCACGGCCCATTGGTTGCGCACGGCTTCGGCGCGGGCGGCCTGGAGAATCTGTTGCACTTCATGCTGGCTGAGTACGGCTTTGCTGTTCATCGAGGGGTTCCAGTGAGGGAAAGGGCGGCGTCCACCAGTTCGATCCAGTGCCGCACCGGGGTGCGTCCGGCGCCGCCGAGGTGGGTCTGGCAGCCGATATTGGCAGTCACGATGACGTCCGGTCGACCACTTTCCAAGGCACAGAGTTTGTTGTCCCGCAGTTGCCGGGCCAATTGTGGCTGGGTCAGTGAGTAGGTGCCCGCCGAGCCGCAGCATAGATGACTGTCCGGCACCTGGGTGAGGTTGAAGCCCAGGCGAACCAGCACCGCCTCCACCGCGCCGCCCAGTCGTTGCGCGTGTTGCAGGGTGCACGGGCAATGCACCGCCAGGCGCTGGTCGCTGCACACCGACAGGGGCTCCAGGGGTTCGTCACGCAGGATCTCCACCAGGTCCCTGGCCGATTCGCTGACCCGCGCCGCCTTGGCCGCATAGGCCGGGTCGGCGGCCAGCAGGTAGCGGTATTCCTTGATAAAGGCGCCGCAGCCACTGGCGGTCTGGACGATGGCCTCGGCGCCGTTTTCCAGGTGCGGCCACCAGGCGTCGATGTTGTCCCGGGCCCGCTGCAGCGCGGCTTCCTGGGCGTCCAGGTGATAGTCCACGGCGCCGCAACAGCCGGCCTGGGGGACGCTGTCGACGCTGATGCCCAGGCGATCCAGGACCCGCGCCGTCGCCGCGTTGGTGTTGGGCGACAGCCCCGGTTGCACGCAGCCTTCCAGCAGCAGTACTCGCCGCCCATGACGTGCTGCGGGGCGTACGCCAGCCGGTTGGGCGCGCTGGGGCAGTTTGTCTTGCAGAGCCTGGGGCAGCAGCGGGCGCCAGTGGCTGGCGCCGTTGACCAGGGCCTTGAACCCCTGGGCATTGATTGTCAGTGCCCGCAGGCCTTGGCGCAGCAGGCGCTGGCCCAGGGGCCGGGGCACGGCGGCGTCGACCACGGCGCGGCCGATGTCCAGCAGGTGGTGGTAGTCGACCCCGGACGGACAGGTGGTTTCACAGTTGCGGCACGACAGGCAGCGGTCCAGGTGCTGCTGGGTCAGGGCCGTGGCGGGGGCGCCTTCCAGCACCTGCTTGATCAGGTAGATGCGCCCCCGGGGCCCGTCCAGTTCATCGCCCAGCAGTTGGTAGGTGGGGCAGGTGGCGTTGCAGAAACCGCAGTGCACGCAACTGCGCAGGATGCGCTCGGCTTCTTCGGCCCTTGGCAGTTGCCGGGCCTGTTCGCTCAGGGTGGTCTGCATGAGTCAAAGCTCCCGGTACAGGCGGCCGGGGTTGAAAATCCCCTGGGGGTCCAGCTGCGCCTTGAGTTGCCGGTGGTAGCGCAGCATCAGCGGCGCCAGGGGTTGGAACGGGCTGTCGATCAGGCCGTGGCTGTAGCAGGTGGCATGGCCGCCAGCCGCGCTGACCACGGTGCGGATCTGTTCGGCGTCGGCCTCGGACTTGAGCCAGCGCTGGGCGCCGGCCCAGTCCAGCAGTTGCTCGCCGGGCAACGCCAGGGGCCCACAGTGGTTAGGCAGCGACAGGCGCCACAACGGCAGGCCGGCGTCGAAAAAGTCCAGGCGTTGCTCGTTCAGGTCATCCCAATAGCGGTCCGCCAGGGGCTCGCCGCCGAGGCGCTCATGGGCCGCGGCCACCGAGCCCGCGCCGCCCTCCAGGCGCAGGTGCAGGCGCCCGTCATGCTGGCTGGCGGCGCTGATGGGCAGCGGTTGCTGGCCCCATTCGCTGAGCTTGGCCAGGGCTTCGGCGCTGTGCATCTCCAGCACCAGGCTCAGGCATTGCCGGGGTTTGGGCAGGACCTTGAGGGACACTTCAGTGAGCACCCCCAGGCAGCCGTAACTGCCCACCAACAGGCGCGACAGGTCGTAGCCAGCGACGTTTTTCATCACCTCGCCGCCAAAGCGCAGGTGCTGGCCCTGGCCGCTGATGACCCGGGTGCCGAGGACGAAATCCCGCACCGAGCCGGCCCAGGGCGCCGTGGCCCCGACAGCCCGCTGGCGACCATGCCGCCCAGGGTCGCGCCCTCACCGAAGGCGGGCGGCTCGCACGGCAGCATCTGTCCGGCGGCGTCTAGGGCCGCCTGCAGTTCGCGCAACGGGGTGCCGGCGCGCGCGGTGATCACCAGTTCCGTGGGGTCGTAGCTGACAATGCCGCGATGGGCCCGGGTGTCCAGAACCTCGCCGGCGCCGCTGCGGCCCAGGAACGCCTTGCTGTTGGCGCCCTGGATCAGCAGTGGCGTGCGGTTTTCCAAGGCCTGGCGCACTTGCTCCAGCAGCACGGCACTGGTGTCGTCGTCCGCAGTCTCCAGCATCAGAAACGCTCCAGTTCGGGGAAGGGCAGTTGCCCGGCGTGCACATGCATGGCGCCAAACTCGGCGCAGCGTTGCAGGGTCGGGATGTTCTTGCCGGGGTTGAGCAGGCCGCCGGGGTCGAAGGCGGCTTTCACCCCATGAAACACGTGCAGTTCGTGGGCGTTGAACTGGGCGCACATCTGGTTGATTTTTTCCCGGCCCACGCCATGTTCGCCGGTGATGCTGCCGCCGACCTTGACGCACAGTTCGAGGATTTTGCCGCCGAGGTTTTCCGCCCGTTCCAGTTCCCCGGGCTGGTTGGCGTCGAACAGGATCAGTGGGTGCATGTTGCCGTCGCCGGCGTGAAACACATTGGCCACCCGCAGTCCGTATGCCTGCGCCAGTTCCTCGATGCCCCGGAGGACCTGGGGCAGGGCGCGTCGGGGGATGGTGCCGTCCATGCAGTAATAGTCCGGCGACAGCCGCCCGACGGCGGGAAAGGCATTTTTGCGCCCGGCCCAGAAACGCACGCGTTCGGCCTCGTCTCGGGCCTGGCGCACGTCCGTGGCGCCGCAGCGCTGCAGCACGGCGTGGACCCGCTGGCAATCGTCATGGACATCGGCTTCCACACCGTCCAGCTCACAGAGCAGGATGGCCGCCGCGTCCACCGGGTAGCCGGCGTGGATAAAGTCCTCGGCGGCGCGGATCGCCAGGTTGTCCATCATTTCCAGGCCGCCGGGAATGATCCCCTCCGCGATGATCTCGGCCACCGCGCGACCGGCGTTGTCCACTGTGTCGAAGGCCGCCAGCAAGACCTTGGCCACTTGAGGTTTGGGCAGCAACTTCACCGTGACCTCGGTGATGATGCCCAGCAGGCCTTCGGAGCCGGTGAACAGCGCCAGCAGGTCGAAGCCCGGCGCGTCCAGGGCGTCGCTGCCCAGCACCAGGCGCTCGCCTTCGATGCTCAGGACTTCCAAACGCAGCAGGTTGTGCACGGTCAGGCCGTACTTAAGGCAGTGCACGCCGCCAGCGTTTTCCGCGACGTTGCCGCCGATGGAGCAGGCGATCTGTGACGAAGGGTCTGGCGCGTAGTACAGGCCGAAGGGCGCCGCCGCCTGGGAGATTGCCAGGTTGCGTACCCCCGGCTGGACCCGGGCGGTGCGCGCCTGAGGGTCGACTTCAAGCACCTGATTGAAGCGCGCCATCACCAGCAGCACGCCGCTGGCCAGGGGCAAGGCGCCGCCGGACAGGCCAGTGCCGGCGCCCCGGGCCACCACCGGCACATTCATCTGGTGGCAGATCTGCAACAGGGTCTGCACCTGCTCCAGGTGCCGGGGCAGCAGCACCAGCAGCGGCGTGGTTCGGTAGGCGCTGAGGCCATCACATTCGTAGGGCTTGAGTTGCTCGGGCTGGTGAAGGATATCCAGGTCCGGCAATTGGCTGCGCAGGGCGTGCAGCAGGGCGGTTTTGTCGACCTTGGGCAAGGCACCGTCGAGGGCTTCGTCGTAGAGGATGTTCATGGGCGGTCAGGACCCTTGTTGTTGTTTTTATCGTGTTGTTTTTTTCGGCCGCGCCGCGTGTGTTGGCCAACCGTGGCTGCGAGGGCGTTGCCGCTGAGCCTAGACGAGGGTCACGCAAAAAGGCCGATGATCTGGCCGTCCCCGGCTAAAGTCATGGATACAGGCGCGTGCTCTGACGCGCCTGGGGGCCTCAGCCGATGAGTGCCCTCTGCCATTGGAAGCGCTCAGTCAATGGGTGCCTTCAGTCCATAGGAGTCCGCACCATGCCCGATTCGACTTGTGCCTGCCCGGCCTGTACCTGCAAGGTCGGCCCCAATGCCATCGTCCGTCACGGCAAGCAGTACTGCTGCATGGCCTGTGCCGATCATCACGCTGACGGCGCACCTTGTGTGTCCCACGACGGGTGTAAATGCGCGGAGGGCTCCGAAGGCGGATGACCATCAGCCATAGCCAGCCCCTCGGGTGCGATGCCCGAGGGGCCGGTGACGCTTCAGGCCGACGGTCGCCAGGTGACGTTTTCGATGCCGAATTTCTCTGCCATGGGTTTGCTGGTCTTTTTCACCTGTTCCCGGCCAAAGCGTCCGATGCGACCGACCCCTGCGTCGCAGCTTGCCCAGTGCCAGGCTTCGGCGTTGTCCATCTTGTCCAGGCGGATGATGAAAGACTTGGGGCTGCCGTGCAGGGTGTATTCGATGACGAAGAGTTTTGCGTTGTTCATAAAGCCGTTGATCCTCCCTGTGTTGGTTTAGTGATCCCTGTGGTGGCGAAAAATTCAGTCGGATTGTCCGACGCCGCTACCAACGGTCACGTGCCCCGAAAGCGTTGGCCAACCACGGCACAGATCGACGCTGGCGACTGCCCGGGACGCTGGTTAACATGGGCGCCCGCCCGTTCAGTGACGACGCCTTGCCATGGCCCTTGCCGCGCCCCCCGACCTCACCGACACCGATGTGCCGCTGCAACCCCTGGCCCGCACCTACCCGCGGGGGTTGTTTATCGAGCCCCACCAGCACGACTGGGGCCAGTTGCTGTACGCCATGAGCGGGGTGATGTGGGTCGAGACACCCCACGAAGCCCTGGTGGTGCCGCCCCAGCGAGCGGTCTGGTTGCCGCCCGGTGTGGAACACGGGATCCGCGTGGTCAGCGACCTGCAGATGCGCAATATCTACTTGCGTCCGGCCCTGGCGGCCACCCTCGATGGTCAGGTCCAGGTGTTGCAGGTGGACAACCTGTTGCGTGAGCTGATCCTGCGGCTGGTGGAGCAGGGCGAGGGGGCGTCGGCGGACTATTACGAGGCCTTGGTGGGGCTGGCGCTGCTGGAGTTGCGACGGGCCCGCCGTTCGCAGCTCAAGATTGCCCTGCCGGACGCCGCCGACCGGCGCCTGATGAGCCTGTGCCAGGCGGTGATGGCGGCGCCGTCCTTGGCGATTTCCTTTGAACAGCACGCGGCAGCAGCGGGGGCTAGCGTGCGCACCCTGGCGCGTTTGTTCAAAGAGGGGTTGGGCCTGGGCTTTGCCGAGTGGCGGCGCCAGGTGCAGTTGGCCACTGCGGCGGCGGAGTTGATCCAGGGCGTGCCAGTGAGTCGCATCGCTCGAGAACTGGGCTACTCCCCCAGCAGCTTCAGCGACATGTTCCGCCGGGAGCTGGGCTTGGCCCCCTCGCAATACGCCGCCGAAGGCGTGTCGGCCTGACACAGGGCTGAGGCTGAACCCGGGCCTTTGGCCGAAATCCTGAAGCACTTGGCCGATGCCTGGCCGCGCCCCTCCCTAGACTCCGTGCATCGACTGTCCCTTGTTCGGAGCTGAGCATGAACTACCTGATATCCCTGGCCATCGGCCTCGCCGTGGGGCTGCTCTACGGCGCGCTGCAGGTGCGCTCGCCGGCGCCCCCGGCCATCGCCCTGGTGGGGCTGCTGGGCATGTTGAGCGGTGAGCAACTCTGGCCTTGGGGCCGGCAGTTGCTCAGCAGTTGGTTGTCTTGAAGCGGTTTCCCTGTGTTCGTTGAAGGAGTTTTTTATGCAAGCCCTGCAATTTTCCGCCACCGGTGACCTGGCCTCCCTGCAATGGGTGGACGTGCCGACCCCGGTGCCGAGCGCTGGCCAGGTCCTGGTGCAGATCAAGGCCGCCGGCCTGAACCCCAGCGACGTGAAAAACGTCCTTGGGCGTTTCCCCTACACCACGTTGCCGCGGATTCCGGGGCGCGATTTTGCCGGGGTGGTGGTGCAGGGGCCCGACGCGCTGCTGGGCCGTGAGGTCTGGGGCACGGGCAAGGAACTGGGGTTTTTCGCGGATGGCTCCCACGCCGAATATCTGGTGGTGTCGGCCCAGGGCGTGACACCCAAACCCAGTCACCTGAGCTTTGCCCAGGCCGCCAGCCTCGGCGTGCCTTACACCACCGCCTGGGATGCCCTGCAACGCAGTGGCGTCAATGCTGAAACCCGTTTTTTGGTGATCGGTGGCGGTGCCGTGGCCAGTGCCGCCCTGGCCCTGGCCAAGGTGCGCGGGGCGCAGGTGCTCGCAGCGGCGCGGCGCCCGGAGCAGGTCCAGGCCTTGCAGGCCCAGGGCTATGCCACGTTGCAGTTGCAGGGCCCGGAAGCGTTGCAAGAGCAGGTCAATGGGGTGTTTGCCGGCGGTGCCGATGTGATCTTCGATACCACCGGGTTCTGGTTGCCGGCGTCGGTGGCGGCCTTGGCCACCTTCGGCCGCATCGCCATCATTGCCGCGCCGGTAGACGGGCAGGTGCAACTGCCGGCCCTGGCCCTGTACCGCAAAGGCGGCTCGGTGGTGGGGATCAACTCGCTGCTGTACGGCGTCGAAGCTTGCGCGGCGATGCTCGAAGAGTTTGGCCGTTTCTTTGACCAGGGCTTGCTGCCCCTGCCCGAAGGCCTGCTCGAATCGCCCCTGGCCGAGGGCCTGGCGCGTTATGCCGAAGTGAACCAGGGCTGCGGCGAAAAAATCATCCTCATCCCTTGAACCACGGGGCAGGCGTCACGCTTTCTATAGGCGCCTGCTTGCCAGCGATAGGGCCCGTGAGATCCCTATCGCCTCAGCTCGGGCAGCTTTGTTCGCCGTTATCCAGCCCTTGCTTGTAGCTGCGGCTGTCGAGGCTGGCTTTGCCGTTGTGCCAGGTCAGGGTCAAGACGTAGAGCGAGTCATAGTCGTTGGAGGCCCAGTCGTCGGCGATGTTGCGTTTTTCGCCCACGGCTTCGCGGGCGACTTTGTTGATCAACTCCGGCAGGTAACCGTGGGACCAGGCGGTGTAGATAATCGAGTTGTGATAGCGGTCGTCCAGCAGTTCATCGGCCAGTTCGCTGGTGTCGTTGGCCGAGTACTCGATGTTCACCGGCAGGCCCAACTTGATGGCGCTGGGGCTGATGGTCATCAGCGGGCGGATGTAGCTGTAGGAGTTGTCGGCTTCGCCTTCCTCGACATTGCGCGTCGGGTTGGCGGCGAACACGTAGTCGGCCTTGCCGAATTTTTCCGGCAGCAGGGAGGCCAGGTCGATGGCGCGGTTCAAGCCCTGGCAGTTGAGCTGGCCAAGGCCGCCGGCGGGTTTTTCGGCATGGCGCAGGAACACCAGGGTCTGGGTGCCGTCCGCCGGTTGTGCCCGGCTGTCGCTGGATTCCAGGGACAGGCACAAGGCGCCGCCCAGCAGCAGGGCTGGCAACAACAGCGGGCCGCGACGGGGCAGGCGGCGAATCAGCGTCAGCAATCGAGTCATGGGTTAGTCATTCTTCAGCGCAGCGGTTTAAGGCTGACAAACCTGTCCACGGTGGCCGTTGGCGTGCCGTGATGTCCCTGTCGTTGAACCTGTGCATCAGCCCGAAGGCAGTTGTCTGAGTCCCTGGGTGCCGTTTGGTTCGATGCCGGTGCAGCCTAACGGCTGAATGTTGCCGATTTAAGAAGGCGCGGCGCCGTGCCTATAATCCCCCGCGCCTTAGCCGGCATGCGTCTTAGCCCCCTGATTGTCACTGGAAGCCTGTCATGACTGATCTCTCTGCATTCCCCATCACTGCAAAGTGGCCTGCTCAGTTCCCCGAATGGATTCAACTGTATTCCCTGCCCACGCCCAACGGGGTCAAGGTCTCGATCATGCTCGAAGAGATCGGTCTGCCCTATGAGCCGCACCGCGTGGCGTTCGACAGCAATGACCAGATGTCCGCCGAGTTCCTGTCCCTGAACCCCAACAACAAGATCCCGGCGATTCTCGACCCCCACGGGCCGGGCGACCAGCCGCTGGCGGTGTTCGAGTCCGGGGCGATCCTGATCTACCTGGCAGACAAAAGCGGGCAGTTGCTGGCCCAGGAAGGCGCGGCGCGCTACGAGACCCTGCAATGGCTGATGTGGCAAATGGGCGGCATCGGCCCGATGTTCGGCCAGTTGGGCTTCTTCAATAAGTTCGCCGGCAAGGATTACGAGGACAAGCGTCCGCGGGACCGTTATGTGGCCGAATCCAAGCGCCTGCTGAGCGTGCTTGAAGGGCGCTTGCAGGGCCGTGACTGGATCATGGGCGAGCGCTACACCATCGCCGACATCGCGACCTTCCCCTGGGTGCGCAACCTGATCGGTTTCTATGAAGCCGGGGACCTGGTGGGCATCAACGATTTCCCCAATGTGCAGCGAGTGCTGGCGCGCTTCGTGGCGCGGCCTGCGGTGATTCGTGGCCTGGAAATACCCAAGGCGGTCTGACCGCGCACCTCGCCCGCATCGGATGCGGGCGCTTTGACTACAGGACCGCTCATGGGCCCCTTGCCATTTAAACAAGTCGACGTGTTCAGTCATCAGCCGCTCAAAGGCAACCCGGTGGCGGTGGTGTTCGAGGCCGACGCGCTGGGTGACGAGCGCATGGCGGCGTTCGCCAACTGGACCAACCTCGCCGAAACCACCTTTATCCTCAAACCCCAGGACCCGCGCGCCGACTACCGCCTGCGGATCTTCACCACGGTCCAGGAGCTGCCGTTCGCCGGCCACCCGACCCTGGGCAGTTGCCATGCCTGGCTGGAATCCGGCGGCCAGCCCAAGGGCAAGGAGATCATTCAGGAATGCGGTGTGGGCCTGGTGCGGATCCGGCGCCAGGGTTCGGAGCTGGCGTTCCTGGCGCCACCCTTGCTGCGTTCCGGCCCGGTGGAACCCGAGTTGCTGGAGCAGGTGCGCATTGGCCTGCGCCTGGAACCGCAGGCGATCATTGCCGCCCAGTGGGTGGACAACGGCGCCGGCTGGCTGGCGGTGATGCTTGCCGAGCGCCAGCAGGTGCTGGACTTGCAGCCCGATTACACGCAACTGCTGGGCCTGGCCGTGGGGGTAATCGCCCGCTGTGACCCAGCGCGCGATGCCACGGATGCACAGTTCGAAGTGCGGGGTTTTATTGCCGGTGACGGCATGCCTGAAGACCCGGCCACTGGCAGCTTGAACGCCGGTATCGCCCAATGGCTGCTGGGGGCCGGCCTGGCGCCGAGCCGCTACGTGGTCAGCCAGGGGCTGAGCATGGGGCGCGCGGGGTGGATTCAGGTGGAGCAGGTGGGGGATGACGTGTGGATCGGCGGTGCCGCCGTGACCTGCCTGCAGGGCACGTTGTCGCTGTAAGTGCCGGCGATGGCGGCGGTCATCGCGCCATCGCCGGCAGGTCAGGGTTCAGCGGTTATTGGCCGCCAGCTTGATGCCGAAACCAATCAATGCCAGGCCCGCCACCCGAGTGGCAATGGCCCGTGCCAGGGGCAGGGCCTTGAGGCGGATGGCTGCGGCATTGCCCAGCAGCACCAGCACGACCTGGTACACCAGGCTGATCAGGGTGATGTGCAGCATCATCACCAGCAAGGTCAGGCTGGAGCCGTCCGGGCGGATAAACAGCGGAAAGAACGCGACAAAGAACAGGATCACTTTCGGGTTGGTCAGGGCCACCGCCAGGCCATTGCGAAAGTACACCCGGGCGGATTTCTTCGGCTCCACGGCGCTGCCGTTGCTGGCCGCCGGCGCGCAGCAGTTGCACGCCGAGCCAGCACAGGTAGGCCGCGCCAAACCATTGCAGGCCCTGGAACAGCAGCGGGTTGGCCTGCATCAGCGCCGCCAGCCCGGCGACCGCCGCCACCATGTAGATAATGTCGCCGAGCAGGGTCCCCAGCACTGCACCGAACCCCGCGGCCACGCCATTGCGCGCCGTGGCATTGAGGATCGCCAGGGTGCCGGCGCCGGGGATCATCTGGAAAATCACGATGGCAGCGATAAAGCTGCCGTAGTTCTGGATCTCGAACATCGCGGGTGCCTTCCTGTGCGGGTACGAATAGGGGGGTTAACACCTGCAAATACTAGGGGCAAAACCCATTGTTGCGAAAGTGGCAACGCACTCTTGGGCAACCGGGGTTTGTATCGCTCGGCGCTGGGGCATAAGCTTTGCGCCTTTTTTCGACTTTGGTCCGCTTCACACCCGGCCTGCCTTTAGGAAAAATCATGTCCAGCCAGTTCCCAGAAGCCCGTCCCCGTCGCCTGCGTCGCTCCGAACAACTGCGCAGCCTGTTCCAGGAAACCGAGTTCACCCTCAACGACCTGGTGTTGCCGATTTTCGTTGAAGAAGAGATCGACGATTTCGTGCCGATCAAGAGCATGCCGGGGGTGATGCGCATTCCGGAATCCCGGCTGGCCGGGGAGATCGAGCGCTACGCCCGGGCCGGGATCAAGTCGGTGATGACCTTTGGCGTTTCCCACCATTTGAACAGCGACGGCAGCGACACCTGGAACGAGAACGGTCTGGTGTCGCGCATGTCGCGCATCGCCAAGGACGCCGTGCCGGAGATGATCGTGATGTCCGACACCTGCTTCTGCGAATACACCGACCACGGCCATTGCGGCGTGATGCACGGTCATGAAGTGGACAACGACCAGACCCTGCTCAACCTCGGCAAGCAAGCCGTGGCAGCCGCTCGCGCCGGGGCCGATGTGATTGCCCCGTCGGCCGCCATGGACGGCCAGGTCCAGGCCATTCGCCGGGCGCTGGACGCGGCCGGGTTCACCCAGACGCCGATCATGGCCTATTCCACCAAGTTCGCCTCGGCGCTCTATGGCCCCTTCCGCGAAGCCGGCGGCAGCGCCCTGAAGGGCGACCGCAAGAGCTACCAGATGAACCCGATGAACCGCCGCGAAGCGGTGCGCGAATCGCTGCTGGATGAGCAGGAAGGCGCCGACTCGCTGATGGTCAAGCCGGCCGGGGCTTACCTGGACATCATCCGTGACATCCGCGAAGCCTCGCGCCTGCCGGTGGCGGCATATCAGGTCAGCGGCGAGTACGCGATGATCAAGTTCGGCGCCCAGGCTGGCGCCATCGACGAAGCCCGCGTGGTGCGTGAAAGCCTCGGCTCGATCAAGCGCGCCGGTGCCGACCTGATCTTCACCTACTTCGCCATGGACCTGGCCCTGAGCGGCATCTGATGCGCCCTTGAGCCCCGGCAGGGCCACGCCGCCGATTCCCGGTGGCGTGGCTATTGCCAAGCCTTTGCTGTCTGCATGACAATGCGATTCATTATCAAATGTGAACTTTTATTGTCATGCCCGCCGACGATCTGTCCCTGCGCTGCGCCGTCAACGACCTCTATTGCGACCACCATGGCTGGCTCCACGGCTGGCTGCGCCAGCGCCTGGGCAACGCCTGCGATGCCTCGGACCTGGTGCAGGACACCTTCGTGCGCATCATCAAGGCGCGCAACGCCCTGGACATCCGCGAGCCGCGGCCCTATCTGTCGCGGGTCGCTCAAGGCCTGATGATCGATCTGTTTCGCCGCCGCTCCCTGGAACAGGCTTACCTTGAAGCCCTGGCCTGGATGCCCGAAGGCGAGCATCCGTCGCCGGAAGAGCAGGCCATCCTGCTTCAGGCCCTGCTGGAGATTGACCGTTTGCTCGACGGCCTGGGCACCAAGGTCAAGCAGGCGTTCCTGCTGTCCCAGTGCGACGGCCTGACCTACGAGCACATCGCCGAGCGCCTGCAGATTTCGGTGCGCAGCGTGAACAACTACATGGCCAAGGCCATGGAGCACTGCTGCCTGATGCAGATCCGGATGCAGTATTCATGAGTTTTTCCAGCCCCCAGCTCAGTGACAGCGAACTCCAGGCCATCAGCGCCGCGGCCCGCTGGTACGCGCGGCTGCGTTCCGGCAGCGCCAGCCAGCAGGAGCAACAGGAGTGGCAGCACTGGCTGGCGGCGGACCTGTTGCATCGCCAGGCCTGGGAGCGCATGCAAATGGTCGGCGAACAAATGGCCGGGGTGCCGGGACGCTTGGCCGGCCCAGCGCTGCGCCGGGCCGGGCAATCGCGGCGCCAGGTGTTGCGCGGGGTCCTGCTGCTGACCTCGGCCAGCGCCTTGGGCTGGCTGGGTTGGCGCAGCGACACGGCGCAGAACCTGATGGCCGACTACCGCACCCGTGTGGGCGAGCGTCGCGAAGTGCGCCTGGCGGACGGCAGTTCGCTGCTGCTCAATACCGACACCTCGGTGAACCTGCGGTTTGACGGCCAGCAGCGGGTGCTGGAGTTGCTTTGGGGCGAAGTCCTGGTGGGCGCGGCGCCGGACTCGCTGCAGCGGCCGTTGCGCATCGACACCCGTCACGGCCGGGTGCAGACCTTGGCCGGACGCTTCCTGGTGCGTTCCGAGGCCCTTCGGGGCCAGGTGGCGGTGCTGGAGCAGGCGGTGCAGTTGAGCCTGTCGGACGGATCGCCACCCCGGCGCCTGGAGGCCGGCCAGGGCCTGGACTTCGACGCTCGCAGTGTGGGCGCGGTGCGGCGCAACGATGCTTCGGTAGGGGCGTGGCGCCAGGGCAGCATCATTGCCATCGACCGGCCGCTGGGCGAGTTGCTGGCCGACTTGTCGCGTTATCGGCCGGGGCTCCTGCACTGCGACCCGCAGATCGCCGGCCTGAAAGTCTCCGGGGCCTTTCCCATCGACAACACCGACCGCGCCCTGGCGGCGCTGGAAAGCGGTTTTGGCCTCAAAATCAGCCGCTATACGCTTTATTGGGTGCGGGTTCGCGCCTAGCCCGTGGCTGCCGGAAAATATTTTTCCCAAGCGTTGCACTTTGTTCGCCCCTGGTTCGGCTTATCCCCCAGTGGATTCATTTTCATCATTGGGGGAAGGCAAGACATGTCGGATGTTCACAAGCCGAAGTTGGCGAATGCGGTGAAGGCCGGGCTCTGGGGCATGCTCGCGGTGTATGGCGCGACAGCGCTGCCGCAGGCGGCCATGGCGGCGGGGGAGCAGACCCAGGTGCGGCGTTTCGATATCGCCGCCGGCAACCTGAGCGAAGTCCTCAGCCGTTTCGCCAGCGAAGCGGGTGCGGCGATTTCCTTCGACGCGCGGCAAACCGACGGCTTGGCTTCGGCGGGCTTGCAGGGCGAGTACGGCGTGCTTGAGGGCTTTGCGCGGATTCTCTCCGGCACGGGCTTGCAAGCCGAGCCGCAGAGCAACGGCAGCTACGTGCTGCGTTCTGTGCCCAAGAGCGCGTCGAGCCTGGAACTGGGGGTGACTAGTGTGCAGGCCCAGGCCCTGGGCGCCACCACCGAAAACTCCGGTTCCTACACCACGGGTGCGGTGACCATCGGCAAGGGCGCTCATTCCCTGCGGCAGACCCCGCAATCGATCACGGTGATGACCCGCAAGCTGATGGACGATCAGAACATCACCACGGTCGAAGACGTGATGGCCAAGACCCCCGGCATCACCCTTTACGAGTCGCCCATGGGCGGCAAGTACTTCTATTCCCGGGGCTTCCAGATGCTCGGCCAGTACCAGTACGACGGCGTGCCCCTGGACATGGGCAACAACTACGTGCAGGCCGACAGCTTCAGTGGCGACCTGGCCTATTACGACCGAGTGGAAATCCTCCGCGGCGCGGCGGGCATGATGAAGGGCGCCGGTGGCACCTCGGGTTCGGTCAACTTCGTGCGCAAGCGCGGCCAGAGCGAGGCCCACACCGAGCTCTCGTTGTCCGGCGGCAGTTGGGACAACTACCGTGGCCAGGTCGATACCGGCGGGCCGCTGAACGAAGGCGGCACCGTGCGCGGGCGGGTGGTGGTGGCCGAGCAGAGCAAGCACTACTTCTACGACAACGCCAGCCGCAAGGACCAGACCTACTACGGTGCCCTGGACGTTGACCTGGACCCGGCCACCACCGTGGGCCTGGGCATCGCCTATGAAGACGTGGACGCCACGCCTTGCTGGGGCGGCCTGCCGCGCTATCGCGATGGCAGCGACCTCAAGCTCGGCCGTTCCACCTGCCTGAATCCGTCGTGGAATACCTGGCGCAGCCAGCGCACCACCCTGTTCGGCGACCTCAAGCACCAGTTCAATGATGATTGGTCGCTGAAGGTGGCCGGGGTCTATACCAAGAACACCCAGGACATCAAATACGCCTTCGCCTCGGGTTCGGTGACCCCGGCCAACACCACCTCGCCGCTGATCAGCGGCCTGTTCGACTACGACCAAGTGGACTACGGCTTCGACGCCTACGTGGACGGCAAATTCGATGCCTTCGGCCTGGAGCACGAGTTGACGGTGGGGGTGAACGCCAGTCGCTCGAACAAGGACGACTTTTTCAGCGTCGCGATCCTTCCTCAGCGCCAGGACGTGTTCAACCCGAACAAGCACATCCCCGAGCCTGACGACAGCTACTACTACGCCAACTCGACCCGTGGCGGCCCGGTGGATTCGGTGACCAAGCAGTACGGCGCCTATTCCACCCTGCGCCTGAAACTGGCCGATCCGCTGACTCTGGTTCTGGGCAGCCGGGTGAGTTGGTACAAGTCGCAAACCGACTACCTGTTTATCTCCGACAACAGCACCCAGCACGCCGAGACCAAGGAAACCGGGCAGGTCACGCCCTTTGCCGCTGTGCTCTATGACCTCAACGACAACCTGACGCTGTACGCCAGCTACTCGGACATTTTCACGCCCCAGGGCGGTTACCGCACTGAATCCGGCTCTTCCCTCAAACCGTTGGTGGGCCAGAGCTACGAGCTGGGGATCAAGGGCGAGTGGTTCGAGGGGCGCCTGAACAGCTCTTTCAACCTGTTCCGCACGATTCAGAAAGACCAGGCACAGACCGACTACCTGTCCAGCTGCGCATCGTTCGACGGCTATTGCTACGCCAATGCCGGCAAGGTCCGGGCCCAGGGCTTCGAGGCTGAAGTCAGTGGTGAAGTCATCGAGCGCCTGCAATTGTTGGCCGGCTACACCTTCACCCAGACCCGTACTCTGGACGACCTGGACAGCAGCAAGAATGGCGCGGCGTTCAACAGTTACGTGCCCAAGCACCTGCTGCGGGTCTGGGGCGACTACAGCCTCAGCGGCCCTCTTGAGCGCTTCACCGTCGGTGCCGGGGTCAACGCGCAAAGCGGCAACTTCCGCAGCTCGCCGGCCACCGGGCAGAAGATTACCCAAGCCGGCTATGCGATCTGGAACGGGCGCATCGGCTACCGCATCGACGACACCTGGTCCCTGGCGCTCAACGGCAACAACCTGTTGGACAAGCGCTACTACGCCACCGTGGGCACCGAGAACTTCGGCAACTTCTATGGTGACCCGCGCAACTTCATGGTCTCGGTCAAAGCCAGCTTCTAAGGCCTTTGTCCCAAAGCCAGGGGCGTATGTCGCGCTCGATGAAATAGCGTGCCAGGGCCTTGGGGTCCGCGCTGCGCTCGGCCAGGGCCACGTAGGTGTCGGGGCGCAGCAGGTAGTAACCGTTGCGCGCCAGCCCTGCCGCGGCATGCGCCGGGCGCCAGTCGAAGATACTCAGGGGCAGCTTGTGCTCCTGGCACCAAGAGATCAGCTCGTCGCTGGTGACCCCGTACACGTGCACTTGCCAGCCGGTCAGGGTCAGGCTGGTGAAGTTGTCGTGTTCCGCATCGTGGGCCCAGGGCAGGCGATCACCGCCATGTACTTGGCCGGCGCTGCCGCTGCTCAACGGCATGTTGCGGTAGTTCAGGGTGATCTGCGACACGGTGCGAAAGAGCCATTCGCGTGCCGCCTCGAACGCCGCCAGTTTGGGAATCAGCATCGGCGCCAGGCGCGTGCGCAGCAGGTTGGCAAGGGTGCCTTCGGCCGTGGCGAAGCTGAACACCCGGTCAGTGGTGGCCACCAGGCGCCGGGCAAACTCCATGCGCTCGACTTCGTAACTGTCCAGCAGGCGTCCTTCGGCCTGGCCGGTGAGCACGGCGGCGAGCTTCCAGGCCAGGTTGATGGCGTCGCCGATTCCGGTGTTCATGCCCTGGCCGCCGGCCGGGCTGTGCACATGGGCCGCATCCCCCAAGAGAAACACCCGCCCGCTGCGAAACTGCTCTGCCACCCGGTGATGCACACGGTAGGTGGAGAACCAGTTGACCCGTTGCACCTCGACCTGGAGTTGGTCCAGGGCGCGGTGGCTGACGTCCTCGAAACGCAACTCTTCCGGGGCTTCGGCGTGTTCGCCGGTGACCGTGCCGATCAGCCGGGCGCGGCCTGCACCGGCCAGGGGGAAGACCGCGAGAAAGTCCGACTCATCCAGGTCCACGTGCAGTTGGCCGTCGATGGACGGGCCGCTGGCGTCCACATCCGCGACATAAAACACCTGCCGATAGGTGCCTCCCGGAAAACCGCTGCCCAGGGTTTGGCGCACCGTCGAGCGGGCGCCGTCGCAGCCGGCCAGGTAAAAGGCCTGGCAGCGTTCCTCGTAGCCGTCGGCATGGCGCAGTCGGGCTTCCACCAGGTTGCCCAGGTCGTTGAAGCCCAGCAGTTCGGTGTCGCGCTCCACACTCACCCCCAGGCTCGCCAGGCGCTCCACCAGCAATTGCTCGTGCAGGTCCTGGGGGAAAATGTGCAGGAAGGGGTAGGGCGTCAGGTCCTCGCCAATGTCATTGAGGGGCAACTGGGCGGCGCGCTGGCCCTGGACCCAGAGATTCACCGCCGGCACCTGGTGGCCCTGTTCAAGGATGGCCTGGGTCAGGTCCAGTTGGCGGTACAGCTCCAGGGTCCGGGCTTGCACGGCCAGGGCCCGGGACGTGGTACCGGGCCCCGAGGTGCGGTCGATGATGCGCACCTGGATACCTTGCTGGCGTAACCACAGGGCCAGAACCAGGCCGGTAGGCCCGGCGCCGATGATCAATACGTCGCTGCAGTTCATGTCTTGCCCTCACTGGGAAATCAAATGCATGCACTGGACGGCGGGGCGCTGTAGCCGCCCCCTCAGCGTTGGGCGAACGCCAGGTTCAGGCCCAGGGCGGCGAAGCTCGCGGCAAAACTGCGGCGTAGCCAGTTTTGCACCCGGGGCGACTCGATCACGGCTCGGCGGAACAGGTTTGCCAGCAACCCGTAGAGCACGAACACCGCCAGGGTCATGGCCATGAATACCGCGCTCAAGCTGAGCATTTGCAGGGCCGGGGCGGCGCCATCGTGGCGGATGAACTGGGGCAGGAAGGCCAGGAAGAAGATGGTCAGTTTGGGGTTGAGGATGTTCAGCAGGCAGGCCTTGAGCATCAGGCTGCCGGCGCGGGTACTGCCGGTGTGCCGGTCCACGGCGAAGGCCGAGCGATCACGCCAGGTGGCATACGCCAGGTACAGCAGGTAGGCGACCCCGGCGAATTTCAGGCCCTGGAAAGCCAGGGCGCTGGTGTGCAACAGCGCCGACAGGCCCAGCACCGAGGCCAGCAGGTGCGGGACGATGCCGGCGGTGCAGCCCACGGCGGTGAACAGGCTGGCGCGCTTGCCGGCCACCAGGGCGGTGGAAATGGTCAGGATCACGCCGCTGCCGGGGATCAGCACGACGATCAGTGAGGTGATGAGAAAATCCAGGCTTAACATCCAGTTCGAACTCCTTGAACAGTGGGTTTTACGGCAGATCAGCCGGCGCCCCGTGACGCCCTCGGGGCGCTGCAGATTGAGCGTAGGTGAAAATCGCCGATCTTCGCGGTTATTGGTCTAGCCGGGTGGCGTGGGGGAACGCCGTTGGCGGTTGTCGGTCGATATTCGCGGCAACCTGCTTCACTGGAAGCAGGGTGGACCGGCACGGTATTTGGGGAATCATGAACCTGCATCGAGTTATTTTCACCAGTACGGCGCTGTTGCTGCTGGCCGGTTGCGCCGGCCAGCGCGGTGCCCAGGCGCCGACGCCAAGCCCGGCCGAGGTGCAGGCGCAGGTTGTTCGCCTGTTGCCGCCGCAGACCCAGGATCGCCAGGGCTGGGCCACGGACATCCAGGTGGCGTTCAGCGCCCAGGGCATCGAGCCGAGCAAGGGCAACCTGTGTGCGGTGCTGGCGGTGGCCGAGCAGGAGTCGACCTTTCAGGTGGACCCGCCGGTGCCCGGTTTGGGCAAAATCGCCCGCCAGGAGATCGACCGGCGCGCGGCCAAGGTGCATGTGCCGTCGCTGCTGGTGAGTGCGGCCCTGCAGGTGCGCTCGCCCAACGGCCAGTCCTACAGCGAGCGGCTGGCCAAGGCTCGCACCGAGAAAGAGTTGAGCGCGATTTTCGATGACTTCATCGGCATGGTGCCCATGGGCAAGACCTTGTTCGGCAGCTTCAACCCGGTGCACACCGGCGGGCCGATGCAGGTCAGCATCGAATTCGCCGAAAAACAGGCCAGGGCCTATCCCTATCCAGTTCAGGGTTCAGTGCGTCAGGAAGTCTTCAGTCGCCGGGGCGGGATGTATTTCGGCATCGCCCATTTACTCGGCTACCCAGTGAATTACCCGCAGCCGCTGTACCGTTTCGCCGATTTCAACGCCGGCTGGTACGCCAGTCGCAACGCCGCGTTCCAGAACGCCGTCAGCCGTGCCACGGGGATTGCCCTGGCCCTGGACGGCGACCTGATCCGCTACGACTCGGTGATGCCGGGCAGCACCGAATTGGCGGTGCGCACCCTGGGCAAGCAGTTGGACATGCGCAACCCGACCCTGCGCGATCAATTGGAAAAGGGCAGTGGCGCGGAGTTTGAGCAGACCCGCCTGTACCAGCGGGTGTTCGCCCTGGCCGACCGTGCCGCCGGCCAGCCGCTGCCCCGTCAGTTGTTGCCAGGCATCGAACTCAAGAGCCCGAAAATCACCCGCAAACTGACCACGGCCTGGTTCGCCAAGCGGGTGGATGAGCGTTACCAGCGCTGCATGAAACGCGGCTAACGACGTTCCTGGCGCTGGACGGTTATCAGAATGAAAAAAGCCCGGCTGATAAGGCCGGGCTTCTTTTCCGATACCGCTGTTGAGTGACTCATGCACGGTTTTGAACCCGTCGATCCGAACCACCTTCAGCGACACGGCGTTCGA